>JAGLFH010000030.1 GCA_023144635.1 Candidatus Auribacterota bacterium | reverse complement strand
TATGAACGTTGGGACACTAGTGCCTACGGGGTGGATTTTTTATAGCCAGAAAAGACACAGAGGGGAAAAGATAAAAGAAGGTTTTAGGTTCTGGGTTCTAGGTGATAGGTCAAGGAGCCTTCGACTTCCTTCGGTCGCTCAGGATTAAAAAACGCTAAAGCGAGATATTAAAAAGCAGAAGAAGAAAACGAGGGACGATGGATGACCGCTTTGCTAGGACGACGGACGAAAAGGCAAAATATCCCGTTTATCCTTCCCGTCTAATTTTTTCTTCGTGTTCTTCGTGACCTTCGTGGTTAAATAGGTTTTTTTTTACGGGGATTCCTGCATGCGCAGGAATGACAATGTTTTGCGTTTTTGAATCCTTTTTTATCCTGTTAATCCTGTCTAAACTTTCCCATTTACTTTTTTTTACGGGGTTTGCCACGTTGCTTCTCTCCTCGCAATGACAATGTTTTATTTTTACACGGTACGGGCAGGCTCGTACCCTATCAAAGATCCGCCATTTTGTTGGGAGGACTCACTTTTTATTTTTTGCTTTTAAAACAAAAAAGGTCGGTTCGCGAACCGCCCCTACTACTTTCTTCTTTCTTCGCGTTCATTCGTGTAATTCGTGGTTAATTTACAATAATCAGCGAAGCGTTTTAAAATCCTGAGTGAGTGACACGAATCGAAGGACCTTGACCTATCACCTAGAACCCAGAACCTATGGCCTTCTTTTTTCTCTTACGGTATTTCTTCCAATTCGCCGTTTCTTATCTTTTCTGACATTTTTTCCAGCAAACTTCTTTCTTCATAATCTAACTTACCGTCTTCACCAATGGCTCTGTTTATTTCATGGACTTCTTCTTTAGTTACTTTTCCATCAGCTTCAACACGATCAAATAATTCTCTTATACTCTCACCCATATTTTTTTCTCCTTAATTTATATAATTTAAAAAAAACACCTTAATCTTTTACAGGTAAAACCTCGCTTAAAAGATATCTCCGTATTCGCAGCACCGGTCATGCGTAGGCGGGTAAAACAACGTTAAAAGTTTTTCTATCACCATCTTCTGAAATACTTAACTTCCCACCCAAATCTGTTATTACGAAATAACTCATCCTGAGACTAAAAGCATCTATATTATCTTTTCGTATCAATGTCTTTTGTTTATCCTCCCAGAAATTTGTAAAAAAAGCATCTCTTATATCCTTAGGCGGTATTGAACCTATAAAAATAAACTCAAGATTCATTCCAGTATCATTTCTACTTCCTTTTAAAACAACCTTACTGTTATCAAGTGCGTTATCTAGAACATAACCAAGTATATAACTTAAACTACTCTTTAATTTTTCTTTCTCTGCAAATATTTTTACTTCATCAAGAAGTGTTATCTCCAAGCTTATCGTTATCTTTTTTTTCAGGCACTTTTCTTTTGTAAGATTAGTTATTCTCTGCATCAATGGTGCGATATTGACCAATGAAAAATCTTCATCTACAGAATGTTCATCAAAATCTCCGATCCTTATGATCTCCTCCAAAATACTCTGAAGACGGTTTATTTCCACATGAGCTATATCCATACATTTTTTCTGCATTTCATTTAGCTCTCCTACTGTGCCGTCCCATACAAGCGATGACGATTCCTTTACAGAAGAAAGTGGAGTTTTAATATCATGGACCGCCATTGCAGTTAACTCATGTTTTATCTCCCGGGCTTTTGCCTGACTTTTTGCTTTTCTGATTATAATCATTATACTGTTGCTGGCTGCATTATCTTTAGCATCACTAAAAAAATAATAGAATTTTAATGCACCTAACTTAACCCTTTCTTCATCATCTGTTTTTTTAGGAAAAGAAGTGAAAGAAACAAGATCTCTTCTCTCTTTTCTGCAAACACCGATTACATCCTCTAAAGAAATACCCGTCATTTTTTTTAATAAGTCTTTTAAGGAAGATGCTGAAATGTCATTATCACAAGCAAGATAAGAACAGGCTTTTGGAGTAATATAAAAATTTTCTTTAGGAGGGATGACGATCATCCCAAGATCAAAGCAATCAAAAAACTTGTTTAAATCAATCAATTTAGACCTTATGAAGATGTATCAAGATTCTTTAATAGGTAATACAACTATAAATTCAGAGCCTTTATCTATTTCACTTTCTACAATAATTTTTCCGTGATGCATCTCTACAAGCTTTTTTACTACCGGCAAACCCAAACCTGTGCCGCCAATATCTGAAGTCTTTTGCGAATCAACACGGTAAAATTTTTCAAATACCTTGTATTTATCCTCAGATTTCAATCCAAGACCTTCATCCTTAAAAGAAATCCTAAGAGAATTCTCCTGCTCATATAACTTTACCCAAATGTTTTTACCCTCTGGAGAATATTTGATCGAATTGTTTAAAAGATTTATAAAAACCTGGGTGAGCCTATCTGTATCTGCCATTACTTTTGGAAGATCTGACGGTATATCAGAGTGAATGGTATGTGTCTCACTTTGCACTTTACAAAGATTAACTGTATTCTCTACTACCTCAGTAAGGTCAATATATTTAAGCTCTAGCTGGATCTTTCCGGATTCTATACGAGATAGATCGAGCATCTCCTCTATAAGACGGGAAAGCCTGTTTGCTTCCGTCTCTATCGTTTTTATGAACATATTGCGAGTTTCTTTATCATCTTCATCTACACGGTTTATTAGAGTATCAAGATATGCTTTTATTGTTGTAAGAGGAGAACGAAGCTCATGAGATACAGTTGATACAAAATCGCTTTTTAATTTATCAAGTTTTCTTAATCGGTCCAGCTCCTGAGAAGCTGTCATATCCCTGCTTAAAATAGTAACTCCTATTATCTTTAAATCATCATCCCTTAATACATTCGTGCTCATACCAATAGGAATATTTACTCCGCCTATAAGCTCATAATTGACCTGATAATCCAACACAAAACCTTTTTCATAAGTCTCTTTTAAAATAAAATCTATAACACTTACCAATTGTTCCGGAAAACAGTCACTATATTTTTTGCCTACAACTTCTTCTTCAGTGATACCAAACATGATATAAGCATTGCGGTTCATGTGGACCAGCTTTTTATCTTTATCTATAGTCGTAACTCCATTTACAAGACTATCTAAAATATTTAACATCAAGCTTTTAAGATCAGATATATTTGCTTTATCTTCTTCTATGTCCTTATATAAATGGACATTCTCTATTGCTGTTGCAGCCTGCGAGGCCGAAAGTTTTAGGTTTTCAGAAACATTAAGCGTTAAAGCTTCATCAGCACCGCTCTCAATTCCAATAGCTATTATTCCGTAATCCTTGTTAGCAGTATTAAAAGGGATCATCAGTAAAGATGCTTCTTCTTCTCCCTCGCAAATTGCAGGAATGTTTGATATCTGCTTTTCATTAATAGCCCACTCAAGAATACCTTTGTTTATACCGTATTTTTCCGTCAGATCCCACTCGGTAAGATGCTCATAATGAACAGGAGATATGCTTTTATCTTCTGCTTTTTCAAAAAAGATGTAGCCCTTTACAGTAAATGTCTTTTTTATGATATCAAAGAACCGGGATATAATATCTTTTATAGTACGCTCTTCAGAAATACCTTTAAGCATTTCCTGCAAAATTGTAAGTTCGTCCAGAGAACGGCGAAGGCCCGTATTAGTGGTTTGTAAAAAATCAAGCTCTTGCTCGAGTTTTGTTATTTCTTCTGTACTCATAGGGTTTTTTTAATGTGCCGTTTTGTGGAAGTGAAAAGTATCACTTATTGACCATGGTAAAAAATGCTTCAGATTTTTTTGCTGATTCAAGCACTTCCTGTAGAACCGAAGGTAAAGCAGGCATAGCAATGTTAATCTTCTCCCACGCACTCTTATTTACAAGAGGCATACGGCTATCCCCGGAATTTCCTATACTAAGCGCCTTGGTCAAAAGATCTGCCACATGCACTATACAAGATAATTGATAATTATCAGATGCAGTTGAAGGACTATGATAGTTCTCAATAACTTCAACAAGAGCAGGAGCCATATTCCACTTTCTTCCCAACCAGCCTCCTATTTCCGAATGAGTAACACCACCCAAAACCTCCCTTTCCGCATCTCTTATAAGCATATCTTTTTCTTTTACTAATTTTAATATCTCTACAAATTCAGCATGAACAAACTGATCTAATATAATTAGCCCAATATCATGAAGCAAGCCTGCAATAAAAGCTTCTTCAAGCTCTTTCATATTCATTTTTTTTGCGAGTATTCTTGCGGTTGCTGCAGTTCCTATAGAATGCTTCCAAAAATCCATTCTATCAAAACCCTCTGTTGCACCTCCGCCTCCGAAACTGTCAAATACTGAAACACTCATAGCTGTGCTTCTTACTGCATTAAAACCTAAAATTACTATTGCATGAGTAACTGTACTTATTCTGTTTGGAAAACCATAAAAAGCAGAATTTACAAGCTTGAGGATCTTAGCTGTCAATGAAACATCACTCTGTATTACTGTTCCGACTTGTGCTGCAGAAACCCTTGGGTTCTGCATCATTTTAGTGACGTTTGTTAAAACTGTAGGTAAAGTCGGCAAACCAACTATACCGTCAACTATCCCCTTTAGTTTTTTTTCATCAACTGCCATTATGTCTCCGTCTCACTTTGCTGGGATGCAACGTTTTTAACTGCTTCATAAATACCCTGCATTATAGGATCGTCTTTTACTTTTTCAAATTTATGATCAAGGTTTTTTATGAATTCTTCGCTTAATTCCATTGAAGGAACAACACCGCCTCCACCTCCATCTTCGCCCTCACCCTCTACAAAGATCGATTCAATACCCCATTTTTTTAATCTTCCTATATGGGCTTCTGTAAGAACGATTCCTTCAGGCAAAAGAACCATGCCATTTGCGTTCTCTACCTTCTGCGCTATTTTCATGCCTGCTTCAAGTTCAGCTGTGTTTACTTTTTTCATAAGCAATTACTCTCTTAAAAAGGTAAGACCAAAGGAATCCGTATCACGGTTCTCCAATGATCTCTACTATTTTATTGAAAAGCTCTTCGAATTTAAATGGTTTGACCATATAACTTACTGCACCTGCTTGCAATCCTTCCAAAACATCCTCACGCTGAGATTTTGCAGTAACCATTAATACAGGAATATTTTTAGTATCTTCATCCTGTTTCAATCTGCGGCAGGTTTCAAAACCATCTATACCAGGCATCATTGCATCAAGAAGAATAAGATCAGGTTTATCTTTCTGGGCTAATTCGATACCTTTTTCTCCACTACCTGCTGTAATTGTTTTAAATCCTTTTTTTTGAAGATCGAAGCTTAGAATATAACGAAGAGCTCCATGATCATCTACAATCAGTATCGCTTTTTCCCCCATATAAATTTCTCCTTGTTATTGCTTCGTCCGTGGCCCAAAGTATTTCTTCAGGTCGCTTTTGCAAAACGTCCTTATTCTCTCTAAGAAACAGTTTACCATTTTTTCTTAAAGATGTTCTTTTTTTGCTTTTTAAAGCCACGTTTTACCTGCTAGTCCTGAATACTTCTTATCATATCAGAAGTTATACTTCTGTGTGAAGCAAAAAATGCATTCATAAGAGCTAGTGTCATTATTTTATTATTCTGCCTTAAAAGACCTTTTGATTTTTCAGCAATAACTTCATATGCATCATCATCAACTATCTCAACATTACCACCTGCTGCTGCTATCCTGAATTTAACATATTGCTCTATCTCACTGCTGCTAAGCGGCATTATGCTCTCTCTTACATACATACGGCTATCAAGCGATTTATAAGAAGAATGCCTTAAACGCCTTAAAAAGCTGCTCTCGGCCAGTAATATGCAAGTTATAAGCTTCTTCTCGGGTATTTCAATATTGCTAAGAGTCCTTAAAATATGAAGCGCGTTTGAACTTAAAAAATGCGCTTCATCAATAATTATAACCGCTTTTTTATCTTTTTCATACAACTCTATAACTTCATTTTGAATATGTTTTAATACTGTATGAGAATCTCTGATATCAAAAACATTTTCGTCCCCTGTAAGCTCAAAACATAATTCCTTAAGAAAATTGGTCCTTGTCATACCTGGAGTAACCAGTACTAGAGCCGTCTGGTATTTTGATTCATTAAGTCCCACAAGAAGCCTTTGCCCTAAAAGACTTTTTCCAGTCCCCGAATCTCCGGTAACAAGTCCAAGAGAAATGTTATGCTCTACACACATGAGCATTTTATAAAAAGCCTGCTCATTACTTTCACTTTTAAAATAATAATCCAAATTCAAATTATCCGGAAACGGATCATTTTCAAAACCAAAAAACTCCAAAAAGCTACTCATTTTTGTTTGCTCCTGCAAGACAGTTACCATTCCTCGTTCCTCCTTAATGTTTGTATCCCCCGTTTACAATATCATTTAAATTTTAGAAAATTCTTATTTAGACCTCTGCATTTTTTCATTTTCTATACTTGAAAAGAGCTTTTTTGCTAGATCAATTATACGCTTACCGCTTCTTATATCCGTTGGATACATACTTACGATAGGCTTTCTATTATTTAGTGACTGACTTATTTTAAAAGAATACGGGACTATTCCTAAAAAATCGATATCGCGTTTTAAAAACTTTTTTGCACAAAGTGAAATACGCTGAAAAGCATTTTCAGCTTCATTTATGCTGCGGGCCATGTTTACTACTATCCCGCAATGAGGATTTATTATTGTCTGACAAAGAACTTTTAAAAGAGCATAAGTATCTGTAATTGCTGATGACTGAGTAGAAGTTACTAAAACTGTTCTAGCACCCATTGAAAGGGTCTGAATTATACCTCTACCTATGCCGGGTGAACAATCAAGGATGATGACATCATATTTTCCTGCAAGCGTTAAAAGCATTTTTCTTATTCGTATAAATTCATGCTCTTTAAGATCAGTAAGCTTTAAATCTCCGCTTCCAGTGTGAACGTAATGAAGGTTGGGACGGATTATTTCTAATGCATCTTCAGGATCGCCAGAAAGGAAAAAATCAAGCAATGATTTTTCTGTCCTGAAATTTAAGTATATGTTCGCATTCGAAAGTCCATAATCTGCATCAAATAACAGTACTTTCTTTCCTGTATTTGCATAATATACGGCAGTGTTGGTGGCAAGCATTGATTTTCCTACGCCACCTTTTCCGCTTGCAAAAGCAATGCAATGCGGAAGTGGAAACCGAAAACCAGTAAATGAACTAAAAATCTCATCTTCTGTTACCCCTTGCTTCATAAGGGAATTGATCTTGTATACTGCTTGCTCATGCTCAGCAGTATTAGAATAAGATTCAAGAAGAAATGAGAATTTCTTTTCTATCAATTGATATTGGTATGATTCTATTTTTTCTATATCACTGGAGGCTTTTATGTGAGCCTTATCCACTTATCACCCCATTTTTTTTGAGAACCCAATATAAATACAAAATATTTATTTTATCAAAAATGTAAGAAATGTATACCTTTTTTATCACATTTTTTGAAAGATTTTTCAATATAAATCTTAAAAAACCTAAATAAAAATCTGCCACAGAAAACACAAATGAAAAAACATTTATCACGAAAGCACGAAAAAAATAGCCACAGAGCACACCGAGAACACAGAGGAAAAAAATAAACAGGTCATAGGTTCTGGGTTCTAGGTGATAGGTCAAGGACGCCTTCGGCAGATTATTAAATAATTAACCACGAAGGAACACGAAGAAAAACAAAAAATAAAAAGTGAGTAGGGGCGCCGCTCGACTGCGCCCGTGTAAAAACAAGAAAGTCGAGAGTCAAAAGTCCATAGTCGATGGGCAGATAACAGAAGAAAAAATAGAATGTACGTAGAGACGCATGGCATGCGTCTTTGTAAACGTAAATGATGGAAGAAAAGAACCACCCCGCAGGAGGAAAACAAATTCCACCTACGGGGTGGATTTTTAAAAAGTGTGTAGGGGTGCCACTTGTTTTAATCCTGACTGTAATCAAACTGCCCGTACCGCGTAAAAATAAAAAATTTGGTTTTTGAAATTTGAAGCTTGTGGCTGACTTGTTTTTATGATTTTAAATAATTAGCGTAATTCGTGGTTAAAAAAGGTTTTTATTTTTATATTTTGGGATTTGATGATTGTTATTTGATTATCAGGCTACAAATTTTCTTATCTTAGATATTAATGCAGAAGAATCCGGGCTTTTTACTGCATAATCATCTGCCCCGACCTGCACTGCTTTTACCACAGCAGATTTTTGTGCGTTTGCAGTCAGAAAAACAACAGGAATAGATTTTGTAGCAGGATCCGTTTTTATCCTCTTGCATGTTTCATAGCCATCCATTACAGGCATCATAACATCTAAAAGAATTAAAGATGGTTTTATGTTTTTTAATTTAAGAAGAGCCTGCTGACCGTTTTCAGCAAAATCTACCTCAAAACCCTCTTTTTTTAGATCTGCACCAAGAATGTGGCGGATAAAGGCCTGATCATCTACCACAAGTATCAGATTTCCCATCTTAAATCTCCCTACTTACCACTGCCATAAGATGAATTTAATTTGTAAACGAACGAGAGCACCTCTGCTATCGCCCGGTATAACTCTTTAGGTATTTCTGCATCAATCTCAACAGCAGAAAGCACTTCTACTAAATCCGGATCACTATAAGTGTATATACCGTGCTCTTTTGCAAGCTCTATGATCCGTTCAGCAAGAAGCCCTTTTCCCTTTGCCATGACTTTTGGAGCATTATCTAATTTCTCATCATAACGAAGAGCAACTGCTTTTTTTTTGTTTTCTTTCTTCTTCATAATTAAACAATAAAAATTGAATTAATTCAATAATAAATTTACTTTACTTATACTCTCATATCGTAATATCTATTTTATGGAAAAAATCACGTCTTATAACATTCTCTTTTTCTTGCATTTCCTTTTTTTCATCATTTAGAAGATCTCTTTGTTCTGCCCTTACAATCGGCTCCATATTAAATTTACGAAAACTCTCCTCTATATGATATTTTTCATTATTTATCAGGTTTACCACTTCTTTATCACTGCTCACAAAAAGACACTCCAGATTTTTTCCGCTCATCTTTAGATCTATCCTAACGCCACCTATATTGCTGAGCTCTAGAAAAATTGCTGCTGTGTAAAAAGACTTTTTATCTTTTGACTCTCCCTTTGATTCACGCCGAAAAAAAAGATTAAGCTCTCTTAACTGAGATCCTTCTATAAAAGGAACCGCTATTTGAAAACTCTGAGAATCTGTATTATTTTTTTGTAAGTTTATCTGCTCCCGCATTATCTGTAAAAGATTCTCCTTTGCAAATTGATCTGCATTTTGCAACTCCTTTGGCAAATCACTATCCCCAATAACACCCTTCAATGACTGTTTATAAAAACCATCCAGTTTATCTATAAGTTTTAAAAGTATGTTCTTTAAATCGTTCTCCATTTTCGAATAACCAGCCTCATCCTTAAGAATAATATCGTTTAATGCTTTTTTAGCATCATTACCCAAAACAGAATCCCGCTGCTCATAATCTAAAAACTGTTTTAAAAAATCCCTGTCCTGCTGATTAAGAAATGGCTGGGTGGCTTTTATTAACTCCATAACTGTAGATCGGAGGGCTGTTGGAAGTGACTCTACTGTTTTATCTGATATATTCATTGCCTTTTCCAAATCTCTAAAAAAACCAAGTATCTTATCAAGAAATGAATACGTAGTTGTTTTTAACTGTGATGCATATTCTCCAAACTGAGCCTGCTTTAAAGAATCTTTTATTTCTGATAAAGACATGTCTTTTAACAGTACATTAAATTCTGATGCAACCGTTTTAAGAGCTTCCATAGATGTTCTAAGATCACTGTAATTAAAAATTGAAGATCCTTCCTTATTTGAAACATCCATTCCCTGAATAAACTTAAGAGCATTTTTTATAGGATTGTGAAATTCACCCTCTGAAAGAAGTATCTTTATATATGACTCTTTTATCTTATGCTCAAGAGTAAGACCGCTGTCCCTCATAAGAGAAATAAGCTTCTCCTCTATTTGTAATGGTGTCAAATTACCCTGAAGAGGAATATCTTTTAAAAATTGTTGAGCTGCTCCTGCATCTAAAGAAAAATCTGTTTTGCCTAAAACACCTTTTAAACCTGAAAAAATATTTTCTATATTCCGTATAATATGAGATAACTGAAAAACATCCTCTTTAACATTCGTACCCTTTGCAAGTATATTCTCAAGATTTATACCTTTAAAAAAATCATTCAGCCATCCTACTGTTTTTGCTGTAACAGGTAATCCGTTTTTATTTAAGAGAACTGCCGTTTTAATGTCATCTGCATCAAAAATACTTTCTGAGCGAAGATGGTTTAAAAAAGACATGAAATTGTTTTTATCAAGAGGAAGCTCATTTTTCATAAACTCTACTGCCGTCTGAAGAGACAAATTATCAGTAGCTATGTTCATCTTTGATAAAATGATCGTTATTCTTCTTACTAAATCATCTTGCAAAAAAGCAGCCTGCTGATCCTTTTCTAAAAAATGCAATACTACTTTATCCTGAATCTCCCTAACACCTGCAAAAAATGTCTGGCCTACTTCTAAAGGAATATCTGTTTGGCCGATCGTGTTAATACCGTTTATCTGAAGGACATACTTATTGTTACCTATTGCCTCTTTTACAACACCTTGAACGATTTGACCTGTATGAAGAGTATCTTTTAACTCTCTTACAAGTTTTTGAGAAATAGAAAGGGAAACTTCTTGTGATCCGGAAATGTCAAATGACATACTCTAGGTACCTATGCGTTCATATCAAGGATGTTTCCTTTACCGTCTTCCTTGATCTTTTTTTCTTCTATTATTTCTTTTCCGTCTTGCTCTCGTTTTTTCTTTTTTCCGCTATACTGATTCTTGTTGCTGCCTTCGTCATCTACTATCAATCCTTCAGTCTGCTCAGTATCTTTAACGCTTTCCTTCTTATGAGCAGTCTCTTCACTCAAACGCTTTGAAAAACGCTCGTTGTCATCATTTTCGTCCATTTTTCTGGCCTGCAATAAACGCTCACCAGTCTGAACACGATCAATAGCATTTTGAATATCAATAGGTCGCATTAAATACCACCTCGCTTATATCCAGCCTACCTCTTAGGCGGAATATAGCTTTTGAGTGGATTTGAGATATGCGTGATTCAGAAACTCCAAGCACCTCACCAATCTCTTTAAAAGTCATCTCCTCATAATAATACAAAGTCAGCACGGCCCTTTCCTGCTTGGGAAGATTATTAATTGCTTCAACAATCAATCTTTTCCTGTCTTTTTTTTGCATCATATCTGCAGGAAGCTCATCATTAGTATCGGCTATAATTTCGCTAAAATTAGTATTATCTCCTCTTTTAACAGGAGTGCTTAACGAGATAATGGTAACGGCTTTTGTCTCATTTATAAGTTGTTCGAATTCATCTATAGGAATATTCAGGAAATCTGCTACTTCATTGTCTGTTGCAGGACGGCCAAGCTTTCTTTCCAAAGCTGAATATGCAGTCTGCAGTTTTCTGGCTTTATTTCTTATGGAACGCGGAACCCAGTCCATTGCACGAAGCTCATCTATTATGGAACCATGTATCCGAAAATTTGAAAAACTTTCAAATTTGGTTTTTGTCTGTATGTCATAGTGTTCAACTGCTTCCATCAGACCTGAAATACCAGCACTTATAAGATCATCCGGATGTACATGGGCTGGAAGCCCCGGAAGTATTCTTGAAACAGTATATTTGACAAAAGGAAGATAGTGTTCAATAAGCTCTTTTTTAGCTTTTATAGACCCGTTTATTTTATAATCTACCCACTTCTGGGCCCATTTTGCCTCTTCCTTCTTGTCTGTTTTCTTTTTTGTTTTTTTCATGACAGACTATTCCTTGTATCTATTATATAAAATAATAATAATAAAAAGAATGTTTTTTTACACTATAGAACCCAATAGCCTCACAGACGTGGCTTTTGCGCAAGATAGGTATAATCATTTGCCTCTTTCCTAAAAAGCTGTTTATCCCTAATATTTCATTGCTATTTTTGATCTTTCATTTTAAATTCTGTATGCTATGACAACTAAAAATGAAAATAAATACTTAAGAAAGCCTGACTGGATAAGATCAAACCTTATTTTATCTGAAAAAGCCGGTGCCATACTTAAAATGCTGAAAAAAAAAGGGCTTCATACTGTATGCCAAGAAGCATCTTGCCCAAACAAAGGTACCTGCTGGAACAATAACGATATCACTTTCCTGGTAATGGGACCGCATTGTACGCGAAATTGTAAATTCTGTAATGTTGAAAGCACTTTTCCAGATAAATTAAATTTAAATGAACCCTCTCTTATTTCTGATGTAATAAACCAGCTTAAATCAGATTATTCTGTTATAACATCTGTTACACGTGATGACCTTGAAGACTATGGATGTTCTCATTTTGTAAACATCATCAAAACTATTAAAAAAAATTGCAATACTGCAATAGAACTTCTAATACCTGATTTTAAAACAAAAAAAGAATTTCTCTCAAACATTATAAATGAAAATCCGGACGTTATAGGACATAATATTGAAACTGTAGAGCGCTTGTATCCCGAAACCCGCCCGAACACAACTTATGACAAAACTTTAAAAGTAATAAAATTATTAAAAATGAATCAAAACAAAATAGCTGTTAAATCATCCCTCATGGTAGGTCTCGGAGAAACAATTCAGGAAATCCTCACTACTGCACAGCAAGTAAAAAATGCCGGAGCCGATATTTTTTATTTAGGACAATATCTTCAGCCAAGCCCAAAACATATACCTGTAAAAAAATATTATCACCCCGATGAATTCAACTCACTTGAAAAAAAAATTAAAAAATTAGGCTTTTCTGTAGTGCTTGCCGGGCCACTTGTAAGAAGCTCTTTTAAAGCAAAAGAAAGTTATTTGAAATATAAAGAAGAAATAAGACGTCGTTCGTAATTCGTCGTTCGGGGTTCGTTCAAGGAACGCTTCGCTGATATTATAAAAAACAATTAGCCACCCGCCTTCGCCTAGACAAGAAGGCTACGGCGAGGCAGGCAGATACACACGGAGGGGAAAAGCTAACCAGGTCATAGGTTCTGGGTTCTAGGTGATAGGTCAAGGAGTACAGGCGATATAGTAAAAAACAGAAGACAGATAACAGAAGGTAGAAGATAAGAAAAAAAGAACAGCAAAAAAAATTTAGCCACAGAAGAAAGAGACAGTTAATTGGTTAGCTGGTTAAGAAGTTAACTGGTTCAAGGAACACGGCTAAATTTTTTTATCTTTTTACCTAGATCCCTGTTTTCACAGGGATGACGTATGTTTTTGGTTTTACACGGTCGCAACATATTGTGTCCCTATCGAAGATCCGCCATCTTGTTGGGAACATACATTTTACTTTTATACACGGACACAGCACGCTGTGCCCCTACATACATTTTACATCTTACAAGGGCGGTTCGCGAACCGCCCCTACTTACTTTTTTTGCTTTTCTTTCTCTTTTCCTCTGTGCTCTCGGTGTGCTCTGTGGCTAATATATAATAATCCGCCGGAGGCTCCATTCACGATTCCCAAACGACGAATCACGAACCACGATGTCATCTGCTCTCTCGCTTCTGCTTTACCTGCCAGTACTCTGTTATTTCAAAAAATATAGTTCTTTTTTTACCATCAATCGTAATTATGCTTATCTCATCATAGACTCTATCTTCAAAAAAAACTAAATTCTGATCTTCTATTGCAGAATTAAAATAATGATCCTCTATCCATTTTTCTTCCGCCTCCATTACCACAGATACATCTCTAACACCTTTTATGATCACAGCTTTTTCCATACTTTGGCCGTTACCACCTTCAAGACTATAATGCAAAACCGTTTTGCCGGTTTTCAGATTTTTACCGTGAGCAGTTTTTAAAGAAGTAGATGAAGTTTTCTGGCAAGCTGTAAAAACAAATAATATCACACTTAATAATACAACAAAATTTCTTATCCTTGACCCTATCAAAGTATTAATAGAAAAACTGTTATAAATAGTATCTTGAATACTTCTCAAAAGCATCCTGATCACCCACTATCAAAATTATCTTTCCGCCCGCAGGTTTTCCACTTATTTGAAAGCCATATTTTTCTATTATATCTTGTACATGTTCAACCGAATCAGGAGAAATAAAGAGCTCAACATCTTTAGCAGTATTACTAGATATTAAGAACATCTTTTCGGGCTTAAAAGTTACCATCCTATAAGTATAGCTGAACTCTTTACGGATCTGTTCATTAATACCCTGAACGATCTCGTCCATTGATACTGTTTTTTTATACCATGACATTGTTTAAAACCTCTTTCACAAAATATTATAACTTATTAAAAACTAATATAAATATTATTCATTAAAGGATCTACACCTGTTATCATTTGCCTTAATACCAAAAAACCTCAAAGAAGGATATTTTCTGCATGTCTGAGGGCGGTTTTCATATATTTTGCAAACAATCTCTTTTGCCCTTTCACTTCCTTTATTACCATTATATGTCCCCTCTTCCTTAGCAAAAACACAAGCATCATCTTTCTTTCTTAAAATATTAAACCAAAGAATTTTTTTTGAAAAATCTTTCTCCTTATATCCAAGCTTTAATATTCTTTCTATATCTGCCCTATTAAGAAAAATTAAAAAGCTACAACACACACCACATTTACGGCATTTAAAATCTTTTTTTCCAAGCCTTATACATTCAATCTCACGCTTTAACAGCAAATACAAAGTAACTACTGTAATCACAATTATAATAAATAATTTTGCTGTTTCCACATACATTAAAAAGCACCTTTACTCGCAGCAGCATTTTTTGTATTTTCTGCCCGACCCGCAGGGACACGATTCGTTCCTGCCTGTCCTCGGTTCTTTTCTTACTATAGGCTCGTTCTTGACTATTTTGCCGTCCTCAAAAAACCATTTACCATCTATTTTAGTAAAAGAAGCCAGTTCATGATGACACTCTATTCCCTTTTCTAATGCATAATAAGCTTGAAATTCAACTTCACCCTTTTCATCATCTACGCCGCCATCTTTACATTCCAAAATATCAAGTTTTGCCCATTCAGCACTCTCCGACCACGAGCTTATAGCTTCCCTATCATACTCATGTAATCTTTTTGGAGATATCGTATCAATAATATAATCGATCTCATGCAAAGCATATGCAGTGTAACGTGAACGCATAAGATCTTCACAAGTTGCCGGTCTCGATGACCCATTTATAAAAAGTTCACAACATTCCGAATAATTTTTGTTCGACCCGCAGGGACATTCCTTAATGCTCATCGTCTCTCCTTTACATAAAATTCAAATATATCTAAAAAAAGAGTCTCTGTGACTCTTCTTATAATTATAATACCAAATGCACGGTTTATAAAGAATAAGCAGTCCCACAAACCATATCAGATAAACCTTTATCAATCCACCTTTTTGGCAAATCCCCAAAAGTACCGGTATTGCTCCATACAACAAAAGATGCACACAATAGAAAAAAAGAGGAACTCTGCCAAATGCTATTATCATTTTTACAGGTTGTCTCCCGCTGTATCCACTCTTCTCAATTTTTAATGCTATTGCAAAAACTAAAAACATCAAGCCCAATGTAAATAATAAATAGACCAAAGACGGCGGATATTTTGAGATTGTAAAAAAATCCTGAAATGTCAATTTATCCCATTTTATCCAATTTCCATATCCATTAAAAAAGCGTAAAAAGAAAAATACTGACAATAACCCCAGACCCCAATTTATACATTTTTTAAAGATCTTCTCACCATCTATGGCCCCTGTTATATCCTTAAACCAACTACCTGATAAATAACCAAAGAGCATCACCCCTAGCCACGGAATAATTGGATAAAGACAATTGATATGAGCCTTACCCGATGCAATCGGAGCAAAACTAATTATTCCAAGAGATAATAAAAAATCATTTTTACTGCTAAATAACAACAACTCTTCATAAAATAAAGGAAAAACCATAAAATTTAAAAACAAAATAACTAATAATATTTTTTTACCCAAAAGCCTCAACCACGCAAGGATTATTAGCCCCATCCCTATTGTCCATAAAACATCCATGAAAAAAATAGATCTTAGATTTAAACTTAAAAAAGATATCGCCATAAACCCAAAATTAACAACGCTTATCTGTAAAAAAATTATCAACAAACCTCTTAATGTCAAATATTTCGATATTGACGTCTCTGATAAATTATCTCTACTTTTTCTAAAAGCAGACAATGCCACCATAAAACCAGCAAGCCATATAAATGAAGTGGGTGTAAAATGCGAAATTATTCTGGTAAGCATTTGAAAAATATTTAAATAGTGCGGTATATGGCCTCTTAAACCTTCTTCTGCAACACGCCCACTATTCCAGAAAAAAGATACATGATCACAGGCCATAATGATCATCACTATGCCCCTCGCAATATCTACACTTATCAATCTTTTATTTTTGATATCCATTATTTCCTAATATCATACAAAAATAACAAATTGCCCAAAATTGCGCTACATCTTTCACTTTTCTTCAACTACCCGCATATTTCGCAGTGCTTTGAACCCTCAAGCAATTTGATAACTCAGTATTGGTCAATGAATTAAAAGTTAATAAAGAAAATTATACATATATCAACAACCATAAAAAAATATTTAAATCCATATAACTATGCATTTATAATCACTTTTCATATAATATTTAAACAACATCTATAATCCAAAAACTTTTATGATAAAAAAACAAAACTTATTACCAATAATTACATTCCTCTCAGGATGCTGCGGACTTGCTTATGAAGTACTCTACAACAGAGTACTGACTAATGTTTTCGGCGACTCTTTCGGTGTCAGTTTTTCTATACTGTTTACTTTTCTTTTCGGACTAGCATTCGGATACCTATTTGCCCATAAATTTAAAAAATGGCTTTTTGCTATTGAAATATTTATCGGCATCTTTGCTATTTCATCAATTCATCTGATCCAAGCAACAAACAGTTATGCAAGTGATAAATTTCTCTCAATTTTACCTCTTCATTCTGAATTCAGCATCATCTATGCCGTGATCTTCCTTATTATACCCTCCACTCTTATTGGTATCAGCATACCTGTGCTTTCAAGCTATATGACAAACATCCATAATAAAAACTCATCCTTTGATAAAACCTATTTTTTTTACAATGTTGGCGCTGCCATTACTATCCTAATTGTAGAATTTATCATTCTACAGTTTCTGCCCATTTCACAAACTATGACTTTTTTTGGGATTATAAACATTATAATAGGTATCTGCCTTTTTTTATTGAAAGATATCTATAACAAAGAAATATCACATCCACTTTTCCTCAAAATTATAAGCTTCAAAAAAACAACCGCCCTAATTCTTTTCTGTATAGTAAGCGCTTGTTTTCAACTGCTACTACTTAAAATGACCACTTTTGTCTTCGGGCCTTTTCGTGAAAATTTTTCTTTAACCGTTTTTATTGCTATCACGTACATATGGCTGGGAACATACATACAAAGTAAAAAGAAAATCACCTTTGAAAAGCTTATTCAAATAGGATTTTTTCTTATCATTCTCGAAATAGCATTCTTCAAGCCAAGCACTTTCCTCCTCTCATTTATCCAGTTAAAACTTGGAAATATAATACTCTTCTCCATTCTCACAAAAATACTTCTGATAGCGCTATGGGGACTCCCACTCATAACATTCGGGATGTCTGTTCCGGTAATATTAAAAGAATCCATCTATAAACATATTGAAAATGCATCAGGCCTTGTTCTTTTTTACTCGTCAGCAGGAAATGCCGCAGGATATCTTTTAATGTTCTTTCTCCTGCATCCATTCTTTTCTTATAGGTCTATTTTTATAATACTCCTAATTATTCTTATCTTATCTTTTATCCTAATATCATCTCAAAAAAAATCTTTCATCATTAAAGCAGCTATTACTACACTGCTTGTCATTTTTTTGTGGGATGAAAAACTTCTTTTCCTGTCGCATTCAAGTTTTTTACACCCCTCCTCACTTATTGATGAATATAATAATATTTCAAAAATAGAACCTTTTAAAGCACACAACCAAATTCTTGCTATCATTCACAAAAAAAACGGTAAGAAAACTTTTTTTATTAACGGTTATCACAGCGTGCAGCTTGGAAATAATATAGAAAAACTTGTTGGTGTTATTCCTAAACTAATTCAGCCTCAAGCAAAAGATGTTTTAGTACTAGGTCTAGGCTCAGGTACAACTGCAGGTGCAGCAAGCAGGGTTTTTACAAAAATGGATGTTGTCGAGATAAATAAAGCCGTGGTAGATAACCAGGAACGATTTTCCGAATACAACAATAACATTCATAAAAACAAAAATGTAAATATAATACTTGATGACGGTATCAGTTATTTGAAAAAAAGTTCAACAAAATATGATGTTGTCATCAACACCGTTACTACTCCACTTTATTTCAGTTCATCAAAGCTTTATACAAAAGATTTTTTTGAAATAGTAAAAAAACGCTTAACAAATAAAGGCGTTTACTACACATGGTTCGATAATAGATGCGGAGATGAAGGAGCACTTATACTGATAAAAACCCTGCTTTCATCGTTTCGATATTGCGGCATAATATCACTTAGAAAATCATACTTCCTTCTTTACGCATCCGATAACCCTTTTCCTGTTCATAATAAAAAAAACAACACCCTTATAAAAGCACTAACCAACATTACCAAAACTCCATATTCTATAAATACATATATTCTCTCAAATAATATTTCAGGCAAACAAACAAATGAACTCATAAAAGATCTTCCAATTCATACAATAGATTTTCCGGCCCTTGAATATAAAATGGCACGACTCAATATGGCTTATTCATTGGATAAAATAAAACGCCTGCTTAATAATACCACTTCTTTCAACATGGATCCTTTAACCCAAAAACCTTATTCTCAAAAAGAGTTACGAAACAAATACCTATACTATAGTTTATATGTGCCATATCTATCAATACGTTCAAAATTTGCCGCATCCCCCAGCAAAGACTTATCTACACTAAAAGATTCACTCATAGCCCTCAAAGAATCTGACGAAACAAAAATCGATTTTGATTTTTTAAAAAAATATCTAAAAAACCGATTACACAAAAAAACAAATAAAAACCGCATCCTTCTAAAAAACAAATCTTTTCCTAATAAAGAAATCCTTATCTTAGATTCAATCATAACCTCAAATCAAAATAAAGAGTGTCTTGAGCTTATTTACACTAAAATAAAAGAAGATGACGACAATCCCTTTTATCATGCTCTTGCAGGAATATGTCAAAAAAAAGCAGGAAATTTTAATAAAGCCATTGAACATTTTGAAAAAGCCCTAAAACAAGAACCTTGTCTGCAACGCATAAGGCTTTATCTTGCAAATATTTACTACTTAAACAAAAAAGATTCAAAAAAAGCCGCATCTCACCTCTCTTTTTTAACCAAAGATATTTTTGACGCGGACCTTCTGGAAAAAATCTACATATTAAACGAAGCCCTACCCAACAAAATAGACCTTTCCCATATTCCTTTCTTCAGCGATCTTGCAAAAAACTCAAACTTTTTGAACAAAAACAAAGATATAACTGAAATCTGTTATGACTTTCTTTTCTTTGACATCCTTCGTGCTTTCTACACTTCTAAATAACAACCTTCTATATTATCTATGCAATCTTGCATCTAAAGTGATATTAATATAAAATACATAAAACCTTAAATAAATACAAAATCATAAAATATGAATGATTCAAATATAACAAATACAGAATATGAGCAGTTCTTAAAAAATTTTGGACTCGTCCTTAATCAGGCAAGTCTTTATACTGTTAAACATCGTATTGCACAAGATGCTATCAGCCGTTTTTATGATAATCTTCAACAGATCATTTCAGCAGATAAATTACTTGAACTTAGTATCTCTGATGACCACCAGACAATTATATTAAACGGACATTCTCTCGAATCTGTTAATCCTTTAATCAAAAATCTTCTCTTACATCTTTCTGCAAGGCGTTTTGTAAATGCAAAGATCACAAATGAAATAACCAAAGAACACATCACAACTTTTTTTGAGATCATTAATTCAGATCCTGAAAAGATTGAAAGTTCTGGGGGACTCTCAAAAACCATAGAAAACTCAAAGATAAAAGGAATATTTCTTGAAAAAGTTGTATATAAAAGAATATCTCATGGACAAAAAGTAGTTAATAAAAAAGAAACATCCTCTAAAGGACAAGATAACTCAATAATGCAGGCTCTGCAAAAAGGCTCCTTTGATGATGAAATTGATAAAAAACAAATTTTCAATTCTCTTCAGTCAACACCGGAAAAGTTAGCACATTTAAGCGTAAAAGCCTCTTTTGATTCAGCTCCCCCTGAAAAGGATTCTGAAAAGTTTAACAGCTCTCTCGAGGAATCACTAAAACGAATAGGAACACTTGCTCTTCAAAAAATAAAATCAACCTCTTCTGTACGTACTAAAAAAAGTATCTTAAAAGCATTTGAAGTTTTTGAAAAAGAAATTATAAAATATGTAAAAGACATCAGTTCACAAACTATTTCTGAGAGCGCAGAAGATTTTGTGCATAAAGTAATCAGCGAATACAGAAACTCCCTCGAACTTGATATCATCTCCGGAGATTTTCAGAAAAAAAAACAAGAGCTGGATAAAATGGAAGAAAAGCTTAAGATACTTCTTGCTGACCAGGAAGCACGAAAAAAGCTAACAGATATACTTGAAAATGATGATCTGTATGAAAAAGTATTGTTTTCTTCACAAGATTCACCTGAAAATTATAAAGACCTTCCTGTAGATCCTTTAGAAGTCATAAAAAAAGTAAAAGATTCTGTAACTCAGGAAATGTCACATCTTCCTTTTGCAAATAAATTAAATCCTCAAGAAAAAGAAGAGCTCCTTCACAAAGTAAATGAAATTTTTAAGGGTAATATTGAATCTACTATTAATGCCATAGAAAAGACACACCAAAAATTATATGACTCTGCTAAACAGCTAAATGTAGAAAAAAAGAAGCTTACAAACATAATGAAAGGGACATCTCAGGGAGTCGTTGTTGTTGATAATAAAGGGAAAGTCCTTTTCATGAATGATAGTGCAGAAATGGTTCTCGATACCAAGAAAAAAGACAAAATAGGTAAAGATCTCCACGATGGGCTTCCGGAAGACCACATGATCACTCTTTCAAAGACAATTATTCATAAAAGTACAGGGAAATCTTTAGAAGTGCTGGAGTTAAGCGGATCAGAGGAATCCAGACATTCAATTCAATCAAGTTCTGCTGTATTGCAAAATAAAGAAGGTAAAACACTCGGTATGGTATCTATAGTAAAAGATACGCACAAACAAAAAGTATTCGAAAAGTTACAGGGTGATTTTGTTGATAATGTCACTCATGAACTGAGAACACCACTTGTTGCAATAAAACACTCAGTAAACCTTATACTGAATCACACTGCAGGTGAAATAAATGAACATCAGAGAAAACTTCTTGAAATATCTCAAAGAAATATCACAAGGCTTAGCAAACTGATCAATAGCCTTCTTGATTTTTCAAAAATGACTTCAGGAAAAACCCAGTTAACTATTTCCAATTGTAAAGTTGATGATCTTATTAATGAAACAGTATTATCTCTTCAGGCCTGGGCTGCTTCTAAATTTATTTCACTTACAAAAGAAGTTCCCGAAGACCTTCCTGAAATATACGTTGACAGTGATAAAATAATGCAGGTGCTTATAAACATACTCAGCAACGCAATAAAGTTTACTAACGAAAAAGGAACTATTCTGGTTAAAGCTCATCTAATGCAGGAAGCGAGGGAAAAAAACGGGTTTATTCAAATAACAATCGCTGATAACGGAAAAGGAATAGCAAAAGAAAACCTTGAAAAAATATTTGAAAAATTTATTCAGGTAGGCAAAACTACTCCTATGGATGTTCGCGGAACAGGACTTGGACTTCCTATAGCAAAAAAAATAGTAGAAATGCATCTTGGAAAGATCTGGGTGGAAAGTGAGCTTAATAAAGGAACTACTTTCTATTTTACACTGCCGCTTGTGTCACCTATTCCTGAAATCAAAATAGCAGATGCTTAATTAACCGTTTGATTTGTCATTCCTTATATTTTAATATAATATAAATCTTAAAAGAGGAGCTTATGGACTTTTCTGTTGTTATACCCTTCTATAACGAAGAAGAAAACATATCATTTCTTATACAAGAAATTATTAAATCCTGCACCGCTGTATCAGAAGAATATGAAATAATAGCTGTTGATGACGGAAGCCTCGATAATACCTTTATAAAACTTAAAAATGAGAAAAATGAATCCTCGAAACTACGTATAATCAGTCTTGAAAAAAGAAGCGGCCAATCTGCAGCTTTATGGGCAGGAATCCACAATTCCACCTCAGATATTATTGTAATGATGGATGGTGACGGCCAAAATGACCCAATCGACATACCTCGAATGCTTGAACTGATAAAAAAAAATGATGCGGTCTTTGGATGGCGCAAAAAACGAAATGACCCCTTTATAAAAAGAATCTCTTCAAAAATAGCAAACAGTGTACGAATTTTTATTCTAGGCGTAGATGTACATGATACAGGGTGCGGACTTAAGGTTATTAAAAAACATCTTTTACTGGATCTTTTCCCGTTTAAAGGCATACATCGTTTTTTCCCTTCTCTTTTAAAAATGAAAAATACCAAATTTATTGAAACTGAAGTAAATCATCGACCAAGAAAAAAAGGTAAAACAAAATACAATGTCACAAACAGGGTGTTCACGGCTTTTTCTGACCTCATTGCTGTTAAGTGGATGCAGAAAAAAAAGATATGCTATAAAGTTAAGGAGATCTTATAATGATTGAATTTATAAAAAGTTTAGAGTGGGATAAATGGGTAATACTTGGATTTATTGCACAGTTCTGCTTTTTTTCACGATTTATTGTTCAATGGATTGCATCTGAAAGAAAAAATGAATCTGTCATTCCTATAGGGTTTTGGTATTTAAGCATTATAGGAGGACTACTTCTTTTTATATATTCAATACATACTCGTAATCCTGTTTTCATACTCGGGCAATCAATGGGACCACTTATTTATTCAAGGAATCTTTATCTTATTTACAAAAAGAAAAATCAAGAGATAAAAGCAACATCATAATCTGTTCTATTCTATCTTATATATGAATATGGAATGACCTATCTTTGCCAAAGGTTCAACATTCCACAAAAATTTAAAAAAGCCCCTGTCCTTTTCATCCAAATAGCCTCCGCGGAAATATGTTGCACTTATCGCATAATAGCCCGGCTTTCTTTGATCAAGTGCATTCACTCCTGCTAAAAAAGCTTTTTCAATATTATCTTTCTTTCCGGGGACCAAACCAAGATCTATATTGTCAGGAGCAACCTGTATCTTGCGGTAAGCAGGATCATCATTACCAAAATAAATAAGATATATCCAGTCTATTTTATTTTTATCCATATATACCTTAACACCTCTCAAATCCTGTCCCCAATCAAGATTTGAATCGATCAAGTACTCGCTTCCACGATTTGGGCCACCTATTATTTCATTAAAATATGCAAGGTAATGAGGATATATTGAAAATGCAGATCCAACATACCAAATACATAATATTATAAAAACCATCCATTTGATCTTTGTGCCGTACCTTATTAAAAACACAAAAATTATTGAACAATACACAGCAATAAAAGGATGTATCGGCAGCAAATACCTATATCCCAAATTCAAAGAAAACAACATTATCAACAATGAAAATCCACCTATTATTGCAAAAAGAAAAACATTCGGCTCTCTGTCCTCGTGATAATAGAAAAAAAACAAGATCAATGAAGAAAAGAAAAAAAGTAACAGCGAAATTGGATTCTTAATGAGAAAACACAATGGAAAATAACGAAGCCAACGCTGATTGGTATAATTGCCCATAAGATATCCGCTATGCCCTTTTTGAAGATGAGTAACACCTCCCGTTATACCGTTAAGCAGATTCCTAGAGTACTGAAACATTGTATACTCTTTTACAAGATTTTCCTCATCACAATACCTACTTTTGTATTCCTTCGCGTTTGAGGAAAACAATACATAAGAAAAGAAAAGTACCAGAAATGATATAATACTCAAATAAAAAATCCGTCCAAGTGTTTTAAAAAACGCTTTTACAGTATTTTTATCCTGCTTAATATAAAATCGAAGCATAAGAAAAAAAATGATAGGCAATATCATAAATGCTGAATATTTTGTGGAAACCGCAAGACCTAAATTAAGACCTAAAAAAACAAAATTCCACGTGTTCTTTCTTTTAAAATAACTATATAGTTGGTAAAAAGTCATAAAAATAAATACCGTCAAAAACATATCATTCTTTGCTATTCTTGCATGAGCAAGTATAGAAGGATCAAAAACATAAATAAATAGAGCAAATAATCCGGGCCATCTGCCGAAAAGCAAAGTAGTAAAAGAAAGTACCATTATCCCCAACAAAGCAGCAAACAATACGACTACAAGGCGACCTATAAAAAGAAGCTTGTCTGCATCATTGCTGCAACCGAAAAAGAATTCTTTCCCAAAATTATAACGCCTGTCGTACGGATTTTTTTCACCCCAGGCATCTGAACTAAAAGGCACTTCAGTTTTTAAAAAAAATAATGGAAGAGATAAAAAATATCTGAACAATGGAGGATGGTCATTAACAAGTCTGTGGTTCCCTGTTAATATCTCTGTCATTCCTGCAGGTAAATGAACCACCTCATCGTAAGTAGGAGACTTCCCGATCATACTAAAGGTTGCTTGGAAAAAAAACAAAATAAGCAAAAAAGCTGACAAGGAAAAATAAAGCACGGTAGATGGAGGCTTTTTAAAGTACATAAAACTCACTTATTCACAAGATCATATATATTTTTGCTTATGACTTCACTATTTTTACTGTCCCACACAAAACCTTTTCCTACACAATCTTCCGGAACAACTTTGAAAAATCCGGCATTTACAAGATCTTTCAAGCTTTGTATAGGACGCTTATAACGCTTTTCAAATTCTATTGCACCGCGATTTAATAAAAAAAGATCCTGATACCATTTAAGCTTCTTTTCCAGCCTAGTGCGAAGCCCGTGATCTTTTGTGTTCAACATCTGATAAGCTATATGCTTTATTGCAGATTCATATTTTTTATCCATAGAAAAAGAATGTGTATATATACCCACTACAAATGAAGGAACATCTTCATGCTTCATAGCTTTTTCAAAATATTTTCTGGCGCGCTCATAATCACGTAATGCATAAAGAGCTATCCATCCTGCATCAAACATTGTCCGCCATTTAGGAGTTCTTTCATAAGAATGCTCTAGAACACCCACCATCTGCCTTGCCATGTTTACATTAAGTACCCATCCTCTTCCGAAAAAAAGCACATAATCATTATCAGGGTCAAGAGCATTAGAAAGATCTATTAGGTCATAGAAATATTTTGTGTCTATATAGTTACTCGTATACTGTTTTATATTCTCCTCGCGAGCAAGCATTTCATCAAGTTTCTCCTGTGTAAAATAAATATCTTCATTATTGCTTCCATGCGTATAAGCTACGTATTTATTTTCAGCTGATCCCTCCGAATGATGATGATCATGATCATTACAATCACATTTCTGTTCATTATGATGCTCTTCTTTACCTTCCTTTGATATAAGATGATAATGTGGGTAATTAAGAGTAGTACAGTACACTACTGCAAGAAACTGGTAATACTGAGACGCAGCTATATGCTGATTCATAAAAAACAGTTTTGACATCTGCATGCTGAAAGGAATACTTATGAATTCCTTTACTATGCTCTTTTCGTTAGCCGATAAATATGATTTTGTTACAAAGCTAGCTCCAAATAACACTACAACAAGGAATATAAAGAGAATAAAAGCTTTGAATGAATGCATTTCAAAGCTCCCTGCTATTGAAAAAGACTGCTGAAATAATAAAAAGGATCAAGCTGAATATTGCCGCATAACAAAACATCATAAAAAAATATTTAATATCAACGGCCCTACCATAAACAATATTCTTTTCTAAATTAAAATAGCTAAAATTCGGAAAAATATAATACAAAAACAAATAAAAACACCTTACAGATGCATCCTGTGCTTTTTCTGCTATTTCTTTAGCTGAATTAAGCATTATGGAAATGAAATAAGTAATAGCAGTTAGTATCGAAGTTACAACTTGTGCTTTTATTGCAGTATATATGAAAAAAACTATAGACAATATCATCATCCCACTTAAAAATTCTGAATACATAAAATACAATAGTTTTAAACTCATTTCCGGACGTTTACTTACAAAAACATAAGTAAGAAGCCACAACGAAAATACTGCAAAAAAAAGTAACGCTGCGTAAAGAATCATGTATGTAATATATTTTGCCGCAAGGTATTTATATCTTTTTAATTTCTTTGAAAGCAAAAAATAAATAGTACCCGTCTCAATCTCCTGCGAAAGGTTTGAAACAGGAAGAAAAATAATGAATGCAAAAAGAATCAGCTTTGTAAAATACATTCCAAGCGTTAATATAGATAAAGTATAATTTCCATAATTATAATTTATCTGAGAGCTGTAATGGCTGAGCCATATTATAAAAAGGATCATTCCGATGGAAGCAAGATAGAACTTACTCCTTAAATTCTCAATAATGCTATATTTAATAACACTATACATCTTTACCTCCTGACCTGGAATAACTCTTGATGAACGCTTCTTCAAGGCTATTAGAGGATTGCTCCTTTATAAAATCTGAGGTTGCACCCTGATAAACAACTTTTCCATTATGAAGAGTACATATTACCGAACAAATATCCTGCACTTCTGTTAGATTATGAGAACTGAAAAAAATAGTTTTTCCTTCTTTGTTCTGATCAATAAGTATTTTTTTGAGACCATCTTTGCCAACAGGATCAAGCCCTGTGAATGGCTCATCAAGTATAAGAAGTTCAGGATCATGTATTACTGACTGAGCAATTCCAAGACGCTGCTTCATTCCTTTTGAAAAAGTGTTTATAAGCTTATTCTTTGATTCTTTTAACCCAACATCTTCTAAAAGTTGAGATATTTTATCCCGAGTAGCACCAGTTATTTTTTTGTAAAAGCTGTAAGAATAGGTCAAAAACTCTTTAGCAGTCAGCTTTTCCGGAAATTTTGCTATTTCCGGGAGATATCCGATCGATTCCCGAAATTTTGACTGATCTAAAGGTTCATCTTTAAAAAACATCTCTCCGGAATCAGGAAAAACAAACCCGAGCACACTCTTGATAGTTGTCGACTTACCAGCACCGTTACGGCCTATAAATCCGAAAACTTCGCCTTTTTTGACATTTAAGTTTATGCCATCTAAAGCAATCTTTTTATTAAAAGTTTTTTTGAGATTATCTATCTTTAGCATGCATTCACCTATAGCTTTAGTATATTTAGTAAATTTTATAACATATATACAAAATTCTCCAATACTTTTATACATTACACCTTCTATCTTCTGATTTTTCATATTGGATGATATAATTACCTTATGCAAAATAAAATCAGGAATAAAGCCTTTTTAAATACTCTTGAATATCAGGTTCTTCCATATGTTCAAAAGCCGGAAAGATACACAGGCGGTGAAGGTGGAACTATTTTAAAAGATGATTTTGATCTGCATTTTTGCCTTGTTTTCGCCGATACTTACGAAATAGCAATGTCTAATATTGGAATTCAACTTCTTTATAACACTATTAATGAACGCATCGATACTCTTGCAGAACTTTGCTTTTGCCCTTGGCCTGACATGGAAAAGAAAATGAAAAGTGAAGGGATACAACTTTACAGCCATGGTACATACACACCATTAAAAAACTTTGATATTATCGGTATTTCTTCCCCGCATGAAATGTGTTATACAAATATTCTTACTATATTATCCCTTGCAGGTATTCCTATAAATGCGAGTAAAAGATCTCCAGATAAATACCCGCTTATTATAGGAGGAGGTGCTTTATCCTATAATCCCTCACCAATAGAAGATTTTTTCGATATGATAGTTATAGGAGAAGGTGAAGAAGTAATAAATGTTTTGCTTGATAAATATAAAACCATAAAAAAGACCACTTCACGTAATGATTTTTTGAACGAGTTTAAAGATATCAGCGGAATCTACCTTCCGGGCAGCAAAAAAAACACTTCTCGAGTTTATACATCAACTATCAAAAAACCTGATCATCCGTTTCCTGTTATATCTAATGTCCCTCCAGTTCATGACAGGAGTGTTGTAGAAATAGCCAGAGGATGTCCATGGGGGTGCCGTTACTGTCAAGCAGGGTATGCCTACAGGCCATATCGTGAGAAAAATTGGAATGATGCTGTAGACGAAGCTTTCGCATCACTTGAATACAGGGGAGATTCTGAGATTTCTTTTTTGTCTCTTTCATCTTCTGACTATAAGGACCTTTCCAAAATAATAGAAAACTTAAAAAAAGATGAAAATTCTGACCATGTTTCATTGAATTTTCCTTCAATGAGAATAACAAGGTCAACTCTTAAAATACTAGAATCTGTATATACTAAAAAAAAGCCTACCATAACTCTTGCCCCTGAAGCAGGAACAGAGCGAATGATAAATATAATAGGAAAAAAACTTGTCTTTAGTGATTTTTATGAAATAGCAGGTGATCTATACAAAACAGGATGGCAAAATATTAAACTTTACTTTATGATCGGACTCCCATTTGAAACAGAAAAAGATTTAACGGGTATTATTGATGTTATTCAAAACATAAGTTCTGCCAGAAAAAAAGTAGATGGGAAAATGGCACGAATCAATGTAACAATTTCAAATTTTATTCCTAAACCTCAAACACCGTTCCAATGGTCTGCACAAAGTTCTATTGAAGAGATATTAAAAAAACAGCAATTTATAAAGAGAAATATAAAAAACCGCTTTGTAACACTTAAGTTTACCCATCCCTCGCAGTCCTTTGTAGAAGGTATTCTGGCAAGAGGAGATCAAAAAACCGCTCTTCTTGTAAAAAAAGCATGGGAACTGGGAGCACGTTTTGATAACTGGTCTGAAACATTCAATATTAATATATGGAATGAAGCAATAAATTCACTATCTCTTGAATTAAATGATTATTTCAGTGAAAAGAAAACTGAAGATATCCTTCCTTGGGATAACATTCAGACTTTTACATCAAAAAAACATCTTTTAAAGGAATGGGAAAGTGCAAAACAGTACGCAAATAATTCTTGACGAGTTTCAGACACAAGCAATGACCTTTATAAATGAAGGGTTCTCTGTCATTGTCTCTGCACCCACCGGAAGCGGCAAAACAAAAATAGCCGAGCATAGCATAGAAAAAGCAATAGAAGAAAGAAGCGGTGCAATATATACAGCTCCTATTAAAGCTCTTAGCAATCAAAAATTCCGTGATTTTCAAAAAATTTATAAGGATAAAGTCGGTATTTTAACCGGTGATGTATCAATAAATTCTGATGCCGAAATACTTATAATGACAACTGAAATCTACAGAAACTCCCTTTTTGAAAACACGGAAACAAATAAGATCTCTGGAAAAAAATGGGTTATTTTTGATGAGATCCATTATATTGACAACATAGAAAGAGGCACTGTCTGGGAAGAAAGCATAATTTTTTCTCCACCGGAAATACGTTTCTTATGTTTAAGCGCTACTATACCAAATATACAGCAGCTAGCATCATGGATACAAAGTATTAGAAATGAAGAGATTAAAATAGTTACTGAAAGTAAAAGACCTGTACCTCTTTCCCACATGTTTCAGTGCAGAAATAAAATATATGATAATTTCAAAGATTTTTCAAAATCCTTTGCGAGATTCCCAAAAAGATCAACAAGATATCCAAGAAACAGAGAAATTTCTAATAACCGTACACAAGATCTTCTTCAACATATTTCTCGAAAAAACGGTTTTCCTTGTATATATTTTTCTTTTGGACGGAAACGTTGTGAAATGCTTGCTGAAAAAGTAGATAAACTCTACCTTCTTGAAAAAGACGATCAGAATAAAGTTATTTCAGAATATAATTATATGATCAAAAAAATGAATATTGAGCAGGACCGCGTTGCAAAAAAATTATTCAGACTTATAAAACGGGGAATCGCTTTTCATCATGCCGGAATGCTTCCAAGCCTTAAGGAAATAATTGAACGTCTTTTTACGCAAGCATTAATAAAACTTATTTTCACTACCGAAACTTTTGCTTTAGGGATAAACATGCCTGCAAAAAGTGTTGTTTTTGATGAGCTTAGAAAATTTTACGGGCATTCTTTCGATTTTTTGACGACCCGTGATTATTACCAGATGGCAGGACGTTCCGGAAGAAGAGGTATGGATAAAATAGGTAATGTTTATTCTAGAATAAATCCAAGCCGTATTCCTTTTCAAATAGTCAAAAAAATAGTTTTTAGTCCTCCTGAAAAAGTATCCAGCCAATTTAACACAACTTATGCTGTATTATTAAGCCTATATGAAAAAATGGGGGCTGAACTTATTCAAATATACCCTAAAAGCTTTCACTATTTTCAAACAGATCATAAGCAAAGAAACAAGGCAATTCAAAATATAAAAGACAAAATACTCTTTTTGAAAAACATGGATTATATAGATGATAAGGGACTTACTGCAAAGGGTAATTTTGCTACTAAGATCTATGGGTATGAAATACCTTTATCAGAACTTTTTGTTGAAGGTTTTTTTGAAAAAGCAAATATTGAAGAAATAGCATCTGTCCTAAGCGCAATAACATTTGAACCAAGAAAAGGATATGAGTTTATGCCACATTTGACAGATGAAATAATGAGCATAAGAAAAGAGACAAGAAAACTTACAAAAAGGATATTTAAAAAAGAGAGACGATTTAAAATAAATTCTTCTTCTCCAAAATTCCATTATCACCTCAGTCCATCGATTATTGAATGGATGCATGGTACACCATTTGAGGAACTGCCTTCACTCTCAAATGTAGCTGAAGGAGAACTAGTTAGAAATTTTCGTATGGTTATACAAATGGCGAGAGAGTTGATTAATACAAAGGGATGTTCCGGCAAATTTTACGAAAAACTATCCCTTCTTCTTAAAAAAATAAAGCGCGATGTAGTTGATGCAGAAAAACAGCTTTCTGTGAATTGATAACTTATAATGTTCGCATATTGAACAAGTTTATTACATCTCGTCTACTTCGTTATCAAATACTATATTTGCTTGGATCCCTGCTGGAGTTTATCCCGTACTTGATACGGGGCAAAAATGACAATTTTTTATGTTTACCTCACATGTGACACACTTAGCTTGTGAAATATGCGCAGGTTAAAACCAATGCCTTTGTTTATAAGTATTAAGTAAAAGTCCTATAACAATAAAATTAGTCATAAGAGATGATCCTCCATAGCTTAAAAACGGAAGCGGAAGACCTGTTATAGGCATAAGTCCAAGCGTCATAGCTATATTAATAAAAATATGAGTAAAAAGCATAACGGCCAATCCTACTGATGCAACTTTTCCAAACACATTTTTTGAGTGATCTGCAACAGCAAGACAATAATAGATTAGAACAAGATAAATAAACATCACTACCAACGCTCCAATAAATCCCCATTCTTCACCAAGAACTGAAAAAATAAAATCGGTATGTTTTTCAGGCAAAAAACCAAGTTGTGTCTGAGTACCATGAAACCAGCCCTTTCCGTAAAGACCTCCTGAGCCTATAGCTACTTTTGATTGCAATAAAGTATAACCAGTACCAGTTGGATCAGCATTTGGATTTATAAAAGTAAGAAGTCTACTTTTTTGATAATCAGCTAAACGACTCCATAAAAGTGGTGCTGAGAGTAGCCCCAAACCGATAGTTCCGAACAAATAATAATAATTAGCACCAATAAAGAACAACATGGAAAAGAGTACAGGTATAATTATCATAGCTGTACCTAGGTCAGGCTGCTTTAAGATCAAAAGCATAGGAACTCCAGCTATTAGAAAAGAAAAGATAAAATAGCGAATTGATTTTCTATTATCAAAATCCCAGCTAAAATACTTTGCAAGAGCAAGTATAACTGTGATCTTGCACAATTCTGAAGGCTGTATAGTAAAACCTCCTATCACAAGCCATCGCTGTGCTCCCATACGAACAACTCCCATCATAAGCACTGCTATAAGAAGCATCACATTTCCTATATACGCTATCCATGTAAAAAATGATATAAATCTATAGCTTAAAAAGAAAATAAATACTGAAACAAAGATTCCAAGAAACATAACAATGCACTGCTTAAAAGCATAACTTCTTATGAATGATTCTGAAGATTTTGCACTATAAATAACAATGCAGCCAATTATGCTGAGTATAATTGCTGTCAAGAAAATACCAAATAAGAATTCTTTTTTTTGAACTTTCATTGTTCTGCTTCTTCTTTCTTTACATACGGATATTTCTCAAAATAGGATTTCAGGGCAACACGAGCAATAGGAGACGCATATTTTGCTCCACTATCAGTATATTCAACTAAAACAGCACAAGCAACTATTGGATCATCATAAGGAGCAAAACAAATAAACAATGAATGGTTTATTTTCTTTCCTTTTTCAGAAGCCTGAGCTGTCCCTGTTTTTCCAGCAACTTCGATCTCAAATTCTTTTTTAAGGCTGACACGACGCCCTGTTCCTCGTTTACCTGAAACCACAGAATAAAGTCCTTGTCTCACTAGACCAAGATCATCAATGTCTATATTTATATTGCTCATAATTTCCGGATCTTTTTTATGTACAACAGAACCGTCACCATCCAGTATTTCCTTTTCTATTATTGGCTTAAAAAGTTTTTCACGATTGGCAAGAGCAGTAGTATACAAAGCAAGCTGTAAAGGCGTAACTAAAAGATAACCTTGTCCGATCGAATAGTTTATAGTTTCTCCTTTATACCATGGCTCACCAATCCTTTTTCTTTTCCATCCCTCAGAAGGAAGTATTCCCCTTTTTTCTCCCTTAAGTATTATCCCAGTCAACTTTCCAAAACCTAAATTTTTACCTGTATCGTGAATAGGCTTCCACCCTATTTCTTTTCCAATATTATAATAAAATACGTTACATGATTGTTCTAAAGAAGTATTTAAATTTACTTCACCATGTCCATATTTTTTCCAGCATTTAAACCTCATTCCTCCAAACCTGAAAACACCATTACAAAGAATGCTTGTTTGTTTATTAATTATTTCCTCTTTAAGCGCAGCAAGAGCTACAACCGGCTTGAATGTCGAGCCCGGAGCATATTCTCCACTTATTATCCTATCAACAAGGGGATATGCTTCATCAATAAAGAGAGTACCTATTTTACGACTACCAGTAGAAAACCAATTTGGATCATAAGACGGACGACTTACATATGAAAGTATTTCGCCTGTTTTAGCATTCATAAGAACACAAGCTCCTCTGTGATCCTCAAAAGCCTCTGTTATCTTTTTCTGAATATCAATATCAATCGTAAGGTAAAGATCCATTCCCTGCAAAGGATCCTTTTCCCCAAGCACCTTATCAAGAAGATTCCTATTATTTATTTGAACCTGCTTTCCACCATGAGTTCCCCGTAAATATTTTTCAAATGCCTGCTCAGCACCTATTTTTCCAATTTCGTCCCATCTGAAATATCCGCTATCCTTAAGATCATTATATTGTTTTTTATTTACCCTTCCTATATATCCGATTAAATGTGCAGTTATATCTTTATAGAGATAATTTCTTATTGGAACAGGTGCAATACTGACTCCCGGAAGGTCAAAACCTACTTCTTCTACCTTTATTATCTCCTCAAGAGAAAGATCTTTTTTAAGAGCAAAAGGTAAGTACGGAAGTCTTCTTTTATCACTAGTGGCTTTTTCTAAAAGACTACTTATTTTTTTCGATTCCATATCAACCAAAGGAGCTAATGATTTTGAAAGCTTCTCAATATCTTTTATATCTTCCAAAAAAACAGTAAGATTATAACTTGGACGCGTGTCTGCAAGCAACTTTCCGTTTCGGTCGTATATATTTCCTCGTGGAGCGGGAAGAACGATTTTTCTTACACGGTTATTTTTTGATAGTTCTCTATACTCTTCACCGTGAATTATCTGTAAGTTCCATATTCTCAGGACAAGAACAAGAAACATCAAAAAAATAGCCGTTTGAATTACTTTTAAATTAAACTGGTAAGAAACATGCCTACTAACTCTTCTCATAAGGACTCAACTTGGTAAACACTTTTTCCATAATATAATAAAGAGGTATAGCAAAAACACAGTTAATAAAGGGTATCTTAAACAAATATTTATTTGCTGGATTAAAGGAAAAAAATGATAGTGATATTTCCTTATAGAAAACCCCGAATAAAATAGCCTGCAAAAGTGAAATAAAAAAAAGAAGTATTACTTTTATTCCTATGCTGTCAACAAAAAGTGTTCCCCTGAAAGAACCTGCAATAAGGCCAGATAAAGCAAAAACAGCAATAGCAAAACGCAAGTCAATCACAGAAAAGGCAGATACTCCTATTCCACATAAAATACCCCACCAAAAACCTCTATACCAATTAAGACGCGCTCCCATATAAACACAAAATATGAGAAGAAGTTCCGGCATATAAGAAAGGATATTTAAGTGAACCAATAATGATGATTGAATTACAATTAAAATAGTAAACAAAATCAATCCTACAAAAGTTTCCATTAAAGACCTTTCATTTACTTACTTTGACAACTTCTTCTTTATTATCTAATTGCATTTCTTTATCATTGTGATCATGCCAATTTATTATCAATACTTCTTCTAATTTACCAAAATCAACAGCCGGTTTGACTTCTGCAAATTTATATAACTTATATTTTTCTTCGAATACCTTGACTATTTCACCAACAACGATTCCTTTCGGATAAATTGATCCAAGACCTGATGAAATAAGTATGTCACCTGGCTTAATTTCTGAATTTCTTGGAATATAGTTAAGCACAAGAAGACTATTAGACTGTCCTTCAACAACACCAATATCGCGTGTTCGTTGAACAATTACTCCAACGCGCGAATTATTATCATTTAAAAGTAAAATTTTACTTTGATAATTACCACACTCAAAAACACTCCCAATGACACCACCGTATGAGACAACAGGATCACCACGATGAATACCATTATTAAGACCTTTATCTATTGTTATGCTCTTATACCAATTAGTTGCATCTCTTCCTATGACTTTTGCGGCAATAAACTGATACTCGGGAATACTTTCCTTTAATTGAAGTAATTGCCTTAAACGTTGATTTTCAAGCTTATTTTCTTCAAGTGTAACCAGGTCTGCTTCAATACTTTGTATTCTAATCTTAAGTTTTTTGTTTTCTCTTTTTACATCACCGGAATGAAACCAAGCAGACAGATTATCTTTAGTCCTAATCGTCGTCTTATTGACAGAATGCATCGCAGGAGAAAAAATACTTACTATTTTCATCCTGAAAGCATGTTTCCACTTTGAAGGAAGCACTGTCAAAATAATAATTAGGATGATGAGGAAAAAAAATAGTCTTTTTTTTGAGCCACGTTCGTACACAGGCTGATCAACTACCTTTTGCTAACTGCAACTTTTTTTAATACATTAATCTCTTCTAGTATTTTCCCTGTCCCTAATGCAACTGCACTTAAAGGATCATCAGCTACAGTAACAGGAAGTCCTGTTTCTTCTGCAAGTAACTTATCCAATCCCTTTAAAAGAGCTCCTCCGCCTACAAGAATTAGACCTTTATTTACAAGGTCAGCTGAAAGCTCGGCAGGACATCTTTCCAGAGTTACACGGACTGCTTCAACTATAGTAGAAATAGGTTCTGCAATTGCTTCCCTTATTTCTTCTGAATTGATTGCAAGGGTTTTAGGCAGACCAGCAACAAGATCTCTTCCCCTTACCTCAAGAGTTAATTCTTCTTCAAGAGGGTATGCTGATCCTATCTTTATTTTAATGTCCTCAGACATTCTTTCTCCAATCATAAGATTATAAGTACGCTTCATGTACTGTATTATTGCATCATCCAGTTCATCTCCTCCAACACGAGCTGATTCGCTTTGCACTATACCTGCAAGTGAGATGATAGCAACTTCGGTGGTTCCACCACCAATATCAATAATCATATTTCCGGATGGCTCGTGTACAGGAAGACCAACTCCAATTGCAGCAGCCATTGGTTCTTTGACAAGATGAACTTCACGGGCTCCTGCATGTGTGGCAGAATCCTCAACAGCTCTTTTTTCAACTTCAGTTATACCTGATGGTACAGCAACAACAACACGCGGCCTCGGCTTTAAAACACCTTTACCATGTACTTTTCTTATAAAATATCGAAGCATACTCTCTGTTATTTCAAAATCAGCAATAACACCATCTTTCAAAGGTCTGATTGCTGTTATATTGCCCGGTGTTCTTCCAAGCATATTTTTTGCATCTTCTCCCACAGCTAATACTTGATTAGTACCTTCTTGAACAGCTACTACTGAAGGCTCACAAAGAACAATACCCTTGCCTCTGACATACACAAGTGTGTTGGCAGTTCCAAGATCTATACCAATATCCTTTGAAAAAAGGCCTAAAATCGAATCAAAAAAATTATACATTACTAAAGCCTCCTATAAAATTTTGTAAACTCTATATTGTCTATTCTAGAAGCTAATTATCGCTTATTATATTACATATGTTTAAGAATGTCTAATTTATAGCTAAACTCTTATAAAATCAATATTTTTTTTAATTAATACTTAAAGATTTCTCTTCCGCAGAAATAAGCATTTTTTTTACTTCCTTAATCGGGAAATTTTTTCCAGGACAATTTGTCTTTTCGCCATTAAGATGACCATGTCCTTGAATATTAGAAATCGGTATAAAATATCGCTTACGAAGCAGTTTTATCAACGAAACAAGTGATCTAATTTGATTTCTTTTAGGATATGTTTTATCAAAATTCCCTACAAGGCATATACCTATACCCGTTCTATTTACCCAGTTCTGACGGCAATGACCACCATGTATCTGACGTTTCCATCTGCTTGTAACTTCTATCTGTCCGTTACCTCTTCCTGCTGTACCGTTATTTATGACAAAATGATATGCTACACCATTTTTCATCCCGCGGCTTCTGTGATAATTATCAAAAATCTTTAAATTACCAATTTTTGTTCCGCTATGATGTATGACAATATATCGCCAACGTGTAGATTTTATCAAAGACGCTTGTAGAGAATTTACAAAGATCAAGATAAAACTTACATTGATTAAAAGCCCTATCAAAAGACTGTTATAATACGTTTGCTTTTTCATATTAATGTATGTTATTACTATTTTTTTAAAATTTAGATTCTTTATTCTTTAAGATACTTTGACTAAAATACTGGATTAGTTGTAAAGTTACTATAAAATTGAAAAATTTAATTGTAGAATATCATAATCATATGAAGACCGCATACAAAAATTTTCCTGTACAAATACGAATTGAAAACACAATAAATTGCAATGCAAGTTGTACAATATGCCCAAGAGAAAAATTAACCCGTCCTCAAGGCACAATGTCGTTTGAAAATTTTTGCACTATTTTAGACCAATGTGATCCAGATAAGCTCAAAGACTTGCATCTGCAGGGATTCGGTGAACCTTTACTTGATAATGATTTTGTAAAAAAGATAATTTATGCTAGAAAAAAGCTACCTAATACACGACTTTTTTTTGTAACAAACGCTTCTCTTCTTAAAGGAGATCTCGCAAAAGAAATAATACTTTCAGGTGTTGACAAAATAAAGATAAGTTTTTATGGAATAACAGCTTGTGATTATGAAAACATTCATCGGCCATTAAAATATGCAGCAATTAGAAAAAATATTTTGGATTTCATTAAATTAAAAAAAACACTCAAAAGCTCAAAACCAAGAGTAAGTGTAAAATATATAGGCTCTATTTCAGAATTTATCAGCTTCATATTTCAGTGGATAGGAAAGGCAAATGTTGAATTCAGCCATTTTCATAATTACGGATCAGGAAGGAAATTCAAGCTCCAAAAAAAGAATAAAAAACCTTTATGCCCTATGGTAAGCCGTCCAATAATGCAGATCCTATGGAATGGTGATGTTGTACCCTGTTGTTATGATTTTAATGGAGATTATATTATAGGCAACGTGCTTGAATCCGGCCTAAAAAATGTTTGGGAAAGTAAAAAATATCAATCACTTCGGAAATTGAACAACGAATACAAAATAACTTCTATACCCATTTGCAGTTCATGCGATAAAATAAAATGATCATGCGAGACAGTGCAAAAAAATACGTCATTTTAATTTCCCTTTTAACGGTGCTCACACTGCTTGTACTTTCCTTAATTATTGGATCTCAAAGGGGTTTATGGAGTTCACTAGAGACGCAATCATCTCAAATAGCAAAAGAATTTCTTGAGCATAATGATTTTGTTGTTCCTCATTTGAACGGTGTTGAAGATAATGAAAAACCTGCATTCTTCTTTTGGCTCATTGCGATTTGTTCATTCTTTTTAGGCTCTGTATCTGAACTTTCCAGTCGACTTCCTTCTTTTTTAAGCCTGATATTTATTATGGTTCTTTTTTTTAGATTAGAAAAAGATAAAAACAAAATTTTTACATCTATTATTGCATCTGCAATACTTATTACCTCTCCAAAGGTATTCTGGATGTCACAAGTATCACGTATGGATATGGTTTTTGCAGTCCTTTGTTTTTCTCAGGTAGTTTTTTTTATTAACTATCAACAAGAGGAAAAGCAAAAAACAAAAAAGCTCTTTTATTATTTATTTTTTGTTTCCTCAGGATTTGCAGTTCTTTGCAAAGGTCCGGCAGGATTTATACTTCCATCTTTGCCCATCTTAAGTTATTTTTTGATAAATAAAAAATACCAAGATCTGAAACATTTTTTTTTAGGTAAAGGTTTAATTGTTTTATGCCTGATAATCCTTCCGTGGTATACAGCTATCATTATCAAGACAGACGGACGATTCTTCTATAAATTCATCATATCAGATAACCTAGGACGCTTTATAGGCCCTTCAGGGTTATCGATAGCAAAGGAATTTTCTAAACGTCAGCCCTTCTGGTTTTATATTCCTCAATTTATTAGCGGTTTTTTTCCTTGGAGCCTTTTTTTTATTTCTTTATTGCCGGTTCTTTTAAAAAGGGACAAAAAAACTGTTTCTGATTTTATACTCGTTTCATATATTGTAATGACTTTTTTACTATTTACTCTTGCCGGAGTAAAAAGAGGAGATTACATTCTTCCAATATATCCTGCTGCATCATTTTTAATTGCAAAAGCATTCTGTTCAAAAAAACCTTTAAAATCTTTTACTCTTACATATTTTATATCTTCTGTATTAATTATCGTATTGCTCTTTTCCCTTTCTGTCATTCTTTTCTATAGCCTAAATCCTAATATACAAAATCCTTTTCTAATGAAATTTTTTTCTTCAAGTGATCTACAAAAAGCAAAGCTTATATTACAACATGCTAATAAAATATTCCCCTTTACTATCACTCTGTTTTTTATATCTATAATACTTTCCGTATTTGCAATGATAAAAAAGAATTTATCATCATATTTATCAACATCTCTTTGTTTAATGACGTTTCTTTTCCTTTACAGTTGTTTGATGATATTACCTATCATAGACAGTAACAGAAACATACGCTCTTTTTGCAGAGACATAAAAAGTGTTGTATCAAATAAGGATCTCTGGTTTTACGGATTCTGGAATGACGAATTTGTCTTTTATCTTAACCGCTTTATTGAACCTAGAACACCTGATAAGGGGATGGGAAGAGATACTTTTGAACATATTATGAAAAGCAACGATAAAGAGTCTTTTTTTCTTATAAGAAAAAAAGATTATAATCATTTAATACAAGAAGGAATCCACATACCTTTTGTTCTGAAGGAAGGATCTCCATCTCTTTATCCTGTATATTTGATCTCAAATAAAAATCCTGACAAAAAATGACAAAAAAAAACAGCATTATACCAATACTTACTATTTTAATTTTTTGGTTCATCACATCCTTTTATAAAATAAGCGATCGTGACCTATGGAGTACTGGAGAAACACGTGAAGCTGAGATCGCTCAAGAAATGATCGAAAGCAACGATTATCTGGTACCAAAATTCAACAAAGAATTTCTTCCTTGGAAGCCTCCTCTTTTTCATTGGATGGAGTGCATTGCTTCAGTCTTCACAAAGAAGCAGGTCGATTCCTTTTCTTCAAGGCTTCCTTCTTCATTATCTTTTCTTATAGGAGCATTTATCATTTTTTTTATTCTTTCTGGTATCACAAATATCAATTCCCGTTTTTTTGCTGCAATAATATTTCTAACTGCTAATAAATCTTCTTGGATGTCACGGGTCGCCCAAATAGATCTTATGTTCTCTGTACTTGTAGGAACCGCCCTTCTACTTTTTTTTAGGTTTTATTATTTTCATCAAAATCTTACGGAAAAGCAAAAAAAATCATATCTACTCCTTTTTTATACCGTTTCTGCACTGGCTGTTCTCGCAAAAGGACCAGCAGGCATTGTTCTTATAACAGGTGGAATATTTTTATTTCTTCTCTTTGACCGCAATTTATCCTTCATCCCTAAATGTATAGATCTATGGGGGTTACTAATTTTTGTGCTAATAAGTTCCAGCTGGTATTTGACTATTATTTTTATAAAAGGAAAAGAATTTGCTTATGAATTTTTTATTGTTCAGAACATAAACAGATTTTTTAATGCATTTGACCATAAACACCCTTTTACATATTATATCGCAAAATTTATTGGCGGTTTCATGCCCTGGAGTTTCTTTTTTATTGCAGGATGTATTACAACAATAAATAGAAGAATATATGAAAAAAAGATAATGTTTTTTTCATTTATGTGTTTTTCATTTATTTTTCTATTTTTTTCTTTTTCAGGAAGTAAACGAGGAGTATATATACTTCCTCTTTATATCTCAGCATCCATCTTGACAGGAATATACATAGCTGAGTTTACAGATACTTCCCAAAAAAAGGTTTTTCCAGTACTTTACAAAATTTCCTCTTTTCTAAATGCAACCTTTTTTATAATCCTGGCAAGCTTATTTTTTGTTTTTCAGAACAACTCTCTGCAAAGTTTTGTCTACAACATATCATTACCACATCTTTCAGAATTTGATCAAATAATGTTTGAAAAGATACAGCCTTTTATTGAAAAACATAGCATAGCAATGCTCACTACATCTTTTGTGATCTTTTTTACAGGAATAATTATAATAGTAGCTTTATACAAAAAAAGATATCTGCTTACATTTTATATAACTGCATTCGGGATCCTTTTTTTAAATCTTTTTTCTGTTAACATGATAACACCTCTTCTTGATTCTCAGCGATCACTAAAACCTTTTACACTTAAAGTAGATGATGAGCTAGATAAAAACGACATAGTCTATTCTTACGGGATAGGTAATGAAGATCTGGTGTATTATAGTAAAAGAAAAGTGATCTCATGCCAAAATATAGAAGATATAAAAGCAGTTATTGAAAAGAAACCTGATCTTATTTATATCTTTACTGATAAAAAATATTTACAACAGTTCAATGATTTAAATATAAAACATAAAATACTTTTTGATACAGGAATTCAGCAATTAGACGGAGTGCTTTTAAGGATCGATCCATGAAATATGCTGTAATAGAAATAGGTACAAATACTGTCAAATATAGTTTATTTAACAGTAAACTCCGTCTTATAGCAAGAGAACTTGATTATTTGAGGATAGGAGAAGACATAGAGAAAAAATGGTTATCCACAGAAAAGGAACAAAAAGCACTGAGTATTATCAAAATATTTTTTAATCGGGCGAAAAAATCTGGTGCAGAAAAAACAATTATACTTGGCACAAGCGCACTTAGAAACTTCCGCAACAAAGAAGATTTTTCTAAAACCGTCAAGAACGTCTTTTGCGTACCTTTAAAAATCCTATCAGGGGAAAAAGAGGCAGAGCTTACTTTTCTAGGTGCATCACAAAGCTTAAAGAATGTTTTAAAATCAAAAAAAGGTATTTATCTAGATATAGGTGCTGGAAGTTCCGAAATAATCATATCAGAAAAAAACAATCTGATAGCACAAAAAAGCATTGAAATCGGTGCTCTTAGCATAAAAGAAAAAATGTTATCTCCCTTTAATTCTAAAAGCATAATTTTAGAAGTTAAACGAAATTTAAGAAAAAATATCACCAAACATTTTAAGGACTCTATATTTTTAGTAGGGGTTGGCGGCAGCTTTACAACTGCTGCAAGCATTTTATTAAAACAGAAGACCTTCAATGCAAAAATGATATCTAAAAAGATCTTTATCCCTGATCAGTTCAGTAAACTCGAAAATAACTTGCAAAAAATAAGTTTAAGAACTCTTTGTAGATCTTATAATTTACATTCAAGAAGAGCAGATCTAGTACAATCAGGAATAGCTATTATCAACTCTTTTATTGAGATCATTTCACCTGAAAAAATATATGTATCGACAGAAGGAGTTAGCAAAGGAATTGTTGTAAAGTTTACGCTAAAATAAAAAAAAATTTACTTTGTGTAAAAATTGCTAAGAAGATTCTTTATTTGATTTAGTTCAGTTTCCTGACCTTCAAGGAACTGCACGCCAGTATCATAACGCTCACCAAGCCGTTTTTCCATGCACCACTTTACCTGGCCTTTTATAGTTATAAATTTCTTTTGACCATCTTCAGGAATCTTGATTTTAAGAATGACTATCAAATCTTTTTTTAAGTATTGAGAACTTTCTATAAGGATGCCTGATGTACTTAAATTTTTACTAAGACTTTTTTCCTCATCATGACCGTCTATGCCTTCTACCTTATAAGTAACTTCCAGTAAAGAAGGAAATCTCTGATCTTTTCTTCTATTTTCTCCAGAAAACTTCGATTCACTCAAGTTTGATTCTATTACTTCCTTTAAAACAGCCTTTATCTCTCTTAAATAAAAGGGTTTATGAATAAAAGCAAAAGCTCCCATCTCCTGCATTTTCTGTGATGTGATCTCAGGAAAACTATCCATCATTATAACGGGAAGGACCGGATAATTTTCTTTTACTGATTTTAATACCTCAACACCTCCCATACGCGGCATGTGTACATCACTGAAGACTACATCTATATTAATACGACCAAGAACTTTTAAAGCTTCTTCTCCATCTATTGCCGTATAAACGTCATATTCATCGGTAAGAAAATCTTTAAAAAGCTTTTGTATGATCGGCTCATCATCAACTATTAATATTTGTAATTTTTTCATAAAACTTTTTACCTTTATTTTACTTATAGCTTTTGATTTTAACAAAATAACAATTATTGACAAGTTAATAGTTATTTATTATATATAGAAACTTTTAAATTTAGAATCAATAAATTGTGTCTTTAATATAGATATTTTTATAAAATAATTTCTTGTATCTTGCAATTTTACTTTAAGTAAAGTTTACTTACAATAAATATTACTTTTTTTTCTTTTATTTTACTCTTTTTTATATTGACATATATAGTTATATAAAATTAAACTTGTACAAGTTTACTTTAAGTAAAATTAGATCAAAGGACGGGCATTTTGAGACTAAAAAGAATTGAAATATTGGGATTTAAATCCTTTGGAGAAAAAACGGTATTTGAGATAAACGATGGAACCACCGCTATAGTAGGTCCAAACGGATGTGGAAAGAGTAATGTTGTAGACGCAATAAGATGGGTTCTTGGAGAGCAAAGCCCAAGCAAACTCCGTGGCTCAAATATGCAGGATATAATTTTTAATGGAACAACTTCCCTTAAACCTCTTGGAATGGCAGAAGTCTCAATAACAATAGAAGATACAGAAAACAAACTGCCACTTGATTACATAGACATAAGAATAACAAGACGTCTATTTAGAACCGGCGAAAGCCAATACCTGATAAACAAAAAACAGTGCCGCTTGAAAGATATTCAGGAACTGTTCATGGATACAGGTATGAGCAATGATTCATATGCTATTATGGCACAAGGAAAAATAGACCAGCTATTGACATCTAAACCGGAAGACCGGCGTGTATTTTTTGAAGAAGCTGCAGGCATTACTAAATACAAGACCAGACGTAATGAAGCACTCCGAAAGCTCCAAAGAACCGATGAGAACCTTACCCGCGTCAATGATATTGTAAGAGAGATCGAGAAAACAATTGCTTCTCTTAAGATAAAAGCAGGCAAAGCAAAAAAGTATAAAGAGTGTTTTGAGCGCTTAAGGTATCTCGAGACATATTTTACATATACTAAAACAAATGAATTCCGTCATGAGATCTCTGCTTTAGAAAAAAACAGCAATGAAAAGGAAGAAACAATAAAACGCATAAGGGAAGCTATTGCTTTACTCGAAAAACAGCTTCATAAAATAAGAATAAACCTTGAAGATTCAGATGAAATATATAAACAAAGCTTTGAAAACCTAAATCTGATTAATAACTCCATAGAACACAGTATTCAAGAAAGAGTATTAAATGAAAAAAGGATACAGGATAATCTTGAATACAAAGGATCACTGGAATCAGAAATAAAGCGTCTCGAGGGAAGAGTTTCAGAGTGGCATTCTCTTCTTGAAGAATCTGCTGCAAATGAAGAAGAGCTTAAGCAGTCACTCTCTGAAAAAAATAGCCTTCTTTCCCATAAAGAACATCAGGTAACTATCAGTAAAGAGGCTATCGAAGAATCTCAAAGTATATTGCAAGAAAAAACAAGCACTTCACTGCAAGCGGCACAGGAAGAATCACGCATCAAGAACAAACTGATAGAAACCTGCGCTACAATAAATAGCCTTAACAGTCAAAAAGAAAGAATACAAACAGAAAGAGCATCTCTTTCTCGGATGCTTTCAAATACAGATCACAATCTTGAAACAAGACTTAAAGAAGTTCTCTCATTGAAACATTCTTTGGAAGAAGAAAAGAACCTTAAAGAACAGCTCCACATAACCATTGAAGAAACAAAAACTGTACTTGATTCAGAAGAAAGAAATCTTATAGATCTTAGGTCAAAATTATTAGAAAAAACATCACGCCTAAATGCCCTTACCGTGCTTGAAAAAAATTATGAAGGCTTCTTTTTTGGCATAAAAAAACTAATGGAAATAAAAAATAAGGAAAACAGCCCTCTAAAAAACATTATAGGAACCATCTCTGATATCATAAATGTTGATAAGCAGCATGCAGATGCTGTTGAAATCGCCCTGGGAAACAGGATTCAGAATATTGTTGTGGAACATGCTGATGATGCTACTCTTTCAATAGAATATTTGAAGTCAAACAAACTGGGACGCGCTACATTTCTTCCTCTAGACCTTTTATCTAATTCTCAAAAATCTTCTTATAAGCCTCAGGAAGGGATAATAGGCCATGTACTTGATTTTATCCGTTACGATGAAAAATACAGTTCTGTCATGCATCACTTGCTTGGAAGCTACATACTTGTTAAAGATCTTAATATAGCAACCAAAAGTGCTAAAAGCTGGAGTGGACGGTATAATTTTATTACAGTCGACGGAGACCATATTAATGCATCTGGCGTAATGACGGGAGGATATTTAAAAGGAACTCTCAAAGGCATTATTTCACGAAAATCTGAAATAACAGAACTAAAGCAAAAAATTGATGAAAAAACATCCGAATTGGAAGTTTTTCAGAATAAAACAAAACAAAAGCGCATAGAAATAGAGGATCTTTCCTCAAGAATGCAACAATGCGAAAAACTCTTTACTGAAAAACGTATAGCATTTCATGAGAAAGAAACTGAAGTAAGAGAAGAAAAACGCAAATTCGAATCAATTCAGCAAAATCTTGAGACGATTTCTTCTGAACTCGTCATGATAGATAATCAAACAAAAGAGCTTGAAAAGAGCAAAACTGATTATCAAAACATGGTAGCAGATATTCAGCATAATACTTCCTTAGTTGAAAGCGAGCTGCTAGAACATAAAAAACAAATAGAACAAAAAGTCAATGATATCGATGTTTTAAGAGATGCTATATCTGAAATCAGAATACAACAGACATCTATAACAGAAAAAATAAGCAGTATCAAAAAAAGAAATATTGAAATAGAAAGTAATATTAATGATAACCAGTCTGAGGTAAGCAGAAAAGAAGCTGAAATATCCAACCTTATGCATTCCGACGAAGCTCTTGCCGGGCAAATAACAGAGTTAAATAAAGCTATTAATGAAAAACGCACAAAAGAGGAAGAGATAAAATCAAATATTTCTTCTATTGAACAAGATAGAGTAAGGTTTCGTAAAGAAGAAGAAATGATGACACAAGGGATACATAATAATAATGTAAACCTTCAGGTTGAGCAGGAAGATCTTACAAAACTGAATATTCATCATACTGAGTTGGAAGGCAACCTATCTCATCTTATAGAAAGTTATCTTGCAAAATATGAAGACGTTCCGGAACCAATAGATGAATCACCTCTTGAGAGCGGTGAAACTATTCAGGAGATGGAACAAGAGATCGAGAAATTAAGGAAAAGATTGAAATATCTTGGACCTGTTAGCCTTGATGCAATAAAGGAATATGATGAACTCCAGGAAAGATATACTTTTCTACAAACCCAGCAAAATGATCTTCATAATGCAAAAGTTTCTCTAATCAAAATAATTAATAAGCTTAACAAACAGGCAAAAGACCAGTTTGCAGAAAATTTTGAGAAAATCAGACAGAACTTCAGGGAAATATTTACTTTACTCTTTGGAGGCGGTAAAGCAGATATCTCGCTAATCGATGAAAATGATATACTTGAATCTGGTATTGAGATAATGGCAAAACCGCCTGGAAAGAAGAATCAGACCATTTCTCTTCTTTCAGGTGGAGAAAAAGCGCTTTCTTCAATTGCTTTACTCTTTTCGATTTTCAAATTGAAACCAAGTTTTTTCTCTGTGCTTGATGAACTTGATGCTCCTCTTGATGAATCTAATATTCTTCGTTTTCTAGACCTTCTAAAAAGCTTTACTGATAAAACACAGTTTTTAATAATTACTCATTCCAAAACGACTCTTAAAATAGCTGATTTTATATTTGGTATAACTATGCAAACACCGGGGCTCTCCACAACAGTCTCTGTTAACTTGCAAAAGAAAGAAAGAAAAGAAAAGAAAAAATCTGCAGACAAAAAGCCAAAAATTTCAGAACCTATGTGGGAACAAGAAACTAAAGAATCAGTGCCTAATATAAACACTGTCGATACTTCACGTCTTCCTAGAACAGAAGACCTTGTAGAGCGTTTACCGGAAGAAAAAGAAGAAGATATTATTATATCACGGCAAGATGACCTTAGCCTTACTTCTGAATAATTTTTTTAATCAGGTAAAAAACAAGTAATCTACATTATTAATAAGCTGTAATACCAAAAAGAAGAGTCTTCTGAATTTTATAATTCTAATTTTGTGGAATGAATAGCTTCTGGCCTACTTTAAGGCGATCCGGGTTTTCCAACTCATTTGATGAAATTATATCATCAACACTAATTCCATATTTTGAAGCTATATGTGATAAGGTCTCTCCTCTATCAACAGTGTGATATACTCCCAAATCATATTTATCTTTTTGAAGAACATTTATTTTTTCAGCTATTTTTTTATTTTCATTTATAACTTCTTCGATAACTATGTTCATTTTTCTTTCAAAATCATCCGACAAAGATTTTTTTGTGGACTTAAGTTCATTCTGCATCTCTTTGACTTCTTTTTGATAATTAAACATTTTATTACTCACAGAATTTTCGAGACTTCCCATCTTTTGCTGCAAGTTTTCAATGTTCCTCTCAAGACCGTCAACTTGACCTGTCAATGCATTTATTCTATCTTCAAGCTGTATTACCTGTTCATTGACCTGTGTTCTGACTAGACGTACGTCCTGTTTATTAGCTATTTCATCAGTTACGCAACCAGCCATTAATAAAACTGTAGGCAAAATGTAAAATATTTTTTTTATCATAACGACAATCCCGAAAAACCGTATGAATTATTTTGAAATAAGGAACTCTGCTCGCCTGTTCTTATTCCAGGATTCTTCATTTTGACTAAAAGCGATAGGCCTTTCTTCACCATAACTTACGGTATGAAGCCTAGCCGGGTCAAGACCAAGACTAATTAGATATCTTCTTACGCTTAGTGATCTTTGCTCACCAAGTGCAAGATTATATTCATTTGATCCTCTTTCATCACAATGGCCTTCTATAAGAAGAAGCTTAGAAGGATTTTCTCTCATCCACCCTGCAATATCATTTAAGATAGAGGCATCAGAACTTTTGATATTATATTTATTGTAATCAAAATGTATACTTCTAAAAATAAATGCCAGTTCTTCCGAAGGCTCTTCAAAATTCTCTAAAGATATCTCAGTAAGAGGGATATCTTTATATCCAAGAGTAGCATCCGTGGCTGTCGCATCCTTTTTAGCCGATTTTTTACAACCTGTAAATACAACACTGCAAGCTAACAAGATAGCAAACATTTTAAAAATTTTCATAATTTCCTCCAATTAAAGATGTTAACAAGGCCTAATCTGCCTCTTCAGGTTCACCTTTTATTTTTTGTAATAGAATATTAAAATCAAACGGTTTTTCTATGTAATCATCTATAAGATATTTGTTTTTCCATTGCCTTTTTATATTTTCAACAGAAAAAGAAACTCCAGTAATTATAATTATTTTGGGATTTCCAAATGCAGGATCTTGTTTTATCTCTTTTGCAAGCTCTACGCCCAGCTTTTTAGGAAGATTAGCGTCTAGAAGTATGACATCAACAGGATTTTTTAGAAGAGCTTCTTCAGCATCCTCAGCATTAGCAAAATCACAGACATCGAACCCCTGAGTTCCCAGTCTTATTTTTAATAATTCACGTAAAGAATTATCATCTTCTACAACAGCAATTTTTAAACTAGAATCTTCCACTAAAGACCCCTCTTCTTCCATTAAGATTGTACTTAGTATAATATCTTTTCTGCAAAAACAAAACTCAATTTTTCAATTATTTAATAATTTAACTTCTACTGTTACTGATTACGTTTATATTATATGAATTTAGCATTACAAATACTTTAGTCCTTTATTTAAAATTTTTCATTGAAAAATTATTCCCAAAGAATTATCATAAAAATATGGCACGGGAAAATGCAGGAAAATTATCGATTCTCAAAGGACTTCCGGAAACTCCGGTTTTCTTTATAAAAAACAGATTTACCATAGGGAGAGATATAGACAATTCTTTTGTTATAAGCAAGAATCTTGTTTCACGCCACCATGCCCGTATCGAATGGAAAGAAAAAGAAGAGAATTTTTACATATTTGATGAAGGCAGTGAAAATGGTGTTGTTGTAAATGGCTGTATGATACTTGGAAATGAACAGCTGAAAACCGGAGACACTATTTTTATAAGTGATGTTGAAATGCAATTTGAAATAGTTCCTTTTTCTGATGAGATGATTTTTGAAGAAGAGATCAATGACCTTTCTCAAGAATCACTTGGCGATGAACTTACCGGAACCCATTTTATGGATATTTCTGAGCTGAATCCGGACTACTTCGAAGAGTTAAGAGAACAAAAGCCAAAACCTAAATGGGTTTGGGATGAAGGCCCTGAAGACGGCCCCAAAAAACCTAAATCATCAGATAAAAAAGAATAAACACATATATTTCTTCGATATATCCTGTAATTTTCCAATTTCTTGATTTTTTAACGATGTCTTTTTTTTCGTGTAATTTTAATTTATACATGAATTAAATAAAGATTATTTTGAATTTTAAATATAAATCTTTTAATATTACATATAAAGGAAAAGTTTAATGCAAAATGTTTTATTAACCTCTTTTTTAGAATCCGGCCCTTTTGGGAAATTTATTCTCATTATACTGGCAGTACTTTCGATATATGCATGGTCTATAGTCCAAAACAAGTTTTTCTTTTTTAAAAAAATAAGAAAGGAAAATAAGCTGTTTTTAAAAAAAATAAAAGGTAAAAGAGGCAACATATTAAATATTGAACTTAATGAACAACTATTTTTGAACTCTCCCCTTTTTAACGTATTTAACAATTGCACCGAATCCCTCAGAGAAAGCATTATGATAAAAGACCGAATAGATGAAGGAGATATAGAAGCTCTTGAAATAGTTATACAAAAAGTAATATCACAAGAGCGAATAAAAATGGAGGATTCTAATTTTGTACTTGCAACAATAGCATCCATAAGCCCTTTTCTTGGGCTTCTAGGAACAGTCTGGGGCATTATGAAATCATTTAGAAATATGGGAATGATGGGGTCAGCAAGCATTACAGCAGTCGCTCCCGGTCTTTCTGAAGCACTTATAACTACAGTAGCAGGTCTTATTGTAGCTATTCCTGCTGTTGTCGTTTACAACTACACCATAAACTGCATTAAAGAAGAAATGGTCGAGATAAACAATTTTTCTCTGGAACTTTTAGATAAAATCGAAAAACTAAGGTTAATGCAAAGCGATAATGAATAATGAAAAAAAGAAGATATTTAATAAAACAATTCTCTTCCGAAGGTCAGACACCTTTAAGCGAAATAAACATAACACCTCTTGTTGATGTCACTTTTGTAATACTTATAATATTTATTCTTGTTGCTCCCATACTTGAACAAGGTATAAATATTACTTTACCTCGTTCAAAAGCAAGTAAAATAGAAAGCGAAGAAAGCCTCACTATAGAAATAAATGAACAGGGTTGGATATATCTTGATGGAGAAAGAGTAAGCAAGGAAACCTTGAATAATTCTTTGTATACGCTTGCAAAGGTAAAAAAGAATATGACTGTACTCATCAAAGCTGATTACAAAAATTCATATGGAGCTATTGTAGATATTCTGGACAGCATTAAAAGTGCTGGTTTTGAGAATATTGGTATTGTTACTAGGGAAAAACATTCATGAAAACAAAAAAGCATTTTATAATTTCGTTGATAGTCCATCTAGCAATAATCAGCCTTATCCTTTTTTTTCCAAGCTGTCCTGAAAAAAAGAAAAAAATAGAAGTTATAGAAAGTCTTCAAATAGTTACTCCTGTTGAACCAGAGATTAAACCCGAGCCTGTTAAGCCTAAACCTGAACCTGAAAAACCAAAGCCCAAACCCGAGAAGCCCAAACCTAAAAAATCAAAACCTAAACCAGTTAAAAAGAAAAAAATTGTTAAAAAGTACACACCTGATGACCTAAAAAACCGCCTACAGGAAAAGCTTAAAGAAAAACCTAAGGTAACAAAAAAACAATCATCTACTCCAAAAACAACAACAAATATTCGTACAACAATAAAAGAAAACTGGTATCTGGCTCAAATTAAGAGTAAGATAGAAAATTCCTGGCAACAACCAAGCCGAATTCTTATGAGCGGTCTTGAAACTGTAAAACTCACAATAGGGTTTACATTGCAGAAAAATGGCTCAGCCAAAAAGGTCAGGATTTTAAAAAGCAGCGGAATAGCAGTCGTTGATATAAGTGCTGTAAATGCTGTAAAAAGCGCGTCTCCTTTTCCGCCTATACCAGAAAAATCAGGTAATAAACCTATTGATTTTGCTATAGATTTTACATTAAAAGAATGAAAAAAAAGCTGAAAATATCAACTTTGATCATATTTGCTGCAGCATTTCTATGCATGCTGTCATTTTGCAATCTTGCATATTCCCAAGTAACACTTTCCATTTCTAAAAAATTCGGCGAAAGGACAAAAGTCGCTGTTGCCCCCTTTACAGGAAATACATATAAATCTAAACAAGTATCCTCTCTTCTACAAAAAAATCTGGAATTCTCAGGTTTTTTTCAAATGGTGCCAAATCAATCTTTTGTCGTAGACCAGCAAACGCAAGATATTAAAAAGGGTTTTATTGATTTTAAGGGATGGCAAGCACTGACAGCAGAAATATTAATAAAAGGAAACACCATTATTTCCGGCAATACTTTAAAGATTGAATACGAGGTATTCTCTCCATCTGACCAGAAAAGAATATTTGGTAAAGGATATCAAAGCAATGCTAATGAAGTTCAATATATTGTAAATACAATAACTGATGATATTTTGAAACATCTTACAGGTAACCCTCCAATATTCTCCAAAAAAATTGCTTTTACTACTGACTATTATAAAACAAAAACCATTGTAGTCTCTGATATAGCATGTAAAAAAAGAACACGTCTTTTTAATGAAAAAACACTTTCAATAACACCATGTTGGTTCACGGGAGAAGATAAGCTTGCATATGTATCATATAGAAAAAGAAATCCTGCTATTTACATAATTGACCTAAAAACAGGAAAGAACTCTACAGCCATACATCTTCCTGGCTTAAATGTAAGTCCAAATATTTCACCTGATGGAAGGTTCATAGCTTTTACAGCTAGCAAGGATGGTAATCCAGAAATTTATGTAAAAGACCTCAAAACAAATCATTTATTAAGAGTCACTAATCATAGAGCCGTAGAAGGCGATCCCACAATATCTCCTGACGGAAGATCTGTTGCTTTTGTTTCTAATAGATATGGGACTCCTCAGATCTTTATCCAAAAAGGAAATGAAAAACCTCAAAGAATAACATATGACGGGCGTTATAACACCTCTCCTGTCTGGAATCCCAAAGGTGATATGATAGCTTATGCTTCGATGAAGAACGGACGTTTTAACATATATGTATATGATTTTAAGGAAAGAGTCAGTTTCCCAATCGTTGAAAGCCGCGGAAATGATGAAAACCCTGATTGGGCAGCTGACGGCAGACATCTTATCTACCAGAGCGACCGCTTTGGTAGAAGTAATATTTATGCTGTAGATATTTTTACTCGTCAGGAAATTCAGATAACCAAAGATTTTGGTAAATGTGAAAATCCTTCGTGGCAAAAGTGATTATTCTTTTAAAATATGCAAAAAAGTAAAATTTAATTATAATAGATGAAAATATTTAAATTAAAAGGAGCATGACATGCGTATCGTTGTTACTGGAGGAGCTGGTTTTTTGGGCTCTCATCTTTGTGATAAACTTCTTCATGAAGGGCATGAAGTAATTTGTATAGACAATCTTATTACGGGAACAGTTGCAAATATCGAACATCATGACAGCAATGAAAAATTTAGGTTTATCAATCAAGATGTTACAGAATATCTTTATATAAGCGGAAATATTGATTATGTTTTTCACTTTGCCTCTCCTGCTTCTCCTATTGATTATTTAAAATATCCAATTCCTACTTTAAAGGTCGGTGCTCTTGGTACACATAAAACACTAGGACTTGCTAAAGACAAAAAAGCATCTTTTTTTCTTACTTCCACATCAGAAGTATATGGAGATCCTCTAGTAAATCCTCAGCCTGAATCATACTGGGGCAATGTAAATCCAATAGGACCAAGAGGTGTATATGATGAGGCCAAGCGTTTTGCCGAAGCACTCACCATGGCCTATAACAGATACCATGGCGTTAACACACACATCATTCGCATATTTAACACCTACGGACCAAGGATGAGAAAAAATGATGGACGTGCTGTACCCAATTTTATTACTCAGGCGCTTAATGGAGAAGATCTTACAATTTATGGGAAAGGTGATCAGACTAGAAGCTTTTGTTATATTTCTGATTTGATTGACGGAATATACCGCCTGGCTATGTCTGATATAAATACACCTGTTAACATTGGTAATCCCAGTGAAATATCAATAAAAGAATGTGCTGAAACAATTATTAGGCTAACAAACAGCAAGAGTAAGTTGACTTTCAAGGATCTTCCGGTAGATGACCCAAAAGTACGACGTCCTGATATAACATTAGCAAAAGAAAAATTAGGTTGGAATCCAGCAGTTATGCTTGAGCAGGGATTGCATACAACTATAGATTGGTTTAAATCAAGTTAGAAAGGAGCAGTTATGAACATCTGCGTAATCGGCACGGGCTATGTCGGACTTGTCACCGGTACAAGTCTTGCCGAAATAGGTAATTCAGTTATCTGTATAGATAATGATGAAAAAAAGATAAAAGATCTCAAGAACGGTAAAATACCTATTTATGAACCCGGTCTTGATGAGATGGTAAAAAAGAATGTTGATGAAGGACGTCTCGTTTTTACAACTGAGATAAAAGAAGGTGTTGTTAACTCACAAATAATTTTTATTTGTGTAAGTACACCTCCGCGGAGTGACGGAAGAGCAGATCTTAGTTTTGTTGAAAATGTTGCACGTTCTATAGCAAAACACATAAACGAATATAAGATAATAATAGATAAAAGTACTGTCCCTGTAGAAACAAGTGAAAAAGTAGAAGAAACCATCAAAAGAAATATCAAGGATAAAACTATTGATTTTGATGTAGTTTCTAATCCAGAATTTTTAAGAGAAGGCACTGCTATCTACGACACTATGCACCCTGACAGGATAGTTATCGGAGTTAATAGTAAAAAAGCTGCAGACATTCTTGACAAATTATATAAACCTCTTGGCGGAGAACTTATAATAACAAATATTAAGAGTGCTGAAATAATAAAACATGCTTCAAATTCATTTTTAGCAATGAAAATATCATTTATAAATGCAGTCTCCCGCATATGCGAGCTATCCGGTGCCAATATAAAAGAAGTTGCTTTAGGCATGGGACTTGACCAGAGAATAGGACGTAGATTTTTAAATGCAGGTATTGGTTATGGCGGATCCTGCTTTCCGAAAGATGTATCAGCTTTTATAAAAATTTCTGAAGAACTCGGATACGATTTTAACTTGCTAAAAAGTGTTGAAAGTGTAAATAAAGATCAGGTACAGCATTTCATTAAGAAAATAGAGAAAACATTATGGATAGTTAAGGATAAAAAAATCACTGTCTGGGGGCTTGCTTTTAAGCCTGATACTGATGATATGCGAAATGCTCCGTCAATACCCATTATTGAAACTCTTCTTAAAGATTGTGCTAAACTACATGTTTATGATCCTGTTTCATCTGAAAAAGCAAAAGAAGTCTTACCTGATAATATTACATACCATGATAATATGTATGATGCCCTTAAAGGAAGTGAAGCTCTGATAATTGCTACAGAATGGGATGAATTTAAAAAAGCAGATCTTGATAAGATAAAAAATCTTATGTCACAACCCATTGTCATTGATGGCAGAAATATCTATGACCCTCTGATAATGAAAGAAAAAGGATTTATCTATACCTCGATCGGGCGTTAATCACGAATATTGGAAGACAGACAGGAAAACTCTTTATGGATGAAAATCCACTGGTAAAAAACGAGTCAATCTCACCAGATAGAAAAGCAGTCATTCAAAAGTTTATAACTCTTGGTGAACTAACAGCAAGCATTTCCCATGAGTTGAAAAACCTGCTTATTTCAATAAACGGCTATTGTGAACTTATTGATCAAAAATTAAAAAACAAGGATTCTGTTGAAGAAGAAATAGTAGAGATAAAAAAAGCTGCAAGTCTTGCTCAAAAAATCTTTATGGAAATCCTCTCTTTCAGCCGCGGAGGAACTGACAAAGAACTCCCTTCAGTAAACATCAATGAGCTCATTGAAGATACATTGATGATCCTACAAACTATTAAAAAAACAACCTTCATAAAAAATTTGGATAAAACTTTAAATCTTATACCCCTTGATCCTCAAAAGATCAAACAGGTTCTTATAAATATGATAATGAACGGGGTTGACGCATTGAATAATAAAAAAGGTAGCATTACTATTACTTCAGGAAAACTTCCCTCTGCTTTTGGCATTTTTGTAAAGATACATGACACCGGCTGCGGCATGAGCGAAGAAACTACAAAGAAACTTTTCCAACCGTTCTTTACGACTAAAGGTAAAGGGACTGGCCTGGGTTTAAGTGTATGCTGGGATATAATGTCATTGCATAACGGATATATACATGTAGAAAGTGCTCCGGAAAAAGGAAGTACATTCTCACTTGTTTTTCTTTATAACAGATTTAAACCACATAAGGATATTGTTGATCTATGACAGAAGACAAAAAAACAATAAAAGTTCTTGTTATTGATGATCATCCTTTTTTTGCAACAAATCTAAAGTATAAACTTGCATCTCATAATTATGAGGTCATTGCCGCAAAAAATGGCTATGAAGGAATAATAAAAGCAAAGGAAACCCAGCCTGAGATAATCTTAGTTGATTATATAATGCCTGAGATGGATGGTATAGAAACAATGCAAAAATTAAATAAAGATCCGGATTTAAAAAGTTCCTACTTAATGTTGTATACATCTGAAGCATATCCTCAAGTGGTAGAAAAGTCTCTCAAAGCCGGAGCAAAAGATTTTATACTTAAGACAACACCTTTTGAAAAAATACTGGAAAAATTTGAAAAAATAACCGGAGAGATGGAAAGTGAGCAATAAAACACAAATAATAATAATCGATGAAGACAAAGACTTTGTTGATGCAATATCTGAAAGATTAAAAGCATGCGGATTTTTAAGTGCAGGTATTACTAATGGTGCTCAACTTTTTCAATTATTATCAAAGTTTAAACCTGACCTCTTGATCTTTTCCAGTAAACTAAAAAATCCTACTTGGATAGAGATTATTGAACGTGTTAAAAACTCATCTGTTATAAATCATGAGATACCGATTATTGCAACATGTTATGAAGTGTCTCCCGGTCTTATACAATTGGTAAAAGTTCACGGATTGAAAAAAATATTAAAAAAACCCATCATTTTTCAAGATTTTTTAAAGACTATAAATGAAATCACCGCTTCCCCTGAAAAGCCAGAAGACAGAAGTCAGAAAACAGACGACAGATAAAAAACGAAAACTTATTCGCCACAAATGCACACAAATAAACACAGATGGAAAAACAGAAGTCAGAAAAAACTCAAATCTTGATATCTAAAACTTCTCTTTCTAGCATAACTCATTTTTTTCGTTTGAGAGTAAAATAAATTTAACTACTCACCTCTGTGATTGTGCTAAAAGTCCACCAAAAGAGGATGGTGAGTTGTTTATTATTGCGGATCCGCCATTTTATAAAGAGAAGTGGCGGAGAGGGAGGGATTTGAACCCTCGTTGCCGGTGTTGCCGGCAAAACGGTTTTCGAGACCGCCGCATTAAGCCACTCTGCCACCTCTCCTAGTAAAACACTAAAATATAATGATATAACCTATTTTTGCAACATGATTTTAAAAAAATAAATTGCAACTAAAGACTGTAAATGTTTTTATTTATAAATAAGTTTAAACCTATGATATAATAACTCTATACAAATAAGGTTGTTATGAAAATTACTAGTTTTATTGACAGTAAATTTAAATCTCATGCCGGAAGGTATATATTTCAGTGTTTTTTAGCAACACTATCCATTTTTTTTGTTTTATTTTTTATTGATCTTCTTACACATAAGGTAACAATTGCTTCTTTAGGAGCAACTGCCTTTATAGTATTTACAAGGCCAAAGTATTATTCTTCAATGCCAAGACGTTTATTCGGCGGTTATGTTGTAGGTGCTAGTGTCGGGTATTCATGTTATCTTCTCTCACAAATTACATTTTTTGAAAATCTGATTCAGAATCCACAAACATTTCTTATTTTTTGGGGAGCAGTAGCAGTAGGTTTATCTATATTTATAATGGTGGTAACTGACACGGAGCATCCTCCATGTGCTGGCTTTGCTCTTGGTATGGTAATAGGTGAATGGGATGAAGTAACTATTCTCTATATTTTTGCAGCTCTTTTATTTATGTTTATTTTAAAAAAAACATTTTACCCTTTATTAATAGATTTAATTTAAATCTTCCCTCTTATAATTTATTTCTGGATAGAATTCAAGAGCATATAGCTATACCCACTTGCTTGTTTTGCAGAAAAAGCTAGATTTTATAATAATGCTTATTATTAACTTACAATATTTGTTATTGCAAGTACTAATAAAATAATAGAAGCAATTAGCCCGAGAAATCCAAAAAACTTATTGTGAAGAAAACATATTGTGTCTGTATCTTTAAAAATAGTATTATCAAGTTTCTCTTCAAGCCGTTCTGTATCATACCAGCTGTTTAATTTATTACTTATTGCTTCAGCTGAATTTCGATCAAAAGACAATATGAGCCCAAAAATAAAACAAATAACAATACTAAAAATACTAAAAAGTTTTGCTGTTTGAAAGAGAGCAAGCATAAAAGGTATCATTTCGTGTTTGATACTTAATATTTTTATAATCTTTTCAAGATCAAGCTGAAAGACCAAAAAGAAAAATATCCATACAGATGCAAAACTAACAATTGCACCAACGAGCATTGAGCGGGCATAAAGGGCATTTTCGATATTTGTGGTTTTATTAACTGATTGTTCAATATTTTTTGTAGAATAAGGTCGGTTAAAAAGCTTTCCTAAAATTTTTAGAATATCCAAAGAAAAAGACATTGTAAAAAAAAGCATAAGTCCTAAAATACCTGCAATGATTGCAAAATATTCTGAACTTTCTATAAGGATATTAAAAATAATTTTCATCTAAATTCCTCCACTATTAATAATACTGTTATATAAGTATATAAAAAACAAGGTCTTCAAGTCAAATAAAGACTTAAGAATTTGGCAATTAAAAGAATTTTGATATCTCAAAAAGGAAGGTCCCGTGTTTCTTTTTTTACAGTAAAAAAATCACATGAGTCATAAACATTGACTGTTTTTTTTGTTAACATGCATTTTTGACAAAATATATTTTTGACAAAATACTCACAATTAGAACATGTCTCGAGGGCTGTTCTGTCACCTACTTCAAGTTTTTGTTTTTTAACAAATGGAATCTCAGATTCTTCATATTCTTTTTTACAAAAACCGCAAGAAAACTTCTCTCCTGTTTTTTTAAAACTTTCATCATATATCGGTTTTGTTTTTAACGGAGCTTTTTGATGGCAGTAAATACATTCAATATAACTTTTTTTAATATATTCCATTTTCAATAAATCTCAATTTACTTAATAAACATTTGATAATTCTAGATTATTATAATCAAAATATATTATTTTTCAAACATCTAAAGGAAAACCCCATATATTGCAAAAACGTTTTTACCCGTTGCATTGCAACTTTTTATAAATAATAATCAAAATTACACCTTTATTCTAAATTGTAAAAAATAGTTTCATATCATGAAGTTGTGATATATAATGAATGATCTTTTATTCTAATAAATAGTATACATATACTGATTATATCTAAAGGAGTGTTTTATATGATAGGAAAAGATGTCCGTTTAGAAAGGATAATTAATAGACAGAACCGGAAAACGGTCATTGTACCTATGGATCATGGTGTAACTGTAGGTCCTATACTCGGTATTGAGAACCTTACCTCAGCAGTAGACAAGATCTCTACAGGCGGGGCTAATGCTATTATCCTTCATAAGGGAAATGTAAAAAAAGGTCACCGAAAAAGTGGAAAGGATATAGGTCTTATTATACACCTTTCTGCAAGTACCAGCTTAAGTCAGGATCCACATTCAAAAGCAATAGTCTGTTCTGTAGAAGAAGCCATAAAGTTAGGTGCTGATGCTGTTTCTATCCATATAAATCTTGGCGCAAACAATGAAAAGGAAATGCTTAAAGACTTTGGGCTTATTTCCAGTTCATGTCAGGAATGGGGAATGCCTTTACTTGCAATGATGTACACAAGAGGAGAACACATTAAAAATGAATTTGATGTTAAAGTAATTAAACATGCAGCAAGGGTAGGGGCAGAGCTTGGTGCTGATATTGTGAAGGTAAACTATTCAGGATCACCGGAATCTTTTAACGAAGTAGTTAAAGGTTGTTCAGTACCTGTAGTTATAGCAGGAGGAGAAAAGACAGAAACAGATGAAGATCTTTTACAAATGGTAAAAGATGCAATGGATGCCGGAGCAGGAGGTATCTCTATAGGAAGGAATGCCTTCCAGCACAAATCACCTGAAAAAATGACCAGGGCTTTAAAGAACATCGTTCACAATGATTATAGCGTAAAAAAAGCTAAAGAAGAGCTCAACTCATGAAAAAGTTTTTTGTTAGTTCCATACCGTTTAATAAAGATATAGTTACTACAGCTATTGAGAGTGGAGCACATGCTATTTTAGTAGAAAAAGGCATGTCTTCTAGAGTCAGTGAACTTGGTGTTATTGACACGATCGCTCCTGATGGTACTATTGTTATGGGTAAAGACATCGAATTTATTACAATTAGTTCTAAAGAAAATGAGATAGAAGCATCAAAAAAAGATCACAATAAACTGCTCGTTATCAGCACTGATGACTGGACCATTATCCCTCTTGAAAACCTTATTGCTCAGCGTAAAAACCTTATCGCTGAAGTCACAAATTCAGAAGAAGCAAAAACAGCTTTATCTGTTTTAGAAAAAGGAACTGATGGAATCCTTCTTAAAACACAAGATCTTTCCGAAATAAAAAAAGTATCACAAATTATTTCAGCATCTACTGAACGATTTGATCTTATTGAAGCAAAGATAACAGCAATAAAAAAACTTGGTATGGGCGACAGGGTTTGTATAGATACATCGACTAATCTGTTACCAGGAGAGGGAATGCTCATAGGAAACACCTCTTTGGGAAGTTTTCTTGTACATTCTGAAAGCATTGATAATCCTTATGTTGAAAAGAGGCCTTTCCGCGTCAATGCTGGAGGGGTACATGCATATATAAAAGTTCCGGGCGATAGAACTAAATACTTAAGTGAAATAAAAAGCGGCGATACTGCTATGGCTGTAAAAGCTGACGGTTCTTCACAGGAAGTAATAGTAGGAAGGACAAAGCTTGAGAAAAGACCAATGATGCTTATCGAGGCAACCGCTAAAGATAAAAATATTTCTTTAATACTTCAAAATGCAGAAACAATTCGCCTGGTAACAAAAGAGGGCTTGCCGGTATCTGTTGTAAACCTAAAAGAAGGAGACAATGTACTAGCTTTTGTAGAAGAAAGTGGAAGGCATTTTGGAATTAAGATCAAAGAACACATTGTAGAAGAATAAAAAAATCATATAATTCTTAAGCATTTACTTACACTTAATTCTTTTATAAAAATGAATAGAATCACCCCATTTATTATATCCAATATTTTCTCCTATTACTTTTACTCTCGTTTCAAGACATTCTTGACACATAAAAGCTTCTTCACTTAAACAAGGTTTATTATTGTAAAGCTGATAATCTACTCTATACTTTTTAGGAGTAATATTTGGCATAATAATATTTGCTCCTACTTGTAGCGCTTTTTCTCTACCCACAGGATCAATGGCTTGTAAAGCAGTTGTTGCCGCAATATTAATATCAGGCATAATAATTCTTGTAAGTGCAATCATCTTTAATGAAAGATAAAAATTGTTATTTAAATCAATTTTAAATTTACTTAATGGTGTCTTTTCACAAAAGATGTATGGTCCCATCCCAATCATATCAATATCATTCTTTTTAAAAAACAAGAGATCCTCTGCTAAATCACTATTTTTCTGATAAGGCAGACCTATCATAACACCAGTACCTACCTGATATCCTATATCTTTAAGATCATATAAACATATTACTCTTTCTTTAAATAAATGATCCTGTGGATGTAACTTTTTATATAGATCTTTTGAAGATGTTTCTATCCTGAGTAAATATCTATGAGCACCTGCACTAAACCATTTTTTGTAAACATCTTTAGTTTGCTCTCCTAGAGATAATGTAATTCCAAGTTCTCCTTTAGAAAGGTCTTTTATTTTTTTAATTGTATCACTAATAAAAGCTGTATACTTTTCACTCGTTTGTTCTCCAGCTTGAATAACAATTGAAGCATATCCTTTTTTATAAGCAAATTCGGCAGAATCAAGTATCTCTGTTTGTAATAGCGAATATCTGTTTATCTCTGAATCTCTTCTGACACCACAATAATAACAATTTTTTTGACATATGTTACTAAGTTCAATAATTCCTCTAAAATATACAGTTTTCCCTACAGCATTTATCTTAATTTCATATGCACGTTCAAATAATTTTTTACATTTAGTTAAATCATTCTCATTTAACCAATAGAGCATTTCCTTTTTATTCATAATCACCGTTTATATATATAAATCGCGTTCCCCATTTTTAGTTCTTTCATAAAATTCCTTAAATTTTGGATAAATTTCTGGGTATTTTTCTTGGACTTCATTGATTTCCTTTTCAATGATAGGTCTTGCAATTTTCTTAGTATCTTCACTTGAAAAATCATCCAACCATTCTTGAAAAGTAATAATGGCATTTAACTTACAAAACTTCCCTTCCTCTCCTTTACGGAGAAGGTCCATAATACATTTCCCAGTTCGTCCGCATCTATAACCTGCCGTACAAAAAGATGTTATCATTCCTTCTGAACACAATTCTCTAATTAATTCATCAAGGCTTCTTTGATCTCCTAAAATAAATTGTTGTTTGTGTTCATCCTGTATATTGGTATCTTTTTGATATGCTCCAACCCCAATTTTTGTAGAAGCATCCATTTGTGTAACTCCAAGCTCAAGTGATTCTTTTCTCATTGCACCGCTTTCTCTAGCAGTAATAATCATACCTGTATGCGGGATTGATAATCGCAAAACTAAAATTATCTTTTTAAAATCTTCATCAGATACTTGATAATTCATTAAATCATCCATCTTTGTATTTAGTGCTGGCTCTAAACGAGGAAAAGAAACCGTATGCGGACCAATTCCAAATACCCTTTCCAATTCTAATGAATGTTTAATTAAAGCCATGACTTCAAACTTCCAATCATACAAACCAAATAAAACTCCTAGACCGATATCATCAATTCCTGCTTCAAAAGCTCTGTGCATCGCATAAAGCCTCCAAAGGTAATTTCCTTTAATAGTATTAGAAGGATGTATATGCTCATAAGTTTGCCTGTGATAAGTTTCCTGAAAAACCTGATAAGTCCCTATACCAACTTGAGGCAATTTTTTTAAATCATTGATTGCAAAAGGAGGCGCATTAACATTAACCCGCCTGATATTTCCTTCGCCCTGCCTTGCTTTTACTTTTACATTATAGATTGTGCTTATGCTATCTACGATATAATCAATATCATTTTTTGGGTGTTCACCATAAACAACAATGAGCCGTTTATGTCCTATTTCACCAGCCAATGCTTTTGTTTCATTAATTATTTCCTGATGATCTAAAACTTTTCTTTGCGCATCAATATTATCTTTTTTAAAACCGCAATAAAGACAATTATTAACACAATAATTACCCAAATATAATGGAGCAAAAGTAACAACTCTATTATCATAAACCTTCTTTTTTATCTTTAGTGCAGCATCTTTCATTTCTGACAAAACATCAGGATCCTTTACATTTAATAGAGCAGCTGTTTCTTTTAATGATAAATTTTTTATCATTAAAGATTTATTTAATATCTTTCTAATATAATTGGAGTCCGGCTCACAATTATCTTTTAATGCATTATTTATTTCAATTTCATCTAAAAAACACTTTCCATTATCCAGATATTTATCAATTTCATCTTGCTTAATGCGACTGTCAATCCAATTTATTTCGTTTTGTTCCTTTATCTGCATTATTATTTTACTCCTTCTAATGTTTGTTTTGTTTTGAAATATGCATCCAGCGAATCTTTAAAAGGTTCAAGAACTCTTTCTATTACATTATGCATTAGGGAAATACATATTCCATAATTCGTTACAAACACACCTTCCTGAGCTGCTTTTTCTATCCTTGTCAACATCTCTCTTCTTGTAATCATGCAAGCTCCACAATGTATCACTAACTTATATTTTTTTAGGTCATCAGGATAATCTCTCCCAGAACTAACATCCCATTTAACATTAAAACCTTTGTATTTGTTTAACCATTTAGGTATTTTAATTCTTCCAATATCGTCTTCAATAGCATGATGAGAACAACTCTCTGCAATAAGAATACTGTCGTTTTCCTTTAATGTTTCTAAAGCAGCTATGCCTTTTACTAATGTAACTAAATCACCTTTTAATCTAGCTAATAAAATTGAAAAAGTTGTACATTTCACATTGTCAGGTGTCTCCGCAACCATTTTATCTACTACTTGTGAATCACATACAACTAAAGCCGGCGGCTCCTTCAATTGTGCTAAAACTTTTTTATATTCTAATTCTCTTACGACAACAACTGATTGACCATGATCAAGAATATCTCGTATAGCCTGTACTTGTGGCAGTATAATTCTTCCTTTAGGAGCTTCTTTATCAATAGGAATAATAAATACAGCCATTTTCCCTTTAGGTATTAAATCACCAAGCAATGGCGGTGGATTTAAAAAACTCTTCGGACAAATAGACATTAAAAGAGCTTTAAATCTATGAACATATTTATCCCTGCGATCAACATCTGTACTAGAACAAGTCATTACTTGAGCAGACCTTTCCTTTAATGAAGAAATAAATTCATTTAAAGGATTTTCTATGTCTGACTTATTTATAACAATAATCAGAGGAGTATTATATTTTTGTGCTGATTCAACTATACTCTCTTCAAAACTGCTCCATTTATTAGGTTCTATTACCAGAACAATTACATCTGCCCTATTAAAAATCTTATTTGTTTTATAAATTCTTTTTTCTGATAAAAGCGAATTATCATCTATCCCTGCAGTATCTAGAAATACAACAGGTCCTACTGGAAGCAATTCCATTACTTTTTCAACAACATCAGTGGTCGTTCCAGGAACTTGCGATGTGATGGCAACATCCTGTCCTGAGATCAAATTTAAAAAACTGGACTTTCCTACATTTGTGCGTCCAAAAATACCAATTTGTAAACGTAATGACTTTGGTGTTATTTTCATTATTACCTTTAATAATTATTAATTACTTTTGCATTAATGCTGATTTAATTAAAACACCTTTTAAAGAACCCAATTTTCCTGTTAATGATCCAAGCTCATCTGTTGTCATATCAATAACAAGCGTAATAACACTACAGTTTTTCCCTTTATATGGGATCCCTACTCTAGCAACTATATGATTTCCATAATCAGATAAAATATGATTTACAGGATCTGCTGATTTTATTCTATCCTCTACTATAATCCCTACAAATCCTAACCTTTGTTTTTGCATTACCATTTCTCCTTTTTAATATTAATAATAATAAAAAACCCAGCTACATCCCATATATTCTGAGATTATAACCGGGTCGATTTATATTGTTATATAAACCCTTAATCTCAGAAATTTTCAGTCCTTAATTGCAGGTAGAACAAGCTATTATTTTATCCGATATGCTGCTTAATAGTACTTAACAGCTTCTCAGGATTAATTGGTTTTTCAAGAAAAGCTTTTGCTGGAATTGTTTTTTTACCAGTTTCAAAATCATAGGCACAATTATCAAACTTCTTAACTCCTGAGATCATTATAATAGGAATATCTTTCAATAAATCATCTTCATTGATTTTTTTGCTAATATCAAAACCTTCACTATCATTAGTCATCATTAAATCTAAAGTAATTAAATCAGGAACTATTTCTTTTGCCTTGCTTAATCCATTTTCTCCATTATTTGCTGTAGCTACTTCATAATTATTTGCTTCCAGCAAATTAACAACTGCTTGCACAAAATCAGGATCATCATCAATAATTAATATTCTCTTGCTCACTAACTACCTCCTTTTAAATAAATAAATGTTAACATCTACTTTTTATATTCAGGCCTCGGTACATATTTTGTATGTAACAAATGATGTGCTTTTTCACTTAAAGGTTCACCTAAAAACTCTTTGTATAGTTGTTTAATAAATGGATTTTCATGGCTACACCTTACTTCACTGTTTTTATCATCAGAATATAGACCTTTTGCACGTGCTTTTCTAATCTCATCCGTAACACCATAGGGTTGACCTCCACCGCCTATACAGCCACCAGAACATGCCATAACCTCAATAAAATGATATGGAATCTCTTTGCCTTTATCTTTTGCTTCCTTGACTTTATTCAACACATATTCTACATTACCAAGACCATGCGCAACAACTATTTTTAAAATATTTCCGCTAATTTCAACAGATGTTTCTTTTACACCATCAAGTCCGCGAACATTTTCAAATTCAACTTTTTCTAACTTATTTCCTGTAATAAAATGATGTGCTGTTCTTAGAGCTGCCTCCATGACTCCGCCAGTTACACCAAAAATAGTTCCTGCACCGGAATAATCACCCATTAAATTATCAGGTTCTTCGCCTTCAATAAAATTAAAATCAATCCCTGCTTGTTTTATCATTCTAATCAATTCTCTCGTAGTCAAAACAAAGTCTGTACTCTGATAACCTGATGCAAACATTTCATTAGATCTGGAGATTTCATATTTTTTAGCGGTACAAGGCATAATTGATATAACTCGTATTTTACTTGGATCAATACCTTTCTTTTCAGCATAATATGTCTTACATAACGTCCCCATTATTTCCTGAGGAGATTTTGCAGAAGAAAAATGAGGTATAATATCAGTATGAAATTTTTCCATGAAATCCACCCAAGCAGGACAACATGTAGTTATTAGAGGCAAAACACCTTTTTTATGAACAAATCTTTCAACAAATTCGCTAGCTTCTTCCATGATAGTTACATCTGCAGAAAAATTTGTATCAAAAACCGTATTAAAACCTAAACGTCTTAATGCAGCATATAGTTTATTAGTCAGATTCTCTCCAGGAGCATAGCCGAAACCTTCCCCAACAGCAACTCTTACCGACGGAGCTATTTGAACAATACAATGCATATCCGGATTCTGCAGTTCCGCCCAAACTTCTCTTGTATGATCATGTTCAAAAATTGCTCCTGTTGGGCAATGAGCGGAACATTGTCCACATCTAACACAGGGAGAATCTTTTAACTGTATATCCCCTGCAGGTGCCATACGCGTATTGATACCTCTTTCTAAAAACGAAAGAGCCCAAACATTTTGAATATCCTGGCAAACTTCAATACATCTTCCACATTTAATACATTTTGAAGGTTCCAGTTTAATGGTTCCGGTTGATTTGTCTTGCGGTATTTCTTTTACTATTTTCTCAAAAGATTCTTCTCTAATTCCAAAATCTGCAACAATGGTTTGTAACTCACAATTATTATTCCGTCCACATATCAAACAGTCGTTAGGATGATCAGATAAGATAAGTTCGATTACTGTTCTTCTTATCTCAACAATTTCTGGGTCGTGGGTTATTATTTTCATTCCGTCTTCAATTTTCGTACAACAGGCACGAAGCATCTTATTTGTACCTTCAATTTTAACAACACAAATACCGCAGCCTCCTGTCGGGGACAGATCGGGATGCTTACATAATGTAGGAATTTTTATCTGTACACTAGAAGCGGTCTCGAGAATAGTATCTCCATCGTTAAAATCAACTTCTATTTTGTTAATATATGCTTTTCCCATTTAATAACTCCTTCAATAAAAAAATCTTCTATAATTTGCCTTATAGAGAAACTGCTTCAAATTTACACACTTCAAAACATTTTCCACATTTAATACACTTTTCCTGATCAATAGTAAAACCAACTTCTCTATTTCCATTTATTGCCTCAACAGGACAACTTCTCTGACAAAGTGAACATCGTTTACATTTCTCCTCAATAATTTCATAAATTGAAAGTAATGAACATTTTTTTGCCCTACATATTTTTTCATTTATATGTTCAATATATTCCTCTTCAAAATGTTTTAAAGTAGAAACAACGGGGTTCGGTGCTGTCTGCCCCAGACCACAGAGTGATGCTTTTTGTAATGCTTGGGATATTCTTTTTAAACTGGAAATATCTTCCAAATCTCCTTTACCTTCAGAAATATTACTCAAAATATTAAGCATCTGCTTTCCACCAATTCGGCAAGGCGCACATTTACCACAAGATTCATCTACACAAAATTGAAGGTAGAACTTTGCTATATCTACCATACAATCGTCTTCGTCCATAACTATCATACCTCCAGACCCCATTATGGAACCAAGCCTCTGCAGATTTTCATAATCAATTGATGTATCTAAAAGATTCTCCGGAATAACTCCTCCGGAAGGGCCTCCGGTTTGAACAGCTTTTATTTTTTTGTTATTTAAAACACCGCCGCCTATGTTATAAACAATATCTCTTAGCGTAGTCCCCATAGGAACTTCAATTAAGCTTGAATTATTAACTTTCCCCGTTAATGCAAACACTTTTGTTCCTTTGGATTTCTCTGTGCCAATTGATGCAAACCAATCACCACCATTATGCAAAATAGGAGCAATATTGGCTAAGGTCTCTACATTATTAATAATAGTAGGTTTTCCCCATAATCCGTTTACAGATGGATAAGGTGGCCTTGGAGAGGGACATCCTCTTTTCCCTTCTATAGAAGCGATCAAGGCTGTTTCTTCTCCACAAACAAAAGCTCCTGCACCCAAGCGTACATCTAGATCAAAAGAAAAATCTGTACCTAATATATTATCACCTAAAAGCCCCTTCTCTCTTGCCTGATTTATCGCTAAAGTTATTCTTTTAATAGCTAAAGGATATTCTGCTCTAATATATAAATAACCTTTTTGGGCTCCAACAGTATATCCGGCAATTATCATTCCCTCGATGACAGAATGCGGATCTCCTTCCAAAACGCTACGATCCATATAAGCACCCGGATCACCTTCGTCAGCATTACATATAATATATTTTGTTTCCTCTTTTTGTGCTTTGGCAAAATTCCATTTCATCCATGTTGGAAATCCGCCGCCGCCTCTACCTCTAAGTCCACTAATTTTCATCTGTTCAATAACCTCATCAGGACTATATTCAGAAAGAACTTTTGCCAAAGCACAATAGCCTTCATTATCCAAATAATCATCTATCTTTTCAGGGTCAATAATTCCACAGTTTCTTAATACAATACGCAGCTGTTTATTTGTTTCACTTACAAGAAGTTCATCAATATTTTTGCCATTCTCGACAGTTCTATGAATAATCAAATCAATATCATCTTTTTTTACATTTGCATAAGTAATATTTTCCGGCCAAATTTTAACGACTACACCTTTATTATAAATATTAAGGTCAGCAGCACGTATTACTTTGACATCCTCACTCAATCCTCTTTCACGAAGGCCAAACAAGAATTTATCAATCATGCTAGATGTTTCTTTATCCATATTTGTATCTTTAACTAATATAATTTTCTTTTGGTTCTGCATTTTATTCGTCCTTTATTGAAAAGATATAATCATTGATAACTTGTTTTCTTGCAACATGCTTTCTTATTATTTTTAATGCAACATCTTCATTTACTTTGCCATATATGATCCACGGCATACCTTCGATCTTAACTTCAACTAGAGGTTCTGCATAACACATCCCTGCACAACCACATCTAAGAACAGGAACATTTATTTCCTTTTTTTTAAGCTCTTCTTTTAAAACATTAAACACCGTATCTGCACCCGCCGCAATGCCACAGGTACTTAAACCAACTTTTATAAAGTTTGTATTATTTTTTTTTGCTTTTTTTGACTTATTCTTAAAGCTATCTAATGTTAACTTGCTCATACTACTACTCCTTCTTTAACACTCTTTTCAGACTTATTGCTATATTGAGAAATAATATCCATTAAATCTCCTGCTTTTAAATTGCCATAAACTTTTTCATCTATCATAATTACAGGAGCAAGCCCACAACAGCCAATACATCTAACTCCCTTTAATTGAAATAAGCCATCTTTTGTTATTTCTCCCTCTTCAATATTCAGAATATCTTTTAACTCTTTAAATAATTGAGTAGCCCCCTTTAAATAACAGGCTGTCCCCATACAAACAGAAATAATATGCTTGCCCGGAGGCTCAAGCTGAAAATAGTGATAAAAGGAAATTACTTCATAAATTCTAGCTAAAGGAATGCCTAAATCTCTTGTTAGATTAAAAGCAACATCTCGAGGTATATAACCATAATAATTCTGAAGCTCATGCAATATCATAATTAAATTACCTTCTTTATCCTGCCATTTATTGATTAAATTTTTTACTTCTACCTGCTTTTTTACAGGTTCATCTCCCCTTTTTGCTATATATAAAGCGACTGTTTTAAGTAAATGCTCAGGGTCTACAGGTTTTTCTAAGATAACTTTAACAGGCAATCCTGGCTGATTAGCTTTAAGCTCAAAAGGAAAAGAAAATTCTTTTCTAGCTCCTGTTATCATTATTAAGGGAATATCTTTAGTTGACGCATCTGCTGTAATAGCTTTTGCTGTTTCGGCACCTTCAGTCTTATAAGTCATCATCATATCTAATATAATTAAGTTCGGTGACTCTTTTTTTACTTTTTGGAAGCCTTCCTGTCCATTTTTTGCAGTAATTACTTTATAATCATTAGCTTCTAACAACAACCTAGTAGCTTCTACAAAATCCGAATCATCATCGATTAGCAGTATTAAATACTTCATTTTTATTTCCTTTCTTTTAAATAAAATTAATCTTTATCAATACTAAATATGAAAGAATTGCCTTTTTTACTAGGCTCTACTTTAATTGTTCCACCATGAAGCTTGATAATTTCTTTAGTAATATACAGCCCTATACCAGAGCCTTTTATACTTTCCATACCCCTATAAACAATTCGAGAAAACTTTTTAAACAATTTTTCAATATCAACGTCACAAATAGTTTCTCCGTCATTATAAACTTCTATTTCCAAGACATCGTCTTTTTCACTTGATTTCAATACTATTTCCCCACGAGGTTTACCATATTTTATAGCATTGCTAATCAAGTTATTTGCAACTATTTGCATCAAAGCAGAATCCGCATTAACAGATAAATCTTTTGCTATATTATTTTGCAAGTACATTTCCTTATCCTTTAACGGCTGCTCAAAAGCTTCAATAGCAACATCAAAAATATGCTCTTTTAAAAGTATTTGACTTTTATTGATTTCAATTTCATTCTTTTCAATCCGGCTTAAGTTTAAAAAATTCTTAACAGTGACAGCCAAATAATCTAAATTACGAGCAATAGAGTTAAGCGTTTTTTCTTGCTTTTCGCTTATGTTTCCAAGTATTCTTTTTCTAATTAAATAAACATTTAAAATAATAGAAGATAAAATACCTTTTAATTCATGAGAAACGAAACCGATTAAATCTAAATAACTCTTATTTAATACCTCTAATTTTTTGTTTGAAATATCTAAACTTTCCTCTCTATGTATCAATGTCATTGACATATCATTAACAGCAGATATCAATTCATTAAGTTCATAAATGTCAGTTTCTGATTCTATTTTTATTCCTAAATTACCATTAGAAATCTGATTTGTACTTTTTATAACCTTAGTAAGTGGTACAGCTATGGATTTTGAAATAAACATTGAGAAAAAAATAGATATAATACATCCTGAAAAAATTATTATTAATAATGCAATAAATAAGTTTTTCTGAAATTCAACAAAAGGTTTTTCTAATATTCCTACATAAAGAATACCAATCACATTTCCATTTATATTTTTAATGGGTTCATAAGCTGTAACATACCAATCAGTAACAACAAAAGCTCTATCCAGCCACTTTTCTTTTTGTTCAAATATTCTTTTATAGACAACTTCTGAAACACGTGTTCCAATGGCTCTTTTACCATTTTTATCTAATACATTTGTTGCTATTCGTACATCATTTTGGAAAAGAGTAATTGTTCCAACAGGTTTACCTTCATAAAGTCTATTTTCAAATACAGTATTTACAATATTATCAATAAACTGGAAGTTTTTATTTATAAGCTTACCGCCAACTAATATTTTTTCTATTTTACCTTTAGCATTTAAGTAAGGTTTTGCATATTCTATAGACATTATACTTTCTAATAGTTTTTTATCAGTAGGGCAGGCTTTAGGTGTTGGTTTGATTTTTATACCTTCTATACCCGCAAACAAGCGTGATATTTGTTTTTTTGAAATTATTCGAGTACCACCGGTATCCTGAGCTGAATTTAAAACTTTTTTAATGATCTCGCTTGATTCCTCATCTATTTTAGATATCGGCACCCAATACAAATAATCAAGATGTAAATATTCACGCATTAAACCCAGATCATTAGCTTCATTAATCATATTGAAAGCTAATTTCATTTCTTTTAACTTCTGGTCATAAGCATCTCTAACAATTTCCAAATCTTTGACAACTTTTTCTTGAGCACTTTCGTAAACGTATTTTTTTAAAACAAAATATCCAAAAACAGACATACATAAACCAAGAAAAATAATTACATATAAAATAGATAACATTATTTTTATTTTCAATTTTATTGGTTTCATATTTTTTCTCTTTTTTTAATCTTCTTGTTTTAGCGGCTTAATAAAATAGGCTACAGTTTCAAGTTCAAGACGTAAATTAATATCATTAATAAAAAAATCTTTAGGTGACTTTAAAGAAATTGGTGCAAAATTCAAAACACCTTTAATTCCTGCTAAAATCATTAAATCCAGCATTTGTTGTGCTGCAAAATAGGGAACAGCTATAACTCCTAAATTGATTTTATTCTTTCCAATAAATTCAAACAGTCTTTCAATTGGAAGTATTGGAGGACTGCTCTCTATATTTACCTTCACAGGATCATTGTCAAAAAGCGCAACAATTTCTATACCCTCTTTTTTAAATCCATCATACTGCATTAATGCTTTTCCTAAATTTCCAGCTCCGGCAATAATTATTTTTTGTTTTTGATTTTTTCCCAATAACTCGCTTAATTGACTTAATAAATCATCTAGCTTATAACCTGCACGCTTATTGCCAGTGATTCCAAACAATGAAAAATCCTTTCGAACTTGTGTTGCAGTAGAACCTAAAGCTTCTGCTAAAGTATCAGAATAAACATTTTTTATTCCGATACTTTTAGCTCGCATTAAAAATTCTCGATATTGAAATAATCTTAAAATTATCTGTTTTGCTGATTTCATTTTATTGTTCCTTGTATTCACATAAACAATAAAAATATATCATTAAAAACAAAAAAGTCAACAGTAATGTGAAATATTTCACATTACTGTTGACTTTTTTGTTAATTATCATGTTATCAATACGTTACGCAACACTTGCGTTTCTTAAAAATTGCTTAGAAAACAATTTTTAAGAAAAAATGAGCAAAAGGTTTTTAAAAAAAGCGATACTTTGCCTTGCCTCAGCCTTTACACATTATGGTGAGGAAACTTACATTATGTATTACAAATCATCTATTTAGAATTCGCAGGTTTTGCTTTTTTGTTATCCCCTGAAGGCTTAAATTCTTTTTTTAAACCCTCAGATTTTGAAGGACTTTTACTTTCTGTCTGTTTAGTAGCTGTTGGAGGTTTAGTTTTTCTTCTATAATCTGTTTCATAAAATCCACTTCCCTTAAAGATAATACCTGCTCCACCACTAATAAGTCTTTTTACTTTTCCGCCGCAACTGGCATGTTTTTTTAACGCTTCAGCCTTAATGCTCTGAAAAAGTTCAAATATTTCACCACATTTTAAACATTCATATTCATAAGTAGGCATACTTTAACTCCATTTAATCAACGCGTATAAGATCTATCATATTTTCAAGAAATTCTATATCTATATCTTCAATTACTCCATAAAGCTTATCATCCATTGTTGAATAAATATTTCCGCTCTTTCCTTTATTTATACTAACATCATATTTTTTGTTCTTTGAAAAAACAAAAATTATATCAATATATTGTTCTAATGGTTCAAGATCTTCCTTATTTTTATATTCGTTAATTTTTATATTTATTATATTTTTTGCAAGCATTAAAGCCCCATATGAAGTCTTTTTTTCGCCTTCATCCATTTTATATTTCCAAACGTCTTCATTTTTAAGGAAGATCATCTCGCCATTAACTTTTATTATTATATTTTTCACCTCTTCAACTTCAAAAGGTGTTATTTTCCTAGATAATAGATCTTTATAGATATCTTCCTTAATAATTTTACGCACTTTTTTAGATGGAATATAAAAATAATTATCATCCCCTTTAAAACGAGCAATAGTCTCTCTATTCTCTTCAGATTCTGTTAAGATAAGTTCTGTAACACTGCTATTGTTATCCCAGACTATCTTGTTTATAAATTCAGACTTAACAGGAATTTCAAGAAATCTTTCTATTCTGATATCTTCAATATTTTTAAATAATCTTTCTAAAGAATCTGCATTTATAAAAGCAATATACGGATTTTTTAATATTAAATGTTCTTTTTCACCTTCACGCGCAATGGTTAGATTTACTTTTTCACCTGATATCTTAAAACTTTTACATGCAGTAATATTGATATCTTTAAAAATTGCCTTATCAGCAAAAATTTCTATGGGATTATATAGAAGGCCTTTTATTCCGCGCCCTATTACATATACAATATCATTGCTTAAAAATCTGATGTAACAAAAACTGTCGATAGGTGTATCAGCTCCTACAGCAATACTATAACTTAACTTTTCTTTGCCAGAATTGTACAAAAAATTCAACATATTTCTATCACTTACATTAAGAAGCTTTAAACTTTTAAGCTTTTCTTGAGAAAGTTCACCTTTTTTAAAAACACGTTCAAACGGAAGCTCTTTAATTGTCTTTTCTATTGAAGCACATATAGCTTGGTCAGCAGGAAAGTTTATAGGACTGGTGATCATCCACGGAGTATTTGCCCCGTATTTTTCAAGAGTAATATTTTGACAATTTATTTTTTCTAAATATACGTCTTCAGGAATATCAAAAACGAGTTCTGAACTTTTTTTGATTTTGTCAGTAGTTTTTATTTTAGGCATAAAAAAGACAATATAAGTAACGAGTATAACTAAAACAATAATGGCAGGAAATATTTTGCTGATCTTCAACGGAAACTCCTTTAAAAAACATATTATCCGGCCATTTACAATAAAGGCCGGATAATATTTACCTGCTTTTTATTTTTTTTCATCATCCACAGTATATTCCGCATCGATCACATCATCATCAGATTTGCTTTGTTCTTTTTGTGGTTCATCGCCGGAAGCAGTGGTATCCTGTTGCTGCTGTTGTGCTTTTGTAGCTTCTTTATAAAGCATTTCAGAAAGTTTATGAGATGCCTTATTTAAGGCTTCCATTTTTTCTTTAATATCATCAACATTATTTGTTTCTATTGCTTTTTTTAATTCAGCTATAGCATCTTCTACTTTTTTCTTTTCTTCCTGATCAACTTTATCGCCATGCTCTTTTAAAGTTTTTTCCATGGAATAGGCCAAATGCTCTGCCTGATTTTTTATATCGATCTCTTCTTTTTTCTTTTTATCTTCATCAGCATGAGCCTCAGCATCATTTTTCATGCGTTCTATCTCTTCATCATTAAGCCCTGATGAAGTTTCTATCTTTATTTTCTGTTCTTTTCCAGTTCCAAGGTCTTTTGCTGAAACATGCATAATACCATTTGCATCTATATCAAAAGTTACTTCTATCTGAGGAACCCCTCTTGGTGATGGTGGAACTCCAACTAGATCAAACCTTCCTATAGACCTATTATATGAAGCAAGTTCTCTTTCACCCTGAAGGACATTAATACTTACTGCATTTTGGTTATCTTCAGCTGTTGAAAATATCTGGCTTCGCTTAGAAGGTATGGTAGTGTTTTTCTCAATGAGTTTTGTAAAAACTCCGCCAAGAGTCTCGATCCCCAGAGAAAGAGGTGTAACATCAAGTAAAACAACATCCTTAAGAGAGCTCTCTCCACTTAGTACTCCACCCTGTATCCCAGCTCCTATTGCAACTACTTCATCAGGGTTCACGCCTTTATGAGGATCTTTTTTAAAAAGGCTTTTTACTGATTCCTGAACTTTAGGAATCCTTGTAGTTCCTCCTACAAGAATTACTTCATCAATATCTGCAGCTGTCATTCCAGCATCTTTAAGAGCCGTTTTACAAGGCTCCACTGTTCTTTCGATTAAATCATCTACAAGCTGTTCAAACTTTGCTCTTGTAAGAGTCATGTTCAAATGTTTTGGACCACTTTGATCTGCAGTTACAAACGGAAGATTTATTACTGTCTCAACAGTACCTGAAAGTTCGCATTTAGCTTTTTCTGCAGCTTCTTTAAGCCTTTGAAGAGCCATACTGTCTTTAGATAGATCTATTCCCTGATCTTTTTTAAATTCAGCGACCATCCAATCAATAATACGCTGATCCAGATCATCTCCTCCAAGATGTGTATCGCCATTTGTAGCTTTTACTTCGAATACACCCTCTCCGAGTTCAAGTATAGATACATCAAATGTACCTCCACCAAAATCATAGATAGCTATTTTTTCATCTTTCTTTTTATCAATTCCATAAGCAAGAGATGCCGCCGTTGGCTCATTGATTATTCGAAGGACGTTAAGACCTGCAATAGCTCCAGCATCTTTGGTTGCCTGTCTTTGAGAATCATTAAAATATGCCGGCACCGTAATAACAGCATCTGTAACTGTTTGTCCAAGATAATCTTCTGCTGTTTGCTTCATTTTTTGAAGGATACGTGCAGAAATTTCTGGTGGAGTAAAAACTCCCTTGCTCACACTAACCTTAACATCACCATTATCTCCTTGCATAACCTTATAAGGAACTTTAGGTATTTCACTTCCCACTTCACTATATTTACGTCCCATAAATCTTTTTATGGAATATATGGTGTTTTCGGGATTTGTAATTGCCTGCCGTTTAGCAACAGTACCTACAAGCATTTCACCATCTTTAGAAAATGCAACTACTGAAGGTGTAGTTCTGCCGCCTTCTGCATTTGGTATAACTACCGGCTGGCCGCCTTCCATTACAGAGACACATGAATTTGTTGTTCCAAGATCAATTCCTATAATTTTTCCCATAATTGAACCCCCTTATTATTAATCTGCGGATTCTTCCTGCTTTTGAGGAGAACTTTCATTAGCATCCTCATCTGCAAGAGAGTTTTCATTGTTAATATTTTTAGCAACTATTACTGCTGACGGACGAATAACTCTTTCATTTATTTTGAACCCTGTCTGAACTTCTTTCAGGATAGTGTGTTCATCACTAATTGACTCTTCTGTACCCACTGCTTCATGAAAAGCAGGATCAAATACCTCACCTATTGCTTTAATAGGCTCAACACCATATCCTTTTAGTACTTCCACGAATTGTGTATATATCATTTTTACTCCTTCAATAAACGGATTCGAAGAAGCGTCTTTATCATTACATGATGCCATTGCTCTACCAAAATTATCTAAAACAGGCAAAAGGTTTGCAACAAACTCTTCGAGTATATAATTTCGAAACATCTGTTTTTCTTTTACTGTCCTTTTTCTAAAGTTATCAAATTCTGCTTGTAATCTTTGCAAATGATCAAGATAGTCTGTATTTTGTTCCCCGTTATTACTTTCTAGCTTAAGATCTTTTTCAGAGTTTACAGATTCTTTTTCTTCACAAAGGACATCTGTTTCTTTTTTATTTTCATATACATTCATAGGATCAGAGCTTTCTTTAACATTGTTCTTTTTATAAGCATCCTTTTCCTGATGTGCTTTCTTTTGTTTCATCTCAATAAAATTCCTCTTTTATTCTTGTGAATCTTCAGTAGCAGTTTCTTCTCCGCCATCTTCATTGTCATCTTTAAATATATTTTTCACTTTATCCTGCTGCGTCTCATTATTATCCTGCTGTTCTAAAACTTCTGATTTTTTAACAACGTGTATCTTATCTGCTATTATCTCTTGTAGTGCGATCGTAGCATAGTTCTTAGATGTAGGCTTATCAAGCAGGCTTTTACCTCCCATATTCAATTCTTTTGCCCGCAAGGATGCAACACGAACAACTTTATAAATATTATCTGTCTTTCCTATTAACGCCTGCATGGAAATTTTATTATCCATTATTCACCTCATTTGTATGCATTTGGGGTGCAGTTGCGCGCCACACCCCAAAAGATTTTGTGAAAAAATTACCTCTATCCTTTAAGGGGATGTACTAATTAGTACATTCCACCACCCATTCCGCCCATTCCGCCCATTCCGCCACCTGGCATTGCTGGAGCAGAACTTTCCTTCTCAGGAAGATCGGTTATTATAGCTTCTGTAGTCAGCATAAGAGCTGCAATACTTGCTGCATTCTGAAGAGCAGTTCTTGTTACTTTAGTAGGATCTATTACACCCGCTGCAACAAGGTCTTCATACTTTTCAGTAGCAACGTTTAATCCATAGTTATTTCCTTTTCCTTCAAGGATCCTTTCAACAACGATAGATCCTTCAAGACCAGCATTTATTGCAAGCTGTCTTACTGGTTCCTGAAGAGCACGCTTTACAATAGCTACTCCTATGGTTTCATCACCATCAAGCTTTAAGCTATCAAGTGCTTTGGCACTGCGAAGCAGAGCAACACCACCACCAGGAACAATACCTTCATCAACAGCAGCACGTGTAGCATGAAGAGCATCTTCAACGCGTGCTTTTTTCTCTTTCATTTCTGTTTCTGTTGCAGCACCAACTTTTATCACAGCAACACCTCCAGCTAATTTAGCAAGGCGCTCCTGAAGTTTTTCTTTATCATAATCAGAAGTAGAATCTTCGATCTCTTTTTTTATCTGTTCGATCCTTGCTTTAATAGCTGCCTGTTTTCCGTTTCCTTCGACTATTGTTGTGTTTTCTTTGTCGATAGTTATGCGTGATGCACTACCAAGATCTTCAACTTTAGTGTTTTCCAGTTTTAATCCAAGATCTTCTGTAAGACATTTTCCACCTGTAAGTATCGCAATATCTTCAAGCATTGCTTTTCTTCTATCTCCAAAACCCGGAGATTTAACAGCTGCAACTTTTAGTGTGCCTCTTATTTTGTTAACAACAAGAGTTGCCAGAGCTTCGCCTTCAACATCTTCTGATATTATAAGAAGCTGTTTTCCCATTTGAGCTACTTTTTCAAGAACAGGAACAAGGTCTTTAAGGCTAGATATTTTCTTTTCATTAATAAGTATAAGAGCATTCTCAAGAACAACTTCCATTGTCTCAGGATCAGTTACGAAATAAGGAGAAAGATATCCCTTATCAAACTGCATACCTTCAACAACATCAAGGCTTGTTTCAATTGTTTTTGCTTCTTCTACTGTAATAGTACCGTCTTTTCCTACTTTTTCCATTGCTTCAGAAATGATATTTCCAATAGTTTCATCTCCGTTAGCAGAAATAGTTCCGACCTGTGTAATTTCTTTCTGGTCTTTAACTGATTTACTGATCTTTTTAAGGTTTTCAACAACAGCTTCAACTGCTTTCATAACTCCGCGCTGAATTGACATCGGATTTGAACCAGCTGTTACATTTTTCATTCCTTCACGATAAATAGCTTCAGCAAGAATTGTTGCAGTTGTAGTTCCGTCGCCTGCTACATCAGATGTCTTAGAAGATACTTCTTTGACCATCTGTGCACCCATGTTTTGAAACGGATCTTCAAAGTCTATTTCTTTTGCAACAGTTACACCGTCTTTTGTTATTGTAGGTGAACCAAATTTTTTATCTATAACAACATTACGTCCTTTAGGACCAAGTGTAACTTTTATCGCTTTACTTAAGTTTTTAACACCTTCGAAGATCTTTTTTCTTGCATCTTCACTATATAGTATCTGCTTTCCGCCCATCTTAATTCCTCCTTAACACTTAATTATTTTATTTATTTATCATTAATTATTGCAAGAATATCATCCTCTTTCATAATAAGATATTCTTCACCTGAAACTTTTACATCTGTTCCTGCATAGGAGGAAAAAAGGACTTTATCACCTTTTTTTACATTGAATTCGATCTTCTTACCGTCTTCTACCTTACCTGTTCCAACAGCAATTATCTCTCCCTGCTTTGGTTTTTCTTTTGCAGTATCCGGAAGCACAATACCACCCTTTGTGGTTTCTTCGGCTTTGAGCCTTTTCACGAGAACCCTGTCACCTAATGGTTTTACTTTCATTAACTTACTCTCCTTTCCTTTTTTTAATTGTTTTTTTAAATGCAATTGTGAATTTTGATACATTTGCAACACCTGTGCCAATCGTTTTTTCTTGAATAAAATTAATCATAAAATACTATATATAAAAAGGATGCATGATATTAAAAAATTTTGTCAAATACAAGATAAAAATAAGATTTAAAAATATTGACCCATTTTGTCCCACAGTTGGGACACAGAGACATCTATTGAGATTTTAATATTTGGTAGTATTAAGGTATTAATATGAAAGTATTGTTGATAACAATGTTTAAATAATTATATAAGGAGCTTAAATTTCATATTTATTGAGTCAAGTGTGAGCAGATGCAGACATTTACTTCTTTGCAGTAGTTAATCGGTGAAAAACATGGGTCAGCCTTTGGCAATAGCTATAACATTGTTATTTGAAAATTGTGCCGGCATTAATAGATAGGAAAGTTTTTTTTCATCTTTCACAGTTGCTGCATCATCATGTAACCATTCATAAACAAGAGGGTTATGAAGGCGTAAGCTACCTTCAGCATCACTTAAGTCCCATTTCGCAGGAATAGTGATATTGCCCATATGTTGCCCCAAAGCCCCAAGAGGTACTAATTTAAACCCAACATCATTTAATAAATAATAAAATTTTGGTTCAATATTTAGAATCCAGCTATTTATGTTCTTTTTTATGCTTTCCTGATAGATCATTCTAAAAAAACCAAGAAAGATATTTTCTGCTCTCACGCCAGCAGCTACGGCAAAACGTGATATTTCAGCACAATACAAAGCATTAATTCTTTTCGATGATATTCCAGGATGATCCATAACAGGAAGGCCTTCAGGACTATTTGAATCTATTATAAATCGTATAGTCCCAACAATTCCATTTTCACTATTCATTGCAATATAATGAGTTGCATATGCATCAAATATATCTTTTTCTTTTTTATCAGGATAATCTTCAGCATTAAGGATGGCTTTTTCAAGGCAATATACTTTATATCGAAGAGAATAGAGCTCTTTATATTCTTTTGTTATTTCTGCTTTTTTTAAGTGGTTCATTTAAGCCTCTCAATTTACAATTAACATTTACTTTATTAAAAAGAACCTGTTAATAGTAACCTTGATCGGCTTCTATTTAAATATAACACATAAACTAATTAATGTCAAATGTTTTTATGATTTTATTCGAGATAATCGTACGCTTCTATCTGCACTTGAACATGTTGCGCATTAAAACAAATGTCAACTTATTTTTTAATTATGCTCACTAATGTTAATTCATTAATTCACTTTTAAATATGTTAACTTTTCACTTTTCTAATTCTATTGCGTTTAGCCTTTGCATTTATTTTATAATTATCTTAATCTAATGCGTTTTAAGGAGCATTAAATGTTAAAAATTGATGATCTAGTAACAATTGAAATAGATAATATTGCATTTGGAGGAAGCGGTGTTGGAAGATTTGACGGTTTAGCAGTTTTTGTACCCCTTTCCATACCGGGAGAAACAATAGAAGCACGTGTTATTGAGATAAAAAAGAATTATGCTCTCGCTAAGATTGAATCCATTAAGAATCCTTCTCAAAAAAGACAATCTCCACCCTGCCAATATTTTGGAAAATGTCAGGGATGCGTTTACCAGCACATGGATTACAAAGAGGAACTTAAGATAAAGACATCTCAGGTAAAAGATATTTTTGAACGATTAGCACATATATCTGATCCTCCTGTTTTACCAGCAACCCCATGCCCTCACGAATATGGATACAGGAACAAAGTGAGGCTTAGATACAAACAACTAAAAGACAATAAAAAACTCTTTGGATATATTATTGAAAACAGAAAAAGGACTCTTGATATTGAAAGTTGCCTTATTGCATCACCTCTTATTAACAAAATATTAAGTGATCTTAGAAATAATGATTTCGATTTTTTTGGGAAACAGAATATTAGAAGCCATAATCTGACACTGATCGAGGATGGAATAAATTCATATACAGCCCTGGAAAAAAAGGCTGAATTAAAAGCTACTGTAAACAATAAAATATTTAATTATTCAATAAATTCTTTTTTTCAAGTAAACAGGTCTATTTTTAATTCTCTTATTGAATATCTGCTAAGTATAATAACAAAGCTAGATCTTCAAGATGCATATTTGTGCGATCTTTACTGCGGGGTAGGTTTTTTCGGTATACTTTTAAGCGAGCATTTTAAACACGTACACTTTGTAGAACAAAACAGGGTTTCATGCAGGTTTCTTGAAAAGAATATAAAAGAGAATAATATTGAAAATGCAAAAGTTATAAATGCAGATACAGAAGCAATAATAGAATCCCTGACAAATAAATATGATGTAATTATAATCGACCCTCCACGTTCCGGATGTGATGATAAAGTTTGCGCTTCACTTGCAGAAATGAAGCCCAAAAAACTTATTTATATCTCATGTAATCCTGCAACAATGGCGCGCGATATTGAAAAGCTGACGAATCTCGGATTTACTCTTGAATCATTAAAACCATTTGATTTTTTTCCAAAGACAAAGCATATAGAAGTAGTCGCCATTTTGAGATTGTAGTTCGTAGTGCGTTAAGCGTATTGCGTTAAAGGTGCGCTAACGCGCAAGCTATTATAATAATTAGCCACGAATAAACACAAATAAAAAACAATTCACCACGAAGACACACGAAGTAAAAGAAAAATAAGTCATAAACATCGTCATTGCGGCAGAGCATGGTAATCTTCGTAAAAGGTTTTTATACTACTTTTTACTTTAATACAACGGGAGGAGTCAAGCGCCTCCCCTACTTACTTCTCAAATTTCACACTTCAAATTTCATATCTGATACTTGCTTCTTACTTCTTTTTCATATATAATTTCGCTTTGAACAAAACGAGAAAACACTATGAAAACTTATCTTGATTGTATTCCATGTTTTTTTAAGCAGGCACTGCGTGCATCCCGAATGTTCGGAGTAGATGAAAACCTGCAAAAGCGTATCATTAATGATATTGCACGTGAAGTCGTGCGTTTTCCCCTTTCATGCTCTCCTCCTGAAATGGGTAGAATAATTTATGCATCTATACGTAAATATACCGACACGAATGATCCTTACAAATCATTAAAAGAAGAAAGCAATAAAATTGCTCTTAGCCTTTATGAAGAGCTTAGCAAAATAGTCAAGAACGCACATGATCCTTTTTTTACTGCACTTAAACTTGCTGTTGCAGGAAATCTTATAGATTACGGCGTTGTGCAGGATTTTGATATTAAAAAAGAAATATTTGATCTTCTTGAAAAAGATTTTGCTCTTTTAGATTACGATGAATTTAAAGATTCACTTAATAAAGCAAATAATATTCTTTATCTTGCAGACAATGCTGGAGAGATCGTTTTTGATCATATTTTCATTAAGAGCCTTAAAGAAAAAACAGGAAAAGATATAACTCTTGCTGTTCGAGGCGCCCCAATAATAAATGATGCCACAATGGATGACGCTCTTTTTTGCGGTATTCAGCACACCGTTCCTATAGTCCAAAACGGTTATGATGCACCGGGCACCATACTTCCACATTGTTCAAAGGAATTTCTCAACATTTACAACAAATCCGACATGGTAATAAGTAAAGGTCAGGGGAATTTCGAATCACTATCTGAAAAAGATAAAAATATATTTTTTCTCTTTAAGGTAAAATGCAGGTGTGTTGCTGATCATGTAGGAGTAGCATTAGGAAATATCGTTATGGTAAGCAATAAAAGATACATAAAAAAATAAGGGATTTCACACTTATATTTTTTTATTTTTATTTATAAAGCTACTTGACAGAAAAATATTCATATAGTATATTAAAGCGCCGTTGGACCGATAAAAAGAAATTGCGGGCGGCTAGCTCAGTTGGTTTAGAGCATCTGCCTTACACGCAGAGGGTCATAGGTTCGAGTCCTATGCCGCCCATTTAAAATAAGCAGTACTTTTCGATCTTTGAATATTGATATGCAGGACATTAAAAACATTTGATGCTTTTCTGTCTTCTGTTTTCTGACTTCTGTATTCTGATTTTAATGGGGGTGTAGCTCAATTGGTTAGAGTCCTAGACTGTCGATCTAGTTGTTGCGGGTTCGAGTCCCGTCACTCCCGTTTAAATATTTAGCCATGAAAAACACTAAGAAAAGCGCAGGAGAAAAACTTCTGCGCTTTTTTGTTTATAGATTAGATTTTAATATGATATTTAATGTTTATATCCTTTATTCTCCTACTTTAAAGAAACACTATACTGGTTTTTCCAAATTCACTATTAAGCGTCAACGTCAGCATAACAAAACCCAAACATCCTGGACATCTAAAGCATCTGATTGGGAAAAAGTCTGGACAATACAAGTTTCCTCTATTAAAAAAGCGAGAGATTTAGAAAAAAAAATTAAGGGACAAGGTGCAAAGAGATTTTTGACTAGACAAAAAAAACAAAGTGCTTAGTTGTTGCAGTCCCGCTTATAGCGGGATAAAGTTCGAGCTTGTCACGCTTTGCGTGATCCCGTTACTCCCGTTTTTTATTAAGCTACTCAATATTTTAACTCTTCTACTACGCCATTTTAAAAGATCCGAAATGACTTCGTTCTCGTATTAAAATCTCCTAGACATAGCCTCTGACTATGCCTGCATCAATTTGAACACTCGGGCCTTGTCCTTCGCACTTTTAACCCGGCTCGTAACGAAAAGTTAAAACCTTGAGCAGCTTTATTACATTACCGATAAGAAAAGCGCAGGTTTTAATCTCCCCTGTTTAGATTTGTATAGTAAATCTGTGGGGGAAGAAAAACTTCTGCGCTTTTTTTATAGAAATCTAAAGGGAAATGATACCTTTCCCATCATTCATTTTACATTGTTTTATTAGAACAATGTTATGCCGCCAACAAGTAGATGAAAAACACCTGCAGCAAGGCAAGCATACCCGAGGTTAAGTTCAAATGCTTTCAGATTGTCCAGTTTTTCTTTGTTCTTAACGAAAAGATCATGTACTTTAACCACTGCACCTGATAATTGCTTAGGAGCTTTCATGTTTTTAGTTTTCTCTTCAAAAACTTTTGCGCCTAAAATAATGCCTGTTAGTGCTGCTATGAGCTGGGGTAAAATATCAGAGAATGGAGCTATAAAAAGCAGGTTTTTTATAAAAAACAGAATACCAAAAATTGCAGCATATACTCCGATCATATCTTTATAGGGAAGCAATTTATCTATAAACTGCTTTATTTTAGGGTTCAAAGCACTTAATTTTGTCGATGCTGCAACTAAACCCAAAGCAATAAGAGAAAAGGCAAGTAAAAGCCTCCATAAAATAAAAGGCCCTTTTGAACTGCCAGAGGATCCGGGCAAATTTCCCATTCTCATATCAAAGTTATTACCAACCCATGCACCTGTAAAAGGAGGAGATCTTTTAACTCCCTTTTCTGCAATTGTTAAAATAGTAAGTGAAAAAACACGCACAACATCAGTATCTTTTTGTTTATGCGCTGCAAGATATATAGGAAGACCCCACTGTATAGTTTCTCCGAGGATATTCTTTTTAGCACTGATCCAGTCTCCTTTAACAGCAACAAGTTGAGGATTAGCCTCAGCCCATCCTTTACTTCTGGTATCATTTTTGAACCACTCAAGAGCAGATTTAGATAGCTTATTGATACTTCCGGGTCCGGCAAAATTCTTAAACTGACCAGGCCACTCACCTTCATCTATCTGCTTGTCTCTGGCTTCCATAATAGATGAACTTTCTTTTTTTATCTTTTTTATAAGCTCTTTAGCTTGTTTATTTTTAGGGTCAAACATTAAGGCTATATCAAGGGTTTTAAGCGCCTTTTCATAAATAGGACCTCTGTAATCGAGCAAAACTGCGTCTATGGAGGATAAACTGCTGTTTGCTTGAAAGATCAAATCCTCAACACAAGCAGCACGAGTTTTACTTACTTTTGAAATTCTTTCTTTAATATCAGCATAATTGAATGCAAAAGAACCATAAGAAGTGAACCAGTCAACGTGTGTCTTATTTCCGCCTTTTATCACAGCGAATAGTTTTTTATATGTGACTTTTTGTTCTTCACTTGTATCACCATAAACTTTGGCCCACTTGTCAAGTTTGCGGTTTACAGCTGGAAGAACATTATCTTCCACATCTTTAATGAGGTTAAAGAATTCTTCATATTTATCTATTTCCAGACGAGGCGCACTTCCGTTTAGCTTATAGAACTTCTCATTGTTTCTAACATCTTCACGAAGTTCAGTAATAAGTTCAATATCTTTAATGGCTTTTTTCTGCTCTGCGGTATATTGTATCCTGCCTGAATCGGCTTCACAAACTTCTAACAAAGCAAAAGAAATCATTAGTAAAAACAATACTGTAATATAAAACTTTTTCATAATTATTTTCCTTTTTTTAATAATAGTTGATAAAATCAAAATGGTAATTCATAAATTGTTCAATGTAAAGTCTTTTTGACTGATTAAATCAAACAGTTTTAATTAAAACTTCATATATGTATTAGAGATTCAATTAAGGAAATAGCAGAAAAAAATTTCCGGTTTTTTAACATATTCTTTTATAAAAAAAATATTGTATAATCACACTATATATTATGATCAACGAACCTTACATTGAAGAAATAAGTGATGCGGATATAAAAAAACAATATCCCATAAGAGATGGTATAAGCTTTGGAAGAGGTATTGACTGCACAGTATGCCTCAATTACCCTGAAATAAGCCGCCGCCATTCTGAAATATTATTTAAAGACGATAAATATATTATAAAAGATCTCGGCAGCACAAATGGTACATTTGTAAATCATAAGCGGACCTCTAAAAAAGCTCTCTCACACGGTGACAGGATAAGCATCGCAACTCATTCTTTTACTTTTTATTCTGGAATTTCTGATGAAGATATATCTGTTCTTAAAGAAGAAGAGCTGGAAGATACAGCTCTCCCTAATTTTGAAATAACTGATATTAATGAATCTCAAAATAAACTGTTCTCTGATGAAGTTTCACAAAGTGATTTAAAAATACTTCAAAAGAATTTTCAAGCACTTACCCTCACTATAAAAGCTTTTACAACAAAAGATAATATAGATGAACTATTAAATAACATTGCAAAAGAAATACTTGAACTTATTCCTGCCCATAACTGCGCTATTCTTATAAAAGATGAAAGAGATCTTTTAACACTAAAAGTACATCACATGAGTAATAAGACTAATGAAAAATTTTCATACTCTAAAAGCATTATCAAAAATGTATCAAAGCAGAAAAAACCACTTCTCATCGTTGACACAGGAAAGGAACAAGATCTTAAATTTGAACAAAGTATCATTAATTATAAGATTAAATCTGTAATGTGCGCTCCGCTTATATATTTAGATGAGTTTTTGGGTGTTATATATCTTGATACACATGGCGTTATAGAATATTTCAATAGAAACGGGTTAAAGCTACTTGATAGCATTGCTTCTGTTGCATCAGGCGCTATTTATAACTCAATGCTAATATCAAAACTCAAAAAACAGACTTCAACGCTCCAGAATATCAATTACCGGATAATGTTCACACTTGCAAATGCAATAGAAGCAAGAGACCATTACACTGCAGGACATGCCTGGAGAGTCACACGTTTTTCTGAAATAATAGGACGACAACTAGGGTGGACAGAAGAAAAACTAAAAAGCTTAAGAATAGGCGGGGTCTTACATGATATTGGTAAAATTGCCATACCCGACTATGTAATAATAAAGCCAAGCAGGCTTACTGTAGAAGAATTTGAAATTATAAAAACTCATCCAAAACGCGGAGCTCTTATACTTAAAGAAGCTAATTGCCTTGAAGAAGCAATTCCATTTATACTTTATCACCACGAAAGATTTGATGGAAAAGGTTATCCATATCAATTAAAGGAAGATGCAATTCCTATTGAAGGAAGGATGCTTGCTATAGCAGATACATTTGATGCACTTACAAGCGATAGACCATATCGTAAAGCCATACCTCCTCATGATGCTGTCAATGTAATAAAAGAAAATTCAGGGACCCAGTTTGATCCAGAAATTGTGGAAATATTTTGCAAAGCTTATGATTCGGGGCTTATAAACGATATTATTGATAACTATTATTCTTCACAAAAAACTTTTAACTGCCCGTTTTGTTCAACAGTTATATCTGCACCTTCAGACAGCAAAGATGGAGATATACTTATCTGTCTTATCTGTGAGCATGAATATCAATTATTTCATGATGATAGCGGATTTTCGGCAAAGCGTATCAAACGTTAAAAAAAGTTTAAAGTGTCTAAAATGCACTAAAGGGCCTAAAGTTAAGGTGTCTACGACAACATTATTATTTTTTTCTCTGTGGCTAATTTCTTTTGCTTTTCTTAGCGTAACTTAGCGGCTAACCCTGCTTTTGCTTTTTCAAGTGAAATATGAGGCTAGTTTTCTAATTCCTTTAAAGCACAAACAACATCAGGATCAAAATGCTTCCCGGATTCCTTTTCTATTATTTTAATCGCTTCTCTTCTGGAATAAGCTTTCCGGTATGGTTTTTCTGTCTGGAGAGCCTGAAAAGAATCTGCTACAGCAAGGATCCTTGCACCAAGTGGTATCTGCTTTCCGTCAAGTCCTGTGCCGTAGCCTGTTCCATCATAGCGCTCATGATGATAAAGAACAGCAGGAACAGCTTCTTTAAACATATCAATAGTCTGAATTACTTCAGCAGAAATGCGAGGATGCATCTTTATTTTTTCATATTCACTTTTATTAAGACGTGTTCTTTTCATAAGGATGCTTTCATCAATACATATCTTACCAATATCATAAAGTACTGATGCATGCTTTAAGTGATCAATAGATCTCCTCTCCATATTTAACTTTTTGGCAATTTTTTCAACCAGTTTTACCATTGTCTCAGTATGGTTAGGCGGGTAATATTTTTCACCTTCCAAAGATCTCGCAAAAGCAAAAAGAAACTCGACAACAGTTCTTTCCATCCTTTTTTCCAGCGAAATAACTTTGTCTTTTAAATCCTTTATATTTCTATTCTTTTCAGTAATCAGGATATCCGATGACGATTCTATATCATATATTTCAACACAATTACCACCCTTTGATTTAGCCTTTCTCATAGCATCATCAAGCATTTTTAAAAGCTCTGTCTCACCTGATATCAATATATCAGGATAATTTACTGCACCTATACTTATACTTATTTTAATAGTGTGGGGGGGGATTTTAAATTCATGTGTATTGATAGCAGTTTCAAACCTTGATATAAATTCCTTTAATCCGTTTTTATCTGTATCTGGAAGGACCAAAACAAATTCTTCCCCGCCAAAGCGTGCTGCAATATCATTTTCACGGCACATGTTTTTAATAAACAAAGAAAACTGTTCCAAGGCTTGATCACCAAAAGTATGGCCGTAAGCATCGTTAATAGCTTTAAAATAATCGATATCAAGCATCACGACGGATAAAGACAAAGCATTTCTCTGAGCTCTTTTCAGTTCTGATGCCATTCGATCTACCAAATATCTATAATTATAAAGCCCGGTCAAAGGGTCTTTAAGAGCAAGCTCTGATAATTGTTTTTGACTCTCTTTAAGACTTTCCTGCATTTGCTTATGTTTTGTAAGATCCTCTATCGTCTGAACTGCACCTATTATTTCATCTTTTTGATTTAATAAAGCATTTGCCGTTCCCCTTAAATACATCTTTTTTCCATTTATATTATCGACCCATCTTTCAACACAGATGCTTCCGGGAAGACAGTCAATAGTATCACTCTTTTCATAATACTTATCCAGCTGGTCTTCTTTATTATCAATAATAAAGTCAAGCAAACACGGGCGCTTTTCTTCATAAAATAATTTCCAGTAATTATCAGTACCGATCATGTCATACTTTCTAATACCGGTTAGTTTTTCACATGCCTTGTTCCAGTAAATTACCTTATGGTTATTATCTACAACAAATATAGGCGTACTTGATGCGTTTATGATCTTTTTTACTAATTCTCTTTCTTTAACAGCACTTTTTTGAGCCGTTATACGAGCTGTAATATCACGAGTTATTCCCATGATGCCTATAACTTGATCTTTTTCATTAAACCTTGGAATCTTTGTAGTAGATACAAACAGCTTTTGTCCACTAGGTCTTGTGGTAAATTCTATCCTATCCTGTATAGGCTTTTTTGTCTCCATAACATAGAGATCATCTACTGTCATTTTTTGCGCCTCTTTTAGAGGAAACAGATCAAAATCAGTTTTTCCTATTATCTCTTCAGAAGCTTTTCCATGGCCTTTTGAATGAGCCTTATTTACCATTATCAGGCGGCCTTTTATATCTTTGAAATATATAATATCCGGAGTATGGTCAAGAAGATCCTGTAAAAAATCTTTTTGAACCTTAAACTGTCTTTTTATTCTACGGTTTTCCTTTAAAAGCTGAATATTGACAAGAGCTATATTTATTCTGGTAAGAGCAACTATAGGAACACATGGAATAGATAAAAAATCATTCCCTCCGGCACGAAGAGCCATTTCAATATCAGAATGATTGTAATTTGTTGCACTGCAGACTATAACATAGATATCTTTCGTGCGCGTATCTTTGCGAAGAACGGATGTAAGTTCAATTCCGCTCATTATAGGTAGATTTATATCCATGAATATGATATCAGGAAGCATCTCTGCTATTTTTTCTAAAGCATTTTCAGGAGACAAAAAACATGCTACAACATGCCCATGATCTTCAAAAACAAGCTTTAAAAAATTGCAGATCTCTCTGCTATCATTAATAATAAGAATCTTGGCCATTTTGACACAAAGACCTCCTTTATCCCCAATAAAACCGCAGACGTGCATTATGCCCAAAGATAAAACTGATGTCAATCATTATTTATTATAACACATTTATTTCATTTTGTCATATTAACATATATTTAATCATATACTTGTAAAAAACAAAAACACGGATATAAAATCCGTGTTTTTACTGTTATTAGACAATAATATATTTAATATTCTACTCTAATTACGTACTTTAGGAATAATGATAGAAGCTATTACAGAAACACTTATTGCTTTAAAGATGTCAAACAATATAAATGGATATACTGTTAATGATAAGCAAGTCTTAATGTTACTTTGAAAAGCTGTCAAAAAGAAAAATGCACCACTTGCATAAATAATTAAAACACCTGTTAACAATATCAATATTTGCTTTAAAATACTTTGTCTGCTTTTGTATTTATCTATCATCCAACCTATAAATAAAGCAGCTAGAATAAATCCAAACAAATAACCTGTTGTAGGGCTTAAAAAAGAACCCGCGGACCAACCTGCAAACCATGGAACACCAGCCATGCCAAGACCAACATAAAACACCTGACTAAGACCTCCATAGACACTTCCTAATAAAACACCTGATAACAAAACAGCAATAACCTGACCGGTAAAAGGAACCGGTGTAACTGGTAAATAAAAACGGGCTTGAGCCATCAAACCAGTTATAACTGCCATAAAAAAGGAAAGCACTATTTTTTCACTAACCGATAGAGAATTCCTCCATTTAAAAGCCGTTACACGATAATACTCTAAACTTTTTGCTGTTTCTATATACTGCATATTAAACACCTCGTTTTTAATTTACTGTTTCAACCAACAAAGAATAACAGAAGCACTAAAAAAATCAAAACAAAAAATCAATTTTTTACACGCTCGATTATTTCGAGTATATCTTCCAGATCAAATGGTTTTTTTATCATCTTCTTGAACCCGTGATCACTGTAATTGCTTAACACAGGATCTTTTGAATAACCGCTCATAACAACAGCATAAATTTCCGGATCATATTTTTTAAGTTCTTTGATCGTATTCTCCCCTCCCATTCCGCCGGGTATGGTAATATCCAGAAATACCATATCAAAAGGAATCCCTTTTTCTTTTGCTTTTTTATATTTTTCTATAGCTTTATCTCCATCTGGGGCTGTTTCTACAGTGCATCCTGCTTTTTTAAGAAAATCTCCCAACATATCAGTTATCCCCTGCTCATCATCCATTATAAGCACCTTAGATGATATTTTTGAATTTATTGATCCCGTTTTTCTTTTTCTTGAAATGGTCTCCTTAACTTTTGAACTGGTTGCAGGAAGAAAAACATTAAACCTTGTGCCTTTTGTATCAACCAATTCTGCATTTATGTGACCACTGTGTTTTTTTAAAATTGAGTGGCCTATTGAAAGACCGAGGCCTCTTCCTTCTCCTTTTGTAGAGTAAAAAGGAGTAAAAATATCATTTATTATTTCTTTATCCATACCTGGACCTTCATCTTTTATCGATATTTTCACATAACTTCCTTTTAAAAATTCTAATATATTTGAATCCTCATTCACTTCAAAATTAGAAGCATCTACAAATAAATTTCCACCTTCAGGCATTACTTCTTTAGCATTAATCAAAATATTATTTATGACCTGCTTTATTTGATCCGTATCAATTTCAACATTAAATAAATCTTTATCTATAGAAAACTGTGGCTTTATTATAGACCCGTGCAAATTAAAAAGGACGGCCTGTCTCAAAAAATCACCAACAGAAACGATTTCTCTTACAGGCGTGCCGCTTGTTGAAAATGTAAGGAGCTGATTTGAAAGCTCTCTTGCATTCTTAACTGCATCTAAAGAAGCTTTAATATATTTATAATTATTATCACCTTCTTGCATCGACATGGCAAACATCTCAATATTGCCGTTTATCATTGTTAAAAGGTTATTAAAATTATGGGCTATACCACCTGCCAGCAGACCAACAGATTCTATCTTCTTTTCTTTTAAAAGTTCTTCTTCCATCTTCTTTTTTTCTGTAATATCTCTATAGTTTATGATAATCCCCATCAACTCACCGTTAATACTTAAAAAGGGAACAGCCGTTTCCATAAAAATATATTTTGTTTTTCCTATGCTAATAATCAATTCACGCTCAATTTTTTTCATGTCGCTTTTTACAAGATTTAAACAACAATCCTTTGTATGGCAGTATTCTGTGTGAAAGACTTCAAAACATTTTTTTCCCATTATTTCATCTTCTTTTTTACCAAATAAGGATAAAAGCATCTTGTTTGCCCGTAATATTTCCAAATCTGAATCCATCACCAACATCGCATCAGTAGTACTGTTAAATATTTGATCCAGTTCTGTGTAAGCATATTTTGCTATCTCTTCTGACTTTCTGCGCTCAATAACCTCTTTATCAAGCTTTTCTTTAGCAAGTCTTAGATTAGATTCTGCTTCCTTTTGCTCTGTGATATCACGAACAGTTGCCTGTAATGCTTCTTTGCCTTCTAAATTTATTTTTGTTAATAAAACTGTTGCATCAAATTCTTCTCCATTTAATCTTTTATGCTTCCACTCAAAGAAATTTGCACCTTTTTCCATTGCTAAAGACATCATCTCATTGGCTTTAACCATAGATAAACTTCCGTCCGGCTGGTATTCTGGAGATAGATCAGGCGGCGCTTTTGAAACAAATTCTTCTTCGTCTTTACACATAAATATTTTTACGGCAGAGTCATTTCCACTTAAAAAACCCTTTTCAAGAGATAATGTCATAAGAGCATCTTTGGAAGTATTAAAAATAGCTCTGTATTTTTCTTCACTTTTTGTCAAGTTCTCTTCTGAGATCTTACTTTCAATCACAACAGAAATGACGTAAGCAACAGAATGCAGTATATCAATATCAGAATCCTCCCACTTTTTATTTTTCGTGCATTCATCAAAACCTAAAAACCCAAAATAATCATCTTTTATATAAACAGGAATATTAAGTGTTGATTTGATATCTTGACTTTTTAACATATTTTTAACATTTTCATCAGAGATCTCTTCAATATCATAAACATTGATAACTTCATCTCTCAGCATTTTTTCAATAAACCAGGGTACTTCTGAAGAAGAAATATCCTGTAAGTTATCTTTCTGTGACTTTACACCTTTTCCTACCCATTCAAAAGTATTACTCATTGTATCTTTTTCATTATTATGCTCAAAAAAATACACACGTGAAACGCCAAGCCCTTCCCCCAATATCTTCAAACTGACTTCTAAAAAATCATCCAACTTTTTAGAAGCAATAGCCCAGACAACAATAGCATTGATCATCTCCTCTTTCTTAAGATGAAGTTTTAGTTTTTCCTCTGCAATTGTACGATCTTCTATTTCTTTATTTCGTAAAGTTATTAAATCTTGTATGTCTTCCGCCATAGTATTAAAAGAATCGCCTAGAAGCCTTATCTCATCTTTAGAATCAATATTGACTCTCTGAGAAAGATTGCCTTTAGTAAAAGCCTCGGTTGCTTTAATAAGAAGAAGTATTTTTTCAGAAAATTTCCCTGCAATAAAAGCTGCGGCACCACTTCCAATCAAAACCACTACAGTCGTTAGAATAAGTATCAAAGTATTTAATATTTTTACAGCTTTTGAAAAAAAAGAAACCGGCAATGATTTTATGACGAACCAATCATGATGAGGCATATGAAAAACAGAAACCATCTGCTTTTGTCCGTTTATTTCTGTATAGAATATCTTTGGCAATTCATTTTCTTCATTTGCCATGTGATCAGTTATTATTTTAAAATTTTTATTACTTAATAACTTTTTATTTTTAAATTCCTTTTCTTTTATTCCAAAAGGAATTCCTTTGTAATCTATAACATAACTTCCAACATCTTCACTTAATTCAAGACTTTTTATATATTCAGTTATTTTTGATACGTAAATAACTCCTTTTAAAACTCCTGCAGGCTCTTCAAAAGTATTGTATACTCTTTCACCAAAGACAATACCTTTTAAAATCCCATTTTCATATAAAAGCTTTTCATAATTTCCATCAGATAATGTTTTTACAAAACAATCATTTTTTAAGTTCTCTTTTAATCTGACTGATACTATACCATCAAAAAATTTAACTACTTCATTACCTTCATTATCCATAAGAGATATTTCATCCAGAAAACCACCAAAAATCGAAAAAACATCCTGAACTTCGAGAACTCCATGTCCATTTTCAGAAAACAAAAGTTTAATTGATTCATTCTGGGCAATTCTTTTGACAATATCTTGACGATAGTGGATAAATTCAAAAATACTAGAAGCTGTCTTTTTACTTGATTCATTCAAACGTGAGACCACTTGCTCTTCAAGGTGTTTTTTTAGTATATAGCTTGATAAAAGACCTATTATCGATGCAACTACAAGGATCATAGAAATCATAATTATTAACAATTTATGTTTTATCTTCATAAATTACTTTCCGGTATTTTCTTTATTTTTATTTATCCAATCTCTCATTTCACGGACACTATCATAATCTTTATCATCAGGAACAATAAATTCATCAATAAATACTTTTTTAAGTATCTTCTTTCCAAATTCATCTTTATGCATATTCAGCAAAATATCCTTTATCTTTTTTTTTAGGACAGGATCAATATCAGGATGCACTACTACAGGCGGCATTCCATAAGGCTCTGATTTAAATATTACTTTGGTCTTTGAAGTAAATTCAGGATCCGTTGCATTCATGTATTCCCAAATAAGATGATCTACTGCAGCTCCATCAACTTTTCCTTCTGCAACCAGCTTTATGGATTCTGAATGATGGCCGCTATAAAAATAACTTGAGAAGAATGTTTCGGGTGTTTCATTTTTTTTTGCAAGAACATATGTAGGCACAAGGCATCCTGTGTTTGAATTAGGATCGGTAAAAGCAATTTTTTTCCCTTTCAGATCTTCCAGCATTACTGCAGTACTTATTTTTGGCACTATAAAATAAGAATAATAAAAACATTTTCCATAGGATTGTGGCGCTACAAGCAGTTCTACATCAAATTTTTCTTTACCATTTACATAGGGCCCGCTGCATATAAATGCAATATATAAATTTTTCTTTTCCAGCAAATCATTCATTTCGGCATAAGTCCTTCTTTGGACCATTTCAATAGGAACACCAAGTTTTTCTCCAACATAATAGATGATCTGACGATAGACATTTATTGTATCTTTTGGTGATATCATTGCAGCCACACCAAAACGCAGTTTTTTGTGCACTCTTTCTTTTCCCTGTGCATGCACTAAAGGTAAAGAAAAAGATATGATAAGAGCTATTGATAATGTAAAAATTTTCAGTATTTTTTTTAATCTTTTAATTGTTTTCATAGAAAATCCTTTTTTAAAAGATCTTTTGATTTTTGTGGTTTTTCAAATCTTTTTGAATATTATATAATATTATTTTTTTAATAAGCAGAAAAATCATCTGTTATACAATTAGTGTTTAAAGTTATTTTTAATATCAGAGCAGCTGAACAGGGAGCAGGAAAGAAAACAATAGTGCCTAAAATGCCTAAAGTTTGAAGTGCCTAAAGTTAAGGAGCACTTCGTGCGATTTTATAATTTTGACAGGATTTATCCCGTGACCACGTTGTCACGTGCAACGGGACTTACGTGGCAGGATAAACATGATTGAAAAGCAAAATAGTCGTCATCCCGCGCAAGAAAACGATTTTATTTCTTCTATTATTTCACGGGTACAGCACGCTGTACCCCTACATACTTTTTCATTCTTATCTTCGTCCATCATCATAGAGAGCTTAGCGAGCGGTCATCCCTCGTTCTTCTTTTTATCACCTGCATTTACTTTTTTTCTTTCTTTTTCTTCTTTTCTTCTATGACTTTCTCAGCTGTTTGAAATGGAACTTCTACATATTTTTCAAAATGCATAGAATAATTGGCACGTCCGCTTGAAAGCGACCGGATAGCAGTTGCATATCCGAACATCTCGGAAAGTGGTGTTTCAGCAGAGATTACCTGCAGGTTACCTTTTACTTCCATTCCAAGTATTTTTCCTCTTCTAGAACATATATCACCTACCACATCACCAACATGTTCTTCAGGTGTTGTTACTTCAACAGACATATAAGGTTCAAGAAGGATCGGTGAACACTTCATAAAAGCTTTTTTAAAACACTCTAAACCTGCCAGTTTAAAAGCAAGTTCAGATGAATCAACATCATGATAAGAACCGTCAAAAAGTCTTACTTTTACATCAACAACCGGAAAGCCTGCGTAAATTCCACGCTTCATGGCTTCAATAACACCTTTTTCAACAGCAGGAATATATTCTCTCGGTATATCTCCACCTTTTATATTATTTTCAAATTCAAATCCTTCGCCTGGAGCTGTTGGTATAACCTCCATAACAACATGGCCATATTGTCCCCTACCGCCAGATTGTTTGATGTGTTTATATTCTTCTTCTTTTGATTCAAGTATTGTTTCGCGATATGCTACCTGAGGCCTACCGACTACACCCTCAACACTGAACTCATGCTTCAGACGATCAACAATAATCTCAAGATGAAGCTCGCCCATACCGGAAAGGATAGTCTCATTTGTCTCCTGGTCTGTATGTATAGAAAAAGTAGGATCCTCTTCTGCAAGCTTTACTAGTCCACGAGAAAGTTTATCCTGATCACCTCTGCTCTGCGGCGTAATACTTACAGACATTACCGGAGCAGGAAATTCTATGGCTTCTAATATAACAGGGTTTTCCTGATCACAAAGGGTATCTCCTGTAGTTGTATGGTCAAGCCCTATGGCAGCTGCAATGTCACCAGCAAAAAGGTCTTCACGGCTTTCTCTTTTATTTGCATGCATCTGAAGTATTCTTCCGATGCGCTCTCTTTTTCCTTTTGTAGCATTTTGAATATAAGATCCGGCTTTAAGGGTACCTGAATAAACACGAAAATATACTAGCTTTCCCATATGCGGATCGGTCTGCACCTTGAATGCAAGCGCTGCAAATGGATCTGTATCGTTTGGTTTTCTTTCTACTTTCTTTTCAGGATCATCAGGGTGAGTGCCTACAACAGGTGCAATATCCACCGGTGCTGGAAGATAGAACGTTACAGCATCAAGCAGTTTTTGCACACCTTTGTTCTTAAAAGCAGATCCGCAAAGCACAGGAACGATAGCATTATTTATTGTTCCCATACGGATGACTCTCATAAGATCTTCTTTTGTTACAGAATCTTCAGATTCAAGATATTTTTCAGTTAAAGTATCATCAAGTTCAACTGCTTTTTCTACCATGATATGGTGATATTTCTCTGCTATTTCCTTATAGTCATCCGGAATATCTTCAATGTGGAAATTTTTTCCATAAGACTCATCATCGTAGATATAGGCTTTCATCTCCATAAGATCAATGATGCCGCGAAAAGTATCTTCCGCTCCAATAGGTATTTGCAAAGGAATCGCATTTGCCTGTAAATCTTCTTCAATATTCTTTAGTACACTGAAAAAATCAGCTCCCATACGATCCATTTTATTTATAAAAGCCATCTTGGGCACCTTATACTTATCTGACTGCCTCCAAACTGTTTCTGATTGAGGTTCAACACCACCGACTGCGCAGAAAACTGCTACTGCACCGTCAAGCACACGAAGGCTCCGCTCAACTTCAACCGTAAAATCAACGTGTCCCGGAGTATCTATTATGTTAATGCGGTTTTCTTTCCAGTAACATGTTGTAGCAGCTGAGGTAATCGTTATTCCTCTTTCCTGTTCCTGTTTCATCCAGTCCATTTGGGCCGCACCATCATGCACTTCTCCTATTTTATGGGAACGTCCGGTGTAAAAAAGTATTCGTTCTGTAAGCGTAGTTTTCCCAGCATCAATATGAGCCATAATGCCTATATTTCTTACTCTTTTTAAATCAATAAACCTTGTCATTTTTAATTCCTCCTGAAAATAATAAATCTTTTAGTAAATTAAATATTTAATATAAATTTTTGATATAAGTATTATAAATATATTAAAAAGAACCTTCAGAGGCGCACATATTATACTTTTTAAATTTATTGTCAAGAAAATAATGCTGATTAAACTCTGAATACTAAATTCTAAAAACCATTTCAAATTAAGCCTTTTGACAAAGTTTACCCAAACACTTAAAATTTTTATGTTTATTTTTTATGTGGTCTATATTTTCTCCCTTTCCATCTTGTTACTAAATAATTGTTATGCTATACTTTTTTGTCAAAAGGAGTAGTTTAAAACATGAAAAAGCTTTCTATTATAATACCGGCCTATAATGAGGAAGAAACACTACTTGAGATACTTTCCAGAGTTATTGCGGCTCCTCTAGAGGGACTATGTAAGGAGATAATTATCATAGATGACTGCTCAACGGATAATACCGGTAAAATTATCGAAGATCTAAAAAAAGACCGGAAAAAAATATTTTTAGGGAAAACCACATCATCAAATGATCAGAAATACAGTGAACCGGAATTTGTTTTTTTAAAAAACGATAATAACAGTGGTAAAGGTTATTCTATTAGAAAAGGGATAGAGAAAAGTACCGGAGATATTATTTTAATACAGGATGCTGACCTTGAATATAATCCGTTTGAATACAAAAAACTATTACAACCTATTACTGACGGAAGAGCTGATGTAGTATATGGCAGCCGGTTTCTTGGTGAGACAAGGCGAGTTCTTTATTTTTGGCATACAGTAGGAAACACTTTTCTTACACTTTTTTCAAATATTTTTACAGACCTTAATATGTCTGATATGGAAACCTGTTATAAAGCTTTCAAGTCAAATATAATAAAAAAAATAAAACTTAAATCGAATCGTTTTGGTTTTGAGCCTGAAGTTACAGCAAAACTCGCAAAGATAAAAGCTAGAATATATGAAGTACCAATTTCTTATTCAGGAAGAACATATGAGCAGGGGAAAAAAATAACATGGAAAGATGGTTTTCACGCCATTTATGCAATTTTCAAATACAATGTTTTCCCCGGTGATTTTATTCATAAATCTGAAACAGAATCAGTTTAAAAAAAGTCTTTATATGGATAACAAACCTATTCAAATACTATTAGTTGAAGACAGTAACTTAGATGCCAGGATATTAAGAAAGCTATTAACTGATGCAAAAAACATCGAAGTTAATATTACGCATGTCATCAGCTTAAAAGAAGCTATAGAAATCCTGAAAAATAATAACTTTGATATTGTCCTGCTTGATTTTGTACTGCCAGATGCAAGCGGAATAGAAGCTTTTATATGGTTATATGCTCAGTCTCCAGAAATACCTATCATTGTTCTTACAGGCCTTGATGACGAACAGCTTGCAGTAAAAGCAATAAGAAAAGGAGCACAGGACTATCTTGTAAAGGGCTCTGTTGATAGTAATCATCTTGTACATTCAATACAATATTCTATTGAAAGACATCGTTTGGAAATAGCCCTCAAAGAATCAGAAAAAAAATACTGCCGTATTATAGAAACGGCAAATGATGCCATAATTACAGCTGATGCAGAAACAGGATTTATTATTGATGCTAACCGAAAAGCAGAAGAACTTTTAGGCATACCTCTTGATAATATTATCGGTATGCATCATACCGGAATACATCCAAAAGAAGAGGAGCTGTTTTATAAAAAGCTTTTTCTTGAACAAGTAGGTAAAGGTCATTCCGTTGTTACAAACCTTAATGTCGTTCACTCAGACGCTAGATTAATACCAGTAGAAATAAGTTCCAGTGTTTCAGATGTGCAAGGAAGAATGATCGTCCAGGGTATATACCGTGATATTACTGAACGCAAAAGAGTTGACAAATTAAAAGATGAATTTGTAAGTGCTGTATCGCATGAACTTCGTACTCCGCTAACATCTATCAGGGAAGGTGTTTCTCAGTTTCTTGATGGCCTTTTAGGTGACACAACGGAAGAACAGACACAGTTTTTAAACATAATTTTAGAAGATATTGACCGCCTGCAGCAGATAATAGATGAACTTTTGGATATTTCAAAAATAGAATCAGGAAGGCTTGAACTTAAAAAAGAAATGGTCAATTTAACAGAACTTATATTAAGAATATTACCACGTTTCAACGGTTTTTTAAAAAAAGAGATCAATTTAAGGAATGAGCTTCCTGAAAAAAATATAAAATTATTTCTTGATCCCGGCAAGATAACGCAGGTAATTACAAATCTAATTTCCAATGCTTATAAATTTACTTATGATGGAGGTGTTATCACTGTTAAGGCCATAGATGGGGAGTTAAACGTAACTATCTCAATAAATGACACCGGAGTAGGTATAAATAAAAACGATCTACCTAAAATATTTGATAAATTTGTTCAGGTAAACCGCACAGACGGACCAGGCATAAAAGGAACAGGATTAGGGCTTCCTATTTCAAAGGGTTTTGTCGAAAAACACGGCGGTCATATATGGGCAGAATCCGAAGTTGGAAAAGGCACTACATTTTTCTTTACTATACCAAAATTACCAGAACAGGTAATACTTGAAGAATACCTTCGCAATAAGATCAACATAGCTGCAAGTAAAGAGACAAAAATGGTCTTTATTTTAGCTCAAATAATCGAGTTCGAAAAAGTGCAAGAAAAAATAGAAAAGGAAAGATTGCATTCGGTTATATTTCACGACATAAAAAATATTGTTCAAAAAAGTTTGTACCGCTCTTCTGACGATACAGTATTATCACTTCATGACGGAATTTCAGTTTTTCTTATTGGTTCAGATAAACAGGGAGGCCAAACGGTCACAAAACGAATGAAAAAAGCAGTAGACGATTATTTGGAAAATAATAATCTGCAAGATATTATAAAACTGAAATGGGGAATAAGCATTTATCCGGATGAGGAAAAATATGCTAGTGACATTATTGAAAAAGCAAAGTCTGAGACTATAAGTACTGATCTGGATATTAGTAAGATAGGCATCATGGTGGTTGATGATGAAAAGTTCCTCACAGAACTTATGAAAATGAAACTTCAAAGCAAAGGATATGCAAACATTACTTTAGCGGAAGACGGCCAAAAAGCTCTTGATATTATAAAGGAAAAGACTCCTGATCTAATCTTATTGGATATGAATATGCCAGTTATGAATGGCTATGAAGTAATAGGAAGACTTAAGACAGATCCTTTGACGGCAGATATTCCTGTTATAATTTTATCTGGATTTCCTGTAGATAGTGAAAAGCTTGATGCTTTTGAGTTTGAAAGCATACCTGTTCTTTCAAAACCTGTTGATGACAGCCTTCTTTTTGAAAGCATTAATCGGCTACTTGTTGAAAACGCTTAATTTGTGGTCTTTTAAAGACTAATTGTATAAACTACCCTTTATGATATTATAAATATAAAACTGAATATAGAAGGTTTTATTAATATGAACGGCAAAAAAATTCTAGTTATAGATGATGAAGATCATATTCTTAATATGATAAAAAACCGCTTAAAAGCAAACGGCTACGAGGTAATAGCAGTTTCAAATGGCCTTGACGGCCTTGAAGCGGCTAAAACCGGCTCTCCGGATCTTATAATTCTTGACGTAATGCTTCCTGATATAAATGGAAAAGAAGTATGCCTTCGCTTAAAAGAACATGAATCAACAGCAAAGATACCTGTTATTTTTTTAACAGCCAAAGACAGTATAGAAGAAAAAATGGAAGAATACGATTGTGGCGGAGAATGTCATATCACAAAACCGTTTGATGCAAATGAATTGCTAGAGAAAATTAAAAGGACACTGGAAGACATCAGAGAGTTTGAACAGAGGGAGGAATAGATAAATGCCAGAAAAAATACTTCTAATAGATGATGAACCAAATATAATTTTCATGTTATCCCACCGCCTTAAGCAAAGCGGTTATGAAATTGTCACCGGCAATGATGGTCAGGAAGCGCTCGATCTTGCAAGAAAAGAAAGCCCTGATCTGATAATACTTGATCTTATGCTCCCAAAAATGAACGGATTTACAGTTTGCGGTCTTTTAAAGCGCGATAAAAAATTCTTTCACATACCTATAATTATGCTCACTGCCCGTGCTCAGGAATCAGACAGGCGGCAGGGAGAAGAGGCAGGAGCAGATGCATATATAAAAAAACCGTTCAAGTCTGAAGAGCTTCTGGAAGTCATTGAAGATCTTCTCGGCAAGAAGAAATAAAAGTTATTAACCATCGCTGACCTTAATATTTCATAAACACATTTAAATAAAATATATACCATGAAAAAATCTGAGATAAAAGCTTTAGAAGAAAACCTTCTTATTCAAATAAAGAAAAATCCTTTACCTGAACATATAGCTATAATTATGGACGGCAATGGAAGATGGGCTTCAAAGCGTAAATTTCCACGTTTAAGGGGGCATCATGCAGGTGCAGAAGCAATCAGGAGGACAATTACTGCTTCAAGAGAACTCGGGCTTAAGAACCTTACTTTATATGCATTTTCTACAGAAAACTGGAGAAGACCACAGAAAGAGATAACAGGTCTTTTTAGTTTAATGACACGATTTCTTAAAAAAGAAACTGCAATGATGCTTAAAAATGATATTAGTTTAAAAACAATAGGAGATATTTCAAAAATACCAATTGGCCCTCAAAAAACACTAATTGAGACTATTGAAAAAACTTCTCATTGTAGAAGCCTCAATGTATTTGTAGCTTTAAACTATGGTTCCCGTCAGGAAATAGCTTATGCTGTGACAAGATTAATACAGGAATCTGAAAAGAACTCCTTATCAAATATTCAGCCTGAAGATATTGAAAGGTTTTTGTATACAAGCGGCGTGACAGATCCTGAGCTTTTAATACGCACAAGCGGTGAAAGACGAATAAGTAATTTTCTTTTATGGCAGATATCATATGCCGAATTATATTTTACAGATGTCTTATGGCCTGATTTTTCAAAAAAAGATCTTTACAATTCTATTATTGATTTTCAACAAAGAAAACGACGTTTTGGAGGGTTATAGAATATGTTGATAAAAAGAGCATTAAGTGGTTTTCTTCTGGCTGTATTTGTATTAACGATCATCCTTTTAAGCCACTGCGCATTATTTTCGTTTTTGATGCCGCTTGCAATAATGTTTATTGCGGTGATGGGACTTCTAGAGTTTTTTGATCTTATGGAAAAAAAAGGTGCAAAAACGCTTAAAGCTTTTGGTGTAATTTCCTCTGTCATTTATATCTGGTATGTATATATATCAAGTTGTAATGGCTTTGAAATGAATATGGATACCTTTGCTTTGTTTTATATTTTTGCCGGTTTTTTTCTGGTTTATTTTTTGGAAAGATATAATAAGGATGAAAATTCAGCACTTTTGGATATATCTGTAAGTTTTATGGGCTTTTTTTATATTGTATGGCTCCTAAGTTTTATATTGAAGATCAATTATTTCCCAGGAGTAGACGGGAGAAAATATCTTCTTTTGCTTATTGTTGCTACTAAATCTGCAGATACATTTGCATATTTCAGTGGAAAATCTCTTGGGAAGACTAAGCTTTGCCCGAGAATAAGCCCGAACAAAACAGTTGAAGGGGCCCTTGGAGGTTTTGCAGGTTCAGTAATAATGTCTGTAATTTTCAAACATTTCTTTATGCCTGATTTAAGCATAAAACATACTATCCTTCTTGGTATAGTCATAGGTATCATAGGTCAACTTGGTGATCTTGCAGAAAGCCTTTTAAAACGAGACGCGGAAGTCAAAGACTCCAGTACACGGTTTCCGGGTCTTGGAGGTATTCTTGATGTTCTTGACAGCATATTTTTTACAGCTCCGGTCACATACTTTTTTATGAAAGAAATAATATTTTAAATAAAAAGCAGGAAAAAGGGAATTTAATGAAAACAATCAGTATTTTAGGAGCAACTGGATCTATCGGTATGAGTACCATCGATGTTATAAGACATCATAAAGATAAATTCCGTATAAAATCACTTCAAACTCATACAAACACAGAATCATTGTTTAAGCTGGCAGTAGAGTTTAATGTTAAAAAAGTAGTTGTTACAAATGAGGAAAGCTTAGTTTTTGCAAAAAAAAACATACCCGATGGAATAATGCTTCTATCAGGTAAAGAAGGACTTATTGATATAGCAACTGATGATGATGTAGATATTGTCGTCTCTTCTCTTGTAGGAGCAGTAGGACTTGAACCGACAATTGCAGCTATTAAAAAGAACAAACGCATTGCCCTTGCAAATAAAGAAGTGCTTGTGATCGCAGGAGAATATATTCATGAGAATTATGCCTCCGAGCTGAAAAATAATATTTTCCCAGTAGACAGCGAACATTCCGCTATATTTCAATCCTTACAGGGAGAGAAAAAAGAGCACGTTGAAAAAATAATACTTACGGCTTCCGGAGGCCCTTTCCTGCATACAAAAAAGGAAAATTTTAAAAGTATAACTCCTCAGCAGGCTCTTAAACATCCGAACTGGTCAATGGGAAGCAAGATTACAATAGATTCAGCTACAATGATGAACAAGGGTCTGGAAGTAATAGAAGCAAGATGGCTTTTTGATGTTTTACCTGAAAATATAGAAGTGCTTATTCATCCTGAAAGCATTATTCATTCTATGGTTCAGTTTGTAGATGGTTCTATTATAGGTCAGATGGGCATTGCTGACATGCGTTTACCTATTCAATATGCTTTAGGCTATCCGACCCGGATCAAAAATCCTTTTCCTAGAGTGGATTTTGCAAAAATAGGGTCTTTTAATTTTTTCACACCGGATACCTACAAATTCCCTCTAATTAATACAGCTTACAAAGCTCTTAAAATGGGAAACATATACCCTGCTGCGATGAATGCAGCAAATGAAATAGCAGTGGAAAGCTTTCTTAACAAAAAAATAACCTTTGATAAAATACCAATTTTGATAGAGAATATCATGCTGAACTTTGAGCAGAAAGAAAAATTGACTTTAGAAGAAATAATTAAAACAGATACGCAAGCGCGTTTGGAGGCAATAAAGTGGGTGCAGAAGAATCAGTAATTTTAGGAAAGCTTTTATCAAGCATGAAGTTTATTCTGGCTTTTGTAGGTGTCTTTGGGGTCGTCGTTTTCATACACGAGCTCGGGCATTTTTTTATGGCAAAGTTTTTTGGCGTTAAGGTAGAAGAATTTGCTCTTGGAATGGGGCCAAAGTTGTTTGGTTTTAAAAAGGGTGAAACAGAATACAAGCTTTGCGCGTTTCCTATCGGCGGTTACGTAAAAATGTCCGGAGAAGAACCAGAAGAAGCTAAAGAAAAGACTCTTTCAAAGCAGGATTATTACGGTCAACATCCCTTCAAGAGATTTTTAATAACTTTTTGCGGTCCTTTAATGAATTTTGTGCTTGCACTTGTTCTATTTGCTCTAATACCGATGATAGGCATTTATGATTACCCTCCTGTAATAGGCCCTGTTGACAAAGGTTCAACAGCTGAAAAAGCAGGACTACTTTCCGGAGATGTTGTAATAAGTGCAAATAATAAAAAAGTACGCAATTTTTCAGATATTTTGCTGGAGATCAATGAATCAGAAAAGACTATTGCTCTTGAGGTAGAACGCGATAAAAAAGTAATGAATTTTAATGTTGAAATAGCAACTGAAGAGGGTGAAAATTTTTTCCGTGAAAAGGTTGATTATAAGACTATTGGTGTTGATGCTTTTTTAACTTCTAAGATCAAAGATGTATCCAAATTAAAACCTGCAAGTTTTATAAAGCTGCAAACAGGCGATATTATTACTGCAATAGGAGAACATAAAGTACACTTCTGGCAGGATATAAGCAGGATACTTAAAGATAATAAAGAAGGAACAGATGCTGCCCAATTTAAAGAGTGGCAGAAAATCTGGAACGCAGAATTAAAAAAGAAAAAATCTCAACGAAGCACTCGAATTGTCTGGCTAGATGTGGAAAGAGGCGGAAAACCAATGCCTAAAAAAGCTGTAGTTTTACATGCTACAAAAAAGACTATGCAGGTCAAGAAAAAAGGTCAGGATAAGATAGATGAGCAATTCTATTGGATCATAGGTGTTGAGCGTTTTGATGAATCAAAAAAATATGTATATTCACCATTTAAATCAATTCAAATGGGTATGGATAGCATAAAATCAATGACTGCTTTTATTGTTAAAGTTTTCGGGGCACTTTTTCAGGGCCGCCTTACAAAACAGGCTCTTGGCGGGCCCATTATGATAGCTAAAATTGTAAACGATACTGCTAACAAAAAATTGGTAGATCTATTGATGCTGACAGCTGTTTTAAGTTTACATCTTGGTCTTTTAAATTATTTTCCGTTTCCTGCTCTTGATGGAGGGCATATGGCTTTTTCAATTTTGGAGATGATCCGCAGAAAACCTCTTGCTTTAAAAACAATGGAAGTTATCCAAAAAAGCGGATTTGCAATACTTATTGGACTTATAATATATGTTTCGTATAACGATATTTTAAGACTGGTCAGCGGTCAGTAAAATTGGCAAAATTAAAAGTTTGAAGCACTTATAGTTAAGAAAGATACACAGAATAAAAGTTGAACCCCACGGCCTTACAGCCGTGGCTTTATGCGGATGCGGGTAAAATATTGTCATTGAGAAGCCTAAAACACTTACTGTAGGATAAGTCAACCGTAGGGAAAAAGCCGTCAGTTCACCACCACCCATCACCTATTTCCTATCTTAATTCCTGTTTTTTATGTACTTTTTTATAATAAGTTACTAATATTCACATTTAAGGGTGTTTTTAATAACGACTAGTGAGGGCTAAAAATGGATATCAAAATACTGATAGTAGATGATGATGAAAGCATTCGTACTCTTTTCAAAAGGATTTTCGAAAAAACTTATAAACTTGATATTGCAGATTCTTTTGAACATGCCCTTGAGCTTCTGAAGACACAAAAGCATGATATTGTAATAACTGATAAAAATCTTCCGGATAATAAGGGAAATATTGAAGGAGGTATGGACCTTCTTAAGTATGCCCGTTCTCATCTTCTAAAATGTGAATTTATTATAATGACAGGCTATGCAACCATGGAAACAGCCATACAGGCAATTAAGTTAGGGGCTTTTGATTATATAGCTAAGCCCTTTTCATTTGATAGCATGAAAGAAAAGATAGAGCGTATTGTTCAGTTCAAAAAATTTCTTTCAGAGAAAAACACTTTTCATTCCAACAAGCTCCTGTATGATGAAATTTTATTAAAATTAAAAAATAAAAACAGCTTAGATGATGATGATATTTATGAAATCTCAAATCTTTTTGATACAAAAATAGAACATCTATTTAAAAAACAGAAAGCAATAGAAAAAATAATGCTAGAACAAGGGAAAGCCCTTAAAGAAATAGCCTCATATGCACGTGATCTAAAAGAAAAAATGTCATCTAAGCAGGAAGGTTCTAATCTGGCAGAAAAAATATTTGAGCGTTCAACCACCCATATATAATGATCTGCTAAAAGGATAAAAACTATGAAAAAGGAACATTATTTTTTTATTGCTGTTCTTTTAATCATAGCTACCTTTATTTACTTAAATCCCGATATTTTCACAAACCAGATAAAAATGCGAGACGGTGATATTAAAAAAATACATTTTTTATCTGATTTCAAAAATGGCATTCCTTCTTATAATATTGAAATAACTAAACCTGAAAGTATTTCATCTGTTTTAAAAGCCTTGCGTGAAGCTATCGAATTTCATGGACATGGCCATGAGACACAGGCTGTTATAATGATCGAATATTTAAGCGGGGTTAAAGATGAAATATATTTGGCTCTTTGTCATAATACAGGTAATATAGAACTTATATATCTTTCAAAAACATATAGCGTAAACCGTAAAACTTTTCTTGAAGCCCTTGATTCTTCAGGTATAGATACAAATAAATTTATAAAATAGTACTACAGTTATATATCTTTTTAAAATAATACCCTAAAATTATAAAAGACCTAATTTTTCATACCTAATTATTCTTAACATGTTTATAATAGCAGTTATTCGCAACATTATGGTGGCGGGATAGATGAATGCTATTTTTTATTATTTTTAAGGCAGGGAAATTCTTTAAAAATCGCAAAAGATATCGCGATAAGAACATAAATAATAAAATATAATCGAACAAACATCAGAAGCTTAATTATTATTAAGATTGGAGGAAACAATGGGATGGATAGGGGTTGATCTTGACGGTACTCTTGCTCAATATGATAAATGGAAAGGTCCAAATCATATTGGAAAACCTATTCCAAAGATGTTAAAAAGAGTAAAGGAGTGGATAGATAAAGGGCAAAAGGTTAAAATATTTACCGCACGTGCAATGGATAAAGAGCATATTCCACCTATAAAAAAATGGCTTGAGGAAAACGGACTTGGAAAGCTTGAAGTAACTAATATAAAGGATTACTCTATGATAACTTTGTATGATGACAGATGTGTTCAGGTAATAACAAATACAGGAGAATTGATAAAAGAAAAATGAAATATATTTTAAAAACTCTTTTTATATTAGCAGTGTTTTTTTACTTTATGCCTCTTTACTCTGATGAAATGTCTTGGGAAGATCTGAACGATAACGTGATTTCATTATATGAAAAAGAAAATTATGAAGAAGCTATTGTATTTGCTGAGAAGGCACTCCGGCTTGCTGAATATGCTTTTGGAGAAAAAGATCTTAATGTCGCAATATCTCTTAATAACCTGGCTTCGATCTATAACATGCAGGAAAAATATGATAAAGCTAAACCATTATATGAGCGCGCCCTTTCAATAAGAGAAAAAGTACTTGGAAACGATCATACAGATGTTGCTAAATCGGTAAATAACCTTGCAATGATATACGATGCTCTTAAGCAATATGATAAAGCCGAATTACTTTATAAAAGAGCTATTACAATATGGCAAAAATCTTCTAACGGTTCTTATTATTCAGCAATTTCAATGAATAATCTTGCTTCAATGTATTATTCAACAGGAAAACACGCAAAAACAGAACAATTATATCTGAGATCACTTGCAATTTTTAGAAAGTCTCTCGGGAGAAATCATCCGGATGTTATAATGGTTCTGGAAAACATGATAAAATTCTATACAGCTATTAACAAACAGAAAGAAGCAGAAATATACGAAAATCAGCTAAAAAAAATAAATGAGACACGGTTGAACGCAGATCCAGAGGATTAGAATTCGCATCTGATGAAACACAACAAGTATAAAATATGGGTTTATTATTCCGCATCTTTTTTAAGTGCATTTCTTTTGTTTCAGATCCAGCCAATGATAGCAAAAGCATTGCTGCCGAGATTTGGCGGAAGCAATCTTGTATGGGGAGCATGTATGGTTTTTTTTCAAGGCATGCTTCTTTCGGGTTATGTTTATGCTCATAGTGTTCAGCGAAAGCTTGGAGTATACAAGTATGCAAAACTTCACTGGATACTATTATTTGCTCCAGTTCTTTTTTTTCCATTTAAATTTGGAAGCATTATTTCATCTATAAGCATATATGGTGAAGTTTTTACAATTTTAAAACTTCTTACTTTAATGATATCTCTTCCATTTATAACACTTTCGACGACTTCTCTTGTACTTCAAAGATGGCTTTCAATATCAAAAACATCTGAATCTGAAAATCCTTATGTACTTTACAGTGCATCCAACCTGGGATCACTCATCGCCCTTATTACTTATCCTGTATTATTTGAACCTTTTTTCACGCTTAAGGAACAAGGCAACATATGGTGGAGTTGTTATATTTTTTTTATTATTTTAAATCTTTTATGTTTTCCAGTAAATCCGGATGAACAGGCAAAGTCATCGAAAAACTCGACAAAAACATCTCCTTTATCTATATTTATCTGGGGGGGATTAAGCTGCGGTGCATGTGCAATACTTCTAGCAACAACAAATATAATAACTTTTGATGTAGCATCTGTTCCTTTTCTTTGGGTGATGCCTCTTTCAATTTATCTGCTTACTTTTATCCTGACATTTAAAAAAAAATGCTGGTATCCTAAATGTATACCATTGATCGCGTACTGGTCAATGACGGTAGGTACAATCCTATATTTTCTTTCTAGGCTGCAGTCCGAACTTCCTGTAGCAGTTACTATTTTTTTATATCTTATAATATTATTTATAGTCTGTCTTTACTGCCACGGTACGCTTATATCACTAAGACCAAAAAACACTCACAGCTTGACTTCCTTTTATGTAAGCATTTCCTTCGGCGGCCTTATAGGAACAGTTCTTGTTTCTTATATTGTGCCTGAGCTTAGCACATCTCCAATAGAATACTTAATCGCTTTTTTTATTATCTCATCAACTTTTGGTATTATTGATCACTTTTTAAAAAAGACTTCTTCAATATCAGATATCTCAGGAAAAATTTCATACAAGAAAAAAATATTAATAACATCACTATGGATCATTTCGGTTATTTTTACTTTAACTTTTTTACCATATTTTATAGTAAAAATTTATCCGGATATATACCTTATAACGATTCAAATGTTATTAGCTATTCCTCTTTGCCTTATTTTAAGAGGTATGTCTCGCAGGCCATGGAAGTTTGCCGTTATTATGCTTTCGGTAATCTTTTTAATAAACCAGACACCTAAGTATGTAGCAAATATGAGTAATGTTATAAGAGTTCGTAATTTTTATGGCATTTATACTATATTTGAACGAAATAATCTTCGGATACTCCAGCATGGTACAGTACACCATGGAAAACAATATATTAAAGGCCCTAAAAAAGAAATACCTCTTTCATATTATCATCCTAGTACTCCCGCAGGTGAAATCCTTAAAAAACGCTTTTTTGAATGTAATAATGTAGGCATGATAGGCCTTGGCACAGGAGCAATGGCAGCGTATTTTCAAAAAGGTAATTCATTTACTATATATGAACTGGATCCTGATAACATAAAAATAGCAAAAAAATATTTCTCATTTCTTCGTGATGCTGAGAAAAGAGGAGTAGATCTAAAGTATGTTTCAGGAGATGGACGCAGATCATTAAAAAAAGAACCTGATAAGCTGTATGATCTTTTGATCATCGATGCTTTCAGCTCTGATTCTATACCAGTACATCTTATGACAGTAGAGGCTATAAGCGAATATTTCCGTGTTTTAAAGGAAGATGGCCTTTTATTGATGCATATTTCCAATAAGATGCTTCATCTTGAGCCTGTAGTTTTTAGTATTGCACAAGTTTTAAATATCCCTATAGGTATAAAGACCAATTTTGGTAAAGTTGATGAAGATGCAGATCTAACTGTCTGGGTAGCTCTTTCAAAGGATGTAAAAAAAATGAACTTTCTTTTTGAAAAATTAAGGTGGAACATAAAAAATGAAAATGTCCCCGGACTTCCCCGGCCGTGGACAGACCAGTATAGTAATATTTTTAAGGCAATGTTTTGAGATTAGACTCCAGACACAAGACTCCGGACTCAAGCTTGATGGAACGCTTCGCTAAAACAATAATCTTAATACAGGGAAAACATAAAATAAAAAGTATTGGACACAACTTGTCCTGAGTGACCTGTGGTGAGCATAGTCGAACTAAATTGAAGGAGATAAACGCAGATAGCAAAAATCATATTTTTTTCTTATCTTCGATAAGAAAACGGTCTATCCTCTTTGTAATTTTGCGGCTATTTTTTACTTCTGATTTCTGTCTTCTGTCTTGTGTCTATAACGATATATATGATAAAATTATGGAAAGTTTAAGGGTATAAGGGCGATAAATGAAAATAAAAAGAAAAAGAACAAAAAAATTTTATATAAGAGATACTGCCATTGGGGGTAATTCGCCTATCACAATACAAAGCATGACCAAAGTCCCTACCTCTGATACAAAAGAGGTAATACGTCACATAAAAAAGCTTGCATTATCAGGATGCGATATTATAAGGCTCGCTGTTCTAAATAAAAAAGATGCTTTGAGTCTTGGGAAAATCGTATCATCATCCCCTATTCCAGTAATTGCTGATATACATTTTAGTAAAGAACTTGCTCTACTTTCTCTCAAACAGGGTGTTGATGGTATACGCATAAATCCAGGCAATATCACAAAAAAGAGTGACTGGAAGCTAATTGCCAAGGAAATAAAAAAACGCAACACTGTTCTTCGTATTGGTGTTAATTCAGGCTCTTTACCAGAAAAAAAAGAATATCATAACTTAAATGAAGTCGATAAACTTGTCTTACCTTGCCTGGATGCAGTACATTTTTTTGAAGCTCAAGGCGTAAAAAAAATAAAGATAAGCCTTAAAGCAAGTAATGTTCTGGAAACTGTTGCAGCCTATGAGAAAATATCAAAAAAAACTTCGTGGCCGCTTCATGTTGGAGTAACAGCAACTGGAACAGGTGATACAGGCATAGTAAAAGCATCAATAGGTATAGGCTCTCTTCTTTGTCAAGGCATTGGGGATACTATACGTGTTTCTCTTAATGACCCATCGCTTCGTGAAATAACAGTTGCAAAATCCATTCTTCAATCATTGAACCTTAGAAAATTCGGGATTGAGGTTATCGCTTGTCCCGGATGCGGACGTTCTCAGGTAGCTATTTTAAAGCTTGCTAAACAAGTGGAGGCAAGCGTAAAAAAGATACACAAAAACATTAAAATAGCTGTAATGGGATGTATAGTTAACGGTCCCGGTGAAGCAAAAGATGCAGATTTAGGTATTGCCGGAGGAAAGGGAGAAGCTTTGATTTTCAAAAAAGGTGCTATTATTGCAAGAATAAAAGAAAAAGATATAATTAAAGTTCTGCTATCTGAAATAAACAAGATTTGATCTTTATATTATGTTTATTTAATAAAACAGCAATAAATGCATTTTCAACAAAAGCTTAGACTTAATAACGCACATTAAAGGGGTTTTATTTTATGAAATGGAGCAAAGCATTTATTCCAACGGTTAAGGAAACACCGCAGGACGCAGACATTGTAAGTCACAAACTCATGGTAAGATCAGGATTAATACACAAACTCTCTTCAGGGCTTTATTCCTATTTACCATTAGGCTTAATGGTTATTCGTAAAATTGAGAGCATTATAAAAGAAGAAATGTCAAAAAAAGATGCCATCGAACTTTTAATGCCTATACTTCAACCTAAAGAAATATGGTTAAAAAGTGAACGTTATGAAATGATGTCTGAAGTAATGCTAAAAGCAAATGACCGCGAAAACCGGGAATTCATACTTGGTCCTACGCATGAAGAAATAATAACAGATATTGTAGCACATAAGATTGATTCTTACAGATCCCTTCCAAAAAATTTTTATCAGATCCAGGCAAAATTTCGTGATGAAATACGTCCGCGTTTTGGTGTTATACGTGCGCGCGAGTTCATAATGAAGGACGGCTATAGTTTTTCCATGACTCAAATTGAGTCAGAAAAGATCTATCAGGATATGTATGAAGCTTATGGTGTTATTTTTAAAAGATGCGGCCTTGATTGTGCTGTTATTGAGGCTGATACCGGTGTGATGGGAGGACGTAAGTCACATGAATTCACTGCTTTAGCTGATGTAGGAGAAGACACAGTTGTAAGTTGCAAGTCTTGCACCTATGCAGCTAACATGGAACTTGCAAAACGTCAGGTGCAGGAAAAAAGTATTATGGGCATACGTCAGGATCCTCTTATAGAAGTAAGTACTCCCGGTATGAAACGTGTTGAAGAGCTCACTGATTTTTTCAGTTGTGGTCCGATGTGCTTTATAAAGACCCTTATTTATAAAGGTGATGAAAAAATTTATGCAGTCCTTATAAGAGGTGATCTTGAAGTAAATGAAAATAAACTGCGTCATTATCTTAAAGAACAGGTTATAAATCTTGCTGAAGCAGAAGAAATTATAAGAATTACAGGTGCTGATGTGGGCTTTTCAGGACCAATTGGTTTAAAAGACATACCTCTCATTGCTGACATAAGCGTTAGAAATATGACAAATGCTATTACAGGTGCTAATAAAAATAATCTACATTACAAGAATGTAAATCCAGGAAGAGACTGCGTTATTTATGATTATTTAGATATAGGATTTCCTGTTACCGGTGATCTTTGCCCTAACTGCAATGACGAGCTTGTTTTTAAAAGAGGTATTGAAGTTGGACAGGTGTTTCAATTAGGCACTAAATATTCTTCTAAACTCTCAGCTGTTTTACAAAATGAAAAAAGGGAAGACGTACCACTTATAATGGGATGCTATGGTATTGGTGTAAGTAGAACAGTTGCTGCTATTATTGAGCAAAATCATGATGAATTTGGAATAATCTGGCCAATGGAAACAGCTCCTTTTAAAGTAATAGTCATACCACTTGTATACAAAGATGAAATAAAAAAAACAGCTGATATGATATATGATCGTTTGCGCAGCAATAACGTTGAAGTGCTTATGGATGATCGCAACGAAAGGCCTGGTTTCAAATTTGCGGATGCTGATCTTATTGGAATTCCTATAAAGGTCATTATTGGTAAGAAAACATTGCAAGAAGGAAAGATAGAAATTAAAATAAGAAAAACAGGAGAAGTTCAAAAAATTTCTCCTGATCATCTTATTAATAAAATAAATGAACTGATAACATCTTTATGATCACTAATACTATCAGATACCGTTAGAGGAGCATATGGCAAAAGATCAAATACCTACAGATTATTTTCAAAAGCTTTCTATGCTTATTGATGGCTATCAAGGATACCGTTCTCCTAAAAAGCGTTTGGCAACAAGTAGTATTTTTGAGGCTTTTTTATCAGAAAAATTAAAAGCTATTTTAAAGATAGTTGAAGATCGATATAATGAACAAATAAATGAAAAGAAAAATCTTCATCTATTACTTCCCCTTTCAAATATTATAAAAAACCTTACTGATTGTTTTCAATTCACAACTTACGAACGAAGCCAGAGATATTTCTTTTTACACGAGTATAAATTTGCCTGGGAAGGTGTTGAAAATATGCTATATAAAATTGATTATCTTATCCTTCAGTATATAAGTATGCTTGTAGATAAGATAAGTCGTTTTGATGACGAAAGCAAAAAACATTTTGAGGACTTTGTCCAAGTAGCTCTGATGTTTCGTGAAAAGTTATCTGAAAGAAAAAAACTTGTTTATGAAATAAATCAAAGACTTGTTCCAATAAATCAACTTCTTAATAATTCTATTCGTAACATACGTGAAAGACATATTACAAAAGCTACATTTAATGACATAGAAAAAGCTATAAAAATGTATCCCAAAAGACTCAACACATATATAGACATTTTTGAGGCAATCCAACGCTATATTACTTACTATGTAAGGCTTAATGAAAATATTCCTTTAATAGATTTTTATGATACGGCAATGCTTTTTGTGACAAAATACAGGGAATACATGTTTATGCTTGTGGTCTTTCTTGATGATTATACGTTTGATACAGATGAGGAAAAAGAATGCGAAGCATACCTCATTGAGCGTAGGGACAAGGCACCTGATTTTGATAAACTTATAGCTTCTCTTGAAGCATCAAAAAATCATGCACGAATAAAGCAGGCAGAACGGAAGCAAAAAGAAGAGATAATACAACAGGCTACTGTAGAATTTAAAAAAGGTTTAAGGTTTGAAAAGGAATTTCGGTATGTTGAAGCTATAGCATTATATCAAAAAACTCTTTCTATTGATAAAGAATATATAGATGCCTTTGAGGCAATCGACCGTTGTAAGTCAAAAAATAAAGCTTTCTCTCTTTTTTTAAAAGCTCAGAAAAAAATAAAAGCAGGAAATTTTGAAAGAGCAAAATCGCTTCTTTTAAAAACATTAAAAAAAGCCCCCAAATTTGATGAAGCAAAAAAACTTTTGGAATATGTTAAAAAAGAAGAATTACAACAAAAATAGGCTGAATAAATATCATTGCAGGTTCATAAGCTTCATTAAAAAATATAACTTTTAATAAAAATCCGTCCGGAGGAGATAATATGGTAAGAAAAAGTACTATTTCTTTATTATTGATATTTTTATTTTTTACTTTTTTTTCAACAGTTTCAATAAATGCTCAGACTAAAATAAAAAAGGGAAAACCTGTTACTTCTATTCCCGCATCAGGTATTGCAAAAACTGCTCCTGTAGGACGCCCTTTAAGAAAATCAGACCCTGTAAATGATCTTATATCTGCACTTGAAAATGATAATGTAAAAGTAAGGATCGAAGTAGTCAAATCACTTGCTGAACTTAAAGATGACAGGGCATTAAAGGCACTTTTAAAGGCATTTAAAGATGCGAACAACGAGGTTCGAGGTAATGTAGTAAATGTCATTGCAAACATGGGAGATATAAGAGCTATCGAACCTCTTTTAGAAGCGATTACGGATGAAAATTTTAAAATAAGAACAAGCGCTGTATTTGCTCTTGCAAATATGTATGATGATCGTGCTGTTGAACCTCTTATAAATGCTCTTAAAGACAATAATGTTGAAGTGCGTGAATCTGCAGCCCGCGTGTTAGGAAATCTAAATGATAATAGAGTCGTATCTTCTCTTATAGAAGCTCTTAGTGACCCTAACAGCAATATTAGAAGAAATGCTGCTCTTTCGCTTGGAAGGATGAGAGACAGCCGCGGTGTTGAACCTCTTATAAAATTATTAAAAGATACAAATGCTGAGGTAAGGATGAAGGCGGCATCTTCTCTTGGTTTTATCAATGATAATCGTGCATTTAAGGCATTAGCTGAGGCTCTTAATGATTCAGTTGACAATGTAAGACTTCATGCCGTTTCTGCTCTTGGCCAGCTTCAAGATCCGCGTGGTACGAAATATTTGAAAACAATAATAGTTGACGAAGATGATGAAATAAGGCTTAGTGCAATATCAGCTCTTGCTAATATTGGAGGAAAAAGTGCAGTAGAAGATTTAATAGGAATTTTATCAGATACTGATCCAAAAATAAGGATACAGACTATAAACGCGCTTGCAAACATAAGAGATGAGCGTGCAATAGAACCTATTATTGAGCTTTTAAAAGATAAGAACATGCTTGTTGTTGAAAATGCAGTTTTAGCTTTAGGAGCTATGAGAAGAGGTCAATCCGTAGATGCACTTATAAAACTTTTCAAAACGAGATATGACAAAATACGTTTTGCTATTGTAGTTGCTCTTGGTGAAATAGCTGACATACGCGGGGCAGATGTACTGATAACTGCTCTTAGTAACAAAAATGAGTCTATCCGTGAAGAAGCATTGTACTCTCTTGATGAAATATTTCCTGACAATGACCTTGCCTCAGATCCACAAAAATGGAAAGATTGGTGGATTGAGAGCAAAAATGAAGTGGTTTCTGATTAGCCCGTATATTTCGCAGCGCTACGAAATACTAAGCAATTTGATAGCCCAATATTGGTCAATGAATCAAAAACTAATAAAGAAAATTATATACTTCATAAACACAGCCAAAGGAAATTTATAGCTGATTTATAGCAAACGGGTAGTTATAAGATAGACAAGGAAATATTTGAGTTGCATTTTGTTCCCATGCTTTTTACAAGGAAAAAGGATATTCTTTTCGGCTGTGTTTACTAAAAGCGAACGGATTGCACTACATCTGCTTCGTTGTCAAGCATTTGCAGTATGATTTATACAGCCTCATACTTGACGCCCCGCATCTGCAGCACACTTCGTTCGTGAAATATACGGGTTAGTAGACCAAATATACGCGATTGTTTTTCCATTTATTCCTATAAATAACTGTTAGAAACCGATAAAGTTATCATGCAAAGAGTCCTTCTACAGCTCAGGATAAATTTCACAATGAAGCACTTAAACAAGATAAGAAAAGATATATTATTCCACAAATACACTTAAAAAGCATCAATGCAAGGTTCGCGAACAGCCCATATACATTTCTTCTTTTGCCCTTAAAATTTGCTTTTTATGATTTAATATAATATATTACATTATAGACATTTAATGTCAAAATTAGGGGTATTTTTGTGTCATGAAAAAACGAATAACTCGATTTAAGAAGCCATCTGTTCCTTTTGATAGTAAGGAAACACGTATGGAGATGCCTGATAATTTCATACAAGAAAATAATATTCATCTGGAAAGCAGTGCTCTTGAAGAGTATGAAATAATACGCCAAATCGGTAGTGGCGCAGCTGGAATGGTTTATGAAGCTATTCATAAACATCTTAAAAGACGTGTCGCAATAAAAGTTTTGAAGCCTCATTTATGCAAGAATCCCGTAGTTCTGGAACGCTTCAATCGTGAAGGTGCTACTATTGCTAAGCTCAAACATGAGAACATTGCAACCATTTATGATTTTGTCAGCAAAGGAGACATGCACTACATTGTTATGGAATATATTGAAGGCACAACTCTTGAAGAGCTTATGAGAAAAGCAAAAAAGATACCTGTTCAGGAAAGTGTCCGCATAATAATGGGTGTTTTAAGAGGATTAAATATTGCACATAATAATAACATAATTCACAGAGATATAAAGCCTTCTAATATTATAATAAATTCAAAGGGAAACCCGATACTTTTTGATTTTGGTCTGGCCAAGTTAAAAGATGTTGCTAAGAACATAAGCAATATTCCCATAGGCACACCTTCTTATATGGCACCTGAACAATTTCAAGAACAGTTAAAACATACTATTTCTGCGAGAACAGATTTTTTCTCACTTGGTGTAATGTTTTATGAAATGATATCAGGTGAACTTCCTTTTTTGGGAAATTCTTTTTCAGTAATAATGCATAAAATAATAAACGAGGAACCTCTTGCACCTTCAAAAATAGATCTTCATGTTCCTAAAGATCTTGACAAAATAATATCAAAGCTTTTAGAAAAAAATGCTGATTTCCGTTATAATTCTGCCCGTGAAATTCTTGAGGATCTTGATTGTTTCCGTCAAAACCTTCCATTGAAACATATAAAAAAATGGTTATGGAACAGCATTAAACGTTTTGTATACCGCTTCATAAAAAATAAATTTTTTATAGTTATAACCATTCTTTTATCTGCTTTTTTTCTGGCATATTCTATTTTTACACATATTGAAAGCCGTTTGGAAAGGACTAAATGGAAAAATGTTTATACACTTGCTTCTGATTCATTTCTCAAGAAAGACTGGACTTTTTTCAATGGATTCCATGAAAGATCTCAGCTCACAGATGTTCAAAGAAACCAAATGATAATACCCCTTAAAAATGAATCACTTATAATAAACACACCTCAAGATATTTTTGGAATATACTATTTGCTTAATTCAAGCGATGTAAAAGCTGATTTTACCTTTCAAAAAATAATGAAACTTGATCCAAATCAACCTTCTCGAGTTGGTTTTTTCATAAGTTCAGAAAAAGATCGGCCTTCAGGTTATATATTTTATATAACTGAAGGAATAGCCTATTTTGCAAAGGGTTTTGTAGAAAACACTGTCCTCGAAAAACCTGTTCCTCCGGAAACATATATTGATAATAAAATAAACGTGACAATGTTCAAAAAAGAAGCTGTCATAACAATTTTAATAAACGGAAAAGATTTTTTCAGCTATCAGGATTTTATGCCTCTTAGCAGCCCTGAAAATGGATATGCTGGTTTTATAGGAGAAAATCTTAGAATGAAGATCCACAGTATGAAGATCTTTTCTTTAAGTCTTCCACAAAAAACCCGTCCTGTTTTAATAGGACAAAAGCTTATGGAGCTGGGAGAATATGAAAAAGCTCTTGCTGTTTATAAGGATATTGTAAGCGACATACAAGACAAAGAAACTGTAAATAGTGCCCATTATCAAATAGGTCTTATACATTTTAAGCTTGGTGAATATGAGAAAGCTATTAAAGAGTTTAACAACATCATAAGCAATACTGAAAATGTTGTTCTGCAGTCAAAATGCTTTTATCACAAGGCTATGATGTACCTGCAGGATAAAAATATAGATCTTGCTAAAGAAAATTTTCTAAAAGCAAAGAGCACATCTCCCTCTCGTTCAAGTGATCTGAATATTCTTGCAGGGGTTTTTAGTTATATAACAGCTAATACGATCGTCAATATAGAGGATGCAATAAATCATGAAACTATTTTAGATTTCATGTTAAATAATTTTCCTGACTATAAATTTTCATTTATACATGAACCTAAAGAAATAGCTCTTTTTTATTTCAGAAAAAAGGAATATAAACGCTCCAGACGGATGTTTCAGTTAATATCAGAAGAATTCTCTGTTAAAAAGGATTATTGTGCATGGTCATATCTTATGATAGGTGAATCATACAGAATGGAAGGGCTTCCTGACCTTGCATGGACTGCATATGATGATGTTGGAAAACATTTTCCAAATCAAAAGTGGCTTGGAGCTTGGGCTCTTCACCGAAAGGCTCAGATACTTATAGAAAAGGGAGAAAAAGATAAAGCTACAAAAATCTTCCAGCATATAATAAATGTATACAAACCTTTTATGGATATACGTTATAAAGATGAAGGAGAAGATATATACTCAAATATTGTATATCGTTCATATGATGAAATACAAAAATTGAAAAGCAGATTCTAGAAAGTAAAAAGTTTAAAATTAAAAGTGCATAAAGTTAAGGTCATTCGCCTCCCTTCCCATCAGTTCGACTGCGCTCACTACAGGCTGCTCAGGATTTAAATCTGCTTTGCACATATATTGAAAAAAACAACTCCATCCTGAATATTTTACAGCGTAAAGAAATCTCTAGTAATTTCTTTGACAAACCAAATTAGCGAAACTCTATTTAAACGCTAATTAAGAACACTATTTACGTCAAAACATAGCCTAATTGAATAATACTCTTTACATACAAGCCCTATTAAGCAAAACATTAAAATGTATTTACATTTTTAAAAGGCTTACACAGAAACAATATAGTGTAACATATCGTAACATCACTTGGGCATAAGACCAAAAAGCCATGAGATCTACTTTAAAAACACCTTATCCTTAAACATAAACAAAATATAAACATCTGATGCTTTTCACAATACAGCCCTTAACAGCTCTCAACAGGTGCTTTACTACTACAAAAAGGTTACTTTATAATCTTGCAATATTTGCTTTCCTATAATCAGCAATATAAGCTCTTTGGTATAAATAATGAATATTCTAAAGATGTGTCAAATATTTTTTTCATAAATATTTGACACATTACATATCATAATGTTATAATTAGATAAGGAGCAAGGATGAGAATAAACAAAAAAGGTTTTACTTTAATAGAACTTGTTATATCTATTGCTATAATTGCGATCATATTTGCAGGCATTATGGTAGGTATTCAATTTGCCATGAGAACCACTTTTATAAATAGACACCGCACAGAGGCAACTATTCTTGCTCAGAGAAATCTTGAAGGAATAAAAGGAAATGGCTTTGAGAGCATTACTGCTCAAAATTATACCGCTAATGGTGTTTTAGGAGAAACAGAAGTTATAGTTGAAGATGTAACAGAAGATGCTAAAGTTATCGGCAAAGAAGTAACCGTATCAGTCAGATGGGCAGATTTTAGAAGGACATATACGGAAAGGGTAACATCTTTTATTCGCGATCCTTCTTTATAGTATGCATATTTAGTAGGTTAATAACTTATTTAATATTCATATTATAAGGAGAAAAAATGAATAAAAAACAAAGCGGTTTTACTCTTTTAGAGCTAATGGTAGCATTGGCTCTTTCATCTCTCATTTTTACTTCAACATTCTTTATCATAATCTATTCACAGCGCGGTATGCAGCACTCTATGGCAGAGATGGATCTTTCCAGAAACGCACGCCAGTCTTACCAGCAAATAGCAAGAGCAGTATATCAGGCAAGCCTTATAAAGATAAAAGACAGCGGAAATACAGTTGAAGCTACAGCCCCCATAAACACTGCTATGGATAAAGAGATTCGAACAATATCTTATGCAAATAATACTCTTTCGCTTAAAGTTTACGATGTTGAAACAGATACTATCACTGAACAAAGAGTGATCGCTAAAAACATAAGCCCGTTACCCTCACCTAACAATACTATCTTTGTTTCCCAAAACGGCGGAGAAGTACTGCAGGTGAATTTCAGGGTGTTTGATACAAATAATCTTGAGAATTTAAATAAAAGTTTTCCTGTAACATCTTTAATTAAACTAAGAAATCTTTAAAAGAGGTAATTTATGAAAAACACTAGAAAAACGGAAAGAGGAAGCGCGCTTATCCTAACAGGCATTATAACCATCGTGCTTGTTGTATCTATTGCAAGCTTCCTTACGCTTATATCTAATGAATTTAATATAAGCAATAAAGCTATTAATACAATAAAAGCTTTTAATATAGCAGACGGCGGTATTGAATATGCCGAATACTATATATCATCTCAAGGTAACCCTGCTAATCTGGTAGATCACAGCTTTACAACAACTAATGGAACAGCAGTAATAACAATAACCAAACGAGGCACCGACCCATTATATGATGTGACATCTTATGCTACTGTTGGAGGAAGCACAAAAGGTATTGAAGCATTGATCGAAAAAAACCCACCATCCAAAGTATTTGACTATGTCTATTTTCTTAATAACTGGGGATATGCTTGGGGCAGCAGCATTACTATGACAGGAGATATGAGATCAAACGGACACTTTGGCGTAAGAGACAATCCTACTCTTGATGGAGACCTTCTTGCATCAGGAAATGTACATGAAGGTTCTAATTATAACACACCTCTTCAGTCCAGTGATGTAAACGGTATGGCAAGTGATGAGGAGTTTTGGCATCCGAAATCAGAACAGCTTGATATGCCTAACCTATACCAGATGCAATATTACAAAGATCTTGCGACAGAAAAAGAGGGAAAGATATGGATAGGACAAGTTGGTGAAGAGGCAACAGTAGAAAATACTCTTGTAACAGGTGTATACGGAGATGAAGACGGCGAAGGAAAACATCTTATGATAACTTCACAGGGAGCACATGTTATTCACATTGACGGCCCTGTAGTAATAGAAGGAAATGTTATTATAAGGGGTAAAATTACAGGTCAGGGTTGTATTTATTCCGGCAAAAACATATATCTGGCAGGAGATGTCGAATATAACGATCCTCCTGATTTTGAAAACAGGCCCTGGGATGAAAGAGAAGATGATTATGAAAACGAAATAACCCAGTGGGTAGATGCAAACCGTGATAAAGACATGGTAGGTTTTGCAGCACAGGAAAATATTGTAGCAGGCAACTGGACAAAAAATACATGGCATCCAAAATCATATCAGGGTATGTGGGAAGGCTGGGGTGCTGAGGATGCAGGGCAAGATGGCATACCCTATACAAATGACACTGGTGAAGGTGATGAAAACTGGGATCAAGTAACTGAAGATGTCGACGGAGACGGAGTATATGATGATAATTACAGCTTTGATGTTGACATTACACCCTGTGATGAAAATAATGATCCTCTTAGCTATGAAGATTTCGATAATCGTCCAAACTGGGCAAATAACTTTGATGCCGTTCATCAGCACATAAACATTAAACGCCTTGATGGAATTTATTACACAAACCACATTATGGCCGCAGGAACTCAGCAGTTTGAATTTCACGGCACCCTGGTATCAAAAGATGAAGCAATAGTCTATTCGACTTTTCTTAATTTTGGTTATGACGACAGGATTCATAGCAGATTTCGCGATTACGACAACTATGACATTATAATTGATGTTCCGCGAGACTTAACCGCAAGAGTAGTGTTCTGGAGAGAACTATGAAAATAAAATATCTCTTTTTAATAGCATTAATTACATGCTTAACTGTACTTACTTCACAAAAAGATGCATTTGCACTTTTTACTGTACCTGAAGATGAGATAATAGAAAATCCTGACGAAAATACTGATCTAGCTGAAGCCTACAGCGAATTCACACCATCAACACTTAAAATAAAAGATATCATAGATACACAGATTTTTTTAAAAGATGAAAATGCCTCCTGTGCACCAAGAAAGATCTATACTCCAAAATTAAACAGAAACCAGCATATTCCAACAAAAAACGCAGTTCTTTTGAAGAGCAGCAAAAAACTCTCAACTGCAGCTTCCTTTAATATATTATTCGGATGGATACTTCTAATAAGTCTTTTAGCCGGATATGCAATAATAGTAAGACTCCGAAATACAGAAGGTGAAGAAGAATATTAAAATATCAGGGCTATTTAATACCTAATTTTAAAAACCTATGTTTTTTATTTTGTGCTTACAGTTTTTTCTTCAGATATTAATTCTACTTTTTTATACTTTTCACGCGGGCATGTTAGGTGCCCTATTTTTACAGCAGAACTAAAGAATTCATCCGGTGCTCCTGTAACAAAAAGCCTGATCTCTCTTTTAGAAGAAAATGCATCTTTATAATTTAAAACATTTTTCAGGTGCTCTACGCTTAAAGGTGCAGGAGCAATAAGTGCAATTTTAGAACCGCATATTTCTTTTAGAACAGGCATAATAAAATGAAAATGCGTGCACCCTATTATTAGAGCATCAATGTTTTGTTTAAATAAAGGTTTTAAGTATTCATCAGCAATTTTATAAGTCTTTTCTGTTTGAGTATCTCCAATGGTAACAAGCTCGACAAGTTTACCTGCAGAATTTGTAAAAATTTTTACATCAGGTACGCGAGAGCTTATATAATCTGAAAACCGGTTTACTTTTTTAGTAAGCCTTGTTGATATTATACCTATTTCTCTTGTCGTTGAAATCAAATCTATTTCATTTGTCAGGTGCTCATTTAGCATAGTAACTACAGGCCCTTTCAAAAAATAAGAGGAAAGTTCCTTTTCTTTTTCAAACACCGTGGAAGCTGTAGAACAAGCAATTATAACTGCATCACAGTTTTTATCAGAAAAAAAAGAAAGCGCTTCTTTTATATAATCTGAGATCTCAGATTCTGTCTTTTCACCATAAGGATAACGCTTCGTGTCTGCAAGATAGCAAATATCGCAATAAGGAAAACGTAAAAGCGCTTCTTTAAAAACACTTAATCCCCCTATACCTGAATCCCAAACACCTATTTTCATATTTTTTTCCTGTTTAATTAGTTACAAAAGATAGCGTTACAAATTATTTGAATATCCCAACCACCAAAATGATTTTGATTATATTTAAAATACGATTTATATGAAATGTTTATTTTAAATAAAAAATATTTAATTCTTATAATTATCGAACAGCCTTTTTTTCTATATCTTTCTTGTTTCTATAAAGCTTTGACAAAGTTGGGATGCAAAAGAGCTCTCTTTAATCTTGAGTCTTGTGTCCTGTGTCTTGTGTCTCTTTCGGTTTCCAATCCTCGTCTACGTAGCCTACTTTATCAAGAGTTACTTCAACAGGAACATGAGAATCAGGCATAATACGTATTTCTTTAATCCAGCTTTTATATCCCTCTTTTTTTATTTCAATAGTACTTTTCCCTTCCAACACTTTTAATTTTTCAATTGGCGTCATACCTATAAAATCTTTATTTAAATAAACTTCAGCCTGCGGAATAGAAGTAAAGGAAATATATCCATTCTTTTTAACAGGTAATGCTAATTTTACGGATTTTAGACTGCTGGGTTCAGGAAAGTTCTCACATGGGGTTAGGCCGAACTGCACATAATACTGTCCATCCGAGCCGGGCCCCTCATTGAATACAAACATTTTACTTATTTTATTATCTTTTGGCTCATCATTATATTTTGAACTTTTTTTGCCGGTTAACCTGAGAGGTATAGGCAGCTCTTCCCCTTTATATTTTCTTGTAACAGATATCTCATGCCACCCTTCTGCAAAAGGAATACAAGTATCACTCATAGATCTTGTAAACGTTTTTTCTTTATAAGGATTTACTAAGGTATAATATCCTCCAAAACCGGATCTCTTAAGCTTAAGCCCACCTTCATAGGGTTTAAAATCAATATAGACCTTAAACTCTATGTTTTTAATATCTTTTAACAACTCCTCAGGAACAAATTTTGAAGGAATAAATATTTCCATGTAAGAGACTTTTGACCTTCTTATTTTTGGTGTTGATGAACAGCTGGATAACAATACAGCTAAAATCATGATTATAACTAACCGGTATAATGCCCTATGAATCATTTTATTTTCCTTTTCTTTTATTAAAGATTATATATAGAGTCAACATAACTTATATAGTTTAAGTTTGTATAGAAAGGATTCTATCGCTCTTGGGAGCAGCTTTCAATAATAAAAATTTGTAATTATCAGGAATATTTATTAGTCTAAGAGTATGAACCTTTCTAAAAAAAGCATCCGTAGCTATTTAAATAATTTTAATGAAACTCCCGGAAGAATAATTGAGATATCGCTTGGGGTGATAAATCTTCTTGCCTGTATAATATATATTTTTTCTACTTATTCCTTCTCGCCCCAAGTTATTAAGATACTTTTTTTAATTGAACTTGTAATTGTCATATTTTTTACAGTCGAATACATTTTAAGGATCTGGGTATCAGAAAAACGCCTTGATTATTTATTAAGTTTTTACGGAATAATAGATCTTTTATCTATTATTCCTGTCATAGCTCACGGTAGTGGTTTTTTAAGGGTATTAAGACTTTTCCGCGTATTTCGTTTTTTAAGGTTTTTAAAAACAGAAAAATTTTTCTTTGGAACTGTTTCAATAATAAATCTTCAGACAATAAGAATTTTTTTCACAATATTTACTATTCTTTTTCTATCAGCAGGATTTATCCACTATATAGAACACAGGGCAGAATATTCCGAGATTCATACCTTTGGCGATGCCTTTTATTTTAGTGTAATTACACTTACAACTGTTGGATATGGTGATATTACTCCAGCGACTCCAATGGGTAGATGGGTAACAGTTTTTATGATACTAACAGGTGTAATATGCATATCATGGCAGGCAGGTCTTCTTATAAAACATTTTATTAGGAGCGAACAAAAAAAGAGACAGATAACCTGCAAGCACTGCGGCCTTATGTATCACGAACAGGATGCTACATATTGTAAAGCATGCGGAAATATTATTTATCAGGAATATGAAGGCTCCTAATCTCATAAGAAATAATCAGGAAAGTGGAACATCGCCCAAGCATATCCGCTTTTGCGGAGTTTAGTTTTTCACAATTTTGGTAACAGAAGAGAAATGGGACGCAGATTTACAGGATAAAAAAGGATCAGAGTTTTTTTACTAACAACTGGGAAGCTAATTAGCCTTTCTCCTTACTTCAGTGGCGCACAAGTTGGCTGGTATTTTCGTCTTTTCTAAATTCCTGTTCATCCTAGTTTTTAAGAAAAACTAATTTGTTACCGTAATTGTGAAGCTGTATACGGAGGCGGGGAAAAACAAACCCCTACTGTATAAAACTGTAGATTGTTTTATATCACTAGAGATAACCTGCAGATCAACGATTAAATTTTTGACTAGAGCCTTTTTCCCGAGCTTCATTTACCCGTAAATTACGGCCGCCAAAATCATTTCCATCAAGTGCTTCAATAGCAGATTTGGCGTTTTCATCATCCATTTCGACAAAGCCAAAACCTCTAGGTCTTCCTGTTTCACGATCATTTATAAGATCGACAGAATGTACTGCTCCGTGCTGAGAGAACAGGTCGCGTACATCATCCTGTGAGGCAGTGAAAGGCAGATTGCCAATGTAGATCCTCTTCGACATTTGAAAATACTCCTTGTTAATTGCAGCGTCACACTGGCCGGATCAGAGTTTGGCAGCAACTAATAAAATAACATTCCGGCTAAAGTAACTTATTATAAATTGTCCATAATAATAAAACAATTCAAAAATGGTTTTCCTGTTCTGTTTCTTTTACGCGGGCGGAGGCAAGCCCCGCCCCTACTTACGTTGCAGTTTTTCTGTGTTCTCTGTGACTGAATACTTTTTCAGGGATTTTACTTTTTGCTTTTCTTATATTCTTCAACAAAATGATAGTATGCTTCTTTTGGTTGCCTGAGAAATGGGCTTTTTGAACCATCTCCCTGGCTTATTATACCTAACCACTCTTCATGTCCATAACCATCAAATGTAGGAAATAGAAATTGTGATTTAGTTGTTTGTGCAAATGCACTGTCACCTGAGTGTGTATCTTTCCACCACTCATCTAACCATTCAAAAAAACATCCTCCTATTGAATTTCCTGTTCCATTGTTTCCTGCGCTGTTATAGACAATATCTTCCCAGCAATTTATCAGTACTTCTTTCTGAAGATCCTGGCGCTCACCTTTTTCATTATAATAAGAGTCCGTCCCAAATTCCGGAATAAATACAGGCCGGTCAAAATATCTTTTTATTTTTGACCAAGTTGCTCCAAATCCTCCAGTGTTATATCGGTTTATTCCGTAAACATCTATTGATGGGGCCTGTTCTTTAAAAAGATGCAGATGATTCGTAGACATATGTCCTACTGCAACAGGATGGTCAGGATCTATTTTATGTATCATCCGTGCTGTTTCTTCTAAAAGAGAAACATAGCTTTCCGGATATTTGCTGGCATTTGTGCGTGTTGCATTAACGCCTGTATAATCACCACTCATATCATTTTCATTTCCTATTATCCACATAAGAATATATGGTTCATCTTTATTTTCCATAACCATTCTTTTTACTGAAGCTTTCATAAGCTCACGCTGCTTGGGATCTTTGTAATCAGTACCTTTTTCCCAATCAGCGCATGAACCAACTGTATAAGCTCCAAAAAAATCTGTCATAGTTACCATTATTCCATAATTTTTATACATATCCCTTAGAAGCTCTTTATTTATCTCCCCTATTTTATATCCTGCATGAGACCCGGCACCGCTTACACGTATGGCATTTACTCCCATTTGCTGCATAAGATAAAAATCACCCACTGATTTTTCATTTTCATCTTTAATATTGTTTTTATTTGCATCTACCCATGCATCATAGGCAGTATCAATTTTTCCATTTTTGTCACTGTCTTCCCACATCCATATATTATTTTCCCAGTCTGCACCACCAGGCTTACGTCCTATTTTTGTAGGTCCATATGAAATACTTTTTATCAGAAAAGGTTTATCATCAACAAACACTTGCCAGTGACCGTTTTCATATTGTTTTAAAACTACTCTTCCTTTACCCCTTTGATTTATTACTTTCCCCTTTGGCTTTCTTTTGATCGTTTCATTTTTCACAAAGCGCCCCGGATCTACGATAACAATATCATTGCCTGGATCTGTATCTCCACCATTTATCACATCTACATATGCATCTACAAGAGATACTCCCAGTGAGGGATGCATCCTGCATATATTTATTATTTCAGTTAAAGCTGCTTCAGCTACGAACCACACGAATGACCTATCTTTTGCCCAACAGTAACTCCTGTTGTAGTGAAGAATCACAGCATAATATGCTTTTAATGCTTGTTCATAATGCCCTGCATTTTTAAGGACATGCCCTACAAAGTATTGTTTAACACCTGGTTCTTCACTTGCTGTTGCCCATTTATAAAAAGTTATTTCTTTGTCTTCTAATCCAAGAGATTCCCATATGTTTATATCAAGTTTTTTTTCTCTTAGAAGTTTTACAAGGGTTGGAGAGTTAAGGGCATATATTTCATAGGGATACACTCCTTCACCTGCTACTTCGCAAAGGCCTTTATGATCCTTTATAACAAAGCGAAAACCATCTTTTCCAACTTTTTTAAATTCACCGTATTGCTCATAATCAAAGATAAAGGATTTACCTTTGTTATGTAACGGAAACGATTCAGAAAAAATATTATTGATGTTAATAATTAAAAAAACACTAAGAAACAAACTTGCGATAAACATTTTTTTTAGTATTCCCTTCATGAATATCTCCTTTTTTCTAACTCATAAGTACATAATCTATGCCACTTCCATGCTTTGTTGCCAGATATTCATAATATACTGTTTTAAAATAAGTTACAAGATTCTAGTGATATATTTACGTTTTGCATACTTAGCAAACTGTATATTTAATATACACATCAAAAAATAAAGTGCATATTTCATAAACATTTTTCTTGACAATATTATGCCTCCCTAATAATATTAGGCTTTCCTAACATTTGGGGGTAAAAATGAACACACATATAAGCGCATCGCAGGAAGATTATTTAGAAAGTATTTACATTATCCAAAGCAGAAGAAAGCTTGTACGGGTAAAAGATATCGCTGATTTCATTAATGTAAAAGCCCCTTCTGTTATTGAAGCTCTTGCAAATCTTAAGAAAAAGGATTTGGTCATCCATGAACCGTACAGACACATTGAGCTTACGTCAAAAGGTTTGTTAAAAGCTAAAAAACTTTACGAAAAGCATATTACTTTAAAAAAATTCTTTCATGATATTCTTGGCGTAAAAGAAAGCATCGCAGAAGAAGATGCTTGTAAAACAGAACATCATTTAAGTGAAAACACAATAAATAAATTATTAACTTTTGTAAATAAATTTGAGAAGGAAATAAGTGTTTAGCAGTGAGAAATACTATTTATCCTGAGTGACCTATGGTGAGTATAGTCGAACCAAACCAAAGGACATAATTTTTAAACTTTTAATTTTTATTACTGTCAGGAAGAAATATGATACCGCTTCATGATATGCCGATTGGCAAAAAAGCAAAGATAAAAAAGATAAAAACCGGTAAAAAGCTAGAGGGGCGAATGGCAAGTCTCGGTCTTCTAGAAGGTGATGTTGTAAAGATAGTACACCATGCAAGCGGGCCTATCATTATAGCAAAGGGTGATCTTCGTTTTGCGCTCGGACACGGAATGAGCATGAAGATAATGGTAGAAGAAATATAAGAAAAGACAGAAAGCAGAAAAAGAAAAAAGCAAAATATTAAAAACTGTAAGGGAGAAACTTGTAATTTAAACCTATAACCAAAAGCTACAAGCATTTTTTCGCGTTCAATGTATTAGCGCAAATTCATATTGGATCTGCGATAATTCGCGCCTCATAAATTATGAAATACAAAATAGCATTAGCAGGAAATCCAAATTCAGGCAAGACTACTACCTTCAACCAGCTTGTCGGCGCACGGGAAAAGATAGGCAACTGGTCCGGTACAACTGTAGAACGCAAGGAAGGTTTTTTAAAAAAGAACGATACGGAACTTGTGATCGTAGACCTTCCGGGCATTTACAGCCTTAATGCATATTCAATTGATGAACAGATTACACGTGATTTTCTAATTAATGAAAAACCGACTCTTTCGGTTGTAATAATAGATGCATCAAATCTTGAAAGAAACTTATACCTTCTATCACAGCTCCTTGAAATGGGACAAAACGCTATTCTCGTACTTAACATGATGGATATTGTTAAGCAAAAGGGATTGGAAATAGACCTTGAAGAGCTTTCACAGATCCTTGGAATACCTGTTATACCGACAATAGCATCTAAAGGAGAAGGTATTGATTCTTTAAAAGATATAATTTTTGATCATTTAGATGCTCATCCTAATATACTTCATATTGATTATGGTGATATTGATGAATCAATACATGCTATTGATTCTATAATAAAAGAGGAAAAAATTGATATTAACATCAGCAGTAAAGCATTGGCCATAAAGATTCTTGAAAACGATCAGACCTTTTCTGATTTTTTAAAAGATTCTCCCCGTTTAGAAGATATCAAAGTTATACAGAAAAAAGTACAGGATAAGCTAAAAAAAGATACTGATTCTTATATTATAGAAAGACGTTATGCTTACCTTCACGGATTAGTAAAGGAATGCACTAAAAGACAGATAACAATTGAAGAAAGATTTACTCTTTCTGATAAGATAGACAGAATAGTTACAAACAGATATATTGGCATTCCTATTTTTCTGCTATTCATGTACCTTTTATTTACACTTGTTTTTAAACTTGGTACTCCTCTTGTTGAGAGCATAGATGCTTTTTTTAATTTTCTTGCTGTAAAATCCTCTTATTTAATACTAAAAATCGGGTCTCCCGCATGGGTTGCTTCACTTGTATCTGACGGTATCATATCAGGTGTGGGAAGCATTATTGTATTTCTCCCATATATACTTCTTCTTTTTATGGGAATCTCATGTATGGAGGATTCCGGCTATCTTGCAAGAGGCGCTTTTATAATGGATAGGATGATGCATGCATTAAAGCTTCATGGTAAATCTTTTATACCGATGCTTCTTGGGTTTGGATGCACTATACCCGGCATTATGGCGGCTCGCACGCTTGATTCTGAAAAAGACAGGATAATTACAATACTTGTACTCCCACTTATAAGTTGCTCTGCAAGGCTTCCTGTATATACTCTTTTTGCAGCAGCACTTTTTCCAAAAGCTCAAGGGTTGGTCGTTTTTTCTCTTTATCTTCTCGGTATTCTTCTTGCCATTATTATGGCAAGGGTTTTTAAAAGCATACTTTTTAAAGGGGAAGTAGCCCCTCTTGTTATGGAGCTTCCGCCATACAGGCTCCCTAATTTTAAAAATGTTCTCTTTCATATGTGGATAAGAGCTCTTTTCTTTCTTAAAAAAGCAGGAACTCTTATTTTTGCTGCTGTTATTTTTATATGGATACTGGCTTCCCTTCCTGTTGGCGTTGAATATGCATCAGAAGAAAGTGTTATCGGAAAGATTGGAAGCATTGCAGCTCCTTTACTAAAACCTGCAGGTTTTGGAAACTGGAAATCTGCCGTTGCTCTTATGTCAGGCATTATTGCAAAAGAAAATGTCGTAAGCACACTTGGAACTCTTTACGGCGTAGAAGAAGAAGGGCTTACATCAACACTTAGATCTCATTTTACTCCCCTTGCAGGATATGCATTTCTTGTGATGATACTTGTATACATCCCATGTGTTGCCACAATTGCAACCATCAAGAACGAGCTTAACTGGAAATGGGCAGGAATATCTGTGCTTTACACCCTTATCCTCGGGTGGATCTTAAGCGTACTTTTTTATCAGATTGGAAGTCTGTTTTTGTAAAAAATAAGCCCTAATGTTGATATTGTGTATTGTTTATATGTTAAACTACTAATACTTTTATTTTTCACAAAATAATTAGACATTAAATAATAACCAAAATTCTTATACATAAGGAGAAAGATATATGAATGAAAACATAGATCCAAAAGATATTAATGATGATGTTTTTGAAGAGACTTTTACTATCTTTACTTCAAATAAATTGATAGAAATTGATATGGTAACAAGTGCTTTAAAAAAAGCAGGCATACCTAATTATATATCAGGAGAGAGTGCTGCAATGTTCCCTGCTGGCCCGCTTAATGAACAATCCGTAATCATTCCTAAAGAGGTTGAGGAAAAAGCAAAAGATGTGTTATCTGCTTTAAATATAGATAGTAAGTCATCCTAATATTTGTATAAAAAGCACATCACTTAAAACTTATGCGTAAACACTGCTCCCCAGATATTCAAATAAAAGCAGCTGGCGGAATAAGAAAACTGGATGATATGCTGAGAGTAATAGAAATTGGCGTAACACGAATAGGCGCAAGTGCTACAGAAAGCATAATGAATGAAGCAAAGCTAAGATCTACTCCCTAAACGGCATCATAAAAGTCATTGATACGTTCATTAGCTCGTGATAAACTGTTTCTGCATTTTTTAATTGAATAATCATTTGGAGGATATTATGGAAAGGTTCAGTGAAGACGGGCGGTTAATAATACCGCTTAATAAAAGAGAACAAGACGAATCTGTTAATGATGATAAGGTAAGATACATCGTTAGTGAAGCATATTGCCCAAAGGGTTGTAATGTAATTGATGAAGAATATAAAATAAATGGACATGGCGGGCTGCGTTTAAAATTCAAAAGAGACGATGAAGAAGGTGAATTTGTAATATCTGCTATTGAGGGAGATTTTGAAAAGATCATGCTTTCCGGAAATCTTAAAGATGGCGTCAAAGACGATCTTTTCTGTCCTCATTGCGGAGTTATGTTCGAAAAGCTTATTAATTGCAACTGCAGTACGGACGCTGATATGGTCGTAATAGGACTTACACCTAAACTTGATTTTAATAATGCTATATCTTTTTGCAATGTAACCGGATGCGATAACGGAACATTTGTAAAATCAGGTGATGTCTTAAGGCATATCAGACTCAAATAGAATCATTCACAGGAGGAGAATAATATGAAAAAGACTCTTATCTTTTTTATCTCACTTACTTTATTGCTGCCTTTTATATCAGGATGCGCCGCACTTCTTGCTGGAAGCGCCGGAGCTGGAACAGTTGCCTATATTAGAGGCGAACTGCAAGCTAACGCAGAAGCTGATCTTGAAAAAGCTGTATCTGCTTCGAATAAAGCAATAACTAACCTTCAATTCATAAAGGTCAGTGAACAAACTGATAAACTGGCATCTAAAATCATCTGCAGAAATGCACAGGATAAAAAAATAACTATAACTCTTAAGAAAATCACCGATAACTCTACAGAAGTATCCATACGAGTAGGTATGTTCGGTGATCAGACATTGTCTTTGACCCTGCTTGATGAGATCAATAAAGAGCTATAAAAGATCATTCCAAAATTAAACATGAAAAAATATATTTTCATAGCAAGAGTGCTTGTTGTTCCAACAATTTTGCTTTCTTATTTAATTTTTTATGATGTTTTTATGCCCATATACTCTTTTGATATCGCTGAAATAACAGGAAAAAGCGAATATTTTACCCGTAATTCAAAAAGTTATTATATAAAAGCAAGAGGAGAAAAAGCTGATTATAACGAACAGGTAAATATTTTTTTTTATAATAAAGCTAATAAAAAAGATAATATACGAGTAGGCCTTACAAGATATTTCAAAGAATGGAAGACCCTACAGCTTGTTAATAATAAAAATCAAGTTGTTGCCGAAACAAGAGGCTCAGATATATATGCAATGGGTATTTTCGGGTTTCTTTTTTTAGTACCGATAACATCCTTTTTTCCAATCAGTAATCAAAAAATAAAAGTCTGTACATTTATAAGCCTTATAATAATAGAACCATTAGCTATTTTGCTATGGATGTTCAGCGGTGTAATTAAGTCATTTTGAATACTTGAAAATTACAATTGTATTGGTTAAATATAACTTTAACATTTATAAGGAAAAATAAAAATGTCCGCTTTAATCGAAGAACTAAAAAAAGAACACTCTGAAATAATTACTCTGCTTGACAAGGTAAAAGAACTTGGTTTTTATTCAAATGAAGGCCGAAAAATACTTTTATCTACAAAAGACCTCATTATTTTACACCTAAAAAAAGAAAATGAAAAACTTTATCCAATCCTTAGAAAAGCAGCTTGGAATGATGAGCGTTTAAAAAAAATATTGAATATTATTGCAAGAGATATGGAAAACGTAAAAAATTCTGTTCTTCAATTTTATGAAAAATATTCAGATGCTAGTTCAGCATTTGAATACGCAAAAGATTATGGGGAACTTTTATGGATGATCGGAAATAGAGTCCAAAGAGAAGAAGATATTCTTTTCAAAGAATACGATAATTTGAATCAACAAGATTAATCTACAGATCAAAAAGAGGTTTTTATATGTTAAATTTTAATTATCATGTTCCGACAAAAATACTTTTTGGTAAAAACAAGATTGAAGGACTTGGAACAGAAATAAAAAACATTTCAGATAATATCCTTATAGTTTATGGTAGCTCAAGTATAAAAAAAACCGGTCTATATGAAACGGTAACATCTATCTTAAAAAAAAGTAGTATCTCTTTTAAGGAGCTTTCCGAAATTTCACCAAACCCCAGAATTAAAATTGTAAGAAAAGGAGTAGAACTTTGTAAAAAACACTCGCTTAAATTCATACTTGCTGTTGGGGGAGGAAGCGTTATAGATACATCTAAGGCTATCGCAGCAGGTGCATGCTGCAATCATGACGCATGGGATTTCTTTTTAAGAAAAGCTCAAATAAAAGAAGCTCTTCCCATTGGGACAATACTAACCCTTTCAGCAACCGGAAGCGAGATGAACGGCTTTACTGTTATCAGCAATGAAGAAACTAAAGAAAAACTTAGCTTTGGCAGTGATTTACTGCGACCCCAATTTTCAATACTGGATCCCACTTATACATACACCTTGCCTGCAAACCAAACATCAGCAGGCATTGCAGATATTTTCAGCCATATCCTTGAAAGCTATTTTTGCAAGGAAAAAGATACTTTTTTATGCGATAGAATAGCAGAAGCTTTAATGAAAACTTGTATAGAATTTGGACCTATTTTGCTAAAAGAGCCGGATAATTATAATGCAAGAGCACAAATAATGTGGGCAAGTTCATTAGCTCTTAACAGTTTAATTGCAAGTGGAAAAACAGGTGACTGGGCAACACATTATATAGAACATGCAATAAGCGCTGTCTATGATATTACTCATGGGTTTGGACTTGCAATAATAACACCATCATGGATGGAATATGTATTATCTGTTGATACTGTTTATAAATTTGTATCTTATGCAGAAAATGTCTGGGGTGTTACAGGAAAAGATAATATGGATATTGCAAAAAAAGGAATTGAAAAGACTAAAGAATTTTTTAAAGCACTTGATCTTCCTTTAAAATTAAGTGATGTTGGAATAGATGACAAAAAACTTGATGAAATGACTGATAAGGCTGTTATGTTTGGCCCGCTTGGAGCATTTAAAATACTTGAAAAAGAAGATATTTTTAAAATACTGAAATCTTCGCTGTAATAACGAAAGTAGAAGAAATTAAAATAGAAAATTATGCGCGTTTGCGCTCCTTAACTTTAGACACTTCAAACTTTAGGCATTTTAGGCACTGAAACTATATGAAATACAAAAAATTATCAAATACTGATATCAATATATCTGTTATCGGGCTCGGCACATGGTCTTTTGGTAATGATAAATGGTGGGGACATCAGGAAGACAAGAAATCACTTCAGGTTCTGGAAAAAGCCGTTAGCGAAGGTATAAATCTTATTGATACTGCTCCTATGTATGGAAGGGGACATTCAGAAGAAGTTATCGGAACTTTCCTTAAAAAAGAAAATTACCGTGAAAAAGTAGTTCTTGCAACAAAACTGGGACTTAGCTGGAATGGAAGAAAAATATTTCATGATCTAAAAAAAGATACCATGTTAAAAGAATTAGACCTTTCAAGAAAAAGGCTTCACACAGATTATTTTGATCTATATCAAGTACACTGGCATGATCCGGAAACTCCTATTGAAAAAACAGCTACTGTTATGAAAGAGTTTTATGAAAAGGGCATTATAAAAGCTATCGGTGTAAGCAATTATTCTGTTCAGCAGATGAAAGAATTTATGAAATACTCGCCTCTTCATTCACTCCAACCTCATTACAATATGTTCATAAGAGATATAGAAAAAGGAACAGTTCCTTTTTGTATAGAAAATAATATTTCCATACTTTCCTACAGTCCTCTTCATGCAGGAATACTGACAGGAAAATTTTTCTTCGATAATGTTCCGACACCAAAAGATATTGTACGTTATCATCATACGATAGATCTTGAAGAACCAAGATTATCAATAAATAAGGATGCTTTATTTAAAATAAAAGAAATAGCTGAAAAATACTGTTATACTTTAAGTCAACTTGTAATTTACTGGACATTCAATCAAAAAGGCATTACAGCAGCTCTTGTTGGAGCAAGAAATAATGATCAACTTTATTGCAATGCAAAAAGCGCTTCAATAGATATAGATAAAGATGATATAAATAAAATAAATTCTATTCTTAACAAAAGAGAACAAAATATCTCCTAAAAAAGGATCTTTATGAATATTCTGGTAACAGGAGCAACAGGTTTTATTGGAAGACATCTTGTTGAAGAACTTGCGACTTCATCAGAAGATATTATTTACTGTATAGTAAGAAATACTAAAAAATCAAAACTCATAGAAAAATTCGGCGTAAATTTAATTTATGCAGATATAACTGATGAAAAATCCCTATTAAAAAGCTTGCCTGAAAAAATTGATGTTATATATCACTGCGCAGGTTATGTTTCAAATAAAAACAGAGAAAATCTTCATAAAGTAAATGTGCTTTCTACAAAATATCTTTGCCAGTTTGCTCTGATAAATAATGTCAAAAGATTTATACATGTTAGTTCCATAGCACCTGTACTTGGTAATGCAGATATACTTCTTACCGAAGATCTTCCGTATAACCCTACAAATCCTTATGGTGAATCAAAAGCTGAAGCTGAAAAAATCGTTATTGATTACAGAAAAAAAGGATTAAAAGTATCTGTAATAAGACCCTGTATGGTTTATGGAGAGGGTGAACCTCATGCACTTAATAAACTTCTTACCTTGCTCAAATATAGATTGTTCCCTCTTGTAGATCATGGAAAGAACAAATTTCATCTGGTATATGTAAAAAACGTAGTAGACGCACTTATTTTTTCAGCAAGATCTGAAAAGTGCCTTGAAGGCACTTTCTATATAGCTGATAAAGAAATACTCACTTCCAAAGAAGTCTTCTCTACTATGTCGCAAGCTCTAAATGCACGCAACCCTTTCGAACTTCCTTCTTTTTTAACATCTTTTCTCTTTTGCCTTCCATATTTTGGAAGTAAACTTAAAAAGGTTTATAAAGACAGGATCTACAGTACGAGCAGTCTTCAATCTGCAGGTTTTACTTTTAGATACCCTGCAAAAGAAAGCATTATAAGAACCTGTAAACACTTCTTAAATAAAACGGAGAAAGTATGAGCATTAAAAGTGACAGATGGATAAAATATATGTCTAGAAAACACCACATGATTCGGCCTTTTTCTACAAAACTTGTCTCAAAAGGAAAAATTTCTTACGGCCTTTCCTCCTATGGATATGATATCCGCGTAGACCGTCATTTTAAGGTTTTTACAAATATTAATAGTACTATTGTCGATCCGAAAAATTTTGATGAAAATTCTTTTAGGAATTTTGAGGGACGCGAGTGCATAATTCCCCCGAACTCATTCGCACTTGCCAAAACAATGGAATATTTTCGTATTCCAAGAAACGTACTTACGATCTGTATTGGAAAATCAACTTATGCAAGATGCGGAATAATAGTGAACGTAACACCTTTTGAACCTGAATGGGAAGGATATGTTACGCTTGAAATATCTAATACCACACCGCTTCCTGCAAAAATTTATGCCGGAGAAGGATTGGCACAGGTAATATTTTTTGAAGCAGATGAACCATGCCAAATTTCATATAAGGACAGAAAGGGAAAATACCAAAAACAAAAAGGCATAACGCTGCCAAAAGTAAAATAAATAAATCATCATTCTTTTTTTAATACACTACTTTATAATACATACTTTTTCTAAGGTCATTATTCCTTCTTTAACTACTTCTTTTAAAAAAGGTATGATCTTGTCTATATTTTTCTGACTGTCAATTATTTCTATTGCGACAGGAAGGTCTTCTGAAAGTCTCAATATTTTTGCTGTGTGAAGGTGTGCATTTGCCCCAAACCCCATAATCCCTCTAAAAACTGTTGCACCTGCAAGATTCATCTCACGCGCCTTTAAAACTATAACCTCATAAAGTGGTTTACCTTCAAATAAACAGTTTTCATCCATAATAATCCTTAATGACATAACTTCATCCGGTGATCCCATAATACCCTCCATGAATTAATGAAAGATTTTTATAATACTGCCTGCACCCATTACTCCTGCAACAACAAAACATATCCCCAGTATATTATTCAAAAGAATATTGAAGAGGAAAAATCTTATCTGACCATCACGTAAAAACTGGAAGCACTCAAGGCCATAAGTAGAAAACGTAGTAAATGAACCCAGAAGACCTATAAAAATAAAAAGTCTTATATTATGAGAGAAAGAAAACGTCTCAGTAAGGCGCCATAAAAAACCAATACAAAAACAGCCTATAAGATTAACGATCAAAGTACCCCACGGAAAAATACCGGGTAATACTTTATGGCTGGCACCAGTTACCATATATCTTAAAAGGGCTCCAAGCGCACCTCCGAAACAAATAAAAAGCACTTTTGTCATACTTATCACCTAAGAAAATTTATTATCATTGAAAAAGTGTCATTGCCTTAAAATCTATTTTTTCAACATATGAAATAATATCTTCTTTTAACACTTTTGTACCTTTAACAGTAACTATTATTTTACTTGCAACGATTATTGTGATCTTTCCGGATTGTAATGTTTTATCATATTCAACAATAGCTTTTTGTCCGTTTATACGAACCATTTTTGTATCTTCACCCTGAGTAAATAAAGGATTTGTAAAAAGAATCATCATGCTTTGCAGTATAGGAGAATCTGTCATACAGTTTATTTCTACTGATGAAGTCCCTTTTGTATATTTACGTTTTGCGCTTATACCGCCACCGAACATAGCTCGCGTAATAGCGCTTGATTCAGCTTCACCTGATTGCCACCCTATCATTGCTTCAGGCAAAAAAGTAGCCAGCATCTCACTCCTTTTTTGCCGAAGAAGACCGCTTGCATATTCAAAACTCTCAATAGCTGATTTATATTGCTTATTCTTATACTGTTCAATTCCCTCATTTATTGAATCTATAACATCATCTGAGAAGACAAACGAACACAAAGATAAAACAAGCGAAAACAAAATTGCAAAAACAAAATTTTTCATTTTCCAACCTCTTTTTTTAAGTAAGTATACATATATTACCATAGACTTAAAATTGTAAAAATAAATTTGATTTTTTTTATATCTAATCAAAACAATTATTAAATATTCAAATAAATTTACTTGTGATCTATAATGTGCTTGTATGATCTTAGATAACTCTCAAAAAAAGAAATATTTCGCTGCCGTTATTCTTTATACACTTTTTATCTTTATTTTCACAATTTTTGCACGTGATATCAGTAATGCCTTTAGAAAAGCTGGGTTTCTAACTATAACTATTTACTCGGGTTTTGCAATATCAACAGTTTTCATAATCTTATATATCAAAAAAAATCCCCACTTTTTTAATGTTCGCTCGGCTGCAGGGCTTCTCTTTCTGACTTTTCTGCTTGCATCTCTGCTCAAAACCACTGAGACGATCGAGGAAAAATTTCATTTTCTGGAATTTGGCATACTTGCCCTAATCGTAAGAAAATCAGCATCATGGAACTTTCCTGTAAAACTACAATACACAACAGCAATTATCGTAACAAGCCTGATTGGAGTGCTTGATGAACTTTTTCAACTCATTCTTCCCTCAAGATTTTTCGATTTAAGGGATATTGCCTTAAATATGATCTCCGGTATTATAGCTATTCTTGGATTTGAAATAATACACAACAGGTTAAAGATACGCATTTTTAAAAAACGTGATTGAATATTTCTAATGTTTTTATATAATAACAAAACATTAAATACAGAAAATACAGGATTTTAAAGAAAAACTTAATTTTATATGATTAAAAAATATGTTCTATTTTTTTTTAGCGTTTTTTTATTATTGAACTTTTTATCTCCGCTTGTCGTAGTATCAGAAAGCAGCGGTTGGGAGGCGGTCAAAATGTTAAATGAAGACAATAAAAAAGAACTATTGCGTATTGCAAGAGAATCTCTTGATTCATATCTTAAAGACGGCAATGAAAAAGAGTTTTCTGTTGAAAGTGAAATATTAAAAGAAAAAATGGGAGCTTTTGTAACACTAAAGAATAAAGGAAACTTGCGAGGCTGTATCGGCTACATCATAGGAGTTAAGCCTATTTTTGAAACCGTAGCTGAAATGGCAATTAATGCAGGAACCCGTGATACCAGGTTCTCTCCGGTAACAGCATCAGAGCTTGCCGAGATAAGATTTGAAATATCTGTTCTTACGCCTTTTGAAAAAATAGATTCCATAGATGAAATTGAAGTAGGAAAACACGGCCTTTATATAAAAAAAGGATTTTATTCAGGCCTTTTGCTTCCTCAGGTAGCAACCGAATACGGATGGGATAGAGATGAATTTTTAAAACATGTCTGCCAAAAAGCAGGCCTTGGAATGGATGCATGGAAACAAGGTGCTGAAATATTTATTTTTTCTGCACAAGTTTTTGGAGAAGAAGAATAAAATTCCTGTTTTATAAAGCAAGCACAACTTTTTTTCTTAAAACTTATCTGCGTCCTACTAAAATATACAAGGAGATCTAAATGCAAGAGACTTATGATGCAGCCAAAATTGAAAAAAAATGGCAAAAATACTGGCTGGACAAAAAAATATTTGAAACAAATAACTCTACAAGCGAAAACAAATATTACTGCCTTGTCATGTTCCCCTATCCTTCTGCAGCACTCCATGTTGGTCATGGCAGAAATTATATTATAGGTGATGTTGTTGCGCGCTATAAAATGCTTCACGGATATCATGTCCTTACCCCTATGGGGTGGGATGCTTTTGGGCTTCCTGCTGAAAATGCTGCAATAAAAAACAATATACACCCCAAAATAAGCACACTTAACAACATAAAAAAGATGAAAGAACAATTAAGAGAATGGGGCGTATGCTATGACTGGAAAAGAGAAGTAACATCATGCTTGCCAAATTATTACAAATGGACACAATGGCTTTTCCTAAAACTTTATGAAAATGGCCTTGCTTACAAAAACTTTGCTTACGTGAACTGGTGCCCGTCATGCAAAACAGTGCTCGCAAATGAACAGGTAATAGGTGATGGTGTATGTGAACGCTGTTCTTCCGGAGTTTCAAAAAAACCGCTTGATCAGTGGTTTTTTAAAATAACAGATTATGCGGAACGTCTTTTACAGGATCTAGATAAACTTGACAACTGGCCGACACGCGTAAAGACTATGCAGCGCAACTGGATAGGGAAAAGCACCGGTGTAGAACTTAATTTTTTTATAGAAGATTTTGATACCACTCTCAAGTGCTTTACTACACGCATTGATACTATTTTTGGCGTTACCTTTATGGTTATAGCACCCGAGCATCCTCTGGTAGAAAAAATAATAGAGATAAGTCCTGAAAAAGAAAAAATTAAATCTTTTGTACAAAGCGTTATGAAAGAATCCGAACAGGAGAGAATGTCTGAGACTGAAAAGCGCGGTGTTAATACTGGAATAAGGATCACAAATCCTGTTACAAAAGAAAAAATACCACTGTGGATATCAGACTATGTTCTTATGGGATACGGGACAGGCGCTATTATGGCCGTACCTGCACACGATCAAAGAGATTTTGAATTTGCAAAAAAATATGATCTCCCTATTAAAATCGTGATCCAACCAAAAGATAAAGAAATAGTTTCTTCTAAAGAGATGGCCGCTTCATGGGAAGCTGAAGGATTGCAAGTGAATTCCGGCCAGTTTGACGGACTTCACACAGATGTTTCAAAGGACAAGATGGCTGATTTTGTTGAAGAAAATGAAATAGGAAAAAGAACCATAAATTACCGTCTTCGTGATTGGCTTATATCGCGTCAAAGGTTCTGGGGTGCACCAATTCCAATCATCTACTGTGATAAATGCGGTACTGTACCCGTACCTGTTAAAGATCTTCCCGTTATACTTCCTGAAGATGTAGATTTTAAACCTACCGGCGAATCACCTCTTAGTTATGTAAAAGAATTCTATGATACAACCTGCCCTAAATGTAATGGAAAAGCAAAAAGAGATACTGAAACGATGGATACTTTTGTTGATTCTAGCTGGTATTATTTAAGATATATCAATCCAAATGATGAAAACTCTCCTTTTAATACTGATGATGTCAACAAATGGCTTCCTGTAGACCAGTACATTGGTGGAATAGAACATGCTATACTTCATCTGCTCTATTCCAGATTTATTACAAAAGTATTATTTGATTGCAAGCATACAGGCTTTGATGAACCCTTTGCTAACCTATTCACACAAGGCATGATATGCAAAAAAAGCCCTACAACTGGTAAGCTTGAGAAAATGTCGAAATCCAAAGGTAACGTTGTAAGCCCTGATGCGTTAATAAATAAATACGGAGCCGATACAGTACGGCTTTATACTCTATTTATTGGTCCTCCTGAAAAAGACGCTGAATGGAGTGATCAGGGCGTAGAAGGAGCATCCCGCTTTTTAAAACGATGCTGGAGAATGTTTTCTGAAAACATTGATTCTATAAAAGAATACTTATCTACCAAAAAAGAGATAGAAGATAGTTTATTATCTCAAAAAGAAAAAGACCTTTATGTAAAACTTAATAAAACAGTTAAAAAAATAACAGAAAGTATCGAAAACGGATTTCATTTTAATACAGCTATTGCTTCAATAATGGAATTCTTTAATGATCTAACTGAGTACATAAGGTCATCCGATAATACGGCAACCATTGTAATAGGAAAGTCTTGCGCAAATATAATAATTTTATTGGCCCCTTTTGTCCCACATTTTTCAGAAGAGATCTGGAGTATATTAACTGATAAAGGAAGTAGTGTTTTTAAAGCTGATTGGCCAAAGTATGATGAAAGATATTTAATAGAAGATATTATTGAAATACCTGTACAAATAAACGGAAAGCTTCGCGGTGTTGTATCTGCAACGCAATATACCACTCAAGAAGAAATCTTTGAGTTATGCAAAAAAAATGATAATATAGTAAAATATATAAAAGATAAAATTATTAAGAAAAAGATTTACGTTCCCAAAAAGCTTCTTAATTTAGTTGTTGTATAGGTGTAATATGGTCGTTTTAAAAAAACATGCTCCTGAAAGAAGACAAAATATCAGGATTCCTTTTTGGTCAATAATACGATATCGCATAAACGATAACGGTAGTATTCCAATCAGTAATAATAAAGAAGTTGTCTACGGAAACAGTCTTAATTTAAGTGTAGGCGGTTTATGCTTTGAAACTTTTGAGTCTATAAACGTTGGAAACAATCTTGACATAACACTGGCATTACCTACATATCCTCTTAGAAAGCTTGTGATATCCGGTACCGTTTTACGGTGTGAGAAGATAAATCTGACCGAACTTTACACTGTTGCACTTTCTTTTAAGAACGTACAAAAACAGGATTCTTTTGCCTTTGCCGAATTTATTGAACATTTTCTCAATTAATTGACTGTACCCGATAGCCAGACCCGGCTATATCATTCATAAATGATCCCACTCACCGCCGGTTCTAAAAGTTTGTGAGGAGACTTTATGAAAAATATTAGAAAAAGATATCTGATAAATAAGAATTTTCAAATAAGATTTGCTTTTTTTTTCCTTTTTCAATCATGTGTTGTTATTTTTCTTACCCTTGCTTTTTTTTATCATATACATCAAAAATATTCTGATCAAATATACCGGCTGCGTTATGACAATAAAGTCTATTCACTTCTTATAAACAGTTTTACAGGAACAGATCTTGTTTCAAACACTTCCACTAAACAGCTTCCGGAGTACATCCTTTTTGAAACATCCATTTTTGCAGTGTTCCTTTTTGCAGTAATACTTGTACCAAGCACCATGGCTTCTCACCGTATAGCAGGGCCATTATATAAATTAAATAAAGCGATGAGAGACGTATCACGCGGAAAATACAGTAAAAGGGTTTCTTTTAGAAAGCGTGATGCATTTAAAGATGTTGAGATGAGCTTTAATGATATGATGTCAAATCTTGATTACAAAAAAAAGACTGATCTTCAGGATATTGATAATATGATACAAAAAATTATATTTATTATAAAAAAGAAATCTCCTCAAAAAGAAATAAAAATAGATACACAGGAAATACGTGATGTTCTTTTAAAAATGAAAAAAAGGAAAAGGTTCAATGAGTGATTTTGATTTTATAAGCATATCTAAGATCTTACTCGCGCTCGGTGTAATCATCCTTTATGTAACTGTTACGTTTGCAATACTTATAAGCCTTTGCAGAAAAAGAAAATTCTGCACACCCTATCATGTCGAATTTATAAATACAGAAAAATATAAAGGCATAGAAAAGCGCTGTGCAAAAAGAATAGATGTAAATCTTGAAGCATTCATCCATAACAAATCAAGATCCGCTCAGCATTTTGCAACAATAGAGAATATCAGTTCCATGGGTTTGAAATGCAAAATAAAGGATCCTCCTATTAAGTTTAAAAAAGAAGATGAAATAATAATAGAGATAAAAAATAATGATGATATAAAAGATTGCAATATACCATGTAAGCTTGTTTGGTCTAACGATGATGCATCTATCCAGACATTTGGTGCAGAATTTCTTAACAAAAATGAAGCACTGGAAAATTATATTTTATATTTAACAAAACAAACGTCAAAAAAAGCTTGAGCTTTAAATAAATAGTAAAGAAATCAGTTATTTTCTATGGAGCGCTTTCCGGCACTTGCCGCTTTTTTTATTTTCACCTTAGGTTCTATAACGGGCTTTTTATTAATAAAAGCACCTGCCATATATAGTATCGTGTTTTTTATTCTGATCACATTCCAAGTTATATATTATGTTGCAATTAAAAAAGGTTTTAGGTCTATAATCCTTTTTACTCTTTTTCTTTTGTCTGTTTTTTACACTGAATATTATTTTCATATCAAGAATAAATTCATTAAAAATATCCTCCCACAAGAAAATGTAACAGCTCATATTGAAGGTTATATTATTTCCTGTTCTTCAACCGATAAAAACATTAAAGCACTCATTCAAGCTGAAAGCATTAAGTATGGTAAAGTCCTACATGAAACTGGAAACCTGAAATTACTGGCAATTTTACCAACCGGCTCACTCATCGATAAAGATGAAAGAAGATTTTTATCTTTTAAAGGAAAGATAAAAGCTCTTGATGTAATGGATATGCGTTCCTTTACACTTTTATCAAAAAAAATAAGCGGGCTGGTGTTTGTAAATAAAATAAATTCTATTAAACTATTTGATATTAAAAGAAAAGAATCTCTTTTAATGAAAACAAAAAACAAGATAAGAGATCACCTTGAAAATATTTTATTCTTAGGATTCAGAAAAATTGAGGCTCAGAATATTTACAGCGCACTTATTATAGGTAACAGAAAAAACATATCCGGTGGAATTAAACAGCAATTCAAAGATACAGGCACATTCCACATATTCTCCATTTCTGGTCTTCATTTTGCAACTGTTGTTTTCTCTTTTTTACCTTTTTATCACTGGAGCACGCACTTCCTCTTTAAGAGCATTTACCATGTTATTTATAATGATAATAAGTAAAAAAATATACCGTGATTACAATACTCTTAATGCTCTTGCAGTATGCGGCCTTATATTTTTGTTAATAAATCCAGCAAGTATTTTTACTGCCGGTTTTCAGCTTTCCTTTGCAGCTGTCTTAGGTATTGCAACAATGGGAAAACGGATATCAAACAAAATTAAACTGATCTTTCCAATAATTCCAGAAAATAATACAAAGTTGGGCTTATACAGAGGAACTATACGCAAGATATTAAACGCTTTTTCAATATGTTTTTCTGCATGGTTTTTTACTGCCCCTGTTCTTCTTTTTAATTTTCAAGAATGTTCTCTTTTTGCTTCTCTTATAAATATGCTTGTCGTCCCATTCGTATATATAGTTATACAGATGGGTGTTTTCTCATGTTTTGCAGGTAGTATATTTCCATTTATTTCAATGATCATAAATATTATTGCTGAAAAGATAATTGAAATAATCCTTATTATCGTGGGATTTTCTTATTCTTCTTTTTACGGGATAATCAAAGGAAACTATATTTCTGCAGCTATATGGAGCATATTTGTTGTAGCTTTTGTAATTTATTTTTTTAACTGGGAACAAAAAGAAATTAAAAAAATGTAAAATGTGAAGTTGAGGAACCTCAAACAGCAAACAAAATAAGATGAGTGATGCAGAAACCAAAAGCACAAAGATTCAGACAGAATAAAAATAAATTTGCTTCAGACAGATCCTGACCGGTGTATTCTGGAACAAAAGTGATTCTTCTAAACAATCTTTGTCGGAGAGATGCCGAGATTTTTCATGATCTCAAGAAATATTGCTTTCTCATCATCACAAAAACGTTCATGAGAGCCATAAGGATATTCAATAACACTGCTTGCAGCAATATCCATACAAAATTTTAAGATATTAAGTTTTTGCTCTGTATTTTTTGAGGCCTCTGCACTTTGCAAACGCAAAGGTACTACCATAGATCTCAGGACTTTCATTAATTCAGGGTCAGGACGTTTAACTGTAAATCTTTCGATAAATTCTACTCCTTCATCACGTGATATAACAGAAACGCCAGCTCCTTTATTAATATTTTCGATGTGTTTTACAATAAACTCTTTAATGAGTCCCAATTCCCCAACTTGTATTATTCCATCAGCCCAGGCAATCTCAATAAGTGGCACAACATCAAGAAGATATAAATACTTATCTTCAAATCCATAGCCTTTTAAAATATTCTGAAGAGAAACTTTTTTATCCATATTTTCATCCGTCATGACATCACTCCTATTAACCTGAAAATTTCATAAAAACCACCGAAGAGAGTTTTTAACTATTTTATAACCGGTAAATTACAAAGAAAAAAAAGAATCGTTTGGTTACATTTTGTCACCTTTATTTTTTATAAGGAAATAGAATATTTTTTCAGTGTTTTTTACCTTTAGGTAAGCTGATTATCAAAGATCCGCCAGAGCTTTGTGGAGGATGCCACATATGCCTCGTTATCAAACTCTTGCAGTATGTTAATACAGCTGCGAATTTGATGCCTTGCATCTGTAGCATACTTAGCTTGTGAAATATTCAGGCTAATTATATAAATTTTACTATAAATTGATAATTTTTAATATAAAAAACAAGTTTTACAAAAAAAGAAAAACATGTAAAATCAGATAATCTTCTTATACATCTTTAAAGATAAAACATATAATAAATTACTTGCATTTTGTTTTATTACTCATTAGATTATTAAGTTACCGGGAAAGGAATATGTATGGATCATTTATTAAACTCTTTAACGTTTTTATCTGAAAATAGTTTTTCTATTTTTATATATAAGCTGTTGCTCTGCTGTTTTTTGGGAGGATTACTCGGCCTTGAACGAGAAAGAAAGGGACAGGCTGCAGGACTTAGAACACATATAATCCTAACAATAGGGGCCATGCTTGCCATGAGTCTTTCTTTTTATCTTCAAGAAATGTATCCTAACATGAATGTCTCAAGAATACCGGCTCAAGTTATAAGCGGAATAGGTTTTTTAGGTGCAGGAGCCATACTTCGTTTTGGAGTATCAATAAGAGGCCTTACAACTGCTGCAGGATTATGGACTTCTGCAATAATAGGCCTTACGATAGGCGCAGGGTTTTTTGTTCCAGCCGCCGTAACAACTCTTGCTGTTTTTTTCACAATAACAATTTTAGATATTATTGAAAAAAACATGAAAAACATCAAAAGCACAGCTATTGTCAGACTAACATTTGACAAACTTATAAACGACACAAACTTCATATACAAAGAATTTGAAAAATACCATATTATTATAAATGAGATCGACTACAGCTGTAATCTTGAAAATAAAAAATATTGCCTTGATTTTCGTCTTAGCTGGTTCAAACCGCTGGAATTAGATAAGATCATAGCTATAATAAAAAAATGGGAAGGAATACAAAATATTACTATTAAAAATGAAAAAAAATAGTGATAGTTTTTAGCTTTTACAATAACTTATTATAAAAATTTAATAGTTTTTAAGCGGAAGACAAAAAAACTATTCAGGAGGAACATATCATGATACGAGAATCAATCGTTGCCGGACAATTTTATCCTTCACGGGCAAGTGACCTTGACAGTTTTTTTTCATCTATAATAATAAATTCTGAAGAAGCTGAAGAAGCAATTGCTATTATTGCACCTCATGCAGGTTATCCTTACTCCGGTAAAATAGCTGCTAAAGCATATACTTCAGTTGTGGTTCCTGACAATATCGTGATTCTTGGTCCAAATCATACAGGTAGAGGTACTACAATATCTGTATTTGAAAAAGGAGCATGGATCACTCCATACGGACAAGTAAAAATTAATGAAGAATTTACTGCTTCATTGATTGAAAAAGCATCTCCTGCAAAATCAGATATCAATGCACATCTCTACGAACATTCCATTGAGGTTCAGTTACCTTTTTTACAATATACTTGCAAAGATAAAAACAATTTAAAGATAATACCAGTTGCTATATCTGAACATCGACCGGAAAACCTTAAAGAGTTTGCTTTAGCACTTGCTGAGACAATAAAGGAAACCCAAGAAAAAACACTTATTGTAGCAAGTACTGATTTTTCACACTATGTACCTGCAGATTCTGCTAAAGAAAAGGACAATATCTGTTTTAAAGCAATAGAAGAACTTGATGAAGATAAATTATGGGATGAAGTACATAATAGAGATATTTCGATGTGCGGCCTTCCTCCTGTATACGTTACTTTACTTACAGCTAAAGCTCTTGGTGCAAGTAAAGGCACATTAATAGCTTATGGAACAAGCGGAGATGTAACCGGCAACAATACTGAAGTTGTAGGATACGGCGCTTTATCAATAAAATAATTATTAAAAGATAATAGCCAATTGCCTGAAACACCTCCGGCGTACTAACTAAAACAGCAATTATAGCAGTTTATTAGGAAAAAAGTTCCATATATATATAATATAGACTTTTAATACTTTGAACAGACTTATTATTGTAACTTACTTGTTAATAGTAGTTTATTAATTTTAAGCCGTTAATTTTACACCAGATTTCAAGCCCCTTTGTAATGGCACAATATATGCTTTTCGATAATCTCAGTAATCTGCTAAAAGAGAGGTCATGATGAAAAAAATTAGGTTTTCTTCTATTTCTGTTCTATTCGCTTTTACCTGTATATTAGTTTTGTTCCCGCTTTTTTCATCTTATCCAGCAACTATTGAATTAAAGAACGGGAAAGTCCTTGAAGGTATTATAGGGTCTGCAAATGATTCATCTATTATTTTACGTTACAATTTTGGTGAGATAGAATTCCCGATCAAGAGAATACAGAACATATCAAATGTAACTACTGAAGAAGTCGAGATTCTTGAAAGAAGTGGTTTTTTTAAAAAATATGCCAAATTACTCCGATCAGTTCCTATTCCTGAAAATGCAGGTGCTCTTCCTGATGAATCATACGAATACAGCAAAAAAGCAGCAATTGAAGCTCTACAAACCCTTAAAGATAAAATGGAAGATAACTTTGAGAATGAAAAACAGGATATAGAAGTATCTTACACAAAACAAGTCAATTTTTTTGAGGAAAAAATAAATGGCCTTTCACTTAGAATAGAAGAACTTGAACAAAATAAATTTAAACTGCAGCAAAACATAGATTCACTAACAAGATCCAAAGAAAGCAATAAAGAAAATTTAAGCGAAAGGCAAACAACCATCCGTGCTCTTAGGGAAGAAATAAATTCCGTAAAAAGCAAACTCTTTGAAAAAGAAAATGAGACTTCAAAAAAGATAAGATCGGTAATCGATGAAAATGAAAAACTTTATGAAGATGAAATATCTTCTCTTAAAAAGAAGTACAATGCAGAAATAGCATCTCTTAAAAATGATATTTCTTACCTCAAGGAAAACAAGCTTGAAAAAGATAGAGAAGCACAACTTACATTTAATGAAACAATAGAAAAGCTTGAAAAACAGCACGCAGAAGAAAAAGAAAATATGGAAGGCCATTATAGAGCACAGATACTGGCATTAAAAAGAGATTACTCTTCTCTTGAACAAAGACATGCTTTGCAAATCAAGAATTTTAAAAAAGACGTTGCAAAAACTCGTGAAGATCTTTTTGCAGCAGAGCAAAAGGCTGATAAAAGAATCGAAGAAAAACTGAATTTAAAAGAAAAAACTTATCTGGAAGAAAAAACTGCGTTAATGCGTAAATTCCGCAATCAGATAGAAACCCTTAAAAACGAAATAGGTAACCTCTCTTCACAAAGCGAAGAACTACTTAAAAAAGACAGTCAAAGGCAAAATAAATTTGCAAAGATCCAGGAACAGGATACTCTCAAGAATGAAAAGATAACAACACTGAAAAATGAAACAGCTGGTCTTAAGGAGGAAATGGCCGATCAGGCATCTGTAATGAGAAAAGAATTTGATTTGGAAAAACAAAGTCTTTCGACTATTATCTCTTCATCAAGCGACAAATTGGCTTCAATTACTATAGAAAAGAAAAAATTAGGAAAAAACATTAAGCTACTAAAAGAAAAAATAAAGTCTCTTGAGCTTACTAATTTGGCTTTGGAAGAAAAAGCAGAACTTGCTTTTAGAGAAAAAGCTGTAATAAAACACGAAAATGAACTTCTGGCTGAACAAATTGGTGACACCCGCAGAATAAGAGATGCAGAAAAAGAAGAGCTGATAGTAGGAATTGTTTCTGAAGCCATGCAGGAAAACATGGAAACTTCTACTATTGATAATGAAAAAATATCTGTAGCAAATTCTGCAGCTGCACGTGCTGCTATAATAGATCTTTATAAAGAAGATCTCATGAAGATGCAGGCTAAATTGCAGGAAAAAGATTCCACAATAAAAACTCTTTCCAGCGAAAAACTTTCACTTAAAACAGAAATAGATAAAGCTTTTCAAGAAAAGCAAACAGCCGTAGCTGACCTTGATAATGTAAAAAACAGGTATGAAACACTTGAAAAAGAAAAGCAAGAGATCAAAAATAATGCTAATCTTATAATTAAACAGGTTCAAGAACTAGCAAGATCAGAGATAGAAAAAGAAAAAGAATCTCTTCGAAAATCATATAATGAAGTCATATCCAGCATTGAAGCCAGAAGCGCAGAGCAGCAAAGCATTACAGTTTTAGAAGGTATCCCTGTTGAAAGAACAAATGTTGATACTACAGTTGAAATACCAGTTCTCGTAGATACAGCAGTTTCCTCTCAACCTGAAACTGCTGCAGTTGTGGAAGCAACTCCTGCTCCATCACCTCAAAAGGAAGAAGAAGTTGAACCTGCTGGAAATGCTCTAGTACAATCTGGAACAGTTTCTGATGTTGGTCTGGATTTTGGAAGGATATATGTTGAAACTATTTCTACGATAAACAAGGGTGATACTGTATGGGTGAAAAAGGGTGATGGAAAAAGCTACCAATTTAAAATTATACAGGTGCTTCCAAGCCTTAAAGGCGCCATCGCTGAAATAGCTGTTATTGATCAAATACACGATATTCAAAAAAACGATCCTGTTTTCTCAAAAGAATAAAACAAAAGTCAGAGGACAGAAGAATCAAGTAAAAAGTAGGAAGGGAAGAGTTAATTGGTTAAAAAGTTAACTGGTTCAAGGAACACTTCGCTGAATAATTAAAAGAAAAAAAACAGGACAAGACAAGCACAACCCATACATACGTTTTATTTTCACATAGACGCAAGGCCTTGCACCCCTACTTACTTTTTCTGATCATTTTTATCTGCGTTAATCCCCTGCTGTTTTGTATAACAAAACAAAGATGCGGGGACTATAGCCTGCTTTTGCGGTCATCCTTCATCCCTCGTTTTTCCCCAATCTGCGTTAATCTGCATCTTCTAATTTGCGAAGATCTGCGTCTTCTAAATCTAGAATAGGGTATTTTTTCCAATCCTTGTCAAAAAAATGCCACCATTCAGTTGTACTCTGTATAAAACCATGTTTTTTCATTACTTTTTTTAATAAAATCCGGTTATATAAAATATCTGTTGGAAAGCCAAAATAACCAGGAGCAGACTTTTTTGAAAATTCATCAAACTCAGTACCCATATCAAGATCAACACCATTTTTATCAACTAATGTAACATCAACTGCTGCACCACGACTATGGCTAGCATATAAAGGATTCGCTATATAACGCTCATCTGCTAAATATTTCCACATCTCTTTTTGTACTTTTAGCGGCCTGTAGGCATCATAGATTTTAAGAAATAATTCTTTCTCTGTTAACTCGCTTTGAACATTCTTTAGTTTATCTGCAGTAGAAGACAAGAGATAGCAATATGGATTACAATAGAGTTTTTTGCCGGTAAAATTATTTGTTGTTGCATAGCGAATATCAATAATTATGTCAAATATAACTGAGCTTATTTTTACAAGTTTCTTCTCTTTATTGCTTATATGACGGCAACCTGAAAAAGCAATTGAGAGGATAAGGATAAAAATAAATATTAATATTTGCTTAATACCAAAGTTTCTTATTGAGTTCATAATTTAACTTTTTTCAGCTTTTTCACGGGCGAATGATTATTCGCCCCTACTTATTTCTCTGTGATAACCTTTAAATAATTGCGCTTCAGCGCTTTTAAATCCTGAGCGAATGTAGTGAGTCGAAGGACCAACATTTTTTCCGCCCGAGGCGGATCCGCCTTTGGCGGAAATTTTCACTTTTAATGTTTATTAATAGGTGGGGTATCTTGAACCAGTATATGCCACTTCGGTCGTGTCCATGTTTCTCTAAACTCATTGACAGACAACTCATATGCCTTATTCTCATCCTCAAAACCATCAAGGAAAAGAACAATATCAAGCTGTTGGTCTTTTGTACCATAATTTTTATCAAATTTTTCTGCTATCATATTTGCTGTTGTAAGAAGACGCCCCATCACATCCCTAAGCGGAAAACTAATGCCGTTGTAACCTTCTTCAGGTTCATATACCTTATAAATAAGCTCTGTACACACTATCGTAGTATCTGATAAAAACTCAAAATAAAAATCATAAGGAGTTCCTAAATATTTATATCCTCTAAAGATAGCTATTGCTTTTTCTTTTTTAGAGAGACGAGGCCTGAGAACAGCAAACGAATCAACATCAGCAGCATGTTCAATTGTAGTAAAATTCACCCCGCTTCTTACAGCTTCTAAAACCCTTAATATATGTCCATCTTCAGTAGGTTGTTGCCCTAATCTATACCATTTAGAACATTTTTGGGAAAGAAGAGTTTCAAAATCTCCACTTTCTATTCCATTTTCTTTTACCCATTCAGATACTTCTGTGTCTCTAAAAAATTCCTTTCTTTCTTCTATTGTTCCAACATAAAGAGCGGCATGAGTCCAAAAGCCAGGAAGACCTACATTCGAGAGATACCATTCACGCCTTTCAAGCAAAATATCTCCGGGTTGAAGACGAGGTAGAATCGATTCTACCTGTAAAGGAGTAATAAGTGAAACACCCTGTCGGTATATTTTTGTATCCCCTATCCAATCAGTAACACTTTTCTGAAGAGGAAAACACGCTTCCATCCCGATTTTTTTTACGAGGTTTATGCCATTTTTTAGCGTTAGCATCCCACCAGTATCTTTACCCATAAACAAAATCTTTTGTGTATCGGTCTCAATAGCTCTTCTTAAAAACAGATCACCTATTTCATCCAACTGAAGATACATACTTTCCAGAGTCACAAATTCTGCTGCTTTTGATGCACTTAAGAAGCGGGTTTTAAAACGGTCATAAGTCCCAACTGGTAATCCCAGCTCCTCAATAGACTCATTAAGAACAATATCTATACCTGGATTATTTTCAGCCTGTTCTATGAACTCCACTGCAAACCTGTATTGTGAAAGAAAAGATGCATAAACAACAAGAAAAGCGTTCACGTTTTGTTTTTTGTTCTCTATAAGAATAAAATCATTGTAATACTCTTCAAGCATTCCAAGAGTAAAAATATAATCAAGTACGCTTCCCCATGTGCTTTTTAAGACTTTCTTCTGGTCTTTCGTAAGCATCTTCAGTTCGTTCAATGCAAACTCTGGAAATATGTCTGGCTTAGAATACACATATTCCAATGATTTTTTTAACCCGCTTCTATAAACTGAAACGGAATTTATATCTTTTAGTAATCTTTTATAGAAATTCTTCTCATCAAAAGACTCAAAAGGAAATTCTGGAGGCCGGGTGTTTTTCTGAGGAATGATCTTTTCTCCGGTAACGACTAATCCTGTTTTTCCAGCAGTCGCTTTTCCGATTATGAGAAGCAATAAAAGTATTAAAAAAACTTTTTTCAAAATCTACCGCCTAAAATAAAGCCTATGTGAATTACCACGGACTCACGTCCGTGGTTTCACAGGTCGCGCTTCGCGAGCTGTGATATAAAATCTTCGCCCGAAACATCCGCCTTCGCATTCAGACTATGCACAAGGCTTCGTCTAAACAAGAAAGCTACTATATATATTATGTCTATTGGTATTATAAAATGTCAATAAAATTCAGGCTAAACGTATATTTACAATGTATCAGATAGGATAAAAGATAGTTCTAATTAAAACAACTATAAAATCAAACCTAATTATTAACAAAAAAAGGGACAGTTTTTTGCCTGTCCCTTTTAATACAATATATTAAATCTTTAATTAAAATATGTAGCTTACATTTATACCCATAGAAGCATTTCCGTTATTATCAGCAGCATCTTTAACGCTACTGTCAAGTAAAGTAGAAACTGAAACGCTAGGCTCTATTGTCCAGCTCTCAGAAAGTGCTATAGGAACTTTTAATGCTGCATGGAAATCTGATAAAGCTGAATCATCTACACCAAACAAGAAATTAGTCATATTTGAATCGGCCCAGCCTATTCCTGCATTAAAACATACTTCACAAGTTGCATTATCTGAAATTCTCAAATGCGGTGAATTATGTCCAATATCAAATGAAGCATATAGACCATTTCCTTCTTCATAATCATAAAAAAGAGTAATAGAAGGTGAAAGCTTGTAATTTCCTGTAATACCCAAATAGACTTCACCTGTATTTTCTGCAACAGTATTCGGAAAGCTATAGAGGATCAATCCTGCACTAAGATCAAACTCTTCATAGCTCCAAGCGTACTCTAAAGTAAGGTCTAATTCATTAAATTCATTTTTATTAGCATTTACATCATCAAGATCCATACTTCCCCATACATTTATGGTAAAACCCTTATTCTCAAAATTAATCGATGGCTGAAAAACAGGACCGTCTGTAGGGAGTTCGCCTCTTCCAAGATATTTACTCTGAATTTCTGCATTTAGTGTTATTTCCTCGGAATAACCGTAAATAGCAAAAGACAACACAAAAATAAAAATTGTTAATGATACTAATGTTTCTATTCGTTTCATACCGTTCTCCTTTAAATTAATATACTTTTTATAAATAGTTTACGTTCAATTATTTTTTTTCTTCATAGCTTCTTTTATAAGATCCATTCGTTCATTAATATTTCTTTCCGCCTTTTCTATATATTTAAGAATCTCTTCCAGATCAAAAGGCTTTTTCAAGTAACCACATGCACCCGCCTCTATTGCTTCAACGCAACGCTCCATTGAAGAATGACCGGTTATCATGATGACCTCTGTCATAAAGCTATACTCTTTAGCCTGTTTCAAAAAGTCAATTCCCTCTAATTTGGGCAGGACAATATCACAAATAATTATTTTAATTCCCATTTGCTTTATCTTTTCAATTCCCTCTTCTCCATCAGAAGCTGTTATTATTGAATAACCAGCCTTTGTTAAAAAATTCCTTAGAGTCTTTCTGATGGCAAGGTCATCATCAATAACCAAAATATCTGTTTTGCCTTTATCTGGCATAATTATTCCTTTCTGACAAAATATAGCAGAGTAATACCATAACGTAGACGTATTATCTGAGCAGTTTTAAAATATCTGAACGGCTGACAACGCCAAGAAGTATTCTGCTGCTGTCAACAACAGGTAAACGTTTTATTCGTTTTTCTACAAGAATCTTTGAGACATCTTTTATAGACATATCCTGTTTTATTGTAATCGGGTTAGGTGTCATGAAAGTATCCACTGTCATAATATGAGTATCCATTCCTGAGCCGGTATTATTTTCATATAATTCATGAATGGTTAACAGGTCATTTTCTGAAATGACGCCGATAACTTCATTATATTCATTCACAACAGGTAAACCGCTTACTTTATAATCGATCATTATTCCTATTGTTTTTGCAATCGAATCTTTTGAACGAACTGTCAGAATGTCTTTTGACATTATGTCTCCGGCATTTTTCATGCTTTGTCTCCTTTTAGTCAGACATCACTATTGCTCGACACATAAATAGATCTATTAGGTTTTACTTTTATCTAGCCCCGATAATAATTTACTATTTAAGACTTTTTACTACTCAACACTCTTTTTAAACGCAGAAACAGTTCCTTTAATGTTATTGGCTTAACTAAAAAATCACTGGCACCTGATTTTAAAGCATTAATAACTTCCTCTTTTGTACTCTTGCTTGAAGCCATAAGTATAGGAACATTTCTTGTCTCCGACATGATTTTTAATTTTTTCAGCGTTGATATCCCATCCATATTAGGCATAATAATATCCAAAAAAATTATATCAAAACGTGAATCTTTAGCTTTTTTTATGGCATCCATTCCATCCACAGCATCCAATGAAGTAATATTAAGTTTTTCAAGATATTTTTTCATAATTTTTCTCATAACTGGATCATCGTCTGTAACAAGAGCATATCTTCTTTTTTCAAAAATCTCATCCTGTATTTCATCTCCGATACTTTCACTCTGCAGAGTGCTGATCTGCCTAATAATTTCCATAGGAATCAAAAGGGCCCAATATGTTTTTTCCGAATCTTTTATTGAAAACTCATTTTTTACGATAAGGTATCCCTCATGAGAAAAATAACCTGTTCTCTTTTCCATGGGAAGCAGATCCAGCTTTTCAACATCTCCCAAAAGGGCATGAAAGTCAAAGCTAAAGGCATTTCGGAGAGCTTTGTCCAAAGATCCGTTTATCTGATTGGATATTTCCTTAAATATTTCCAGATCTTCATTTGTCATTTCCTCATCTTCTCCGGGCATACCCTTAAATTCACCCATAAGGACCTGGGATAATGCCTTGGCATCCCGAGACCGAAAAAGAAAATCCACCTGCGAAGAACATTTTCCCTCCCAAAGGCTCACTGATTTTATAAATGCATCTGAAAATTCCTCTGATGCTTGCTCTTTGGATTGAAAATCAACGACTATATCTTTCATAGAAAGTGCGTTTTGAAGCAAAGTATTCAAGTCCTGCCCTACCATTTGTAACACATTAGAGAAGGTTTGCCGGAAATAAATTGTTTCCTCTGAATTGAGAACATTTTCTAAGCCCATAATGCCGCCTTATTGTTTTATATAACTATCTATTTTTGCTCTTAATTTTATAGGTGTTATGGGTTTGGAAACACAGCCATTGGCCCCGGCATCTACAATCTGCTTGATCTTTTCAGGAGATGTTTCTGTTGTTATAAGAATAATAGGTAAATGTTGAGCATCCGGTCTCTTGCGAATCTCTTTCACAAATTCAAGACCATTCATTTGAGGCATATTCCAGTCGGTTAGAACAAGATCAAAAGTATTACCGTCGAATTTTTGTAAACCTTCCACTCCATTTCCGGCCTCAACAGAAGTAAAAGTATAACCTGCCTGCTTCAAACCCTTTTTTACAAGCATACGCATAACAGGAGAATCATCTACAATTAAAATATTGCTCATTTAACCTCTCAATAAAAATTTTATATAGTTAATACTTTAAAATAAACCTGTCTATTTAACAAGAAATCTTCTCTTTTTATGCTTTTAATAAAGCAAGAAGAATTTCCGACTTTTTCGCTTCTGTTCTAATACTTTTATCAATTTCCGGAATTTGACTGACTTCCAATCCAAGTGTTTTCCAGATATCTTTGTAAAAAACTGGAACTTCCAGATTTTTGCCAAAACCAATATTCTGAAAATTGCAAATATAATCCGCAATATGAATAACTGATACCAATGTAGAATAGTTCTCACTAGCTTGATGAGGATGATGATGCCAGCGAATAACCTCCTGAAATTCTTTTCCCAAAAGCCATTTTTCTGCCAAATATGCCCCGACTTCTTCATGCGTTGTCTGCAAAATACTGTACTCTGCTTCATAAATAGGGATCTTTTCCCGTGAAGCATATTTAAGGATAGCTCTGAATTCCTTATGAAAATACTTCTCAAGAGTAATTATGCCTATATCATGAACAATGCCTGCAAGATGCAGCATATCTTTTGTTACATTTTTTTTTAAAGACGGATCTATTTTTTCAAAAACAATATTTGCTCCAAGCCCAACACTAATGCAATGGGTCCAGAATTCCATGATACTAAAAGAAGGTTCCTTTATTTGACGAAAAGAATCAAAAACCGTAAGGCTCATGGCAATATTCTGAATGGCATCCTGGCCCAAAATACTTACAGCATGCGGTAAAGATGTGATAGGGTCCTGAAAACTATAAAAAGAGGAATTCACGACTTTCATGATCTTTGTCATGATAGCCGGATCATCTTTAATAACATTGGAGAGCTCTTTCATGCTTTTGTGAGGATCAGCTACTGTTTCCCGAACTTTCTGAATAACAATAGGCAAAGTCGGCAAATCATGAACACTTTTCAATTTTTCAATAACTTTGTTTTGCTTCACTACTCTTCTCCAAAAGCCTTTTTTATAGCTGAAATAACGCGGTCTTCCTCAAAAGGTTTAACAATATAATCCACAGCTCCCAGCCGGATGGCCTTGATAAGCGATTCTCTCTGATCTATGGCTGTTACCATAACCACCCGGGCATTCGGATCAGATATAAGAATATCTCTCAGGGCCTCAATACCATCTTTTTCCGGCATAATAATATCCATGGTCACAAGATCCGGTTTGAGTTCTTTATAAAGCTTAACCGCTTCATTCCCATTATTGGCCTCGCCAATAACCGTATAGCCATGAAAAGAGAGAATGTCTTTTAGCATTAAGCGTATAACCGGAGCATCATCCACAAGTAATATTTTTTTTCCCATACATCAACCCCTTTTAAAACATTTGTTTCCTATGTTTTCAAATCGAACCAAAAAAAAATTCCAGCGATTCCAAAGTTCCTTTAGCTGGAACCAGATACATCTTGCATGAAATCTCATGTGCAACAATAAAAAAACGTGTATCTATAATAAAAAGTTTATCTCCAATATTTTCATCTATAAGTACGAACTCTGAAAAAACAGAACCTTCATAGTCTTTTACAACTATCGGCGGCGTTGGTTTCAGTGAAACATTGAAATCTGTTGAAAAAACATTGGAGATAGAGCTGGATATCATATTACCGATCTCCTGAATGGTGCTGTCTACATAAATACTAAATTCTTTTGTTGTCCCTACAGGTTTTCGTAAAAAAAGATCTGTCAGCGTAAATGCATCTTTAATATCAGCTACAAAAAGAAAACTTAAGTTTGTATCTCCCACGAGTTCTGTAATGGCACCAATAACCGATCTATTATCCTGATAAATACTTTCTGTGATCTCGCTGATGTCCACTTCCTTTATCTCTACACATTCTATCCTGGCGCCAGCCCTGAGAGCTTTTGACAATACCTGAGAAGCTTTATCAATACTCCTTCTTGCTATTAAATTAAAGGCTTGTGTCATTTAAAACACCTCTTTTTTTTCGCCAAATACCTGGCATATGACTGTACCTGTTTGCAATTGAAAGTCTATCTTATATCCCTTCTGCCCTCCGGTTTTTGCAGCAACAATACGGATATTTTTTTTCTTGAGTGTCTCTTTTACAGAAGAAACATTTTCGTCCCCAATATTTTTACTGATCAGTTTCAGTACTTTTGCTCCTCCAAATATCTTAGCCACAAGATTCTTTTCATCAGTTTGAAAAGTGGTTTTCAACCGTTTTATAAGCTCCTCTATGCCTGTATCCGCATACTTTTCCTTTTTACCGCTGTTGCTTGTATTCTTAAACTGCTGATACTTAGGAAGCATGCAGTGAAGCAAACCTCCGGCTTTTTTTCCCGCATCATACAGACAGACTGCTACGCATGATCCCAGATTGGTCTTGATAACAGCAGAAGCCTGGCCTACCACAATATCTGCCATTCCAGCAAAAAGAATCTGAGGTTGTTTTTCGTCATTCATATCTTATATTTTCCGTATAATACCTGGTGGATCTAAAATAAGTGCTATAGAGCCATCGCCCTGTATGGATGCTCCAGAAATCCCTTTTACTGCCTCAAAATGCTTTGAAAGTGATTTAATGACAATCTCATCTTCCCCTATAAGCTCATCAACGCTTATACCGATCTTGTTTTCACCATCGCTGATAAGAACCACTTTTCTAATCTTTGAAGCCCTATTCCGACTGTTCGCAATACCAATAATATCAGAAAGTTCCAGGAGCCCTATGGGATTATTGCGTATTTTTACTGTAGGTTTTCCATCAATAGAATAAATATCTTTTTGTGATATTTTGAATATTTCCACAACGGATTCAATGGGAATAGCATATTTTTCACCAGCTATATCCACAAGAAGGGCCTGAATGATCGCCAGTGTTAGAGGGATTTTTAAAGTAAAAACGGTTCCTTCTCCTAGAGTGGTCTTAATATCTATAGCCCCCTTAATAGATTCGATCATTTTTATGACCACATCCATTCCTACACCGCGTCCGGATACCCCTGTAACCTTTTCTGCTGTGCTGAAACCCGGCAAAAAAAGCAAATTCAGGATTTCCTTTTCACTCATTTTTTCTAAAGCTTCTTGAGTAACCATCTCTTTTTCTATGGCTTTTTCAGAAATCTTTTTACTGTCAATGCCACCGCCATCATCTTTGACTTCAATACAAATATTGTTGCCGCTATGATAAGCGCGAAGAACAACTGTAGCTATTTCCGGTTTACCCTGTTCTTTCCTCTTCTGAGGATTCTCTATTCCATGGTCAACGGCATTGCGTACAATATGGGTCAAAGGATCACCCAGAGAATCAATGACTTTTTTATCCAGTTCTGTCTCTTCACCTTCAATAACAAGCTGGATCTTCTTATTGAGATCTTTGGAAAGATCGCGAACAACCCTTTTGAAACGGTTAAAGACGCCTTCCACCGGAATCATGCGTGTCTGCATAACACCACTCTGGATATCGCTTGATAGCTTACCCAATCCTCCGGTTATCTCATCCAGTTCACGAATATAACTTTTAAACTGATGAGCAGTGCTCTTCTCTTCCAGCCATTCCATAAGCATATCAAAATCTGAAAAAACTTTTTCCATTTTTTCAATAACAGCGAACTGTGTTTTCTGCCCCAACATAAGCTGGATTTGCTTTTGATTATTCTGCATCATGGCTTTTATATTTTCAATCTTTGTAAAAACTTCATTTCCTTCATTGACCGTATGATAAAAGCCCTGTACCATCTGCGCAAAACGTGCCCGTGTTATAACAAGTTCACCAGCCAGATTAAGCAGATCATCCAGCTTTCTAACATCAATCCTGACAGTTGACATTTCCTGCATAACAGGAGTTTTTGCAGATGTTTTTTTCTCTGGCACTTTTTTAGTTTTGTCTTTTGGATCCTCTGTTTTTGCTTTTATTTTCTCTTCCAACGATTTTTTTAAATCCGCTATATCTTTACGGATAATCTCAATATTTTTTATGCCGTCAAGCAAAAGTTTTTTATGAATATCTTTTTCATTAATAACCGACGCATAAAAGAAGCTCACATGTATCTCTTTTTTATAATCATCCGGCACAATATCGCTGGCAGGATACAAACTGATCAGCATGCCTTCCTTTTTCAGTCTTTCCTCAGCAAGAACCAGTTTTGCAGGCTTCATCTGAATAGATGTATCAATAATGAAAGAAACTTCAAAAATATCTTTTTCCTCTTCAAGCATGAGCTTAAGCTGATCTTTATCTTCTTTTGAAAGCTGCTTGATTTCCAAGATTCTTTCTTCAAATATTATGGCCTGAGAAGCCGGCTCACCAAGGAGATTTTTCTTGTTTTTAATAAGAGAATCAAGGATATCATCAATGTCCACTTCCTCTTGAACATTATTCACAATATTCATGATAATACTTTTTATGATATCAACTCCCGCAAGAAGTATAGATGTCCGTTCCTCATTAATCTGTGCCTTTCCCTCACGCAATAAAGAAAGAATTTCTTCCATAGCATGAGCAATTTTTTGTATTTTTTGCTGCCCTATTGTTCCGGCTGAAGCCTTAAGTGTGTGCATGAGACGAAACAGTTCATTAAGAAGATCTTTATTGCTATGATCAGATTCAAAAGCTATCATCTTCTCATTAAACTGCTCAATATCATATAAAGAATCATCTATAAACATCTGCATATATTTGGAAGGATCAAACTCTGTTTTCTTCTCTTCTTCCTCTTCTTCTTCAACAAAGGCATCCTCTGTTTTTTCTTTTGCAGACGCCTTATCCAAAACTTCATTTAACTTTTTAACTGGTTCTTCAATATCCTCTTCTTCGCTGTCTACTTCACGAAGTTGTGTTATTATTTTTTCCAGAATATCAAAAGAAGAAAAAAGAACATCAATAATATCCTGACTAAAGTCCACCTCTTTCTTGCGGACTTTATCCATCAAATTTTCCATAATATGGGTCAGCCGGCTGATCTTATGATAGCTTAATGTGGAAGATACTCCCTTGACCGTATGTGCAGCCCGAAACATAGCATTGATCTTTTCATCGGCAACAGCTTCATTATTTTTCAGGCACTCTTCTACATAAAGAAGATTTTCATTGAGAACATTCAGATGGGCTTCTGCTTCAGACAGAAACTCTAATTTTAACTCTTGTCGTTCTTCGGGCGTTAATTCCAGTTCCATATATTCACTCCGTTCTTAACACAGATAACCACAGATTAAGTACAGATGATCGCAGATTCATTTCACCTGAGTTCAAGTGTAAATCAATCTTTTTATACCTGCCTTGATTGTGCCAAAATTTACCAACAAAACTAGTTTGTAATTAGTTCCTTTCACATAATAATAAACCTGATCCTGCATAGCCTTTGTTAAAGCAGGCGCTACTTTTATCTCCAATATAACTTTATCATCAATAATAAAATCAGGTCTATATGCTCCAATCTTTTTCCCCTTATATTTAACAATTATTAATTTCTCTTCTTTAAATGGAATATTTCTGTTCTTTAACTCTATCTCTAAGGCCTTATGATAAATAACCTCTTTATGAACAGTACCTAATTCCTTATGAACTTCATATATTGCACCTATTATCTCATAGGTCAGATCATTATAAATATATTCCTTTTTATCTGTGCCAATCTGCATTCTCCCATCTGCGATCATCTGTGTTAAAAGCCTCCTGCTTTCGAAATACGGCTGGCAATATCTGTAATACCTAATTCTATATCCACAGCACCTTTCTGATGGGCCGCGCGAGGCATTCCGTAAACCACACATGTGCTTTCATCCTGGCCAATAATATATGCGCCTTTTTCATGCATTTTGACAAGTCCATCTGAACCATCATCGCCCATTCCCGTCAGAATAGCTCCAATAGCATTAGAAGAAAAATGCTGGGCAACAGATTCAAAAAGGACATTACATGATGGAGCATGACCGGATACACGTCCTCCTTCATAGACCTTTAAAGAATAATTTGCCCCCTGTTTTTGAACAGCCATTTGAAAACTGCCGGGAGCAATATAACATGTGCCTCTTTCCAAAGGTTCATTGTTCTTTGCTTCCTTAACCACGATTTTTGATTGATTGTTTAAACGATCGGCAAAACTTTTCGTAAAGCCGGGCGGCATATGCTGAACCCAGACAACAGGACAAATATCTTCCGGAAGATTCGGTGCTAATGCCAGTGCGGCCTGAACGCCACCTGTGGAAGACCCGATAGCTACAATGTCAATTTTACGGGAGCTAATCTGAGGCGCAGGCGTTGATAATACTTTTTTGGTGGGTTCTTTTGCAAGACCCGTTTTTGGATACTTTTTGAAACGTGACATGCGGACAACTGCCTCGATCTTCTGAAGAAGCTCATCTGCTATTTCCACCAACTTTGAAGGTCCGCTAACAGGCTTCAAAAGATAATCTACAGCGCCGTATTCTAAAGCTTTAACCGTTACACTTGCCCCATTTACAGTTAAAGAGCTGAACATAAAGACCGGCAGAGGATTTTCCTCCATAATGCGTCTTAGGGCCTCTAAACCGTTCATAACAGGCATCTCTATATCAAGAATTAGAACATCAGGCTTTTTTTCCTTAACAAAAGCTATGGCTTCCTTGCCGTTTTTTGCCTCGCCCACAACAAGAATTTTTCCTGTTCCAGTCAGTACATCTTTTAATATTTTTCGCAAAAAAGCCGAATCATCGGCGATAACAACGTTGATCATATTTTATTCCTTTATTAATTTGTATATCGCTGGCCCAACTGTCTTTAATGGTGCTTTTACATCGATCAAACTTTCCGAAAGACTGATAAAAAAATATCCTTCAGGATGAAGATTGTTTATCAAATGAGAAACAACCTTTTTTTTCATGGGCACATCAAAATAGATCATCACATTTCTTAAAAAAATAAAATCCAAATCCTTTACCGGAAAAGCATTTTTTAAATTATGCTGCTTGAACTCCACATCTTTCTTTACACTTTCTTTCAACTTATAAAAATTGCCGGGACGAGTTCCTTTCTTTATGTTTTCAAAATATTTTGTTGCCAGACTCTTTGGTGTTTTCATCAGACTTCTTTCCGGATAAATGCCCTCGCGCGCTTCTTCTAAAACAGTGCTATTAATATCTGTTGCATAAACCTTGATCTGCCAGCTTTTATCACCTTTTAGAAATTCCCGAAAAGCCATAACAAGAGAATACGGCTCTGCTCCAGTTGAACAAGCAGCTGACCACGCTGTTATTTTTTTCTTTCCCTGCTTGCTTTTCCTGTCGATCATATTTGGCAGAATATCTTCATACAAATAATTGAACTGGCTGGTTCCCCGAAAAAAAAATGTTTCGTTCGTGGTTATTGCATTGATGAAAACATCCATTTCCCGTGTGCTTTTATCCTGCAGGCGCTTAATATATTCACGGAAACCCTTCATTTTTAATTCATCCATCCGTTTCCTCAGCCGCGAGACCACAAGATTCCTCTTTGTCGGCAAAAGAAAAACACCGGTAAAATCATACATTATCTCTTTGATCTCATTAAATTCCGCATCTGTAATCTTTAAATCATTTATCATTTAATTTTTACTCTTTTATGCAATATATGTTATGTTTTTTTCCGTTACTTGCTGTGTCTTACCTAACTTTAAAGTGACTGACCATCTTGTTAAGACCATCCGCTTGAGTGGAAAGATCCACTGCTGAGGCGGAAAGCTCTTCAGATGCCGCCGCATTAGATTCTGTTATGGAAGTATTCTCTTCCATGGTAGATGCCTGTTCCTGAGTGGCCAAAGAGATGGACTGCAGCTGCTCGGCAACATTGTTGATATGAGAAACAATTTTCTGAAGATTTTCCCCGGCATTTTTTGACACATCCACACCATGACTTACCTGAGACAAGCTTTCTTTGATAAGATTTTTGATTTCTTTAGCAGAATCTCCACTCCGCTCTGCTAATTTTCTTACTTCATCAGCCACAACAGCAAATCCTTTACCATGTTCACCGGCCCGCGCCGCTTCAATAGCCGCATTCAGAGCCAGAAGATTGGTCTGATCCGCAATATCTGTAATAATCGCGACAGCATCTGCTATGCGCCGTGCGCTTTTTTCAATAGCAGTCATTGCCTCTATTGTATTTTCCATATCATTGCCTATGTCTGAAGCGCTTGCAGTAACAGATTGAGCAATTTCATTGGCTGACCCCGCATTTGTAGCATTGGATTGGACAGAAGCAGAAAGCTCCTCAAAGCTCGCGGCCTGCTGCTGGGCTCCATCTGAAATTTGTTGTGATGAAGATGATATTTCACCTGTTGCTTCCGTAAGCTGCTGAGCAGAATGTTTGACGTTAGAAATTATCTGTTTTAAGCTATCAACCATGCGGGAAAGTCCATTCGCAAGTGTTTCCAGTTCATCACCTGTTTTAATATTTATTTCTGTGCTTAGATCTCCTTTTGAAATCTTACTGATGATGCTAATAAGTTTTGTAATTGTAATAACTACTCCCCGGCTTATAATAAGACCTAATCCCATAGCAATAACAACAGCAATGACAACCACCGGAATTAAAAGAGCTATTGCAAATGATTGATCTTTTTTAGCATTTCTCTCCGCTTTCTTCATATCGCTGTCTATTCTTTTTGAAAATGTATTCATAATATGCTGCATTTGAGATGAAACCTTATTAAGAGTCTGCATTGCTTCCTGCTCTTTTTTAATCAATTCAGAAATAACAGGACCAAGATAGTCGAATAAATCCTGAAATCCTGATCTGATTTTTCTTACAACTCGTGAACCTCTTTTAAAAACTTTAACTTTTTCTTCACCTTCAACCTCATTAGCTTTTATACCTAATTGATGTAACTTTTCATGATTCTTTCCAAAACTATCTAAACGTTCTTGTAATTTCACATCTTCTATAGAATAAGCATAATACCAGAGTCCGAATTGACATTTTGTATGATCTGTCTGGCCTTCAAAACGGATATTGTACTCAACAGCATCTTTTAACTTATCCAACCATTTTTCATGCTTCCTCTCAACCAGAAGCAAATATTTTTCTATATCAATAGTTACTCCATTTATTGCCGCATTATAGCCTGCTCTTTTATCATGAAGATCCATCATTAATAAAGCGCTATCCAGAAAAGTTTTAAAACTATTTTTGATCTCATTTATAATTGTGATAACTTCTTTATTACCTTTGTTAACTTTAAGATCAATACTTTCAGTATTAAATATTTCAAATGATTGCGAATTTTTAAATTCTTCTGAATCCGTCCCGTATTCAATAATATCCAAATACATGTTAAATTTCTTATTATGATGTATAATTTTTGCTCTTAACTCGTCTAAATTATCATAACTATTCAAATATTCAGCACACAGATTCCGCATAGTATTGATGTGAATAAGAGCTTGATTAACAGCTTCCTTTTGAGGAACGCTTACTAACAGAACATCATTTGCGCTGTTCGCTATTTTCTTTGTCATAATAATTCCCGTAATACCAGCAAACAGTACTAATAATGAGATGATCAAAAAGCTGCCAATCAATTTTGTTTTAAACTTAAGTTTCATACACCACTTCCTTATTAAACAAATTACAAAATATCAATTTATTTTTTGTGAAATAAATATCGACTATTCTTTATAAGCTCCAACTTTCAAAGATTTTTGCAATGTCTCGATCACTTCATAATCCAAAACTTCAGTCCAGCCCATGATCTTTGCTGCTTTTGCAGCTTTATCACTTGACTCCATTTCCAACAGCACGCCAGCAACTTCTTTAGCTACATCATCTGAAACAGATTCCACCTTGGCAAAAGGCCATTCCGGATAAAGAACAGTACTGCAAACAAAAGGGAATCCCTGATGCTCTTTCTTATTAATAATTTTAAATTCGCTTAGTTTTATCGAACCCTCATCTGCCATTCTTTCCAGCGTATCTGTTCGCACAGTACCAACATCAGCTTTTCCATCTCTAACAGCATAAACAACTTTGTCATGGTTGGCGCCCCACTCTATTGAAGCGCAATCTGCAAACGGATCTATACCCGCATCCATTATCTCTTTATAGGCCACTTGCCATCCGCCAAAAGCAGAAGCTTTCACACCCATAATTTTATTTCCAATAATATCTATTAAAGTATTTATCTGTTCATTATCGGCTTTTGTAATAATAACCCCGCCAAATGATTTTAATTCTTGTCCCTGTCTGGCATTGATCATGGTAACAACGGCAGAAGCATTATATTTAACCTTTGCAGTCATAAACATGGAAGGATTGACTAGAAAAAAATCAACTTCAACATTATCAATAGCAGGGGATACCGCATTAAAACTCAAAGGAACTATTTCAAAGGACTTTCCAGGTATTTTTTCTGTAAGGTATTTTGCCAATGGTTCCCATTTCTTCAAGCATTTCTCCGGACCTCGTTTTGCAAGTACTCCAATTAAAAATTCCTCATCAGAAAAGGCAACATTGCTTAAGAAACCACACAAAACAAAAATTAATGTTAAAAAAATAACTGTTCTTTTCATTATTACGATCTCCTTTTAGCTGAATACTAAATGTATAAAATTAATAAAATAATTCTGTTATTTTGTTCGATATATTACCCAATGCGCAATTCTTCCTCATTTGATGATAATTTTTCTTTATGATCAATTACTTCCCTATCCGCTTCATTGGAAGAAAATCCAAGTCCCGTCGAAGAATCTACAGCCTGATCTTCTTCGAAAACGTCATTAGAAGACATTAGCGGCTCAACAAAATTCTTTTCTATATTGTCTGATTCTTCATTAACCTTGAACTTTCCTGCCAGCGTTTTAAGGATATCAGCCTGAAGAGCCATGTCCCCGGCTGATGCGGAAAGCTCTTCAGAAGCCGCCGCATTTGATTCTGTTATGGATGTATTTTCTTCCATAGTTGCGGACTGCTCCTGAGTTGCCAGCGAAATCGATTGCAACTGTTCAGCAACTTGATCAATATCAGATACAATCTTTTGCAAATTGTCACCAGCTTTTTTGGATAAGCTTACTCCATTGTCCACCTGTGTAAGACTCTGCTTGATAAGCTGTGTGATCTCTTTAGCGGAATCCCCGCTTCGCTCGGCTAGTTTGCGTACTTCATCAGCCACAACAGCAAAACCTTTACCGTGTTCGCCAGCCCGTGCCGCTTCAATAGCTGCATTGAGAGCTAGAAGATTTGTCTGATCCGCAATATCTGTAATGATTGCAACAGCTTCTGCTATACTTTTGGCACTTTTTTCAATCGCACTCATAGCTTCGATCGTGGTTTCCATGTCTCGGCCGATAGCTTTCGTTTTGCCGGTTGTTTCCTGCGCCACCTCATTGGCACCATGTGCATTTGTCGCATTGCTCTGGACAGAGCTTGACAATTCCTCAAAACTGGCAGCCTGCTGCTGGGCTCCATCGGAAATCTGTTGAGAAGAAGAAGATATTTCCTGCGTAGCTAAGGCCACATGATCCGATGCTTTCTGTATTTTGGCTATCATTTCATTCATCATGGACATAAGCGTATTGTAGGCTGCAGCTAACTTTTCGATCTCATTTCTATTTTCCCCTGATTGCATTGCAATATCCAGTTTATTTGTCATATCTCCCGTAGCGGCAATTTGCATGTTTTTTACAACATGTTTTAAAGGAAAAATAAGAGAGTGCCTGAGAAAATAAATTCCAACGAGCATGAGAAAAATTCCAATAAGGAATGCGAAAAGCTGAACACCAAACATCCATTTTGCTTTTTTCTCTGAAAAGCTTTGCATAAGACCCACAGCCTTATTCATGGTTGTCAGTAGTTCTACATTATTGCCAATGATCTCTTTCAAAGGTTCTTAATATCCTTCCGGGGCATCCAGAAGGCTCTGAATATTTCTTTTAAAGGGCTGCCAGAGAGAAATAACCTGAGCCAACTGGCGCTCTATTTCCTCTGATTGGGCCGGGGGACACCGGCGAAACTCTGTCATCTGAAGATCAAGCGGCGCTTCGCCGCCATTTTTCAAAGCTAGAAGGGTCTTTTCAAAAATTGTTACAGTACTCAAAATCTGCTCTTTATTTTTCTCATTGTTTTCTGTTGTAAAAATGAGTATTTCTTTTGTCATTTTTTGTGTCAGCATTCTTTGGCGTCCGGCAAGATTAATAAGAAGGCCGTCATTTTTTTGTTTTTGCACAATAACCGTACTGGCTACAAATATCCCCAGAAGGAGAAGAAGAAAAGCAGCAAACTGGGCAAGGATCTTATTTTGTATACTGTTTAAAATTTTCATATATTAAATCTCCTTCATTTGATTCCGGATGAATTTTAGCAAAGCCCTCTGATGATCATCATCAATACCTGTAAATTCCACAGCAACATTATACTGACCTTCTTTCTGACCGGGCTCTATGCGTGCAACTTTGGCTAAGACAACAAGATTTTCCGTAAAAAGCGCTTTTGCTGATTTATAGAACTCTGTTTTGTACTGATCCCACCCCGGAATACTCAAACTTATCCTGAGAAGAGTACCCAGCTCATACTTTTTATGTGTTACAAAAAGGATTCCGCCAGCGCTGATATTTTTTATCGAAGCCGGAATTTTGTCATTCGTAGTATCCGTAAAATCCAATTGTGTGCATTCCAAAAAATAATCGACAGAAACACGCACAAAACGTCTTCTTTCTTCCCGTGAGTGGTCATTCATATTTTTTCTTTTTACCCCTGTATTTTTTTTAAAATATTATGCTCATTCATGGTTAATATCTTTTCTGAATCCAGAAGGATCAGAATGGAATCATTCTGTCTTATCAACCCTTTGAGAAAGGACTGATCCACACCCATGACAGTTGCTGGAGGTATCTCGAAATATTCTTCCTCAATATTAAGCACCTGCTGGACTTCATCTACAATTAGGCCAACCTTCAAATATCCGGCATCTACAATGATCATTCTTTTCAACTGAAGATCATCCTCCTCATCGATTAAGGAATGCCCAAGCCGTTTTTTAAGGTTAATGATTGGCACTATAGCCCCTCGAAGATTGATAACCCCTTCAACTGAATCCGGTGAGTGAGGAATGGGCACGATAGCCTTCATACGGATGATTTCCTGAATATCAACAATTTCCAAACCAAAAAGGATCTCTCCCAACTTAAATGAAACAAGTTTTATTATATTTTGTGCATCTGTCATGGCTTTATACACAGGTCAGGAGTATTAATTCCATTTAATATATCTTCATGTAATTTTTCAAGATCCATAATAATGATCATTCTGTTTTCCAACGACGCTATTCCAAAAATACATTTCTTATCGATTTTTAATTGAATGATAGGCGTGGGGTTGATTTGCGAAGAGGCAATTTTAATATTATCTAGAATCTCATCAACAATAATACCGATCATAGCCGTTTGTGTAGAAGCAACCAGTAACTTGGAGGTTTCATCCAGCTCTTTTTCTTCCAGGTGAAAACGTTTTCTTAAGTCAAATACAGGTATAATATGACCGCGAATATTAATAACCCCAAGAGTAAAATCAGGCATCTGCGGAACAGGGGTTATCTTCTGAATGCGTAAGACTTCTTTAACTTTTGTAATTTTAACGGCATATTCTTCATCTGCCAGCTTGAAACAAACAAGTTGAAGAATATCTGGATCTTCTTTCTCTATAGCATCAGCTTTAGAGTGTTGCACGCCTTTTAATATTTTTTCTACTTCTTTTTGTTCCATATATATTTTTAAGTATACATAAAAATTAAATTATAACTCAAGTATTGAACAATTTTATTATAGCAAAAAATCAAATAAATCATGAGTTCTTAATTTTAATTATAATAATATCATAAACCCCTCTCATTATTACAAGAGGGGTTTAGTCTTTGTAATAGATCAACCTACATCTTTCAGCACTTAGAAAGAATATGTAATATCAGACCAAATAATATTTTTATCTGTCCAATTATCACCACTTTTAACACTTTCAAATGTATACTTAACACCTGCTTTTATAGAATCAGTCAATTTTGCAGATATTCCAAGATGAAGACGGTTCATATTTAATTCATCAACATCAAAATCATAAAAAACTTCATCACCAATATAGGGGGTAATTTTATACTCTGTCCATTTAACAGGAAGAACAGCTTTTAAGAAATTTCTATATCTCCATTTATTATCACCTGCAAAAATCCTGTACTCTAATCTACTTCTGTCGCTTAATTTTATATCTCCCATATTCCATTTAAATGTAGCGTTCAAATGAGGACGATGCTCCCAGCTCCATACACCGCTTGATGATTCTGACTCTTTTTCTCTTAAATAAAATCCCCAAATAATTCCATCAACTTTCCAGTCAATACCAACTTCCACATGATGATAATAATGCTCACTCGCATCATTTTTGAACCATTCCATATTATTCACATTGATACTGAGATCTTCTGAAAGAGGAGCTTTTATAGTGGTTGTATGGCGCCATTCCCAGTCATTTCCGGCAAAAGCCGGCTGGGATATGACTAATGCAAAAAACAAAAATACGATAAAAGATACATGCTTCATTTATAACCTCCTGTTTGCTATGTTACTCTGTTTTAAATCGTCTTACCATTTGCTGAAGAGATGATGACTCCAGCGAAAGAGCCTGTGCAGAAGCAGCCAATTCTTCTGAAGCGGCCGCATTGGACTCTGTAATAGATGTATTTTCTTCCATTGTTGCTGCTTGCTCCTGCGTACTTAAGGAAATAGACTCAAGCTGCTCTGCAACTTTCTTGATATCACTGACAATTACCTGTAGATTCTCTCCGGTATTTTTTGATAAATTCACCCCGCTATCAACCTGGCTTAAGCTGTTACTTATTAAGCCTGTAATGTCTTTTGCAGAAGAAGCACTTCTTTCGGCTAATTTTCTCACTTCATCCGCCACAACAGCAAAACCTTTACCGTGCTCGCCAGCCCGTGCTGCTTCTATGGCAGCATTGAGAGCAAGGAGATTAGTCTGGTCAGCAATATCTGTAATAATAGCAACAGCTTCTCCTATTTTTTGAGAGCTTTTTTCTATAAAATGCATAGCCTCAATGGTTGTTTCCATGGCTTCTCCAGCTTCACTGGCCTTGCTTGCAGTTTTTTGCGCAATTTCATTTGACTGGCCGGAACTTTGGGCTGTCTTCTGAACCGAACCTGAGAGTTCTTCAAAGCTGGCAGCTTGCTACTGGGCACCATCAGATATCTGCTGACTGGTTGAAGATATTTCAGAAATAGCATTAGTGAGCTGCTCTGAAGTTTTCTTGACACTTTTAATAATTTTCATGAGATTGCCAATAAATTTATTGAACGCAGCTGACAATTCACCTATTTCATCTTTTGAATCTATTGCCATTCTTTTTGTAAGATCACCCTCTCCTTCAGCAATATCTTTCATAATTAAAGCAGCCCGCTTAACAGGAACAGCAATAACTTTTGTAAGAAAAAAAGCTATAACAAAGGAAAGGATAATGCTAATCAAAGTAGCCATTAAATTTAATGAAATAAGGAAACTGGAAGACTGGCTGATACCCTGAAGATTTTCATTAGTTTCTTCCATGGAAGAAATTTTGAGTTTAGAAATTTTATTCTGGAGCTTCTGTGCAAGACGATGAAATGCGTCTTTTGGAGCTTTGATCTTTGCCCACTCCTGCGCAATATTATAATGAGCCCAATCTTTGCCATTTTTAAACATTTCCTCATAAAGAGCAGATATTTTTTGGCATTCATTCAAAAAATCAGGTAGATGAGAAAACTCCAATGTACTGTTTTTTAATTTTTGGACGAAGATTTCGTGAAAGGCTTCAGCATCACTAACAGCTTCCTTAGTACCTGCGCCGATAGATGTATTAATCAGTCCAACTGTTTTCCCAATATCTCTTTCTGTCTCAATCAAAAAAACCATCTGAGAATATTTTTGACTGGCTGTTTTCGCACTGTTTGTTACTTTATAAGCCGAAGAAATCACAAAAACATTGGCAATAATAATAATCAATACAATTAGAAAAAAAGACAGAAAAAGTTTTGTCCTAATTTTTAAATTTTTTATATTCAACATAAAAAATCTCTTTTATAAAATGTTAACTTTATTTTGTTACTGCTGAAAGACCTGCTTTAAGCCAACCTAAAACGCCGCCATCAAGAAATTTCACTTTTTGATAGCCATTTTTCTTCAAATATTTTCCTGCCAGCGGAGTCTGTTTGGCTGCCTTATCAATGAGTATGATGTCTGCATCCTGAGGGACTTCACCGGTTCTTTCATGGAGTTGATAAAAAGGAATATTTACTGCTTTTTCCAAGTGGTGTTTGGCAAATGTTTTTTCATCCTGGATATCCAGAATAAAAATTTCTTTTCCGGAATCCAGATCAGCTTTCAGTCCATCTGTTGATATAGAATCTGTAGTAACCCCTTTATAGGAAACTTTGTGTTCTAAAGTCCCGCCATTCATGGCCCAGTCAGGAATACCTCCCGAATAGACAAACACATTTTTATAGCCCATTTTTTCAGCCATAAAAGCTGAAACATGGCTTTTGTGGCATTTGGGGCCTTTACAGAAAAAAATAAGAGCTTTTCCCTTATCTTCCGGCATAAGGGAAGATGATTCCACTTCTTCCATAGGAAGACATATAGACCCGGGTATTGTCTCGGCATCATATTCAATCTGGCTTAATGAATTGATGAGCAGAACAGTCCCGCTTTCCAGCATTGATTTGACCTGCGCATATTCAGCAAGATTAGGATACTGGTCAAAACTGTAACCAGATTGAACAAAGAAAAACATCAATAAGAATAAAATACTTAAAACAAATAAATTCCTTTTCATAGCACCCCCCATTATTTTATTACAATTAAAATCAAAATATTAACTTTTATTATATTATAACTCGAGAATAAAATAAACTTTTATATTAACGGATTGATCAAAACATGTTACATATAATGTTAAAACATCTTTTTTAAATCAATCAAAAAATATTACGATTAGGATGCCGGTTAAAAGCCGTCTGTGCTGCTAAAAAGACCAACGTAGATAATCAGCTATGTAGATCTTCCGATCAATTATTTTCTTAGACTCAAACCCATGACAAGTCACAAAATATTTATTTCATAAACTAAGGTTACAGAAAAATCTGACATAGCTATACCGTAATTTGTATTATTGTAAACAAGCTTGAATTCTGTGAAGTGAAGTTCTTTATTATTTGTACTGTGGGATTTTTTTATACGTAAATTTTTTAATAAAATTGAAACAGATAAAATATTTCTTTCTCCCGTATCCCGCTTTAAAAGTGGGATACGGGAGAAATTTTAAAAAAGCTTACTAAAATACGTAGCTTACATTTATACCTATAGATGCATTGCTTTTATTATCAGCAAGGTCTTTAACATCGCTGTCGAGCAAAAAAGAACCTATAACGCTAGGCTCTATCGTCCAGCTCTCAGATAATGCTATAGGAACACTTAATCCTAAATGCAGATCTGATAAAGCTGACTCATCTAAACCAAACATGAAATTAGTCATATTAGAATCAGCCCAGCCTATTCCTGCATCAAAGACTACTTCACCGGTAGCACTATCTGAAATTCTAAAGTGAGGACAAGTGTGGCTAATATCAAATGAAGCATATAGACCGCTTCCTTCTTCATAATCATAATAAAGAGTTAAAGAAGGTGAAAGTTTGTAATTTCCTACAATACCAAAATAGAATTCACCTGAATCATTAACAGCAGAATTCGGGAAACTGTAAATAATAATTCCAGCGCTTAAGTCAAACTCTTGATAACTCCAAGCATACTCTAAAGTAAGGTCTAATTCGCTAAACTCATTCTTAAGAGCATTTGCATCATCAAGATCCATGTTTCCCCATGCATTTATTGTAAAACCTTTATTTTCATAATTGATCGATGTCTGAAAAACAGGACCGTCTGTAGGAACAAGACCCCTCCATATATATTTACTTTGGATACCAGCATCAATTGTGATTTCCTCTGAATAACCCAAAAATGCAAATGACAGAACAATTGCAAAAACGGCTAAAGATAAAACTGCTCTTACTCCTTTCATACGATCCTCCTTTATTACAGCTCTTTAAGCCGTAATTATTTGTGTTCATTTTTTTATACTCTAAAATTAATATTTTATCTCATCTCCAACAAAGTATCCAGTATCTTTTACATATTCTACATAATAATTTTGTTTGCATATCAGCTTATATTTATTAATAAAAATAAAATTTTTCATATGCTTTTAATGGTTTCTTTTTACGTGGATCCCTGTTTTCACAGGGATGACGACATTAATTTTAAATATATAATCAGATCCCAAATAACAAAAAAAAATCAAAACATAAAACATTTTACTCGAGCGCGGGCCCTTCGACTTTACTCAGGATTAAAACAAGCGATGCCCTACTCCTTTCCAAAAAGCCTTAATGCATTTTTACCAAGCATCAAAGATTCTTCATCTTTTGTAAATCCAAGTTTTTTTATTCCTTCTACTGCTTCACGAGAAGAAAAAAGAGGATGATCAGAACCAAGAAGTATTTTATCTGCTCCATGAGAACGTATAATTTTATATATCCGTTCATCTTCAAGGTTCCCAAAAACACAGGCAGTATCTAGAAGAACATCTGTTCCTACAATATATTTTTCCACCTCTTCCCATTGCATAAACCCTCCAAAATGGCCTGCAATCATCTTCATTTCTGGAAAAAGCTTATGGACATTTAAAATACTTTCCGGGCTTGCATGAACAACACCGGGATTACTCAGTTCAAAACCAGTATGGAAAAGAACTCCCAGATCAAGCTCGTTTATCTTTTCATAAAAAGGAAACATCCGTTCTTCATCTGGTGTAAAATCCTGAAATTCAGGTTGAAACTTAACACCCCAAAAACCAAATTCTTTTATCCTTTCAATTTCATCAGCAAAACCGCCTAAATCAGGATGCATTGCTGCAAAACATTTTATTCTTTTCGATTGTACACTACCCATCCATGTGTTTATGGAGATTACCTGGTGAGGATTCAAAGCAACTCCCTGTAAAACAGAAATATCAACTCCTGTCTTATCCATTGCTGATAATAGTTCTTTTATGCTTCCTCCACAAAAGGAATCCAGCCCAAAAATCCTTTCCATATTCTCAATAGCTTTAACGCTTATATCGTCAGGATATGCATGTGTATGTATATCAACTATCATATTTATTACCTTTTATTTGATTGATTTTCCAATTATGGTATATTTATATTATTATAACAATTATTTTGTTATAAATACGGGGGGGGAATTAAAAGTGAAAAAAACTTTCATATATTTTATTTGTTTATACATATCTCTCTGCATAATAAATCCTATTTTTGCTGAAGAAGATGTAATCAAAATAGGGGCACTCTTTTCGGTTAGCGGTAGAACATCATTTCTTGGAATTCCAGAAAAAGAAACTGTAGAAATGCTTACCAAGCAAATCAATGCAAACGGCGGCATTAATGGCAAAAAACTGGAAGTAATAATTTATGATACAAAAGGAGATGCAACAAATACATTATACCTGGCAAAAAAACTTATTAATGAAGACAATGTGGTCGCTATTGTAGGTCCTACTCTTTCAGGAACATCGCTTGCCATCGTAGATCTTGTCAATCAAAAAGAAATTCCTTTGATATCATGTGCTGCAAGTATAAAAATTGTAGAACCTGTAAGAGAAAGAAAGTGGGTATTTAAAACCGCTCAAAGTGATAGAATTGCAGTACAAAAAATTTACAGCTATCTTAAAAAAAACGGATTACAGAAAATAGCATTTTTAACAGTTGAAAATGCGTTTGGCAAAAGCGGACAGATACAGCTTGAAACGGCCGCGGCCAGTTATGGTTTTAACATAGTTGCAAATAATACTTTCAGTCCAAATACAACGGATATAAAAAAACAGCTTAGCAATATAAAAAAACAGGATCCTAAAGCCATAATTTGCTGGGGAACTAACCCAGGGCCTGCATATGTTGCAAAAAACATGAAAGAACTTCAAATAGATACTTTACTTATACAAAGCCATGGGGTTGCATCTAAAAAATTCATTGAACTTGCAGGTGATGCATGCGAAGGCAATATACTTCCTGCCGGAAGATTGCTAGTTTGTGAAAAGCTTGATGACAATGATCCTCAGAAGACTATTCTGCTTAAATATAAAAAAGATTTTACTGAAAAATATGGTAAAGATCCCGACACTTTCGGCGGCCACGGTTATGATGCATTTATGATCCTCATAAAAGCTATTGAAAAAGCAGGACCCAATAGATCAAAGATCCGTAAAGAAATTGAAAAGATGAACTTTACCGGGATAAGCGGAGTCTTTCAGTTCTCAAAAAAAGATCATAATGGTCTTACTGAAGATGCTTTTACGATTGTCACAATAAAAGATGGTAACTGGGCACTTTTAGAGTAAGACAGGTAAAAGCACCAACCATCAATTAACAAATTACAAATAAATCCAAAATTCAAATATCGAAACTCGAAACAAATCTGAAATTCTAAACTATAAAAAAGTCAAATTCTAAAAATCGTGTTTTACAATAAGCTGTCATTTCTTAATTTGAAACTGATGTTTGTTATTTAAAATCTTTCTATTTTCATAAACAATAATCAGTCGACTGTTGACTATCCGGCATTATATATTTTTCTGCAAATACAGATAAAATCTTCTTGTTCTTCAATTGATCTGTTTGGATAAAAAGGTATTTCTTTTTCTATTTTCATCACTATATTTAAGTTCTCGGGAAACATTATACTGTTTGCATAAAAAGCCTTTAATGGAATTCTATAAGAAGTTTTATCTTCTATAACAGGAAAAATATCATTAAAAGAAAAAATATCTTCAACATAAAAACGTTTAAGAAAATAGCGGTTTTCAGAAAGATCATATAAATTAGACATATATATTTTCAACCTCGGTTTCAGGTTAATTACGTGGTCTTTTGTAGTAATAACATAGACATTTTTTTTGAAAATTAAATACTCATCTATTATTTCTGGAAACAAGATAGAATAATATATTTTTTTAGAAGGAAAAAAAGTAAGATCAAACTCTCCGACTATCCACATATCAAAACGAGAATTTAAATAACTGTAAAAATCTTTATTGCGAATACTTTTAAATTCAGGATCATAGAAAGATGGTTCCTTAATATTATAAACAAAACGCTTTGTATATATAGGTATAATACCACTTATACTCTCTGAAAGCTGCCATCCTATAACATCACTTTTAATACTCACATGATCATTAATTGACAGAATCGAATCGTTTATTGCCTTATAACGGTTAATAAACGGAAATGAAATATTTATTGTAAGAATAAAAAATAAAATCAGCCCTGCCCCAAATTTAATAAAAGATATTTCCTTTTTACCTGATGAGATAATAAGGGACATGATCAAAGCCCATGCTGGAAGTAAAGGAAGAAGATATACTGATCTAAAAGATCTGGAAAGAGATAGAAACATCATACCAAAAATTCCCCAGCAAAATATTAGTATCCACGGACTTTTTAATGACAACGATCTTAACTTAAGTGAAGTCTTTGATCTGAAATAATATATAACTCCAACAAAAAACGCAATCGTCCAAGGAAAAAGGCTTATGAGTAATTGCGTTACGGCCTCTCCAGAGACCTGCTTATGTCCATAAGCTGTTCCCGTAAACCGACCAAAGTGCTGATCCCAAAACCATATTTTAAAAACACCGCCTTTATCCCAAAGATAAAATGGTATAAGCCAAAGAAGCGCAGTAAAAATAAAAAATAAAATACCTGGCATATATAATATTTTTTTTATCAACCCCCACTTTCTGGAGACAAGTATATATAAACCTATACCTCCAAAAATAAATAAAGGTCCAATTAAACCTTTTGTTAGAAATGAACCTGTTACAGATGCAAAAAACAAAAAAAGAGAATACTTATTATTTCCTTTTACAACTTTTAAAAAATAGAAATAAGCAAGTGATACAAAAAAAGCAAGAAGAATATCAACAATAATAAAATGTGAAAGCCGCAAAAAACCAAGTGATGTTGCTAAAATAAGAGCTGCAGTCAAAGATCCTCTTTTAAGATTATCCTTAAAAAGTATTTTACCCGATTTAAAAACTATAAACAAAGTACCCAACGACCACAAAGCACACAAAAATCGAAAAATACGCGCAGCATTAAATCCTGTTAAAAGATATCCCAAAGCAAGAAAAAAATAAAAAAGAGGAGGTTTTTCAACAAAGGGTTTTCCTGCAAGATGGGGAACAATAAAATTTTTATTATGTGCCATTTCATAAGCTACCCCTGCTTCACGATATTCATGCGGCTCCCAAAGGTCATGGTCAAAAATTCCGGAAAAAGTAAGGATCACTATCAATATCCATAGCCATTTTTCAGAAATAAGATGATCTAATATTTTCTTCTTATTTTGCATTTATATAAATATCCGGCCAGTTATCATTTCCTGTATGAAAAGTCATTCTAATAACTTTCTTCATATCTGTTCCTATTTTCCATAAGAAGATTTCATAATCTGCAGTATCATGCTCATGACCTTTTGCACATGCTCCCAATATAAGATAATTTCCTGTATTATCAACCTTTGGGAAATAAACGTGTGAATAGTCACCACTAAGTTCAAACCATAACTCCCTTTTCTCTTCTTTGGGAAAATACTTATGAATAGCATTCTTTTCTACAAAATACAAATACAGGCCGTCCAGTGACCATGTCAGCTGACATCCATTACTAACAAAGATCAGACCTCCTTTACAAGTTGCTATTGCGGCTGCTCTTTCTTTTCCGCGAAGAGTTACCGCAAGACTTTTTGTTAAAGAGCTAAAATGCGGATTTACAAGTTGTACACCTTCAGAAAAAGGTGTTTTTCCTGATTGGAACAGAACTGTTATTTTATCCGTATTAACATCATACCCGGCAAACATCGTTTCTTTATATTGAAAATATATTTTACTTCCATCTTCTGACCAATGAGGCGTGTTGGCGAACCGTGCTATAAATTTTTCTTTTTTTGTATCAATATCCATCATATAGACATCCCAGTGAAAAAAGTCGCGCTGAGATACCCACGGAGATTGTGAGCGGCAAAAAATTATTCTTTTTCCATCAGGTGATATCCTTGGAAAATATTCTGTATGCGGATGTTCTGTAAGACGTGATATTTTCCCATTGGAAAGCTTTCGCATAAGTATGTCATGATTCCCGTACCTGTTTGAAGACCAGACAATAAATCCATTAATATCACTTAAATCGGAATCATTTCTTAGTTCTTTTTTGCAGGCTGCTTCATTCCCTTTTGGAGGAGGAATAAAAGCCCCGTGTTTTTTAAAACTCATAAACTCTTGAATAAAAAGAAACATCATTACAGCTAAAAAGATCATTATTAATGACCTTTTCAAATATCTTAAACTAGAGCTTTTAATTGTATTTAGTCTATTTTTATTTCCTCTAAATAAAAATATGATCAATGCAAATAATCCTGCCAAATAATCAAACGCTTGAGAGTAAATATGCATTGCAAACATTGTTAACACAGAAGTAGAAGCTGAAAAACCCAGTAACGTAAGAACGGCCATACCTCCTGCCTCATAAGGGCCAAACCCCATAAATGACGGCACAGGTATACCGGCTGCACCTTCTGCAGTAATCAGTGTTAAAAAAACATCTGCTATAGAAGCCAGCGCAAGTTTTGGAAAAGAAGAAACAGTTACTGCAAGAAAAGCAAAATAAAAACCTGTATATTTACAGATTCTTATAAAAAAAGAAAGGATTAATGCTTTTCCAAAAATATTTTTGCTCTTAACTTTTTCCACCGAATCTATAAAAAGAAGAACAAAATCAATTATTCTTAAGATTATTCTTACTTCTGTTCTCTTTTTTAAAGACAATAAAACTGGTGCAGATTTTTTTAAAAGGTAAAAAAGGAATATTCCCGCGAGAAAGACAAAAAACACAGCTCCTGCTAAAAACCTCCACATTACAATTTGCATACTTCCCCATAAAGACTGGTATAGCACAATCACAAAAAACAGAAAAGCAATCGTTATAAAATCAAAAAAGAAACTAACAGCAAGAGAAGAAAGTGCATTAGCACCCTTTACCTTATACCCTTTATTTAGAAGAGCAACATAACTAAGCTCACCAATCCTTACAGGTAACAGGTCTACAAACATATTTCTTACAACTGTAACAATAAACATATCAAAAGACCCTGGCAGGTTCTCTTCACTGCAACACTCAAGAAAAAACCTGTATCGCATCGCTCTTAGAAAAGCTTGCAACACCGTAAAAAATAAATATACTGTCATCAATAAAAAAGAAGCACTTCTAATTACTTGAAATAAAAGTGACTTATTTATTTCTCTATCAGCAGTATTTACAAGCCGGAATATCAAGCTTAATATAAGTAAGGAAAACGCTATCGAAATTAGAAGCTTTCCTAAGATTTTTATTTTTCTTTCCATATTGATCCTCCAATAATCATCCAACCATTGTAAGTTACAACTTTCCGCATGAAAAGTTTAATTAGGCCTATCCCCCATCAAACTAACTTATATTTCAGCACGAAGGACACGAAGATATTTAAAACATATCTTTTGACCTCTTCATTCAATATAAATAAATTAAAATTCATTTCAATCATACTCTAATTTTTGTTTATTTCATATAAGCTAGAAGTTGAGCTCATGAAAAAATGTAAATGTCAATCTAAAGCCACAATCTAATTTTATTCCTTTATTCTAAATAGAAAAAGATGCTGTAATTTATAAGATATCGCTAAGCTAAACACTGTTCGTAGTTTGAGTTGAGTAATTCAGCACCAAGAACTCTATATTTATTGATGACGCCTTCAATTACTTGATTTGATAATTCATCAAATCTCCCTTCGTGCTCTTCGTGTCCTTCGTGGTGATATTGTTACTCTTTGAAATTTCTATACTTTAAATTACGAGATGAGCTTAATATATTTAATAATTTGAGATACTTCTATAAATATCTGCAACTGATGCATAATCAGTAATTTCGCTTCTTTTAACAATTAAATTCGAATAGAATAGTTTCTAAAAATGTTAATAGTATAAATAAAAGGTTATAATGAATTTTTTAAATACATTTTACGGTGTACTTTGTGAAATATGGAGTCTGCTTGCAGAAATGGCCCCTTATCTGCTTTTCGGATTTTCTATTGCAGGTATCCTTCATGTACTGCTTCCTGGAAACAGAATCGGAAAATATCTTTCAGGAAATTCTTTACGCTCTATTGTGCGTGCATCACTTATTGGTGTGCCTTTACCTATATGCTCTTGCGGGGTGATCCCTGTAGCAGCTCATATTAAAAAGCAAGGTGCAGGGAACGCCCCTACACTTTCTTTTTTAACATCAACTCCTACAACAGGAGTTGATTCCATAATGGCAACATATGCTCTTCTTGGCCCGCTTTTTGCCATAATAAGACCTGTCTGCGCTTTTTTTGCAGGAACCCTAGCAGGTATAATGGTGCGTTTTTCAGAAAAAGAGATAAAAGATATTGAAAAAAAAGAGAACAAAGATCCATGCGTTATATGCAAAATAGATACCGAACATGAGCATACATTAAAAGAAAAAACTAAAGAAATTTTTAGATATGCATTTAAGGTGCTTTTACAGGATGTAGGAAAATGGCTGGTAATAGGCATTGTAACAGGCGGAATGATAAGCTATTTTATTTCTACCGATTTTATTGAAAGATATCTGGGAAATCCTTTTCTTGCTTATCCTATAATGTTTTTAATAGCAATCCCTCTTTATGTATGCGCAACAGGCTCTATCCCTATTGCAGCATCACTGATCCTTAAAGGTATGTCTCCGGGAGCAGGCCTTGTATTTCTTATAGCCGGACCTGCCACAAATACTGCAACGCTTTCTTTTGTAGGAGGAAAGCTTGGTAAAAAAACTCTTATAATATATCTATTTGCAATAATCATATCCTCTCTTATATTTGGTCTTTTAACGGATTACTTCTATTCAACTAGTATAGAAGGAAAGATGCTTGTGCATGAAGGAGGCTTTATACCAACTAGTATAAAGCATATTTCTGCTGTCATATTAATACTTTTACTTATTTATCCAAAAGTAATAAAAGTATTTAATAAGAACAAGTAATCAATTTTAAAAGCACCTTCAACATGCATATTCTTCACCGCAGCTAAATCTAGGACTAATTTTACAAACCTAATTTATGATTTCTTTATTGACTTTTTTTTTATTAATGATAACTTTTATAAAAAACATACATAACGTTAACGTGGACAGGAGGTAGAGTATGCGCAAAAGCTATATTATCAGCTTGCTGATCAGCATTTTAGCTTTGTTCGTCATTTCAACCCCAGCCTATGCGCTTTTTGAAGGCGAAACATATAAAATAGGCGGAGATTTTAGGTTGAGACAAGTATTCTTCGATAATATTATCGATACGAACAGCGATAATGATGACAATTTTAACTTTTTCAGGTTTAGACTACGTACTTTCGGAGAATATGCACCATCAGAAACTTTTCGATTTTATGCAAGAATAACCGGTGAACCCCGTTATTACATCGATCCTGATATGGATGACGAATTCAACAGAGATGAATTTGTTATAGACAATCTTTTTATTGAATTTAAGACTGGCGAAGAAGTACTTTCAACAACACGCATCGGACGTCAGGATATTGTACAGGGAAGCCGTCTTCTTGTTCTTGACGGAACCCCTCTTGACGGTTCCCGGACAATTTATACCGATGCAATAAGACAAATGTTTAAGTTTGACAATTTAAATCTTGATATTTTCCTATCACGCGTAAAAAGTGATGATCCTATTGGAAAGATCAACAATCAAGACATGCTTCTTACCGAAGAAGATGAAGATGTGCATGGCATCATAGCATCTGGAAAGATAGATGATATTACTTTAGAAGGATACTATTATTATCACAAAACTGATTCTGACGGTACTGACAGGAAATCAAGCACTCTTGGTTCAAGGATACTTGGTAACTTCAGTGAAGAAGTTTCTTATTCTGCTGAGCTGGCATACCAGTTCGGAGAACTTGCTGGTCTTGATGTCAATACCGGACTTGCTGGTGAAATTACACTTACATACAAACCTATAGACATGAAATATTCACCAAAGTTCAAATTTTCATATATTTATCTTCCGGGAGAGGATACAACCACTGCAGATTCTGAAGCATGGGATCCTGTTTATGGAAGGTGGCCGCGTTTCAGTGAGCTTTACATATACACTTATGTTCAGGAAACTCATGTTGCAACTGTAGATAATATCCAGCTGTATACTTTAAGCTGCGGTCTTGTGCCAACCGAAAAGCTATCACTTTACGGCAGCATCAATTATATGAGAGCAAATGAAACTCCTCTTGAAAACACACGCATTTTCGGCGACGACTTGGAAAGAGGATGGCTATATACATTTAAAACTGTATACAAATTTAACGAATCATTAACAGGACATTTTCTTTATGAATATCTAAAACCAGGTAATTATTATGCTGAAGAAAGCCAGGATAACGGATATTTTTGTAGATATGAATTATTGTATAAGTTTTAATTAATTATTTTTTTAGCTGGAACAAGAAAGTGTGTGTGTTATAAAATAGCCACACACTTTTTTTATTTTATTATAATTATTTTTTGAAAGGAGGTTCAAGTGATCTTTAATGAGAAAGAAGAATGTATGCTGCCGGATGAAATGAAAGAGCTGCAAAGTAACCGCCTTAAAAACCTCGTGAATCGTGTTTATGAAAGAGTTCCTTTTTATAAAAAGAAATTTGACGAGATCGGATTAAAACCTGAACACATCCAATCTATAGATGATATTGAAAAACTCCCCTTCACAAAAAAAGTAGATCTTAGAGATAACTATCCTTTTAAGCTTTTTGCTGTTCCCATGGAAGAAATACTTGAAATTCATGCATCCAGCGGAACAACCGGAAAACCAACAGTTGTCGCTTACACAAAAAATGATATAAAACTTTGGTCAACCGTAATGGCACGCACAATAGCCGGAGTTGGCGGCACTTCAAAGGATATTGTTCAAAATGCTTACGGATATGGTCTTTTTACAGGAGGACTCGGAGTTCACTACGGTGCCCTCGAACTAGGAGCTGCTGTTGTTCCGGTATCATCAGGAGGAACTAAACGCCAGCTTATGCTTATGCAGGATTTTAAGACAACTATTTTGACATGTACTCCGTCATACGCCCTTTTCATGGCTGAAGAAGCCCGTGAAATGGGAATAGATCCTGCAAAAACAAGCATCCGTATAGGCATTCTCGGAGCTGAGCCCTGGAGCGATGGAATGCGAAAAGAAATCGAAAAAATATGGAACATACAAGCAATGGATATTTATGGACTTTCAGAAATAATCGGTCCGGGGGTTTCCTTTGAATGTCAAGGCAAATGCGGGCTTCATATATCCAGCGATTTTTTCTATCCTGAAGTTATAGATCCAAAAACAGGAAAACACGTAGAAGAAGGGGAAAAGGGTGAGCTTGTAATAACAACCCTTACAAAAGAAGCGCTCCCGTTAATACGCTACAAAATAGGTGATATTGTAAGTCTTGATTATTCGCCATGTCCAGAGTGCAAACGAACTCTTCCGCGCATGTCAAAGGTTGCAGGAAGAACTGATGACATGATCATTATCAGAGGCGTAAACGTTTTTCCATCCCAGATAGAGACTGTGCTTCTTCAAGTAGAAGGAGCTGAACCGCATTACCTTATTGTAGTAGATCGTCAGCATTCAATGGATATAATGGAAGTTCAAGTCGAGGTAAATGAAAAAGTTTTTTCAGACGAAGTAAAAAATCTGGAGAACTTAAGCGGAAAGATCAAAAAAGAGATAGAATCTGTTCTGGGTATAATGGTCAATATAAAACTGGTAGAGCCCAAAACAATTGAAAGAAGCATGGGAAAAGCCAAAAGAGTCATAGATAAAAGAAAACTGTAGGTTCTGCATATTACACCTCAAGTAATATTCAGAAAGGAATAGATCTAAAAGTTTATTAATCTGACAGGAGACTGACATGAAACTTAAACAATTATCAATATTTATTGAAAACAGATCAGGACGACTTGCTGAAATAGCAAAACTTCTTTACGAACAGAATATCAATATACGCGCACTTTCACTTGCAGATACTGCAGATTTTGGGATATTACGGCTTATAGTTAATGATATAGCAAAAGCGCACGATATTTTAAAAGAAGCTAATTTTACGGTAAATGAAACAGAAGTCCTTGCCGTTGAAGTCCCTGACAAGCCGGGAGGCCTTAACGGAATACTTGGAATCCTTTCTGAAGAAAACATAAATCTAGAATATATGTATGCTTTTGTTGAAAAATCTTTTGATAAAGCTATTCTTGTCCTCCGCTTTGAAAACATTGAAAAAGCAATTGAAGCACTAAAAAAACACGATATTAATATTCTTTCAGGTGAACAGGTGTATAATCTTTAAACAGAATAATTTATGAAATATCTCAAATATACTTTTTAAAAATATTTTTTTCTGTATAATGTTAATAATATTATCATAAATACATAAAATTGGTCAATTTTAACAGGAGGTAAATATGAAAAAATCTTTTATGTTTTTTTCAATATTTTTAATCGTTTTTTCTACTGTTACTTGTCTTTTTGCAAATGAAGAGACTATTAAAATAGGTGCTCTTTTTTCAGTAACAGGAAGAACTGCTTTTCTTGGAACACCAGAGAAAGAAAGCGTTGAAATGCTGGTAGAACAAATTAATGCAAAAGGCGGCATAAACGGGAAATTAGTTGAGCTTATTATATATGATACAGAAGGCGATGCATCAAAAACCGTCAATTTTGCAACAAAATTAATAGAAGAAGATAATGTTATTGGCATTATCGGGCCAACACTTTCTGGAACATCTCTTGCTATAGTAGACCTTGCAAATGAAAATGAAATTCCTCTTGTCTCTGCTGCAGCCAGCATAAAAATAATTGAGCCGGCAAGCGAAAGAAAATGGGTTTTTAAAACAGCTCAGAACGACAGGATAGCCGTTAAAAAAATTTACACCCATCTTAAAAAAAATAATATTAAAAAAATAGCTCTTCTCACAGTTGCCAACGCTTTTGGAAAGAGTGGACAAAAAGAGCTGGAAGCAGCTGTAGAAAAATTTGGCTTTAAAGTTATAGCAAACGAAACATTTGATCCCAAAATTACTGATTTAAAACCACAGCTGACTAAAATTAAAGAACAGGCTCCTGATGCAATCATATGTTGGGGTACAAATCCAGGTCCGGCTTATGTAGCAAGGAATATGAAAGAACTAGGCATGAAGACGCTTCTTGTACAAAGCCACGGTATTGCATCAAAAAAGTTCATTGAGCTTGCAGGCGATGCATGTGAAGGCAACATACTTCCTGCAGGAAGGCTTCTAATTGCAGAAAAACTTGATGACGGCAATTTGCAGAAAAGTATACTTTTAAAATATAAAAAGGACTTCAAAGAAAAATACGGAAAAGATCCCGATACATTCGGAGGCCACGGATACGATGCTTTGATGATAATGGTAAAAGCTATTGAAATAGCAGGAACAGATAAAGCAAAGATCCGAGAAACTATTGAGAACATGAAGTATGTAGGAATCAGCGGGATTTTCCAATTTTCTCCTAAAGAACATAATGGCTTAACAGAAGATGCTTTTGCTATAATAACGATTAAAGACGGCAGTTGGTCTCTTTTAAAATAAGAGTTTGTTCAAATAAAAGCCCTTTAGCTTTTAATCTTATTTATATGCTTATTAATAAAGCTTGATATTTATTTATCAAGCTTTATTACCATTTTAATTAACAACATAGCCTATTACATATGAGTTCTTTTATTCAATACACATTGTCAGGTCTTGTAACGGGATCAATTTATGCCCTTATTGCACTTGGCTTTACCATTATATATAAATCAACTAATATTATTAATTTTGCACAGGGAAACTTTGTTGTTCTTGGCGGTATGCTGGCTATTTATTTTAGAGAACAACTTCATTTTGATCTTCCTCTAACAATTTTATTATCAGTAACAATAGTCAGCCTCATTTCTTTTCTTCTGGAATTTATTGCTATCAGGCAATGTAAAAAGAGAAAAGCAAAACTTTTAACTCTTATTATTGTAACTATAGGAGCTGCCATTCTTCTAAGAGGGCTTGCAATGGCTCTTTTTTGGAAAGATCCAGGGAAGCGGTTTCCTGCGTTTACATCTGATGCAATTATAACTATTGGCGGCGCTAATATTGTAACACAGGATGTCTGGATATTTGTTGTTACTCTTGTAACTCTTTTTCTTGTAGTGCTTTTTTTTGAATTTACTATAACAGGCAAATCAATGAAAGCCTGTGCATCAAATAAAAAAGCAGCCATGCTCATGGGGATCAATGTTGAAAAAATGACTTCTATTGCTTTCATTTTAAGCGGCATGCTTGGTGCTATCGCCGGAATCGTCATTACACCAAAACTTGGCATGTCTTACGACTCAGGTATTTTCTGGGGCATAAAAGGATTTTGTGCCGCTGTTCTGGGAAGCCTTGGAAATCTAATAGGAGCAGTTGGTTGCGGAATGATGCTGGGTCTAATGGAAGCTTATGTAATTGGATATGGGGATATAGCAACATTTCATCTTTTTCAAGTTTCAAATTATAAGGAACTTATCGTTATTATTTTCATGCTTCTTATTCTGGTTATAAAACCGGAAGGCCTTTTTGCAGGAAAAACAACATCAAGGGTTTAATATGATCAAACAAAACAATCTGCCAAACGTTTTCTTAAAAAGAATCCTTCTTCTAATTTTAATAATAGCACTTCCATTTATTTTCAAAAGTAATTATTACAGAGGAATTATCATAGGAATAGGAATATACAGTATTATTGTTATAGGTCTTAATATGCTGATAGGTTATGCAGGACAGGTTTCTCTTGGACACGCAGGAATATTCGGGTTATCAGCATATATTACGGGTATTATGTCAAGCACATCTGACGGAAAATTCGGATTACCAATGTATGTTTCGATACCTGCTGCAATTATTTTAACAGGGATCATAATCTTTCTGATCGGTATTCCTATACTTAAGCTTAAAGGACATTACCTTGCAATGGCTACTCTCGGACTTGGGATCATACTGTATACACTTTTTATCCATGTTCCGTTAACAGATGGTTTTGATGGATTCCGCAAGATCCCTTTCCTCTGGATAGGCGGAAAAGAGTTTGCAAAAAACTATCTTCATCTTACACGTAAACTAAATTCCTATATTATAGTATGGAGTGTCCTTTTCGTTCTTGTTATTATTTCAGAAAATATAATTAATTCCCGCATAGGACGTGCTCTTAAATCTATTCATGATAGTGAACCTGCCGCCCTTTCTTTGGGAATAGATGTTGCTAAATACAAAAACACTATTTTTACGCTAAGCGCCATCTATACAGCCATAGCAGGCTGTTTATTTGCACACTACAAAAGATTTATTGCTCCTTCTGATTTCAATATTACTCATTCTATCACTTTTGTAACAATGGTCGTTGTGGGAGGAGCAAGAACTATTTACGGCGCAATCCTCGGGGCCTCGCTTCTTACATCTTTGACTTACATACTTCATGAACTGGAACACGTCTTTAATAAAACTTTTTCTCTGAATATAAATATAGGAGATTATCATATTGCCATATACGGCATGATCATCCTCTTTGTTATGCTCTTCTTTCCGGAAGGTTTAACTGGGGGAATAATTCACTTATATCAAAAATTAAATAGATTACTTTTTAAAAAGAAACAAGAAAATGCTTGAGATAAAAAATATTACAAAAAATTTTGGCGGAGTAAAAGCTTTAAATGATGTTGCCTTTAACTGTATTCCCGGCAAGATCAATGCTGTGATAGGCCCAAACGGTGCTGGAAAAACAACACTATTAAATATAGTCTCCGGTCATTATCAGACCGACAGCGGGGGAATTTTTTTTAAAGGAAACAATATAACCAATAAAAAACCTTTTATAATAAGCCGATTCGGCATTGCACGGACATTTCAGAATCTACAGATATTTTCGCATATGACCGTCCTTGAAAATATTCTTGTAGGAGCACACATCCGTGCAAAAAGCGGCATATTCTCTTCGGCATTTCACATGCCATATATGAAAAAAGAAGAAGACGAGCTTAAAGAAAAATCGCGTCTCCTGCTTTCCCTTTTTGGACTGTTGCGATTTCAAGATAAAATTGCCGGATCCCTTCCGTTTGGATGTCAAAGACAATTGGAAATAGCAAGAGCTCTCAGCCTTGAACCGGAACTTATACTCCTTGATGAGCCTGCTGCAGGGCTTAATAACAACGAAACAATGGAACTTGCAAAATTAATTATTTCTATAAATAAAGAAAAAAGGCTGACTGTTATTATAGTTGAACACGATATGGATCTTATTATGGATATAAGCAATATTGTTTTTGTTTTGAATTTTGGAGAAAAAATAGCTCAAGGATCTCCAAGAGAGATCCAAAATGATCCTAATGTTATAAAAGCTTATTTAGGAGAATAAATTTATATTTTATTATGCTTTACATTAAAAATCTAAATGCATTTTACGATGATATTCAGGCACTTCGTAACGTCTCTCTTCATGTAAAAGAAGGAGAGATAGTAGCTCTTATAGGGAACAACGGTGCCGGGAAAAGTACGATATTAAACTGTATTTCACGAATTATTACTTCTGTTAATGGAAGTATGTTTTTTAGAGATCAAGATATGTCTGATCTGAAATATAATAAAGCAGTAGATCTTGGTATTGTACACGTTCCTGAAGGACGCTGCATTTTTCCTGATCTCTCTGTTTGGGATAATCTCCTTTTAGGCTCATATTCAAAAAGAGAAAAATTAAGCACATGCAAAAAAAATATAAATAAAATTTTTGAGATGCTTCCGCTTCTTCGTAAAAAAAAGGATCAGGCTGGAGGCACTCTTTCAGGAGGAGAACAGCAGATCCTCGCAATAGGAAGAGGCTTAATGGCACAACCGGAAATAATGTTGCTTGATGAGCCGTCCATGGGACTTGCCCCTATTTTTATAAACGATGTATTCGGTATTTTAAAACAACTCAAAGAACAGGGTAAGACAATACTTATTGTAGAACAAAATGCCCAAAAAGCACTTGAGATCGCAGATCGGGCATATGTGATCGAAACAGGATCGATCATCCTTGAAGGAGATACTGATGAACTTAAGACAAACCAAGAGATAAAACGTGCCTATTTAGGAAAAGGATATTCAGAGATTTGGGATTAAAAAACCGAATGAAGTTATTTTGTTAAAAAAAATTAGTTATTATAAAAATCAAGTGCGTTTTTTGTCATTTGAAACAGGAGGATATATATTATGTTTCTAAATGAAAAACTGGAAACAATGGATAGAAAAGAAATTGAGCAGATACAAATAGAACGCCTGCAGGCTACTTTAAACAGAATCATTAAAGTCATTCCTTTCTATAAAGATTACTTTCAAAAGAAAAATATATCTACAGAAGATTTTACCAATATAGAAGATATTCAAAAACTTCCACTAATAACTCGTGAAGACCTTGTCAGACATCATCCGTACGGGATGTTTTCCGTACCGCTTAGGGAAATAGTAAGAATTTATCCGACATCAGTTCCTTTCAGATTACCTGTTGTTGTAGGCTATACTCAAAGCGATATCATAAAACTTTCAAAGCTGACTGCCCGCGTATTATGTTCAGTAGGAGTAAAAAAAGATGATGTAGTACTTATAAACTTTAACGGCAATATAATCAACGGAGCCTTTGTCGTTATGTACGGAGCAGAACTTCTTGGTTCTTCGGTAATTCCATGTTTTGATTCCAACCCTGAAGAGATCATCGATATTCTTAGATCATATAGGGTCACAAAACTCATAACAACGCCTTTTAATGCTCTTGCACTCTCAGACGTAATAGAACAAAGAAAGATCAGCCCGCAAGATCTTTCTTTAGAAAGCATAATCGTTGGAGGAGAGATCCTGCCTCATTACCACCAAAAAAGGATTGAAGAAACTTTTATGATAAAAGTTTCCGAAATTTACGGAATGGAAGAAATAATAGGTCCTGGAGTTGGAGGAGAATGCGAAAAAAAATGCGGTATACATATCAATGATGATCACTTTATAGCAGAGATCATCGATCCAAAGACAGGAAAGTCTCTTTTAGAAGGAAAAACGGGAGAACTTGTACTTACTACTATAAACCGTGAAGGATTTCCTCTTCTGAGGTACCGAACAGGAAACATAACATCTTTGATTATTGAAAAATGTTCTTGCGGAAGGAACTTTTCAAGGATACAAAAGATTTTGAATCATACTGATGAACGCTTGATCATAAATGGAATTTCTTTCCTGCCAAAGCATATAGAAAAAATTCTTTCTAGCTATGAACATACTACAAAAAACTACCGAATAATTATTGAAAGAGCAAACAATCGCGACCGTATGGAAATCGAGGTAGGAGTGACAAGCGAGCTATTTGTAGATCAGATAAGAAAAATGGAAGATACAAAATTAAACATAAAACAGGATATAACCGATAATCTAAGAGTAAATGCCTCAATAAGACTTGTAGAGCCAAAGACTATTCCCTATCCTTGGAAAAAAGAAACCAATATAATAGATAAAAGATGATCTTAATAGTCAGAAAGTAATTAAAAGTCGTCTACTTCAGAACCCTGCCGGATCATAATATACATTTTTCTCTTTTATTTTTCACTAATGAGAGTTATATATAGTTAAGGGGATTAATTATTTTTCAAAAGGACCTATTATGATCAAAATAGTCCGTACACTTTTTATAATATTATCAATTACCGTAATTGATAATACATATGCACAGGATTTAACATCCGACAAAGATATTTCAAATACGCTTACCATTAGCTCATGGAAAGCACTGAGCAACGGAAATTACGAACTGGCAATTAAACAAGCAGATCTTTGTATTGAAAAATTTGAAGGAAATGCCATTGATATGCATTCATCTCTTAATGATTTTCCTGACGAAAAAAACATAAAAAGCTATTGGTCTCTTAATGATATTGCAACCTGTTATTTTATTAAAGGACGTGCATATTTTATGCAGGATAAAATAGAGGAGGCAAAAAATAGTTTCAATATGATAATTGAAAATTTCAGTTTTTCGCAATGCTGGAACCCTCAAGGGTGGTATTGGAATATCTCAGAAGCTGCTAATGATCAGATAATGCTTATGAATACAAATATAAGTTTTGGCGATTATACTTCTCAAACATTAACAGCAAAAGCATGGGAGTCATTCAATACAGGCGAATATGATTTATCTCTTGTATATTGCAGAAAATGTATCCAGCTTTACAAAGAATCTGCTAAAAAAATGCAATCACAGCTTAAACAATATGCAAAAACCAATAAATCTTTCGATTACTGGGCATTAAATGATGTAGGAACATGCTATTTCATCATGGGAGAAGCATACAGGTTTAAAAGAGAATTTAAAAAATCACTAAAAGCATATCAGCGTCTTATAGATAATTTTAATTCCGCTCAATGCTGGTCTCCAAACGGGAGTTTCTTCTGGAGTCCTGCCAAGCAGGCTGAAACGGTTGCCATAAGTATTAAAGAATATTTACGCCAAGCCAAGCCAGGAATAAAACAGTAAAAGTAAAGATCATAGATAGTGCTAAAAGATAGAAGAAACGACTAAATAGTTGATCCTTTTCAAAAAGACCTTCCAAGCATAAAGACTTCTTTATTGATTTCAACTGTTTTCAATGGCACTGATTTTTCTATAGCCGTTAAAAAAAACTCTTCAGCAATAGGTATTGTTTTAGAAGCAACTCCAAGAAGTAAAATATTAAGAGCTTTAAGAGGAAAACCTTTTTCCTTTAGCGTTTCTTCTCCATTAATAGAAGAGACATTGAAACCTTTTTCCTTAAGAAGATCAATTACATTCTCAGGATATTTAGCCTGTTTTAACTCAACAAGCAAAGGATCTATTCTTTTATTGTTAACAACGATCATTGCTTTTTCTTTTAAGTACGGCAGATAACGCAAAGCCTCCAATTCTTCAAAGCTAAGACAAGTACTAGCTTTGCAAAGCGGTATAGTAGGAGAAAATATTTCTTTTCCTATTCTTACCTGACTTAAGACAGAACCTCCTCGCTGAGCCATACCGTGGACTTCACTAGCCTTAACATCAAAACCCTGTAAAAGCGCGGCAGTTGCTAAAACTTTAGAAGCAAGAATTACACCCTGTCCGCCAACTCCGCAAATCACAATATCTGTATTTTCATTTTTAGTCATCTACTTTTTCAATTCCTTAAATATATGCCCAACTTTTATTCTTTTGAGGTTTCTCTTTTCTTTAAAAGCACACAATCCCGTTTTGCTATTATTAAAGAAACACCGTCTGTTTTTTCAGCTATTTCAAGACTTTCTTGAAGTTCTGCTTTTTGATAAGCATCAACTGTCTTCACATAATCCACTTTCAAAGCACGCCCCAGCTCCTCAAAATCAAGAGCTTTTGTTTTCTCACCTCTTACAGTTTGGTCGATACCTGGATGAGGCTGACCACCTGTCATGGCAGTTGTACGGTTATCAAGGATAATAACTGTTATCTTGTTTTTGTTGTAGACTGCATTAATAAGAGAAGTAATACCTGAATGCACAAAAGTAGAGTCGCCTATTACTGCAACGAGCCTTTCATCTTTTTTTGTTTTGTATATTCCCTGTGCATTTCCGATTCCTGCTCCCATACATACACATGTATCAAGCGCAGAGAGCGGAGGCAGAGTACCTAAAGTGTAACAACCGATATCTCCGGTAACAATATAATTCATATCTCTTAAAACCTGAAAAACGCTTCGGTGAGCACAGCCGGGACATAAAACAGGAAGACGCAGAGGAATATCTTTTATTTTTTCAGGTTTATCTCCCTCTAAAACAGCATCTTTTTTTCCAAGTATTTCCATTACCCTTTCTGTATTAAGCTCACCAAGATAGAATTTTTTATCTCTCTTTTCAACCTTGATCCCATTATAAATAAGTTCTTTTTCTAAAAATGGGTCAAGTTCTTCAACAACATATACTTTTTCAAGGTTTTTAGTAAACTCACGAATCTTATTTATCGGAAGAGGATAACTCATTCCGAGCTTGAATATCCATTCTCCGTCTGCAGCTTCTTTGACATATTGGTAAGAAAGGCCTGATGTTATGATACCCACAGACCTCTCACCTTTTTCGACATAATTTAAAGAAGAAGCATCACTTTCTTTCTGCAAATCTAAAAGCCTTTTTTCTATAACAACATGCTTTTTTCGTGCATGAGCAGGTATCATTACATAACAGGATGGATCTTTGGTAAAACCCTCTATTTTTATTTCTTGTCTTTTACCTTCTGAAGAAACAGGGGTTTTCGTATGACATACTCGTGTTGTTACTCGAAGCATTACAGGTGTTTTATATTTTTCACTTAATGAAAAAGCTTCTTTTGTAAAATCAAATGCTTCCTGACTGTTCGATGGTTCTAAAATAGGTATCTTGGCAAAGCGGGCGAAATGACGATTATCCTGCTCATTCTGACTACTGTTGCAATTAGGATCATCAGCACTGATAATAACAAGACCGCCTTTTACACCAGTATATGAAAGAGTCATTAAAGGATCAGCCGCAACATTAACACCAACATGCTTCATTGTAACAAGTGATCTCGCGCCGGAATATGAAGATCCAATAGCAACTTCAAGAGCTACTTTTTCATTAACAGACCACTCAATATTTACCTCAGGGTATGGAATAAGAGCCGGCATGATCTCTGAGCTCGGAGTACCCGGATAACCAGTGGCAACATGCACGCCTGCCTCGTAAGCCCCAAAAGCAATAGCTTCATTACCTGAGAACAATTGTTTTGCCATCAATCTCCAACTTTCGGTAATTTTTCCAAAGATTTTTCAACAAGCTCTTTTGGATACTCATAATCTTTAAGGTTACCGTCCATGTAAGCTTCATATGCAGTAAGGTCTAAAAATCCATGTCCGCTTAGATTAAATGCGATCACTTTTTCTTTTCCTTCTTCTTTTGCTTTTATTGCTTCATCAATAGTACCTTTAATTGCATGAGCACTTTCCGGAGCAGGAATGATCCCCTCAGCCTTTGCAAAAGTCATAGCAGCATCAAAAACCTCAAGCTGATTATAAGCCCTTGCTTTAACTATACCGTCTTTTTTTAATCTGCTAAGGATAGGTGCATCACCATGATAGCGAAGACCTCCTGAATGTATCGCAGGCGGAATAAAATCATGTCCGAGGGTATACATCTTTATAAGCGGAGTAAGCTGTGCAGTATCACCAAAATCATACTCAAAAACACCTTTTGTGAGAGTAGGACAAGAATGAGGTTCTGTTGCTATCAGCTCAATTTTTTCACCATTCATAATCTGCTCTACAAAAGGTACTATAAATCCTGTAAAGTTACTGCCGCCCCCGCAACATCCTATAAGAATATCCGGTTTTTCACCAAGTAGTTCAAACTGTTTTTTTACTTCCTGTCCAATTATGGTCTGATGAAGAATCACATGGTTTAAAACACTTCCAAGCGTATATTTTGCATCATCATGCTTAACAGCATCTTCAACAGCTTCACTAATTGCAATACCAAGGCTTCCCGGAGTTTCAGGATCAAGTTCAAGAATCTTTTTTCCAGATTCTGTCTTATTGCTTGGGCTGGCAAAAACCTCTGCCCCAAAAATACGCATAACACTTTTTCTATAAGGTTTCTGGGTAAAGCTGACTTTTACCATATAAACAGTACAATCAAGGCCGAAAAAATTTGCAGCCATAGCTATAGCACTGCCCCACTGTCCGGCACCTGTTTCAGTTGTAAGCCTTTTAACGCCTTCTTGTTTGTTATAATAGGCTTGTGCTATTGCTGAATTAAGTTTATGGCTTCCTGCAGGGCTCGCACCTTCATATTTGTAATATATCTTCGCAGGTGTTCCAAGAACTTCTTCAAGTCTGCGTGCTCTTATTAAAGGTGTAGGCCTCCACATACGTAATATTTTTAAAAGTTCTTCAGGTATTTCAATGGTTTTCTCAGGAGATGCTTCCTGCATAATAAGACTATTTGGAAAAATAGGAGCAAAATCTTCCGGGCTTGCCGGTTTTCCTGTTCCAGGATGAAGAGGAGGATCCAGATTTTTTAGCAAAGGTAAAATATTTACCCATGATGTAGGCATTTCTGATTCCGGAAGAATATACTTTGTTTGTTCAGCCATACAAACCTCCTTTGGATAGTTTTGATTTATCCTTTTTTGTTTATCATCGATTGCTGAATAATTGAAAGAACATTGCTTATGAGCCAGTATAAAACAAGCCCTGAAGGCATATTATAAAAAATAAAAGTAAACAATATAGGCATAAACATCATCATCTGTGCCTGACGCTTATCTGTAATTGTCTGTTTCTGACTAATAAACTGGGTAACACCCATTATAAGCGGTAATATATTTACAAAATAAGGCCCTATAGGCACAGCATCAGGAGCTGATAGGTCTTTTATCCAGAGAAAAGAAGCACCATTAAGCTCAACTGCATTATTAAGTGTCTTAAAAAGCGCAAAAAAGATAGGAAGCTGTAAAAACATAGGTAAACATCCGCCAAGAGGATTTACTTTATGCTTTTTATAAAGCGCCATTACCTCTCTGTTCATTTTTTGAGGATCGCTCTTATATTGCTCACGGATCTCATCCATATGAGGCTGAAGATCTTTCATGCGCTTCATCGACTTCATACTGGAATGAGTAAGCGGATAAAGCATTATTTTAATCATAATAGTAAGTATGATTATACAAATACCGTAATTATGGAAAAAACTATAAAGCTTGTTAAGACCCCATATTATTGTACGGCTAATTGGAGCAAGCATTTTTCCAAAATCAATTATCTTATTAAAATCTTCACCAATAGAAGCAAGATGGTAATATAATTTGGGTCCTGCATAGAATGCTACTTCATATTCCACTGTATCCATTGGAGCAATATCAATACTTCTAAGTTTTGCAGAAGAAGTAATTATTTCAATGTTATCTGCATCATCATCTTTTGTAAAAAGCTCTATCTTTTTCGAAATATTCCAGCCAGCAAGTATCTTTTCCTTTTCCATGAAGATAAAGCAAACCGTAGGGTCCTGAATTCCGACCCATATATATTTATTATCTTTCCAGATCGATCCTTCGATATCATTTTTTTTAATTCTCTGGACTTCTTCACTTATCATAAAAGCAGTAGCTTCCTGGGCAGCATAGCGCTTACGTCTTTTATCCTTTTCGTCAAAAATGACACTTCCGGCATTTATCACCGGCCCATCTTTCATATAATATTTATTCTGTGAATTATTTGTAATTCGTAATCGGAAAGTATAAAAATGCTCTTTATCTGTTCTCTCAAGTATTTTTTCTATTTTGAGTTCATCGTCTTTTAAAACAGATTCCAGAACAATACGTCTCTCACTGTTTTCTGTCACGACAAATTCCAGATTTTCCAATCCTGATAAGCTACCTACAGAAGATAATCCCAAAATATAATCTTCAGATGAAGTAAAACTATAGCTGGTAGGGTATTTCAAAAAATCTACAGCCTGAATACTGCCGCCACGGTTAGAAAAATTAAACAACATCTCTTCTGATTCAAAAGAAAAGATCTTTTCATCAAATTCTACAAGGCTTAAATCATCATTATTGTCACTAACAATTTCAGACTCTTCCTTCTCTTTATTGGCAGAAGGCGCTTTTTCACTATATACACCATCTATTTTCTTATCTGTAGTTAGCGCCGGCTCATCAATTGTTTGTTCTTCAACAGGAGGAGGAACAAGATCAGGAAACATCGTACGAAGTACGCGCGGGTAAATTATTGCTATCAAAAAAATCAATACAAAAGCTGTTAATGTCTTTTTATCCATATTGTGTCCTACTCCACAGGGTCAAATCCGCCTTTTGAAAAAGGATTACATCTTAGTATTCTCCAACTGCCCTTAGCAATCCCTTTAATTAATCCCTTCTTTTCTATTGCATGTATCATATAGTGTGAACACGATGGTTCAAACCTGCAGCATCTTCCAACGATCGGTGACAATATTTTCTGATAAAGACGAATAAAAAATAAAATTGTTTTTTTAATCATTTAAGTTCTAGAAAATTATTATCTCTTCGAGTTTAACACTTAGCATCTTTCCTGAAAAATCATCTATTTTATTTCTAAAGAGAATTATAAGATCGGAATTAACAGAAAAGCTTAAGTTTTTTTTGCGAAACCACTCTCTGCAGATCCTTTTCACCTTATTTCTCAATACAGCATTTCCAACTTTTCTTGAAACAACAACAGCTAAACGTGAAAATTCCATTCCATTTGAAGACAAATATGCTTTAAAAATATTTGTTCTAAACACTTTTCCGTTTTTAAAAACTAATTCAAATTCTTTTTGCCTGTATATCCGGTATTTCTTAGTAAAAGGATTAAGCTTCATCTGAAACAGTAAGTTTTTTCCTACCCTTTTTTCTACGGCGTTTAAGGATATTCCTTCCACCTGTAGTGCTCATTCTTTCCCTAAATCCGTGGGTCTTAGCACGTTTACGGTTTTTCGGCTGGTATGTTCTTTTCATCAGTACAACTCCTGCTAGTTAATAAATTACTTATAAATAAAAGCTGTTAAAATAATCGAAAATACATATAAAGTCAAGCAAAATAAAGTATTTAATTATATATAAACATTTAACATAGTCAAAGGAAAAGTTGTTAGCCCGTTTAACCTGTTAAGACGGTTAGCCTGTAATGGAAGTGTCTAAAGTGCCCTAAAGTTGAAAATGCCTAAAATTAAAGGTGCGCTAACGCGCAATGATTGTAGAAATTGAATGCAGATTTGCATGATATAAAAGTAAAATGTCGTCATTGCAAAAAATCGTAATCCCCATGCGGTAACCTCAGTAAGACTTTTGAAGGACATATTGCGACATACACGCCTACTGTTTTCTTACTTTTTTAAAAAACTCATCAAACAGCTCTTTAACATCCTGTTCCATAATACCTGCCCTGATATCCGCAAAAAAACCGGTTTTTTCATCTCTTAAAAGATCAAAACGCGAGCCACATGCACCCTCTTTTGCATCCCTTAATCCAAAAAACACCTTTTTTATTCTCGCATTTCGTATTGCTCCGGCACACATGATACAGGGCTCTTTTGTAACGTATAATGAGCAACCCTCAAGCCTCCAATCACTTAATTGCTCACAAGCCTGAGTTATACAAAGAACCTCTGCATGCGCTGTCGGGTCTTTTAGCTTTTCAACCTGGTTTCCGGATTTTCCTAAAATAGAATTACCTTTTACAATAACAGCGCCTACCGGCACTTCGCCATTTTGATATGCCTTCAAAGACTCCAAATATGCTTTTTTCATCCAATATTCGTGTGTAAACATGATTTTTCGATTATGTAAAAGTTTTTCAAATTATCTCTTTATTAAAGTTTTTGTACAACAAAAAAAGAGGCCAGAAAAATCTTCTGCCCTCTTAATTATGGCGTGCCCAGGAGGAGTCGAACCCCCAACCTTTTGGTCCGTAGCCAAATACTCTATCCAATTGAGCTATGGGCACTTATATAATAATATCTAGTAATGGTCTTTCAAATATCAAAACAGCAATTGGAAAAATAGCATTATTGTCTTTTTTTTTCAAGTGAAATATAGATTAAGCACTTAAATTATGATATCGGTAGGCTTATACTAAAAACTGTCCCAACATTTTCTTTGCTGGAAAGATCTATTTCTCCGCCATGCCCTTCAATAATGCGCTGGCATATGGAAAGCCCTAATCCGCTTCCGCGTGATTTAGTAGAATAAAATGGATTGAAGATTTTCTTTTTTACATTCTCTGGAATACCTGATCCGTTATCTTCAATTTTAAGCAGGAGCATATCTGGTTTATCTGAGGATAAAACTATCGAACTTTTTATAACTCCGTCTTTTTTGTCTTTCAATGCATCAAGAGCATTATGATATAGATTTATAAGCACTTGCTTTATCTTATCAGTATCAATACTTACCTTTACAGCTGAAGACGAAAAATCAGACTCCCATTTTATTTCATCATCTTTTCGACCCTGCTTGACATAAGTTATAGTATCATTTATAAACGCTACGATATCGACCTCTTTTTTTGCTATTTTCTGTTCTCTACCAAAATCAAGAAGATCTACCACCAGACCGTTCAAACGATCAACTTCACGGATTATTATATCCGCAGAGTCCTTTGTTTTATCCTGTGTGACCATACCTTCGCTGAAAAGTTGGGCAAACCCTCTTATAGAATTTAACGGGTTGCGTATCTCATGAGCTACGCCTGCAGCCATTTCACCTAATGCAGCTAAACGTTCCGAACGTTGAAGAAGCTGGTTAAGTTTTATTACTTCAGTAATATCATCAAAAAAAGCAATTATTCCCTTTATGTTCTGGTCATGTCCCTTTAAAAAAGAAGTCCATACAGCAAGAGTCTTTGTCTGTGCCTCCAACTCATCATAAAAATCAATTTCAATTCTACCTGAAGAATCATCACTTTTCATAACTTTCGCACATGCCCGCACAATCACATTTAATTCATTTTTATCTGAAATTATCTTTCCCGTTACTTCTTCTTTGTTCAAATGAAAGATATCTTCTGCTGTTTTGTTAAATGTTTTAATGAGCCCTTCATTATCAATAACTATTATTCCGCAAGAAATACTTGAAAGTATATTTGCATTGTAACCTGCCAAATCACTTAAATCAGAATAAAGCCTTGCATTGTAAATGCTCATAGCTATCTGATTACATATTACTAGAAAAAACCTTAAGTCCTCTTCCGTAAAGCATCCTTGAAGTTTTGTGGTATGCACATAAAAAACACCTACAGGCTTATCATTTATATACATAGGAGCACACATAAAAGATGTTATCTTATCAAGTATTATGCTTTCAGAAAATTTATACTCCAAATCACCTGATACATTACTGCTTAAAATAGCTGATTTTTTTTCATGAATTTTATCAAGGATGGTCTGGCTTATTTTTATTTGGCTATTTTCTTCATCCTTTACTTTATATGCATAAGGTATGCGGTTTCCCTGACTATCGTACAAGAAAAATACTACTTTTTCTGTTGATGGAAAAATATCAAAGATACAATCCATAAGTACATTTGCTATCTCTCTCAAATCTAATATTGCATATATCTTATTGCTAAGGGAAAGAAGTTTTATAAGCCTTTCTTTTTCATATGTATGATCCACCTCTGAACTTTTGTAGTGGATCATTGTCATATCTTTTGGCAATAACTCTTTTGTTACCACTACAGGTTCTGTTTTTCCCGAATCATCTATTGGCCTATCTTCATTCAAACTAAGAACAACAAAACTTGTCTGTCCAATAGTTACAGTTTCACCTGAGGATATCTGTACCTCTTTTATGTTTTTACCATCAACAATTGTTCCGTTAGAACTGCCCAGATCCTTTATATTAATAATACCTTTTTTTAAAGTGACTTCTACATGATGGCGGGAAACCTGCAAATCATTCAGATCAACATCTATATCTTTATCTCTTCCTACAATAGCCTTCTTTGATACTAAGAAAGTCCTTCCCTTATCAGGTCCGCTTTTAATTATTATTTTGTGATCTCTTTCTATTTTTTTTCCAAACATAATATCTACTTTTCTTGAGTAAACTCTTTTACCTTCTCCACAAACTTATTAATATCAACAGGCTTTATGAGGTAAGTTCCAATTCCCAGTTTTGCGCTTTGGATTATAACATCGCTGTTTTTTATAGCACTTATAACAATAACTTTAGTAGAATCCTTTTTAGCGCGAATATCTTTCAAAAAATCGACTCCTGTGCCATCCGGAAGATCCATATCAAGGACAACAAGATCAGGCTGGATTTTGTAAAAAGTCTTTAGACCATCGTAAAGATTCGCACAAAGGATCACGTTAAATTCTTTTGTATTTGCAAGTACTGTTTTGTAAAGATAACGAGATGATTGATTATCATCTATAATGAGTATCTTTGCTTTTTCATCAGACATAAGCTTTTCCTTTCATAAACCTTAATATTTATTATATTCGCTTTTCTCTTTTAGAGCAAAAACTATTTGAACTGATATCTACCATGATATATAATGAAACATCTACAATAACTAAATACAAGGAGGATTATATGAGAAAACTTGTTTTACTGTTTATTGCCGCAGTTTTTTTAGTTTCATCTGCACCTGCATTTGCACAACAGAAGTCAAAAACAGCCAAAGCTAAAGCTAAAGTCAAAGCAGCAGCTAAAAAAGAAATAACAAAGCAAAAAAATGTTTTCCCTGTTGCAGATGTAATAAAAGGCAACGAGACATATGTAGTTATTGCAGAACTTCCGGGAGTAGCAAGCAAGGATATAAATCTTGAATATATTGAAGGTGAGAAGAATTATCTGGAGATCACTGGAACAAAGAATAATGTAGCTCTTAAGGTAAAAGGTAAAAAAATCGTATCAGAGCGCTATCTCGGTAAATTCAGCCGAAAGATAGATCTAGGCGACAGGATAGTAAAAGATAAGATCTCCGCTGAATTTAAAGATAACATCCTCATAATAACTCTTCCTATATTAAAGTACCAGATCAAGACAAGCATAAAAATTAAATAACATCATATAAAAGTAATAATAAAAAAACGGGATCATTAACGATCCCGTTTTTTTTATCATTTTACAAAAATATTTTCTTTAATTAAGATCTTTTAAGAAAAATTCTCTTATAACAGATACTATCTTCAATCAACTCATCTTTATTAATTCTTGCATTATTAAGTAATAATGAGTTTTTTATTTTAGCTCCATCTTTTACTTGAGCCCCTTTTAATATAATAGCATTGGGACCAATACAAGCATTTTGTGAGATTTCAACGTTTGGGTCAATATAAACAGGTACATTTATAGAAAAACCCTTATTTTTAATCTGACACTTCTTAGAGATAAGCTTTCCCGAAATACCTTTATAGAATTCTTTAGGCAAATTCCCTTTCAAAAAATCTCTGACGGATCCTAAATAACTATCAATTGTTCCAATATCTTTCCAATATCCCGTTACCTTGCAAGCCCTTATCTTTTTGCCCTTTGCTATTAAATGCGAATAAATGCTGGCATTTATACAGCTGTATTTTCCTTTTGGTATAAAGGAAAATATTTCAGGATCTATTATATGTATACCTGTAAAAAGATGTCTCTTTTTTCCTTTATCTCTTTTAGCCGGCTTACCAATAGATATTACATTTCCTCCTTTATCTATCAGTATCCTCTGATATTTTTCCTTATTAGTATTCCTTATCGCCATTGTAGCAATAGCATTGCTTTTTATATGCTTTTGCAAAACTGCATTAATATCAAGATCATGAATTATATCAGCATTTACAACAATAAATGGTTCTTGCCCGAGTAATCTTTGAGCATTTTTAATTGCTCCACCTGTTCCTAATATCTTTTTTTCATATAAAAAATGCAGCTTTACGCCACGTATTTTTGTTCTGCCAATAAATGATTTAATAGATCCGGACAAATGGTGGCTGTTAATAACGATATCCTTAATACCAAAAGATACCAGTTTTCTTATATGAAACTCTAAAAGGGAAATGGCTCCTACTGGTATCAATGGTTTCGGAATATAATTTGTTAAAGGTCGCAAGCGTGTTCCAAAACCTGCAGATAAAATGATAGCTTTCATAATATTTAATCATAACTGCTAATTATAAAAGTATCAAACGGAAAAAGCATTTTTAACCACGAATTACACGAAAAACACTAATTTAAAAAAAACATAAAAGAAAAAACATGGCAGGAAACTATTTAGATTTTAATTTATTTAATTACTCGTGCGCAAAGCGCACTCCTTCAACTTTAAGTACTTAGAACTTTAGTACACTTTAGGCACTTTTTTACGTTTACCTTCCCCACTCTTTTTTTGCTACTATTTTAAGATTATCTGCAAGAGGTTTAAACTCATCTTTACCGTCAATAAGTATATTAATGTCCCGAAGCGCATTTGAAATGAACTGCAGATAAAAGGAGTTATGCCTTTTTAAATACATATAGCTATATGTTCCTATTGCTTTTAAAAGTCGCTGAAGAGCACAAATTGTACACTGCCTCTCAAAATTTTTAATAAAAGTACTGTATCTACTCAGGTAAACTTTACTTTTATATTCATTAAAAAGACGTTTTTGTGTAGCCCCAGTAAGCCTAATATAAGGATCATATATCAGTGATACAAGATCGTAATGAGCAGGCCCAAGCCTTGCATCCTGAAAATCAAGTACATATAATTTATTACTCTTTATAAAAAGATTTCTTGAATGGTAGTCCCTATGTGTTGGAACAAGCACTTCGCTTAAGATCTCTTCTGTAATTTGATAAAAGATATTTTTTATATCATCATGTTCAGGAATATCCATTTTGTGATATCTTATAAAAAAATAATCATAGAACATCTCTAGTTCTTCGATAAACTTCTTCTCTGTAAACCTGTTTCTAAGAGGCAGCGAATGACTAAAGGAACTGACAATGCCGGCATTATCAAATGAGTTTTGTAAAAGTACGATTCCATCTATAGCCTTTACATAATATGAATAGAAATCTGCTGTTTCACCACCACTGTTCATGTAAAGCTCTAAGCTCGTATCACCAACATCTTCTTCTATAATGTAGCCTTCATCCGGCACTGATTTAATAAGTTCCGGCACCGGAAAACCAATTTTCATAAAATAATCATAACTCTCAACATGAGAATTAATATCCTCGCAATCCTTTTTCCCTGAGACCATTACAATAACTGACCGAAAATCAGGATCATTGGAACTAACTCTAAAATAACGTCTTGTTGAAGCATCTCCTACAAGTGTTTCAATATTTAAATCATCTCGACGAAATACTTGGCTTTCAAAATGACTTATAAGTTCATCATTCTCTTTTTCTAATAATTTATTATTAATTGTCATATTATTTACTATGCTTTATTATACTTTATTATAGCTTACAGGCATGTAGATCGTTTTTTAGAAAGTTTACAAATTATAACATCTTTATACTATTATGTCAAAAATATCAAAATTTATTTTTCCATTTTTAACAGGTAAGATCTCGCTTAAAAATCCGCCTTTTAAAGTATGGATAGAAATAACAAATCTATGTAACCAAAATTGCTTAACTTGCCCAAATAATATGATATCTGAAGATAAGAAAAGGTCAATGTCTATAGAAGAGTTCTCCAAAATATCTAATGCTCTTCCTAAAGATGTTGAGGAAGTAAATCTTTTCCACAGGGGAGAACCTTTTTTACATAAAGACCTTCTTACCTTTATAAAAATTCTTAAAAATAAAGGTAAATTTGTAAGGCTTTATACTAACGGAACACTTCTTAAAAAGACTTTTCCGATCACCAAACTATTTGAAAATCCGCCTGATATGATAGCTTTTTCTGTACCAAATCCTTTATTAGAACAAACAAATGATAAAAATGAATATTTAAATACATCTTTAAAGAACCTTGAATCTCTTCTTGCCTTTAGAAAACAAAAGAAAGTGAAGAAAATCTTTATTAAATTAGAAATATTAAGCCTTGGTAAAGAAAAAGATGCGAAAGCAAAAAAACATTTAAAAGATAATTATAAATTACAAACTATTGACAGCATTACATTCCGCGGACCACACAACTGGGGCGGAAACATCGAATCTTTTGACATTGATAAAAAGAGGAAACATAATCAATGTACTTTTCCGTGGTATGCTCTCGTGATTTTTGCTGACGGAACTGTTACAACATGCCCTCAGGACTTTTTTGGAAACCTTGCACTTGGAAACATATTTGACGATGACCTACAAACTATATGGAACAGCAAAAAAATGCATGATTTAAGAAAATTGCACGTTAAAAGGAATATAGAAGAAGGTCATCCCTGCTATAACTGTGACCGTATTCATAGAAAAACATTTTTAAAAGTACCACTGGAATATTTGAGGATATTCTGGGAAAAATGAGAATAACCAAAGAAACACAAAGGCTCAAAGGAAAAAATTAACACAAATAAAAAGAAAGAATTCAGCCGCTAAGATGCGCGAAGAGACGCGAAAAATAAAAGATAACTAAAAAAATAGAACTTTATGATTAAAAATCAAATTCTTCTTGGGGATTTCTTTTTTTAATTGATTTTTGTATTATCTTTACAAAATTTTTAGCAATTATTAGCGACTCTTCTGCTTCTTTTTTTGAACAGGGTAAATCAGGTTCATAAATAAAACGATGACGTTTTCTTCTCATAATATCATAACTATTTATAACTTTTTTAAATTTAACACCTAAAACAGAACTAGTAAACCTTATAACAGTAAGATGCTTGCCTTTTATTTTAGGTCTGTACCCTTCTGAAAACATTAAAGCAAGACCTGAACGCAACATAGCATTATAGGCATAATTATATGCACATTCTTCATCATCTTTTAGATTTCTCTCTGCTGTTTTAATATCAATATTTGCTCTGCCAACAAGTTTATTAATAGCATGAAAATCAATAGGGCATTTTTTTATAACATCTTCTTTTATGAGATCATTCTTTGAATCAGTATATTTCATTTTTATTTCCTATTAATACTATTTTAGGCTTTTTAATAAGATCCATTATGAAACCTGCTTTTCTCTTTTTTTTAGATGAATACTCTTCTAAAGAATATACTGTTGAATTAATTTCTCTTTTTAGTTTTGATTCTAATTTCATAATTTTTTCATTTAAATTCAAAACATTAGGATTACCAACAATAAACAAGTCTATATCACTATCCGGTTTTTCTTTTCCTGACGCAAAAGAACCATAAATAAAAGCTAGCTTTATTTTTCCTATACTTAACAATTCATCTTTTAACTGTGCCTCTACACCTGCCGTTTTGTCTACAATACTTTTTATTTCTTTAAACAAAGGATGTTTGGTGTTTATCGAGTAATAAAGCAGATTTCCTACTTTTTCTGTATTAAAAAGGCTATCTTCTTTAAACTTTAAAAGCTCTCTTCTGATACTACCAGCTGAATACTTAAGAATACGTTGAAGCTCACGTAGGTAATACTTTTTAAATGGACTTGTAAAAAAAAGCGCAAGCACATCCCGCCTTATTCTTGATTTTGCAATATAAAGACTTTTCAACATACATTGTACTCCATTTTGAGTACAACTGTACTCAAAATGGAGTACAATGTCAAATTGATTCTGAGCTAAGCATCTATTAGAGGCGGTGAAATCCCCTCGGGTTCTCATCTCTCTTTTGACTTAGTAAAAAAGTGGCGGAGAGAGAGGGATTATTCGCGGCTATCCTGCCGCTCACCCTTCGGGCATCCTCCCTATGGTCGGAAGTTCAAACGCTGGAAAAGCGTTTGTCGAACCTCGGTTCCCTCGGGTTCTCATCTCTCTTTTGACTTAGTAAAAAAGTGGCGGAGAGAGAGGGATTCGAACCCTCGGAGCAGGTAAAACCCACTCAACAGATTAGCAGTCTATCGCCTTAAGCCAGCTCGGCCATCTCTCCACATATAGATTTAAATTTATTATTGAGTTTTGGATTATATTATAAGAAAATCTGTCTGTAAATAAAATACGTTCATATAAGCTATTTATACTTGCCACACAAAATTTTTCTCGCACAACGCACTTCGCATCACGGAGTTTCTTGTTATAGTTCTTCACTATTTATCTCTTTTCTCTTATAATAATAAATTATAAATACAATAAAGGTCATAATATGAAATTTTGTGTCTTAGGAAGCGGTTCTCGCGGTAACTCTGTTTTGGTGAAAACACCAAAGGCATGCCTGCTTATTGATAGCGGGTTTAGCGGAGCTGAAACCATAACACGCTTAGAACAGGCAGGTTACAGCCCTGAGCAGGTTGATGCTATTCTTATAAGCCATGAGCACATAGATCATATACGCTCAGTAAAAATACTGCATGAGAAGTATAATATATCTCTTTTTGCTAACCGCTCAACAGCTAATGCCGTTAGAAAGATCCTTAAAACCAAGCTTTCTTTTAAAATATTCCTTACAAACAGGCCTTTTCTTTTTAAAGACATCGTTGTAGAACCTTTTTCTGTTTTTCATGATGCAGCAGAGCCTGTTGGATTTACCTTTAAACATAATAATTTAAAACTTTCTATTGCAACAGATCTCGGTTTTCCAAGCTCTGCCGTAAAAGAAAAAATGAAAGATTCAGATTTTATCGTCCTTGAATCAAATCATGATGAAGAAATGCTTATGAAAAGCAGGCGTCCTCATGTGCTAAAAAAAAGGATCCTTGGGCGCCATGGACATCTTTCAAACACTTCAGCAGGAAATCTTCTTTCTCATCTTTTACATGGTAACCTGCAAAAAGTAATACTTGCTCATCTAAGCCAGGAATGTAACCGGCCAAAACTTGCTCTTGATACGATCCAACACATTGTTAGTCAAGAAGATATACCATTTCCTAAAATAGAGACTGCTTTTCAGGATAGAATATCTCCACTTTATACAGCATAAATGAAAAAAGACACTCCTCAAAAAATTGCCTTCATAATTCCGCGATATGTTGAATCAAGCGCAGGAGGCGCAGAAGTTGCCTGCAGACACTTTGCAGAAAAACTTAAAAGCCAAAAAGGAATCCCTACAGAAATACTAACAACATGCGCAGAAGATAATTCTACATGGAAAAACACAAAAGATCCTGGCTCAGTAGAAAAGAATGGAATCTTGGTCCGTTTCTTTCCTGTTGAGGAAAGGAAAAATCCTGGAGAATATCTTTCTGCTGTTTTAAAAAATGACGCTAAACAAAAGCTTACCCCTATTGAGGAAGACTTTTACTTTAACAACAACGTAAATAGCGAATCTCTTTACAGGTTTATTAAAGAACATGGAGAAGAGTATGCTTTTTTTATTTTCACACCATATCTTTTTGGAACAACTGTTAATGGAGCAAAAATACACCCGCATAAAACTCTTATCAGGCCTTGTTTTCATGATGAATCTTATGCCCGCATGAGTTCTATCAAAAAAATGTTTCAAGATGTTTTGGGAATTATTTGTAATTCTCCTATGGAAAAAGAACTAATAATCCAACTTGGAAAAGTAAACGATAATAAAGTTTTTCTTGCCGGAGAAGGAGTTGAAGCCTCAAAAGAAATAGAAGATGAAAATATCTTGTCATCACTCAGCATAACCAAACCATATATCTACTACTGCGGAAGACGCGAAAGAGGAAAAAACTTTGATTTTCTTATCGAATTGTTCCGTGAGTACAAAAGACAAAACAAGAACTCTCTTCAATTTGTTACCTCAGGAACACACGCGATAGAAATAATGCCAAGTGAAATATCTGATATAATAGATGTAGGTTTTGTTTCCGAATCCTTAAAATCAAGGCTATATAAAAGTGCTCTTCTGACATGCCAGGCATCCACCAAAGAATCTTTTTCTATAGCAACAATGGAATCATGGCTGCAAAAAAGACCGGTACTTGTTAATAAAAGATCCAAAGTATTAGATTACTGGGTAAGGCTTTCAAATGGAGGCTTTTCCTTTAAAACATTTTATGAATTTGAAGAACTTCTTAACTATAGTCAACAAAATCAAAAAGTCCTCGACAAAATGGGAAAAGCAGGATATGAATTTACTGTTGCAAATTTTAAATGGGAAAAAATAGTTGATCGTTTTTATAAAGCTCTAATCTATTTTGGCTACAAAGGTTAGCCTGCATCTTTCATGAAAACAGCCGAAGTATATTTATATACTTATTATTAAAAAATAAATAAAATGAGTGGAAAAATTAGTTGCAAAATATCATCATTCTATTTTATAAGGAAAGATAATATTTTTTTCGGATGTTATCACCGAAGGCAAGCTAATTCCACCGCATCTGCTTCGTTATTAAAAACTTGCAGTATGATATACAGCGATATTTTTAATGCCTTGCATCTACGGTACACTTAACTTGTAAAATATGCAGGTACTTATGAAGACAAACAAAAAAATAGCATTTATTTCACCCCGTTATTTACAATCAAGTGCAGGAGGTGCAGAAGTTGCCTGCCGGCTTTTTGCTGAAAATCTTGCATTTTTTAAGGGTATTACAACAGAAATATTAACGACATGTGCAGAAGATCATTTTACCTGGTTAAATAAGCACAGTGAAGGAAGCTTTAAAAAAAACGGCGTCACTGTACGGCGTTTTAAAGTCAATGAAAGAAAAGAAACACATAAATTTGATCAAATAGCACAAAAACTCTATTATAAGCAAAAAATATCTTTTGAAGAAGAAAAGTTCTTTTTCGATAATAACCTGAATAGCCAGCATCTTTATGATTTTATAAAAGAGCAAAAAGATAATTATGCTTTTTTCATATTTATGCCCTATCTTTTTGGCCTAACAGTAAACGGTGCACAAATTTGCCCTAAAAAAACACTTCTTATACCGTGTCTTCATAATGAACCCTTTGCAAAATTACAAATGATAAATAAAATATTCCAAATATCTAAGGGAATTATTTGCAATGCTCCTCCAGAACGAGATCTTGTTCTAAGATTAAGCAAAACTGATCCTGAAAAAGCTCTATTTGTGGGAATAGGTGTTGATCCGCCTTTAAAAGTTGCAGGTAAAGAACTGCTTTTGCAACATAAGATCACATCACCATATCTTTTCTACTGCGGAAGGCGTGAAATAGGAAAAAATTTCAACCTTCTTCTTGAGATGTTCCGTGAATACAAAAAGCAAAACAATAATCAATTAAAGCTTGTGACTGCAGGCTCCGGATATGTAGACTTGCGGCCTTCGGAAAAAGATTTTATTATAGATCTTGGATATGTTCCGGAAGATGTAAAAGCAATGCTTTATAAAAATGCCCTTCTTACCTGTCAGCCTTCGACAAAAGAATCTTTCTCCTTTGTTATTATGGAATCATGGCTGCAAAAAAGACCTGTTATTGGAAATGTAAGATCTGAGGTTACTGATTATTGGATAAATAAATGCAAGGGAGGATTTTCATTTAAGGATTTTTATGAATTTGAAGAAATTCTTAATTATTCATTAAATAATAGTGAGGCTCTTATTGATATGGGAAAAGCAGGATATGAGTTTACTCTTTCTAATTTTAAATGGGAAATCATCATTGAACGCTTCTTAAAAGCATTGATTCACTTTGGCTTTGTGTTATAATATGCTTACCTTTATGAAAAGACGGTAATATCTATGAAAAAATCAAAAAAAGAACAGAAAGCACCTGTTGAGCTGGACGCGAAAGAACTTACTCTGGAAGAGAAAAGAAAGCTTCAGGAAATAGCAAGCAAAGCTAAGACTGCATTTGAAAGGAGCAATTTCGGTTATGCTGTAGAACTCTATCAATCAGTTCTTTTAAATGATCCTAATAATGAAAACGCATCCAGAATGTTTTTTCCATCTACTCTTGCACTAAGGCAAACTAAAGGAAGCAGCCCGGCAACAGATGTATTAAGTTTTCTTGAAAATATTCCTTTCTACATAAAATTTCTCATTCAAAAGTCAAAAAGAGATGAGAAGAAAATAATGTTCATCCTTATTGATATTATAAAAAAAGAACCTAAAAATTTTATTATGCTAAAACTGCTTGGCTCTACTGCATCAAATCTTCAATTTCAAAACATTGCCATACATGCTTATAAAGCTTTTTTAAACCTAAAATCCAAAGATCTTCAGGGATTAAAGGCTCTCAGCAAAATATATATGGATTTAGATGACAGAGACTCTGCAAGAAACATTTTTAAAAAAATACTTAAAATCGCTCCTTTTGACAATGATGCAAATAGAGGATTAAAGGATATTGCAGCAAAAGTCACTATTGAAAAAAGTAATTGGGATGATAATGAGGATTTTCGCAGTAAGATAAAAGATGAAGATGATGCAAAATTATCTGAAATTGAAGCACATCTTTCTAAGACAGATAAAGAAATAATGATGATAATAGATAAAAATGAAGAGCTCTTAAAAAAAGAGCCTCATAATCTTGGAGCGTTAAGAGCTCTTTCTGAGGAATATCAAAAAATTGGAAAAATGAGAGAATCACTTGAGGCTTTTAAAAAACTATCCGAAATGCAGCCGGGAGATGCTGAGCTTGCACGATCTGTAGTTCTCCTTGAGCACAAGATCCTAAAAGACGAGGAAGCATCAGAACAGGTTCTATTAAAGACTATTGTTGAAGGATATAAAGACCTTTGCGACCAGTTCCCTACAAATTATAAATTGCTATTTGAATATGGCGATCACCTTCTTGAAGCAGAAAAGATTGACGAAGCAATTGCCCAATTTCAGAGGTCAATTACTTCACCTAATTACAAATCACAATCTATCAATAAGCTGGGCATTTGTTTTGAAAGAAAGAATATCCTTGATCTTGCAATAGAACAATTTCAAAAAGGTATTGAAAGCTGCGGCAATGATATGAGCTCTTTGAAAAAAGATATAACTTATAATCTTGCCTCCACACTTGAAAAAGCCGGCAAACATGATTTTGCTATTGAACACTATAAAGCAATTTATCAGGTGGATATTTCTTATAAAGATATTTCCAAAAAAATTGAAGACTTTTATAAGAGAGATAAAGGATCAACATCTACAACTACCTGATTTCTTCCTGAATCATCTTGAAAAGCACATCTATTTAGTATGCTTGCAATTGAAAGGATATTCTTTGTCATTACTATCATATTCCACCTATAAAACCTGTTGATCTTTTTTATAGGAGATGGAATTGGACCTTTAAATCCTGCTCCTGCAGAAGAAAGAATTACTTTAAGCTTCATGCAATAATTTTGAACGAATCTTGCAAGCTCAACTTCATTTTCTCCGCGAAAACATATATTAATAAAACGTTGCTGTGGCGGGTATTTTAACTCCATTCTAAACTCTTTTTCTACTTTATAAAATGCAATATAATCTTGTTTTGCAGCAAAATTTATGACCGGCAGTTCCGGTGAAAAAGTTTGTAAAATAACATTACCTTTTAATGCACCTCTTCCCGCGCGTCCTGAAACTTGCGTAATAAGCTGAAAAGTATATTCTCCTGCTCTAAAATCCGGCAGGTTTAAGGCTATATCTGCAGCAATAATTCCTACAAGCGTAACATTTGATATATCAAGACCTTTAGCTATCATCTGAGTCCCTACAAGAACATCTATTTTACCTCTCCTAAAATTTCCCAATATCTCTTCATAAGAACCTTTCTTTTTTGTAATGTCTGTATCCATTCTTGCTATATCTGCTTCAGGAAATATTTTTTTTAACTGTTTTTCAACTTTTTCAGTTCCTGTACCTGCTTTTTTCATCTCACCATCTTTGCATTCAGGACATACCTTTGGTAAATTTGTTGAATAATCACAGCGATGGCACTTTAAAGCTGAAAATGATTTATGAAAAGTAAGCGCAATTGAACAATGTTCACACTTCATTACAAAACCACATTTTTTACAGCACACAAATGTAGAATAACCTCTTCTATTTAAGAAAAGTATACATTGCTCTCCTATTTTAATCCGTTTTTCTATTTCCTCTAAAAGAAACGCTGAAAAGACGGCATTTTTTCCTTTTGATTTTTTTATTTCATGATTCATATCTATTATTTCGACTTTGGGCAGTTCTTTTTTATCTACTCTAAAAGGCAGTTCAAGAAGTTTATATTTTCCTTTTTCACAATTTGAATATGATTCCAAAGAAGGCGTTGCAGAACCAAGAACAACACATGCACCTGACATTTTACCGCGCATAACAGCAACATCACGGGCATTATAAAAAGGAATCTCACCCTGTTTATAAGTTCGCTCATGTTCCTCATCTACAATTATCAAACCAAGATTTTCAAAAGGTGCAAACACTGCAGACCTTGCTCCTATTACAACGTTATACTTACCTCTTTTCATTCCAAGCCAGTATAAACGCCGCTTTTTTGGGGTAAGGCGGCTATGAAAAACAGCAACATCATCAAAGCGTGTTTCAAATATTTCTATCATCTGAGGAGTTAAAGATATTTCAGGAACTATGACAATAGCCTGCTTTCCCTTGGCTTTTGCATGTTCTATTGATCGAAGATAAACTTCTGTTTTACCGCTTCCCGTAACACCATAAAGCAAAAAAGTATTATATTCTCTATTATTTATTGTATTCAGGATCTCATTTAGAGCATCTAACTGATCCTTGTTTAAATGATGAGGTACAGGAGGCAGATAAGAATCGAGTTTCTCTTCCCCTTCCTGTTCACAATTCAAAAACTTTTTTTTGAGGGTACGAATCTGCGTTGGAATAATATTTTTTAATACCATTCCAAGCGGGGCACAGTAATACTGTGATATCCAAATCCCAAGCTTTAACATATTTTTGTCAAAGAAAAGTATCTCTTTATCAACAGAAAGGATAGGTTTTATTTTATTTGACGGTACATCTGTTGTATTGCTTTTACTTATGACAAGTCCATAGATCTTTTTCCTTCTAAAATCAATCAGGACCCGCATTCCGATTTTAACAGAATCCACCATATCTAGTGGTACAGAATAGTCAAATAATTTATCTACATATCTATCGACTGCAACTTGTATAAAAACTGATTTGTTGGATGCCCGCTTCATGATGAGTATTCTATCAATATAAAAAAATAAATGAAGTGTAAAGTGAGCTAAAGTTTAAAATGCCTAAAGTTAAGGTACGCTACGCTGATGTTTTTTATATATTAAAGTGGTCAAAAAACCAAGTATTTGAGTGAAAAGAAAAACCTAAAAGCAATTATTTTCCATTAGTATTAATCGAGAAAAATCATGACATGAAATATAATATGCCCCCTCTCTAAAGAATGATTTTATATGTTTTTACGCAGGACTTTGTGCGAAAATGTGGTCTCGGCCTTATCACGTCAAATAACTTTAATTTTTTACTTAGATCCCTGCCTGCCTAGCGGCAAGGTCGCTGGCTTCCGCAGGGATGACGTACAGCTTACCCTTTATTTTTTCTTTTTCCTTATCAAAGATAAGGAAACGGTCTATCCCTCTGTGACGGCGCGATAAGTCCGCCGAAGTTTAGTTTTCCACAATTTGGGTAACAGAAGAGAAAAGAGAAATGGGACGCAGATTTACAGGATAAAAAAGGATCAGAGTTTTTTTACTAACAACTGAGAAGCTAATTAGCCTTCCTCCTTACTTCAGTGACGCACAAGTTGGCTGGTATTTTCGTCTTTTCTAAATTCCTGTTCATCCTAGTTTTTAAGAAAAACTAATTTGTTACCGTAATTGTGAAGTAGTACACGAAGGAGGATGTCTTCGTGGCAATTCTTTTTAATGCTTTTTTAATTTAACACTCAATTTTATTTTAATATCGCCGTAAGACTCTATAACTTTACATTTCTAATTTTAAACTTTTAATTTTTTTAAATCACACTATTTTATCCAAAAGAGTTAATATTCCTTTAGGACTTTTTGTGAAATATTTTGCACGAGAAAGTTCCTCATATTTTACTTTAATCGTAACACATGTTTCAGGAAGAGAAGCAAACATCTCTTCATCTGTCCAGTCATCACCAACAGCCATCATAAAATCCGCTTCACTCTCTTCTTCAAGAATCCTCAAAGCAGCTTTTCCTTTGCTGATATTATTTAACTTAACACCAACAACTTTATTGCCTCTTAATATTTCAAGATTTTTTCCTGCAACGATGCTTAAAAGATTTATAGTCATCTCGCGCAGCCTGATCTCAGCAAGAGCCGGATCACTTTTTCTGTAATTCCAGGTAAGCGAATGAGGCTTTTCCTCAATATATGCCCCGGGAGTCCTGTCAACATATGTCTCAAGTATAGGACGAATATGAGCTTGCCACTCAGAATCCACATGCTGCTCTAGAGGTTCCCAACTATTTTCTTTGTGACGATATATCCAAAGCCCATGCTCTGCAACAATGTCAAGATATTTACATCCGGAAAACCATTTTCTTAATATTTTTCTATTCCTTCTACTTACAAGTACGACTCTATTAGATTTAACGCTTGATAATTTCTTCAACAATTTTAATATTTCATTATTAGGAAGGACTTTTTCATTTTTTCTTGAAGAAGTAACAAGAGTTCCGTCATAATCAAGAAAGATCACTCTTCTCTGAGCACTTTTATATTGGTTTACTATTCTATTCATAATAGGTTCTGTAAGTTCTATATTGGTAAGCTGTTCTCCTTTTTTACCTTTTTCTATCAATGTTTCCATAAAATCTTCACCCCACCTGTAAATATCATACCGGCGAAGTCTTGTTATCATTATTTTATTTCTTTTTTTCTGTTCATCAACAGGAAGCATTAAAGCATTATTTAAAGAATCAGCCATTTGCTCCACATCATTAGGATTTACTATTAACGCTTCTCCCAGTTCATTGCATGCGCCTGCACCCTCGCTGAGTATTAAAACACCTTTATAATCATTACGGCTTGCCAGATACTCTTTAGCCACAAGGTTCATACCATCTCTAAGAGGTGTAACAAAAGCAACATGTGCACGCCTGTAAAGATCAATAAGCCCTTCCTGGGAAACAGACTGGTAAATATAATTTACAGGTGTCCAGTTAAAAGTTGAAAATCTTCCATTTATGTTACCGACAAGTTCATCTAGTTTCTTCTTTAGGATCTGATAATTAAGTATATGAGTACGTGATGGAGAACAAATAAGAATATAGGTGACTTTTCCTATCCATTGGGGATATTTTTCTAAAAATCGTTCAAAAGAAATAAGACGCTCAAGCATCCCTTTTGAAATATCTAACCGGTCAACAGAAAGAATTATTTTTTTCTTTGCAAGGTCTTTATTTAGAAGTACCGGCTTATTCTTTTTAGTCCTAAAATCAAAAAATTTCTTTACATCAATTCCCATAGGAAAAGTATCAGCATAAACAGGCCTATTATCAACTTTCATCATACCAAATTCATTCTCACGATTTGCAAGGCGAAGACAACAGCTTAAAAAATGCCTTGTATAATCAAAAGTATGAAATCCAATCAAATCCGAACCAAGCATGCCTTCAAGGACTTCCTGTCTCCACGGGATAAGTCTAAAAAGCTCCTGCGAAGGAAATGGAATATGCAGGAAAAATCCTATTGTTGCCTCAGGAAGCGCTTTTCTTAGCATTCCCGGCAAAAGAAGCAACTGGTAATCATGCACCCATATAACATCTTTTTTCCCGGCATACTCAAGTATTTTTTTGCAGAATTTTTTATTTACATCTTTATATGTATCCCACTGTGATTGATCATATGTCGTATGCATTGACTGATAATGAAAAAGAGGCCATATTGTACTGTTACTAAATCCATTGTAAAATCCTTCAAATTCATCATTACGCAAAAAAACAGGAACATATCTATAGTCTTTTTTTAATTTATTATATATTTTGCTTTTATCTTTATTAGGTATATCATTTATGCCCGGCCATCCTATCCAGTAACCTTTCATTTTCTTGAATAGATTAATAAGGCCTGTTGTAAGCCCACCGACACTTCTTTCAAATAGATATTTGTTAGCTTCAGTTTTTATGTGTACAGGAAGCCTGTTAGACACAATAAATAGTTTTCTTTTATTATTTATAGAAATTATTTCTCTCCTTTTTTAAAAATAGATCGTCAATACAATTCTACGTTATTTGATGAGTTTTTTGAACAACTACTCTATAAAAAAAGATCGTCTTTTGTAAGGTTCTCAAAAAGAGGAGCTGAATCATCTTTTTCACTTTGAGATACCGATACATCTATTTCAGGCCATTCTATATTTATAATGGGGTCATTATACTTAAATGCTCTTTCTCCTTCAGTACAGTAAACGTTTGAACATTTATAAAGAACAACTGTCTCATCTGTTAATGCTAAATATCCATGAGCAAATCCCTTTGGGACCAGAAACATTTTTTTATTTTTTTCTGTTAGCTTTACACTTACCCATTCTTTAAATGTGGGAGAATTCTTGCGGATATCGACAGCTACATCAAATATTTCACCTTTTACACACCGTACCAATTTGTCCATAGGTCTTTTTATCTGCCAGTGCATTCCGCGAACAACACCTTTTACTGAAAAAACATGGTTATCCTGCATAAAATCCAGATTTAAACCGGTATGCTGATTAAAAGTCTGCTTACTATAACTTTCATAAAAATGTCCTCTTGAATCCTCAAATATTCTTGGTTCAACAATAACGGGTCCGTTTATTCTTTTCGTTCTCTCTATTTTCATGCTTATCTCCTGAAGTATGCTTAAATTCATTATTATTGTATTATATAAGATCTTTTTTATGCACTGAAAAAATGTTCCACAGAGCATTTTTTTGAGGTACACATGAAAATAATACTTTTTCTTTTCTTGTTGGATGCAAAAAACTTATCTGATATGACCAAAGAGCCATTTTAAAGGTTGTTTTTTTTGAACCGTATTTACTATCACCAATTACCGGATGACCTATTTCACTAAACTGCACTCTAATTTGATGAGACCTGCCTGTTAAAAGATCAATTTTTACAAAAGTCATATTACTTTTTTCTTCCACAACAGAATAGCTAAGAAGAGATTGTTTATATCCGGCCTTGGAAACTGCACTTGCTTTAACTATGTTAGTTTTTTTATCCTTCATTAAATAATGCTTAAGAGTACCCTGCTTTTCCTTTAAAACTCCTTCCAAAACAGCTAAATATTCCTTTTTGAATATTCCCTCTCTTATTTGCAAGGAAATACGTGATGCCGCTTTCGTTGTTTTAGCAAATACCATTACTCCGCCGACATTTCTATCAAGCCTATGTACATGACCTATATAAACGTTTCCCGGTTTTGAATATTTCTCTTTCAAATATTTTTTTAAAAGGGAGGAAATATCTTCATCGCCTGATTTATCTTTCTGCGAAAGGATACCAATGGGCTTTTCGATAACTAACAAATGATTATCTTCAAAAATGATTTTCATAGTATTTATGCGCCACCTCGCAGGAAGACGACTTCGCGCCCACCTACGAGGCACTAGTGT
>JAGLFH010000003.1 GCA_023144635.1 Candidatus Auribacterota bacterium | reverse complement strand
GCGGTCAGGTGCAGCGTTTTGTTAGGTGGTTTACTAGTTTTCTAATAATGATTACAAATAGCAATATAACGCTAACTGTAAATATTGAACATACAGAGAAATCAAAAATTGGACCAACAATATAGTTTGCTTTGAAAATATTTATAGAACCCCAAAATAATTCACAAAGCCAAAAAGTTGGAATATGAAGTGGCATAAAACCAATAAAATAAATTTTATCGAATATTGGAAACCACGCTTCATTGTGATTTGAATACCCAAAAATAATCCAACCTAAGATATGAAGCAAGGAATAGGAATAAAACAATATTGCTAGCCACTTATTTTTCACTATATATTTCTCCACCTAACATTGTTGATATGTGGAAAATTTTCTATATATCACCCTTATAGAAGAGAAAAAATTCCACATATTATGTTATTATAACCTAAAACATGGAAAAAATGCTTTTTATTTTCCATGTTTTTATTGTATATTGTAAAAAACTGGATTTTAGAGAGTATGAATATGGAAATAAAGAAAAAATTTAAACCTAATGCTGATTTAAAGCTTCTGGAGCAGGTTCAGCAAGTTCTCAGGTATCACCATTATGCATATCGCACAGAGCAGACTTACTGTGACTGGATAGTACGATATATTAAATTTCATAAATGTAAAACCCACCCTCAAAACATGGGTAAAACTGAGATCGAATCTTTTTTAAGCCATCTGGCTGAAAAAGAAAAAGTTTCTGCATCAACTCAGCGTCAGGCTTTCAATGCTATTATTTTTCTTTATCGGGAAGTCCTTGATATTCCTATTGAAGGCCAGATTGAACCGGTAAGATCAAAAAAGTTCAAGCGACCTCCTGTTGTCATGATTCAAAATGAAGTCAAACGTGTTTTAAGCCACATGCAGGGAACCCATTTGCTCATGGCAAAGTTATTATACGGCGGCGGACTTCGTTTAATGGAATGCATCCGGCTGCGTGTACAAGATATAGATTTTGATAGCAATAAAATATATTTGCGTGGAGCAAAAGGCGGAAAAGACAGAATAACTCTTTTCCCTAAATCCATTAAGGAAGAACTTCGCATACATGTTGAAACAGTTAAGGATATTCATAACAAAGATCTAAATGATGGCTATGGGGAAACTTTACTTCCCTCTGCTCTGGCAAAAAAATATCCCAGTGCTGCAAAAGATTTCCGCTGGCAATATGTTTTTCCATCAAAAAAAATGAGCAAGGATCCGCGAACAGGAAAAACCCGCAGACACCATATTCTTGAATCCGGTCTGCAAAAAGCTGTAAAAAAAGCTGTTTTGCAATCCTCTATTATGAAACAAATAGGCTGTCATACTTTCCGGCACAGTTTTGCTACCCATTTACTTGAAAACGGAGTAAACATCAGAGTTGTCCAGAAACTTATGGGACATGCTGATGTAAAGACTACCGAGATATATACTCATGTCATGGAAAAGAGTCTCTCAGACATCTCCAGCCCACTGGACGTTCTTAACAGTTAAAATCTGCCTAAGTAAAATCTATTTTTTATTCTAACGAGTCTGGAGCTTTACAAGTCTTTAAAATATTCATCTGCTTGTTTCACAAAACTAGTATGTTGTTAGATGTGAGGCATACAATTAATTTAAATTCAGTCTTTAGGTTTTAAGATTGTTTTCAAAACTGTTCGTCCGTGGTTTTCACGAAGTTAGTATGTTGTTAGATGCGCGGCATGCAATTAAAAGGCGACGAGGCGTATGGGTTATACGTCGAGAAAACTTTTAAGAAGCATAACAAAGCAGATACTGCATACTAACTTCGTGAAAACCACGGACAGACTCCGTCCCTCTGAGTTACATATATATACTACCTCTCACCCCAAATAATGTTTTTATTATAACATAAAGATATTCTACATGAAGGGTAAAATCATGAAATCTCGGCAGCTAATAGGCTTTGCAAACATACTTTTTACATTTTATCTTTTCACGGGCAGATTTGGAATCCGCCCCTACTCACTTTTTACATTTTTTTCTTCGTATTCTCGGTGGCTACTTTTTAGTCAAATTGTCAATAATCCCTCTTACATAGGCATAACTTCTTTTAGGATTACTGATACGTTTCTTATTTACGATATTGAAGGCTTTTTTAACAGGTTCACTGTAAACGTTCATCATAAGAATAATTTCTTTAACGACAATAGGATCGTTTTCCTTAAAAACGATCGCTGCATACTTTCTGGCTTTTCTTAATTTTTTTATGCCATACGTTTTTTGCAGTTTAATCATGTGCTTTTCCAATTTTTCAGGATCATACAGGGGTAAAAACACATAATGATTAGGAAAAGAATAAGAATAAATTTCACCTACAGGACTCATATATTTTATATCAATAAGATTATGTCTTCTAAGTTCACCCATTCCTTTGCTGATAGTCCACTTATCAATATGAAAACGTTTTGAGAGTGAACCACGGCCGGATGACCAAACAGGAGGAATATCACTCACACTTAACATAAAAAGATTAATAAGATAGCAAAATTGTGCCCTCAGACTAAGATGTTTTTGAAGACCATATTCCCAATAAGAAGCAGGAATAATAAAAAAGTTCTTTTGAGGAACAGCATAAGGTTTTTCAGGATCATTATAATTTAGAAGAGTTATCACAGCTTCTTTAGAATGGTGAGGTTCAAAACGTATAAGAGAAAAGGTTTTTTGAAGTTTTCTTAATTCTCTGTTTATCTTTCTTCTATAACCTGTTCGGTTCTTTTCACTGTAAACGCCTAATGAATGTGCCAGCTTTTCATAATCAAGAATGATCTTACCTTGATCGTTACTACCTAATTCTTTTAAGAGAAAAAGGTATATATCAAATGCCCTTTTGCTGTGGTTTGTCATCATAAGGCTTGCGAAAGATGGATCGTCTATGAATGCTCGTGAAATGCGTATAGCATTTTTTTTTGAAAAAGGGAATATCCCTGATGCCTTAAACTTTTTTATTTTATTAACATCTTTTGTTAACTCCTCTGCCAGCTGTTTTGATCTTATAAGAAAATTTATTTCAATATTTTTTTGAAAAGCTGATCTGCTCCAATTAGCACTTCCAGTAATAATGCTTTCTTTATCTATTATGAGGGTTTTAGCATGTGTATATGTATATAGATCATCATAATAAACATTTATATCTGCTTCTTTTAATTTTTGAAAAGCCCATATATTTTTTCTCTCTAACGAAAAACTTTTAGTATAGTCCTTGATCTTATAATCTACGTTACGATCAAGAATAACTGTTATATCAACGCCTCGCTGCCTTGCCTTTATTAATTCGTTGAGCAGAATTGCAACAGGAGAATCCTGAACATTCGGCTCATAAGAGATAAGAAACATAACCATGTAAATAGATTCTTTTGCTTGGCCAATCTGCTGGAGGACTGATGGATAATATTTTTCACCACTTATATCAACAACTTTCGCTTGATATGATGTTTGTGGAATACCTTCTTTTGAAGAGGTTTTGGAAAAGCCAGAATTAGAGAATAAAATATAGAAAACAAAAAAACAAACAACACTAAAAAATCGACGATTAATCATATTTTTAATTATGCCGCCTTCCTAATAGTCTTTGTCAGCCTTCAGCTATCAGCAGTTAGCCAGAGTAAATATTTTATCACGTTTGTCCTGAACTTGTCGAAGGTGAAATACAGAGAAGAACACGGAAAAGGGGAGAAGACAAAAGAAAAGAATAAGTGTTGAGTGCTAAATTTTGAGTGTTGAGTTGAAGAGTAAGAAAAAAGAGGACAAAAAAAGCAATTAACCACGAAAACACACGGATGGTTCTCGGAAAGTAAAAGATAAAGAAAAAGGTTCTGGGGTTTAGGTTCTAGCTAACCGCTGATAGCTGAAGACTGACAACTGGCAAAGCCTATTTAGCCACAGATATACACAGATTAGGTCATACTTCGTACGACGAGAAGAGAAAAAGAAAGAAGATGTTTAGACACTTATCCCTATCCTAATTTTATCTTTAAGTTATTTCTAATAGAGGGTTGACTACTTATACGTTATTTGTACCCCGGTTAAATCGTTAGCCGTAAGTTACTACTTATCAATTTGAGCAATGAATGCGGCACACTGTGTTCAGCGGCCAAGTCATTCCATCTTGAAACATGCTCTGTAGTCTCCTCAATTATCCGATCAATTTTCCATTTGCTGAATATAGGGCTTAATTTTTCAAGGCTATAAAAATCTTCTCGTGTAAAGTT
>JAGLFH010000029.1 GCA_023144635.1 Candidatus Auribacterota bacterium | reverse complement strand
AGTAATAAAGCCTAACCAACCATTTTAGCTGACTGCCAAAACGCGCGGCGTTTTGTCACGGCTTCGCCGCCCCTGCGGGGGCAGCTGAATTCAACGTTAGGGTATATTAAAAAATGGTAATTGGCACACATTATGTAAGCGGTTCACTCTTTTTTTATGCTCGTAAATCCATTGAAAGAGCTAAGAATGGAGATGAACATGAAAGTATTCCTTCTATACTTTTGTCTACAATAGGATTTGAATCATTTTGTAATGAAATGATTGAGATAACGTTATCACAGTTGAAGGAACCATCTGACAAAATAAAAGAACAATTCAATGAAATAACTTCGAGAACGTGTAAAATTAGAGATAAATATAAAATACTATATAGAATACTTTCAAATAAATCTATAGATGCAAGCTCTTCTATATATGATGATTTTATTTTATTGTTTGATTTAAGAAATGAGTTGATTCATAGAAAACCAGAAAAATGTGAATGGGATCCAAATGATCCAGAAAGAACTTATTCAGTTCATCCACTTATAAAAAGGTTTGTAACAAAAAACATCATCCCTAAACCACATCCCAATAATCCTACTGGTTGGTTCCAATATGTAAATGATTCAAAGGTTGCTAAATGGGCACTAGATACTGTTATTTTAAATTCAAAATATATTTGTGAAAATATTTCTGATGAAAATTATAAAAAATTTATTCTGAAAATATATGAATATACATTAAAACCCTAACAAAACGCTCCACCTGACCGCAAAAACGCGCAGCGTTTTTGTTCCCTCGCTTCGCGAGGCGGCAGGTGAGCTCAACGTTAGACGGACAATAAATGAAAAGATTACAAATATATTTTTTTGTTGCTCTCTTAATCATTTTTACTTTAGGCGTATTGTCTATACTTCATGCATCATTTTATGGTGAAGTTATCTTCTTTTCGATAATACCGTTATATTTCTTTTATAAATACATGGAGAAGAAATTACTAAAAAATAGATCTGAGAGTATTGTTTATTTTGTTCTGTTTGTTGTTTTTTTATTACCAATTTTACTATATTGCGTTCTAACACCTAAAATAACGCCTGAAAGAAGAGCACGAGTCAGAACTTTCAGACAGTTTGCTTATGTAAATTATTTAATTAATGAGAATTATAAAAAGCATAATAAGTTGCCAAATAATATTTCAGAAATTATCGAAGAGGCTAGTGATGATAAATTACTTACTGATTATTGGGGTACACCTTTAAAATATAATATTGAAAGTCTTAAATTTTTAAGGTGGCAAATAATTAGTGCAGGTTCAGATAAAGCATTTAATACTGATGATGACATTGTATCTCATGAAGAGATATATGAAAAATAAAATTACCGTCTAACAAATCGTTCCAGCTGACCGTAAAAACGCACGCGTTTTTATTCCCTCGCTTTGCTCGGCGGCAAGCTGAACTCTAACGTTAGACTGAAGGTGAAATCAAATATGAAAATGAAAAAATTTGTTATTGTTCTACTTCTAATATGGTTATTTCCTAAAATGTTGTTTGCTCAAGAAACTTCTCCTCATTTACAGGCAATAAAATTAGTTTTAGAAACTCAAAAAGAACTCATTAGCCAAATCGATAAAGAAGAATTAAAAGAAAAAAATTGGTGGCACGATACAGAAAGCCGTAATTGGGATGTTAAAAGACCGTTTTATCCTGGTAGCATAGACTCTACACACCTTTTTGTTGTAATTTACAAAATAAATAATACTGCTGTTGCAGAGTGGCTAGTTGATCTTAAAGCTAAAAAGGTAACGAAACAGTCTAACTAACCATTCCAGTGGACTGCCAAAACGCAAACGTTTTGTCACGGCTCCGCCGCCCTTCGGGGCCACTGAATTCAACGTTATGTTGAAAAATAGGAATAAATATATTATGAAATATGAATGGAGAAAAAAAGAAAAAGAAATTTATTTACCCAAAAGTAAACCTGAAATAATTACACTTCCCTCTTTTAAATATTTTTCAATTAAGGGAGAAGGAAACCCTAATAATCCTTTTTTTGGAGAATGTATAGGAAGCCTTTATTCTCTATCCTATGCCATTAGAATGTCCTATAAAAATGGCTATGAACCTGATGACTTTTATGAATATACTGTTTATCCTCTAGAAGGTGTTTGGGATATAAATGAAGAAGCAAAAAGGAATTATAAAGGTGTTCTTGATAAAGATTCACTTGTATTCAATCTAATGATTCGACAACCTGATTTTGTTACTAATGACTTTGCGCAAAAAACATTTGAACGTACAATGAAAAAGAAACCTAGTGAATTACTAAAAAATGTGGAATTTTCAGAAATTGAAGAAGGCAAATGTGTTCAAATGATGCATTTAGGAAGCTACGATGATGAACCTGGAACATTTAAGCTAATGGAAACTTTTTGTAAAGAAAACAAATTTATAAGAAAATCAAAAAAGCACAGAGAAATATATATTTCAGATCCAAGAAAAATAAAGCCAGAAAAATTAAAAACAGTGCTAAGATTTAAAATAAAAACATAACAATTCGCTTCACGCTGACCGTAACCCGCGCCCTTTCGGGCATGGCTTCCGGCAGGTGAGCTCGGGCGTTAGAAGGAAATTAATATGAAAAAGTTAATTACATTTAGTCTCCTTGTTCTAATATTACTACCCATACATAATCTTGAAGCTAAGAGAAATAGACGAGTACCGTTGGAGCTTATGGTTTACAATAGCCTTTTAATTATTGAAGCAACTGCAATAAAAGTAGAAAAGCCAAATGAAAATAATAAATTAAAAGGTTTTGCGGTACTTAGAATTGATAAAATATTGAAGGGGCAATACACAGAAAAAGAAATCAAAATAAGAATGTGGGTTCAAAAACCAGCTGATGACCAATACGAACAAGGTCAAAAATATTTAGCTTTTTTGTGGAAACCTTCAAGAAGTGCTCCAGATCTTTGGCGTACAACAGCTAATCCTGTCATTTCATCTGGAATTGTTGATTTATCTAAACATGGTTACTCAAATATAGAAACAATAGAAGATGTGGAAAATAAGATATCTTCAATTTTGCAGAGTATAGAAGAGGGTACTTTTGAACTTAATAAAAAATAAGTTAGCTTCTAACTAAACGCTGCACCTGACCGCAAAAACGCGCGGCGTTTTTGTTCCCTCACTTCGTTCGGCGGCAGGTGAGCTCAATGTTAGCTGTATAAAAAAGGGTATAACAATATGTTAAAATCATCAGCTTCCATGAAAATAGTAATAATAAGCATTGTTTCTTTCTTAATTGGTGTTGCAATCTGTATTCCTCCATCATTTTTTATAATCAAAGATAAAGAAAAAGTTGATTATATCAGGGGGCTTACTAAAGGTAGAATCGAATTAACAAAATTCTTGCGAAAAAATGATATCATAAAACCTATTGTTCGCTATGATAGAGAGACTTATTCATCATATCCTTTATATTCTTTCAAAGATATTGTAATTTATGTAGTACCAACTTCATCAGGCAATGAATTGCATTGGAACCAACAATAAATTGAACAGCTAACAATTCGTTCCAGCTGACCGTAAAAACGCGCGGCGTTTTTATTCCCTCGCGTTGCTCGGCGGCAAGCTGAACTCTAACGTTAGACATAATTAAAACATGAAGAATCGACTTAAAAATTTAGTTCTGGGTGCTGTAATAGCCTTTTTACTGTTAATAATTATTCCAACAATGTCATATGTTGGTTATCTTACCTTTACCTACATCGATGACACTGTTATCACAGGTGAAAAATATGGTTTTAAAATAGGTGAATCTAAAGAAGTTGTATTTCAAAAGGCAAGAGAACTTTATAAAGATCAAACTGTTTATGTTTTACATCCGCTAGATCAAAACAATCATGGTCCACATAAGCAAATCGGTTTTAATGAAAAAGAATACCCTTTACTTTCTGAAAGAGATGAATGGCGAATATATTATGACGAGAAATATTTTAATTCTATTAGGTTAAAGTTCAAAGAGGGTAAATTAGTAGAAATCCATCGGCATAGAAAATACTTCGAGTTGCCGTAAATGTCTAACAAATCGTTGCAGCTGACCGGCGGGACGCGCCCGCCGCTTTCGCTTCGCTCAAGCCCCTCCGGGGTCAGCTGAACTCAACGTTATACGCAAAAGGTAAATCATGATTATAATTTATGGAATTAAAGAAAAGCTGAATCCAATAAAAGCAAAACTATCTGATGTCATTCACTGCTGTATGCGAGAAACACTTGGTATGCCAGAAGACAAGCGTGCCCACAGATTTATTCCAATGGACAGAGAAGACTTCTATTATCCTGGTGGTCGAAGTGATGCTTACACGGTAATTGAGATCAATATGATACAGGGTCGTGAAAAAGACACACAAAAGACTTTGATAAAGGCATTATTTGAGAAAATTGAAAAAAAACTTGGAATATCACCAGTAGATATTGAGATTACAATAAAAGAACAACCAGCACATTGCTGGGGTTTTAGAGGTATTACTGGTGATGAAGCCGAGCTCAACTATAAAATCAACGTATAACCAAACACTCAAGCTGACCTTCGGGGACGCACGGTTTTTTTTAAGCTTTATTTTATTCGCGGAGTAGGAAAATTTATCAAACATTTATTCCGCTGTCCCTCAGGCAGCTTAGTTCAACGTTAGGCTCATAAAAATATGAAAGCTTATAAATTTAGGCCATCATCACAGCTTGCTTTTGCTCTTGATATTATATTTAATAAACGGCTTCATTGTGCTGACTGGCAAACTTTAAATGATCCAATGGAAGGAATGTTTGCCTATAGCTATTCATCTTCATCGGAAAAAGATCACTCTCATCAAGTTGAAGCAATTATTAGGGAGAAAAAACAAATAAAGATATGTTCCCTCTCAAAAACCTTTGATAGCCATCTCTTGTGGTCTCATTACGCATCGGGATTTGATGGATTAGTTGTTGAAGTAGAGCTTCCAGATAGAGATGAAAGAGTGAAAGATGTTATTTATCGTGGGATATTTGCTCAAGTATCAATGGAAGAATATCAAAATGCATCAGATACTGCTGAAACGATTCTCTCTTCGAAATACAATGAATGGGAATATGAAAAAGAAATCAGAGTTTTAAATCGTTCAGAATGGTATTCATTAAGAAAATCCGTAACCAAAATTATTATTGGTCATAGGATGAGTCCTGCATTGGTAGAAGCACTGAAAATAATTTGCGATAAAAAGAATATTTGCCTTACAAAAAGCACAATAACTGATGATGGAATTATGGACTTTCCAATTTAACAATTGCCTAACAAATCGCTCCACCTGACCGCAAAAACGCCACGGCGTTTTTGCACCCTCACTTCGTTCGGCGGCAGGTGAGCTCCAACGTTAGATATATTTTGATATAGGAGAGCAGAATGCAAAAAACAATTATTTTAATTGCTTTATCTATAATTTGCTTTGTTTATCCAAGAGAAATTAATTCAGAAACATTAAAATCAAATGATGAAATTAAACAAATTGTTACGGATGCAATAAAAGAAATTGAATCTTCAGCAAATAAACAAGAAAAACTTTATGCAGTAAACAAAATTTACAAGATAGCATATGAAGATATTGAAGGAAATGAGGTAAAAAGAGCTGTTCCAGTTTTAATTCAGTGCTTAAAAGATGAAAATCATAAAATAAAATTGCAAGCATCTATGGCATTAGGGGTAATTGCAGATGAAAGAGCAATACCTGCTCTTGAGGAAATGAAAAAGCTTAAAACTATTGGCAATCCAGAACGAGGAAATTATGTTTCTTTTCACTACTATGCTAGTCATGCTATAAAACAGACAAAAGATCGTAATAAATTTTTGTTAATGATAAAAGATTTAGATGAAGAGAATAAAATAACCTATTTAGTTAACTCTTTTGAAGCTAATACAAAGCTAAGTTATGTATCTGGGAAATATGGCGATGTGGGGTTTCATTGGGCTTACATTTATCTTTTAAAAATTGGAAAACCTGTAATACCGAAGATAATTATTAAATTTAATAAAGCAATTGAAATACAAAAAAATAAGATTAAAGGGACTAATTCTCCTTATCGTACAAATTTAATATTTGAATATTTTTCTAAAATATTAGCAGAAATTGGTGATGAATCAGCACTGAAAGTTTTAGAAAATCTTGAATCTTATTATTTAGAAGATAAAAGAGATGATTTTGCTCCTAAATATCTAAGAGATGCTCTTGAAAAAATAAGGAAAAAACAAAATATATCTAACTAGCCGTTCCAGCTGACTGCCAAAACGCGCGGCGTTTTGTCACGGCTTCGCCGCCCCTACGGGGGCAGCTGAACTCAACATTATGTTGATAAAAAAGGAGAGAATAATGATAGACAAGCAGAATAGAACTTTTTGCGCTTACCACTTTATAGGTACAATCGGCGCTCTATTAATGTTAATGATTCCCTTATTACTTAGTAAAAGTTTAATATTTTTCATTAATACTCCGATAATTATATGGACTTATGGTCTTACATCATTTCTTTTATTGAGTGCTTTTAGAAAAGACTTTTTAAGATTTATTCCTGAGGCAATACTTTCATTATTTTTTGTCCCTAATAAACCAAATCCTCGTTTTGCAGAAATAGCCAAATTAGGCAGTCGCTATGTAATTGGTGTTGGTGTTATTTTTTATATTATTGAGTTAATTTTAATGCTTACGGGTTTAGAAGATCCCTCACAAATTGGCGTCGGTATAGCCTTAGGACTTTTGACAATATTTTATGCTTTAATTGCTTCCGAATTGTTTTTTATATCTACTTATAATCTATTTTCTGATGGTAAGGCTGACAACAAGCCATTAATGTATGAAAACTTATTGGTTATAATTTTATGTCTGGTCATTGCCTTTATAGTTGCTTTTGTGCTTTGGTGCTAATAAAAGCATCAACATAACAAGTCATTGCAGTGGACTTGCGGGAAAAGCGCCCGCAACGGCTTCGCCGCCCTTCGGGGCCACTGAATTCAACGTTAGATTGAGGTAAAAATGAAAATGGATTTATTAATAATAGTCGCTTTACTCATGGGTATTTTGCCACTAATTTTTAGAAAGCAAGTTTGGGTTCGTGCTATTTGCGTTTTCGTTATATGTTTTCTATGTATAACAAGTTTTTTTGGAATAATGGCTGCACATAGAATAGCATGGAGTAATAAAAAACAAGAAACTGAAAATGTATAAGAAGAGTGGCTTGCCGGTGTTGAAGCTATGAGTCAAATTAATAGAGAAACTTCTTTTCTTGTGGCTACTTTATACTTTTCACTTTTTATATTAGTTGCTCAATCAATTAATTTTAGTAAAAAAAAGAAAAACAATCTAACCACTCGTTCCAGCTGACCGTAAAAACGCACGCGTTTTTATTCCCTCGCGTTGCTCGGCGGCAAGCTGAACTCTAACGTTAGACTACAGAAAAAAAGTAATCTAGCATATTGCAATATGTATATTTATATGGTAAAATAGCCATATAAAGGTAAATATAATGAATAAAGCTCATTTTGAATGGGATTCAAATAAAGATAAATTAAATCAGAAGAAGCACAATGTTTCATTTGCATTAGCACAATATGCTTTTATTGACCCTAAACGTTTAATTGCTAAAGACTTAAAGCATAGTGAAAAAGAAGCACGTTACTATTGTATTGGAAAAGTTGATCAAGAAATAATCACTGTACGTTTTACATATAGAGGTAATGTAATTAGAATAATCGGCGCTGGCTATTGGAGAAAAGGAAAGGTGGCATATGAAAAAAAGAATAAAATACACTAATGAACCCATAGAATTTGAGGTTGTAGATGATTTTCTTCCTCCTCCAGAGAAACTTGCTTTAAAAGAGGAAACTGTTAAGGTTACAATCGGCTTAAGTAAATCAAGTGTAAATTTTTTTAAAAAATTTGCCAGAAAGCAACATACTCCGTATCAAAAAATGATTAGAAAAGTTCTTGACTATTATGTTGCTCATTACCGTTAAAAAGCCTAACCAAGCACTCAAGCTGACCTTCGGGGACGCACGGTTTTTTTTGAGTTATAATTTGTTCGCAGGGTAGGCAAATTTATCAAGCATTTATTCCGCTGTCCCCTCGGCAGCTTAGTTCAACGTTAGATGGAGATAATATAATGAATGAACAGTCAAACAATCCGGACGAAACCACAACAACGGAGCAACCCCCAAGTCAAATGTCTCACAAGAATCCTAATGGTCTTGGCCTGATTCTCGCAGTGGTTGCTTCAGGGCTTGTGTCAGGAAGAGGAAACACGGCCATAGTCGCTTTTGTTGCTTATCTGATCGGCGCAAGCGTAGGTTACGGAATTGAAGTCATTAAGATTTCCCGCAAGGGGAAGAATGCCCTTGTGGGTACTGTAGGGGTCCTTCTATTTCTTGCAATCATAGGCATACAGTCGTACTTTAAAGTCCAAGGCATGGTTGACCCATACGGGATGAAAGAAGCTTTTCCTTCCCTCTCCGATCAAGCACTTTGTGCTTTCAACAACACAATGGCACAACAGGCCGATCCCAACGTCAACCTTGGGGCAATCATTTACAATCTCTTGGTCAAAGGCGAGGCCCTATTGACACAAGCAGAACGAGATGAAATGGTGCACATTCATTGGAAAGCTGTGCGGACACTATCACAGGACGATCAGAACTTCGTCACGATGGGCTCAATGAAAGTCAATGCTGGTGGAGGATATTCCGCCACCGATCAGAGCGGATATCCGCTCTTGTTCAACAAGGATTCGGCAATTTGCCCAAGGAAGATAATGATCGTTACATGGGATTGAGAGCAAGAGCATTGGAAAAGGCTCTCCTTTCCCATTGATCGAAATATAGAAAGGCTAACAAGACAAATTCAGCGTACGCGGAATACCGCGCCGCTGATTTGCGACGTTAGATGATAAATAAACATGGAGGAATCATGACTGATATAAATACAATTATTTCTGGAATAACAACAGCCTTTGATCTTACAAAACGACTTAAAGAAATATCTAAAAATATTGCAGATGCAGAATTCAGCAACTTACTTGCAGATTTATCTAATAAATTAGTAGATACAAAATTGGAAGTTGTTGGTCTAAAAACTAAAATTTATGAATTAGAAGAAGATAATTTAAAATTAAAAACACTGAATAAAAATATAATTGAATCTCAAAAAGTGCAAACATCAACTATACAAAACACTAATTTGTCTGAATATGCCATTGCTATTTTAAAGAAATGTAAAGAAAAAGACATAATTAAATTCAATGATGTTTATCTATCCAGAGAGCTGTCTCTCAAAAATGTCGAATTTGAAACAGGTTTAGGTGAATTATATAGAATAAGCTTTATCAGGCGGGGTTCAGTAAGATCGTTTGGCGAGGGTGCTGAATACAGGATAACGCAACCGGGTAAAGAATATATGCTTAAACTTTAATACCATCTAACCATTCGTTCCAGCTGACCGGCGGGACGCGCCCGCCGCTTTCGCTTCGCTCAAGCCCCTACGGGGTCAGCTGAACTCTAACGTTAGATGGAGAAAAAATGAAAAAGGGGGATTAAATGGATTTAGCAAAATTACAAGAATTTTTTCTGTGGGGACTTATAATTAATATTGTAATTTGTATAATACAATTTTTATTTTGCTTATGTTTGCGCGGTTTTATTATTAAAACTCATGGCAAATTATTCGGCTTAAGTGAAGAGGTTATCAGTAAAAATATTTATTTATATTTTGGCATTTACAAAATAGTTATAAGTGCATTGTTTTTAGCACCCTGGATTGCAATTCAAATAATTAAATAATTAAATTTTTAAAACTTTATTAAAATATCTTTAAAAAACATCTAACAAATCGTTGTTATGTAAAAGGTCAAGCATAAAAAGACCACCCCCTTTTTTTATTAAAAGAGTTATTAAAGAAGTCTTGA
>JAGLFH010000028.1 GCA_023144635.1 Candidatus Auribacterota bacterium | reverse complement strand
AATTATTTTAAGGAGGAAAGAGATATGGCAAAGGAGAAATTTGACAGGAGTAAGCCGCACGTAAACGTAGGAACAATAGGTCACGTAGATCATGGAAAGACGACGTTAACAAGTGCGATAACAAAAGTACTGGCGGACAAAGGTCTGAGTACTTACATATCATATGATGAAGTAGCAAAAGCATCAGAGTCACAGGGTCGCCGTGACGATACAAAGATTTTAACAATAGCAACATCACATGTTGAGTATTCATCAGTAAATCGTCATTACGCACATGTTGATTGTCCAGGCCATATGGATTATGTGAAGAACATGATCACAGGAGCAGCTCAGATGGACGGAGCGATTTTGGTGGTAAGTGCGATAGATGGTCCTATGCCTCAGACGCGTGAGCACATTCTTCTTGCCCGTCAGGTAGGAGTGCCAGCGATAGTCGTTTATATGAATAAAGTAGATGCGATAGATGATGAAGAATTATTAGATCTTGTAGAGTTAGAAGTAAGAGAGCTTTTAAGCAAGTATGAGTATCCAGGAGATGATATTCCAATCGTACGCGGTAGTGCATTAAAAGCGATAGCTGGAGAAGATAGTGAGATGGGTGTACAATCCATAATGAATTTAATGGACGCAGTAGATAATTATATACAGACACCAGAGCGTGAAATAGATAAACCATTTCTTATGCCTATAGAAGATGTATTTTCAATTACAGGTCGCGGAACAGTAGGAACAGGAAGAATAGAGCGTGGTGTGGTAAAGGTAGGAGAGGAAGTAGAGATAGTAGGATTAAAAGACACATCAAAGACAGTAGTTACCGGAGTAGAGATGTTCCGCAAACTTCTTGATGAAGGTCGGGCAGGAGATAATGTAGGACTTCTTCTTCGTGGAGTTGAGAAGGACGGAATAGAGCGCGGTCAGGTATTAGCAAAACCTGGCAGTATGAAACCACATAAGAAGTTTAAAGCAGAAGTATATGTACTTAGCAAAGAAGAAGGCGGTCGTCACACACCGTTTTTTAATAATTACCGTCCACAGTTTTATTTTAGGACAACAGATGTTACAGGCAGCATAATGCTTCCAGAAGGAATAGAGATGGTAATGCCTGGAGATAATGTATCAAGTATAGATGCAGAGCTTATTAATCCGATAGCAATGGAAAAAGGTCTTCGTTTTGCTATCCGTGAAGGTGGACGTACAGTCGGCGCAGGACGTGTTACAGAAATTATTGAATAAAAGCAGGAGGAACAAAGTTGAGCCAGAGAATTAGAATAAGATTAAGAGCGTATGATCACCGTGTACTTGATCAGTCAGCACAGGAAATTGTAGAGACTGCTAAAAGGACAGGGGCAAAGATAAATGGACCACTGCCTCTTCCTACAGAGATAGAAAGACATACAGTGAACCGCTCTCCATTCATTGATAAAAAATCGCGGGAACAGTTTGAGATCCGTACACACAAGCGCTTGATGGATATATTAGATCCTACGGCAAAGACGATCGATGAACTGAAAAAATTGAATCTTCCTGCTGGTGTGGATATTAAAATCAAAATTTAAAAACAAAAATTAAAATCGAAATAATTTTGGTTAATGATTATTTATTTTGATTTTTTTTATATTTTTTAAATTTATTATTGAAAGGAAAAATTTAAAATGGTTAAAGAACTTACAAAAGTGAGCGTGTACAATCTTGAAGGCAAAGAAGTGGATGCGATTGATGTCCCTGTTTTTAAGGTTGATGTAGATGCTGTTAAAAATTTTGTGAGTGATGTTGCTGTAATGTACGAAGCAAACAGAAAAAAACATCAGGGACACGCAAAGACTCGTGCTGAGGTTCATCATTCTACAAAAAAACCTTACAAGCAAAAAGGTACAGGACGTGCTCGTGCAGGTATGACATCATCACCTGTTCGTGTAGGCGGCGGTGTTGCATTCCCTCCCCGTCACAGAGTTGTAAAGAACCGGATAAGTAAAAAAATAAAAGACAGAGCACTTTATCTGGGACTGATCTTAAAAATAGTAAACGACAAATTTAAAGTAATTGATTCAGGCGATATAGAAAGTCCGAAGACAAAAAAAGTTTCTAATTTTATTAATTCATTAAAATTACGCAGTTCATTATTTGTACTTGATAAGGATAATAAATCATTTTATCTTTCTACACGTAGTATTCCTAAAACAGAAGTTATGTGTTATAAAGATCTTAATGTCTACGATCTCCTCAAGTACGATAGTGTGATTTTAACAAAAGATGTATTCTCTGACGCAGTAAAAAAATGTGAAAAAACAATTCAAGAGAAGAAACAATAAGGTGATGGTTATGGAAAAACAAGCACATGTAATAGTAATAAGTCCTGTTATTTCTGAAAAATCGACAGCTCTTAGTGAGAAACAGAATAAATATGTTTTTAAAGTTGATAAAAAGGCAAACAAGATAGAAATAAGAAAAGCAATTGAAGAGATCTTTAAGGTTAGCGTAACGGCTGTAAACACGATGAATTATATGGGAAAGAAAAAACGTGTTAGAAAGTCAGAAGGGAAAACTGCATCATGGAAAAAAGCTGTAGTTACGCTAAAAGAAGGCCAGAAGATCGATTTTACATGATGTAAGAGATACTTCTGATAAAAGGAGAAAACAAAATGGTATTAAAAACTTTTAAACCAATAACGCCTACGCAGCGATTTAAATCAGTCTCTGATTTTTCTCAGCTTACAAAGAAAAAGCCTGAAAAATCACTGCTAAGCGCGAAAAAGAGTTCAAGCGGTAGAAATGTGAACGGCCGTATCACTATGAGAAGACGCGGAGGCGGACACAAGCAAAAACTAAGGCTCGTAGATTTTAAACGTGATAAATTCGATATTCCAGCAAAAGTTGCAGCTATTGAATATGATCCTAATCGTTCAGCTAGGATAGCATTACTTAATTATGTTGACGGAGAAAAACGTTATATACTTTGTCCGCAGGATCTGAATGTGGGAACAACAATTATTTCTGGTGAAAATGTTGAGATAAGTACAGGAAATGCTCTTGTTATAAAGAACATTCCTCTTGGTCTTGAAATACATAATATTGAGCTAAAAAAAGGTAAAGGCGGCAAAATAGTGCGCAGTGCAGGAACATACGCTCAACTTATGGCAAAAGAAGGTGGGAAAGCTCATATTCGTATGCCGAGTGGTGAAATAAGGATCGTATCAATAGAATGTATGGCTACTATTGGAAAAGTCGGTAATTCAGAACATGAAGCTGTTAAGCTTGGAAAAGCAGGACGTTCACGCTGGCTGGGACGCCGTCCTAAGGTACGTGGAGTAGCAATGAACCCGATAGACCATCCGCTTGGCGGAGGTGAAGGTAAATCTGCTGGTGGGCGTCATCCGTGTACACCATGGGGTAAACCAACTAAAGGGTATAAGACTCGTAAAAAGAGTAAATCAAAAGCTCATATTATAAAAGCTCGCAAGAAAAAATAATAATAAGGAGATTGTATGGCTAGGTCAGTAAAAAAAGGTCCTTTTATCGATGATCATCTGATGAAGAAAGTAGAAAAGATGAATCAGGTAGGGGAAAAGAAAGCTATTAAAACATGGTCAAGAAGATCTACTATAGTTCCCGAGTTCATCGGACACACATTTACTGTGCATAATGGAAAAAAATTTATTCCTGTATATGTTTCTGAAAATATGGTAGGGCATAAATTAGGTGAATTTTCTCCGACACGTACATTCAGAAGGCACAGTGCGGATAAGGGACCACAAAAAACTGGTAAAAAATGAAAAAAAGGCTTGTATTTATAATTTCTCTTGTTATAATACAGCTTTTTTGTCTTAACATATATGGATATACGTACCAAGAGAGCATAGTAAGCCTTCTTGATGTTACGGAAGTCGTTGTAGAGAATGCACATGCATATACACCTAGATGGATACTCCGTCAGGTTGATATAGAAGATTATAGTTCTTTGAAAAGTGATGATATTATCCGTGAAAAAGCGTACGCTATAGAAGATCTTTATCATGGCCGCGGTTTTTATTTTGCGATCTGTGATTATACAATAGAAGAGCTCTATGATGGTGGTCATCGTGTAGTTTATGAACTTACTGAAGGGGAAAGAGTAGTAGTTGAGAAGATAGACTTTGAAGGGAATTTTTTTGTAAGTGCAAAGAAATTTATTGAGTTAATAAAGACAAGACCTTCTGGACTTTTTGTTAAGACCTTTCTTAATGAGGATGTTATTGCTGATGATAAGGAAATAATCGAATCATATTATTCTAAAAAGGGAATAAAGGCTGTAGTAAGCCGTGTTGAAAAAGTTTTTAGTGAGGATAAACGAAGCGTTAATATTACTTTTTTCATTTCTGAAAAAAGCCTTACCGGAAGGTTTAAGGATAAGACCGCAAAATCAGTTCTTCATCAAGTTGCTCTTATGCAGAAAGAACTTGAAGATGCCCGAATTTCTTCTGAGAAGTATATTGCAGATAACAAAGATCTTAATCGGCAGCTGACAGAAAAAGAAAAAGATATTGAACAGCTGAAAGCATCAAGCGATAGAGAAATAAATGAGCTTGATAATAAGATAATTGAGAGAGAAGAAGAACATAAAAACCTGCAGGAAAAAGTAACGATCCTGGAAAAGAAACTGGATGAAAAAGAAGAAATAGATGATATGCTTACAGGTTATCTTGCGCAGGAGCGTATGAAGTTAAAGGATAAGGAAAAAGAGATACAGAATCTTAATCAAGAAATAGATGATCTTAATCTTGAAAAAGCAGCCTCTGATAAAAAGTTGGCAGAAACTTTTGAGGAAGTAGAAAAAGAAAAACAGCAGAATGATCTTTTGAAAACAAAGATGGCTCGTTTCACGGAAATGATGAAGCACCAGCTTAATGAAATAGATAAAGTAAACACACAGTTATCAGTGGTACTTGATCAGACCAGGCACGCAATTAATAAAGAACTTGATGCAATAGAGCTTTCCACGGTGATTGTAAGCGGAGAGGAAGAGATCGGACTTATTGTGCAGAATGTGAATGGAAAAAAAATATTTATTCCTCAGGATGAGTTGGTTGATGATCCTAAAAGACTTACTAATGGCCGTGTAATAAAAGTAAATAAGAAACTGAATTTTATCATCATAAGCTATGGAAAAGATCATGGCGTTAAAGAAAGTATGGACTTTGGCATCTTTAAAGATGATTTAATGATAGCGAATATAAAAGTAATAGAAGTACGTGATCAGATATCTGCTGCTGAGATCGTTTACATTAAAGAAGATATTGAAATCAAAGAAGGTGATCTTGTAAGTCAAGTTGGAAGTTGATAAGAAAAGATCAGGATTATTAATAGAGTTTAAACTAAAATTTAAAGGATTATAAATTATGAACGCGATAGCAAAACTTAAATTTTTCAGGATGTCTCCTCGAAGAGCTCGACTTGTTGCTGATGCAATAAGAGGCAAAGGTGTAGAAGAGGCGATGCAGATACTTGAATTTATGGACAATAAGCCGTCTATAGTTTTGAAGAAAGTTCTTAAATCGGCTGTAGCAAATGCAGGTAATAAAGAAGGAATGGATACAGAAGGTCTATATATTTCAAAACTTTTGATAAATGCTGGTCCGGTATACAAGCGCCATATGCCACGTGCAATGGGACGTGCTACAGTTATCAGGAAGACCACGAGCCATGTAGATCTTACCGTTGCGGATGGTGCAAAACCTGGGAAGCGAAAAGGAAAAAAAACTTCATCTGTTAAAGCGAAAGAGAGTAGTAAAAAGGTTTCATTAAAAAAGAAAACAGTAAAAAAGAAAAAGTCTGTATCTGAAAAAAAACAAAAAGTAACGAAGAAAACAAAAAGTGAAAATAAACAGAAATCAAAAAAGACAGAGGATAAATAAGATTTAAGGAGGTATCAGTGGGACAAAAAGTAAATCCTATTAGTTTCAGACTGGGAACCATAAAGACATGGTCTTCTAAATGGTTTGCCGAAAGCAAAAACTTTGGTAAATTACTTGAAGAAGATCTTCAAATACGTAAATACATAAAAAAGAAACTGGACTTTGCAAGTATTACAGAAGTGTTAATAGAAAGAGCCAGTGAAAAAGTAAGAGTTGTTCTCAAAAGCGCAAGGCCGGGAGTAGTTATTGGACGTCGCGGAGCGGAAATTGAAAAGATCAAAGAAGACCTTGCCAAAATAACTAAAAAGAATGTCCTTCTAGATGTTGAAGAAGTAAAAAATCCTGATACTGATGCAAATCTTATTGCTCAGAATGTTGCTGTCCAGCTTGCAAGACGAGTTTCTTTCAGACGCGCGATGAAACGTGCGTTACAGGTAGCAATGCAGCAGGGAGCAAAAGGTATAAAAATAATGTGTTCAGGACGTCTTGGCGGTGCTGAAATGTCCAGAACAGAAAGTTATAAAGAAGGTAAAATACCTCTTCATACCATACGTGCAGATATTGATTATGCATTTGCAGAATCAAAGACAACATATGGAATTATCGGAGTAAAAGTATGGGTATATAAAGGAGAGATATTAATTGAAAAACATCGTGAACAATCACAAGCTGCACCACAGAAAGTGTAACCGGAGGTAAATAGAAAATGCCTTTAATGCCAAAAAGAGTAAAGTATAGAAAGACCCAGCGCGGGTCTATGAAAGGAAATGCGTCCAAGGGCAATAAGGTCAGTTTTGGGGAGTTTGGCCTGCAGGCGCTTGAACGTGCATGGATCACCAATACACAGATAGAAGCATCGCGAGTCGCTGTAACTCGTCATGTTAAGCGAGGAGGAAAAGTTTTTATTCGTATTTTCCCCCATAAATCATATACAAAAAAGCCACCGGAAACACGTCAGGGAAAAGGTAAAGGTGCTGTTGAAGGATGGGTAGCAGTTGTAAGGCCCGGTACGATGTTGTTTGAGATGGAAGGAATACCTGAGAAAGTAGCAAGAGAAGCTTTTAGGCTTGCTGCTTACAAGCTGCCTATTAGGTGCCGTTTTGTTAAGAGAGATATTATATAAAAAATTATAACTTGTAGTACAGGATATTAAAAAAATGAAGACAAAAGAACTAAGAGAATTATCAAATATTGAGCTTGAAAAAAAACTTCATGATTCTAGAGAAGAATTATTTAATTTACGCTGTCAGGCAAAACTTGGTCAAATAGAAAAAAAATCCAATATGCGTAAGCTGAAAAAAGATTTAGCCCGCATTCTGACAGTTGTGAACGAGCAGAAAAAAGAGAATAAAGTAAAAGGAGTATAGCGGTGACACCAAAAAAAACAAAAAAAGCTAAAGTTATCAGCGACAAGATGGAAAAAAGCGCTGTTGTTGAAATTGAGCGGCGTTTACGTCATCCTCTTTACAAAAAAGTGATAACACGTACGACAAAATATCTTGTGCATGATCCTGATAATAAAGCTAAAACAGGTGATATTGTGGCTATTAAGCCGATACGTCCGCTTTCTAAACGTAAAAGATGGGCAATCGTAGAAATTATTAAAAAAGCATCGTTAGTTTAAACAAAATATTGTTGCAAAAGTAGGTGAAATTATGATTCAAATGAATACAAGATTGGATGTTGCTGATAACTCCGGAGCAAAACGTCTTATGTGTATCAGCGTTATCGGCCGTGGAAATAAAAGAACAGCAATAATTGGTGACATCATAACAGCATCGGTAAAAGAAGCAACCCCTAACGGAGCAATTAAAAAGGGTGAAAAAGTTCGTGCCGTTGTTGTAAGAACAAAAAAAGGCATAAACAGATCAGATGGAACAGTTGTACGTTTTGATAAAAACGCAGCTGTTATCTTAGATGAGAAGAGAAATCCTAAAGGGACACGTATTTTTGGACCTATAGCAAGAGAGCTAAGAGATAAAAATTTCATGAAGATAATTTCTCTTGCACCTGAAGTATTATAAGAAAATAAGGAGTAATGTACGCATGAAGTGCAGATTGAAAAAAGGTGATAACGTAGAAGTAATATGCGGTACCGATCACGGTAAAAAAGGAAAAGTTTTGAAAGTCCTTCGTGCGGAGAATCGTGCAATAGTAGAAAATATAAACATGCTTGAAAAAAAACAGAAACCTACTCAGGATAATCCTAAAGGCGGTATTTTAAAAAAAGAAGGTGCAATGTCATTATCTGATCTTCAGATAGTTTGTTCTTCTTGTAATAAACGTACACGGATCGGACTGAAGAACATTGAGAATAAACAAAAATTAAGATATTGCAAAAAATGCAATGAATCTCTGGATAAGAAATAAGAGGTGAATAATGGTTCCCAGGCTTAAAGAAAAATATAAAAAAGAAATCATTCCACAGATGAAGGAAAAATTTAAATATAAAAATATAATGTCAGTCCCTAAGATCGATAAAGTTGTTATAAATATGGGTGTTGGACGCGCAGTAACAGATAAGGCAGAGCTTGATAATGCTGTTAAAGAACTTTCTCTTATAACCGGTCAAAAGCCTGCTATAACAAAATCAAGAAAAAGTATAGCCGGGTTTAAGATCCGTGATAATGTGCCTATAGGATGCCGGGTTACTCTTAGAAACGTTTTTATGTATGAGTTTCTTGACCGGCTGCTTAATATTGCGATTCCACGTATACGTGACTTCAGGGGCCTTCCCATAAACTCTTTTGATAAAAGAGGAAATTATAATTTTGGAATAAAAGACCAGAGTATTTTTCCTGAGATCAATCCTGATACAATTAAGACAACTCAGGGAATGAATATAACAGTTGTAACTACATCTGAAACAGATGACGAAGCAGTACATATGCTCGAACTTTTCGGGTTTCCATTTAAAAAGAAAAAGGATGAGAATTAGAGGAGAAACTATGGCAAAGAAATGTCTTATAGAAAAACAGAAAAAGAAAAATAAATTTAAAGTCAGGGAATACAACCGCTGTTCAAGATGCGGAAGACCTCGAGCATATTTAAGGCGTTTTCATTTATGCCGTATATGTTTTCGTGAACTGGCATCATGGGGAAGAATACCTGGTGTTATAAAAGCAAGCTGGTAATAACAGGAGGATAATATAGCGTTATGACAATGACAGACCCAATTGCGGACATGTTGACAAGAATACGTAATTCAATGAGAGCACGGCAGACAAGTGTTGATATACCTGCATCAAAGATCAAAAAGGAAATAGCAAGGATCTTGCATGAAAAAGGTTTTATAAAAAGTTACCGAGTTGTTGATTACAAAGTACAAGGAATGATTAGGATAGAATTTAAAGAGACTAAAGGTAAAAAACATAGTGCTTTAAATAATCTTAAACGTATTAGTACACCTGGAAGAAGGATGTATGTTAGCGGTAAAGAAATTAAACCCGTTCTTGGAGGTATTGGTGTATCAATAATATCTACCTCTCAGGGCGTAATGACAAATAAAGAAGCCAGAGTAAAAGGTATAGGAGGCGAAGTCCTCCTCAACGTCTGGTAGTAACAAGGAGGAATAAAAAGGTGTCTCGAATAGGAAAATTACCGATTATGATCCCGGCTGATGTAAAGGTTGCAATAAACGGACAGAAAGTGAATGTTGAAGGTCCTAAAGGCAAGCTTGAGTGGATAGCTACTGATAACATTTCAGTTAAGATGGAAGATAACAAGATCATTGTTGAACGTCCTGATGATAGTAAACAGATGAAAGCATATCATGGTCTTAACCGACAGCTTATTGCTAATATGATAGAAGGAGTTACTAAAGGTTATTCCAAAAAGCTTACAATAGTCGGTACGGGCTTTCGTTCAAATGTTAACGGTGATGTCCTTGAAATGCTTTTAGGCTATTCGCATCCAATACATCATAAAATACCAAAAGGTATAACAATAAAAGTTGAAAAAAATGTTGAAATAGAAGTAAGTGGTATTGACAAACAGCTAGTAGGGGAAACAGCTGCATGTCTTAGAAGTTATTATCCGCCTGAACCTTATAAAGGAAAAGGTGTGCGTTACTCTGACGAACATGTCAAGCGCAAAGCAGGTAAGACTGTAGCATAAGCAGGAGATTTTTTAAAATGATCAATAAAGTTGAAAGAAAGAAAAAAAGAGATAAAAAACATTTAAGGATCAGAAAGAATATGATCGGAATCCCTGAGTGTTTAAGGGCATGCGTATTTAGAAGCAACAATAATATGTCTGTTCAGTTTGTAGATGATGAATCAAGAAAAGTCGTTGCAGGTTTTTCGACATTAAGTAAGGAATTTAAAGAAAGCTCTAAAGGAACAAAAAATAATGTTGAGCGTGCAAAGAATTTTGGGAAATTTGTTGGTGCAAAAGTAAAAGAAAAAAATATTAGTTCCATTGTTTTTGACCGTGCCGGTTTTAAGTATCACGGAAAAGTAAAGGCACTGGCAGAAGGAATGAGAGAAGAAGGATTAAAGTTTTAGAAGTCTAAAAACTAAAGCAATTAAAAGACATTGATTCTTGAAGGAGGATTAAGATTTTGAGTAATTTTGTTGCAGGAAAAAATATGACTGAAGATACAGTTGCACTTGAAGAACGTGTTCTTGAAATAAACCGAAATGCAAAAGTTGTAAAAGGTGGACGTACTTTTAGCTTTAGCGCACTTGTTGTTGTTGGTGATAAACATGGGCATGTCGGATATGGTTTTGGTAAGGCAAAAGAAGTTGCAGAAGCTATTAAAAAAGCTATTCAGAAAGCAAAAAAAAGCCTTGTTACAATTGATTTAAAAGGTAATACGATTGCTCATGAAGTAATAGGTACAAATGATGGCGGAAAGGTTCTTCTAAAGCCTGCGGGGCCTGGTACAGGTCTTATTGCAGGTGCAGCAGTAAGAGCTGTTGTTGAGCTTGGAGGTATCAAAGATATACTTACAAAATCCATGGGATCTAACAATAAAGTAAATGTTGTCAAGGCGACTTTCGATGCTCTTGATAGACTTATGAACAGTGATGAGATAAAAGAGTTAAGAGGAGTTTAAAATGAATTTGAGCGAATTAAAGCCAACAGCTGGTTCTAGAAAAAAGCGCAAGATCATAGGCCGGGGAAATGCCAGTGGTCATGGTAAGACTTCTACAAAGGGCCATAAGGGTCAGAAATCACGAAGCGGATATTCACAAATGCGTGGTTCTGAAGGAGGCCAGATGCCTCTTTATAGGCGTCTTCCAAAAAGGGGTTTTACAAATCCATTTAAAAAACAGTTTTCAATAGTTAATGTAAAAGATTTCAACATCTTTTCTGATGGTCAGGAAGTAAAGCCAGAAGATCTTTTAGAAAAAGGATTAATAAGAAACACAAAGCTGCCTGTAAAAGTTCTTGGTGTAGGAGAGCTTAAAATAAAAGTGAAGATCCTTGCTTCAAAGTTTAGCAAGACAGCAGCAGAGAAAGTAAAAAAATCCGGCGGAGACACAATAACGATAGGTAAAAAACAATGATAAAAGCATTTGCGAATATATTCAAAATTCCGGATCTTAAAAAAAGAGTTCTTTTTACTCTGGGGCTAATCGGTCTGGTAAGATTCGGGTCATTTCTTCCTACTCCAGGTGTAGACGGAGCATCTCTTAATGCTTATTTCGAGCGTATGTTCATGTCAGGCGGCGGAGGAATAATGGGTTTTATAAACATGTTTTCCGGCGGTGCGATGACAAAAGCAACAGTGTTTGCTCTTGGAATAATGCCGTACATTAGTGCTTCTATTATTATACAGCTTTTAACCGCTGTTATACCTGCGCTTGAAAAGCTTGCCAGAGAAGGAGAATCAGGACGCAGAAAAATAACAGAGTTTACCCGTTATGCAACAGTTGCTTTAGCTTTGTTCCAGGGATTTTTTATTGGAATGTGGCTTGAGAATGCTGCAAATTTCGGTGGAAGTATTATTGTTCCTTCACCTGGAATATTCTTTAGAATTACAACTATGGTTACTATGACTACCGGAACAATATTCCTTATGTGGCTTGGAGAACAGATAACTGAAAGAGGTATTGGTAACGGTATTTCAATAATAATTACAGTTAATATTTTATCATCATTACCATCAGCAATAGTAAATGGCTGGAACTTACATGGCCCAACAGGACCACAACCGTTACATCCTTTTAAATTCATTATATTGATGGCAATCTTTGTCTTGGTTATTTGGGGTGTAATAGCTCTTACTCAGGGTCAGAGAAGGATTCCCGTTCAATATGCAAAACGTGTAGTAGGACGTAAAATATACGGAGGCCAGGCATCATATATTCCTTTTAGGGTAAATTATGCAGGTGTTATTCCTATTATATTTGCATCTTCTATTTTAATGTTCCCCTCAATGGTAGGAAAAATGATACCGGTGGACTTTATTCAGTCTGTAGTTGCACATTTATCACCGGGAAGGTTTTTGTATGATCTTTTATTTGTGGCAATGATCATCTTTTTCTGTTTTTTCTGGACAGCAACACAGTTTAACCCAATACAATGGGCTGATGACATGAGAAAGAACGGTGCATTTATACCCGGTATTCGTCCTGGAAAAACAACAGCTGATTTTTTTAATGATGTTATGACAAAAATAACACTATCAGGTGCTGTTTTCTTAGCTATCATTGCGATTCTGCCACAGATAATATGTAATGGATTCGGAGTTACTCAACAGATAACACGTTTTTTTGGCGGCACGGGTCTTTTGATCATTGTTGGTGTTATTCTTGATACTATGCGTCAGATAGAGTCTCATCTTCTTATGAGGCATTATGATGGTTTTATGGGTAAGGGTAGAATAAAGGGGCGTCGATGATGAAAAATTTAATACTTGTAGGCCCTCCGGGTGCAGGTAAAGGCACTCTTGCAGAAAGATTGATAGATGAAAAAGGTTTTATGCATATTTCAACAGGTCAGATACTTCGTGAAGCTCTTGCTAATAAGACCCAAATAGGTTTGGAAGCAAAAGCTTACATGGACAAAGGTGAACTTGTTCCTGATGAAGTAGTAACGGGTATTGTGATGGAAAAACTAAGTGAGGATGAAGTACGTACTAAAGGATTTATGCTCGACGGTTTTCCGCGTACATTGAATCAGGCAGAGCTTCTTGATGAAGGCCTTAAAAAATACGGTATTGAAATTGAAGTAGTTATATATCTTGAAGCTGATCAAGATACTATTATTAAACGTTTAAGTGGACGCCGTGCTTGTAGAGAATGCGGACGCAACTTTAATATATATACGATGAAACCTCAAAAAGAAGGTGTTTGTGATCATTGTCATGGTGAGCTTTTTCAAAGAGATGATGATAAAGAAGAAACAGTGCGCAACCGCCTTAAGGTATATAGTGATTCTACTGCACCGCTTGTTGATTTTTATAAAGAAAAAGGATCATTAAAAACATTTAACGGTAATAACGATCTTAATGTGATCTATAGTGAAATAAAAAATGTTCTTTGAAGCGTAAAGGGAAGCAAAAGCTTTAATTAAATTATGATTAAGACATACAATGAGACGGAAATAAAAAAAATCCGTACAGCTTGTGAAGTAGCTGCTGAATGTCTCGCTCTTTTAAAAAATAGTGTTCAGCCTGGTATGACTACAGAGGAACTGGATATGATCGCGATGAATTTTTTGTCTGAAAGGCGGGTTCGTCCTGCTTTCTTAGGATATCGCGGATATCCAAAAGCATTGTGTGTGTCTATTAATGAGGAAGTTGTTCATGGTATTCCTTCAAAAAATAGGGTAATACGAAGCGGTGATATAGTAAGTTTGGATATTGGTACTGAAATAGACGGTTATTATGGTGATACTGCAACAACAGTCCCCGTAGGTAATGTTGATAACAGTATAAAGGAACTTATTGCAACCGGAAGTTTTTCACTTGAGCAAGCTATAGAAAAAGCTGCTGCAGGTAACAGGCTATATGATGTTTCGTCTGCAGTACAGGAAATAGCCGAAAAAAAAGGTTATTCGGTTGTAAGGGAATTTGTAGGGCATGGTATTGGATCAAAGCTTCATGAGGAACCGCAGATTCCTAATTTTGGAACACCCGGAACTGGTCCTATCCTGGAAGAAGGTATGGTTTTTGCGATTGAACCCATGGTAAATATGGGAACATTTAAAATAGAGGTTTTAGAAGATAATTGGACAGCAGTTACAATGGACGGAAAGCCGTCAGTACATTTTGAGCATACTGTAGTTGTAAGAAAAAATAAAGGAGAGATACTTACTTGGCCAAAGAAAAGGGATTAAGAGTAGAAGGTTTGGTAACAACAATATTACCAAATACTATGTTTCGTGTAAAACTTGACAATGGTCATGAAATTTTAGCTCACATCAGTGGTAAGATGCGCATGCATTTTATACGTATTTTACCAGGGAACCGTGTTCTTGTAGAGATGTCTCCGTACGATCTTACAAAGGGTCGTATCATATATTGTACAAAGTAGTAAGATAAGCATAAAAAAGGAATATAAAAATGAAAGTAAAACCATCAGTCAGAAGAGTATGTGAGAACTGCAAAATAATACGCAGAAGAGGGGTTGTCCGTGTAATATGTACGAATCCCCGTCACAAGCAAAGACAAGGTTAAAAAAGGAGGAACTACGTTGCCTAGGATAGTTGGTGTTGACATTCCAAAAGATAAAAGAATTATAGTAGCGCTTACTTATATTTACGGTATAGGTCATGTTAAATCTGCAAAAATAGTAAAAGAAGCAGGTCTTGATCCTAGCATCCGTGCTAAGAATCTTACAGATAAGGATATTAGCAAGATAAGCACAATTTTGCAAAGCAGTTATAATGTTGAAGGTGACCTCAGGCGTGATATAAGTCAGAATATAAAGCGTCTTATAAGTATTGGATGTTACCGTGGAGTAAGGCACAGGAGAGGTCTTCCTGTACGCGGTCAGAGGACGCATTGTAATGCGCGAACAAGAAAAGGTCCTAAAAAAGGACAGATAAAGAAAAAATAAAAAATAGGGATTCGAAATATACACGTTTAATGTATTAGCATCAGACTTTGAATTCGGATCTTTTATTTAATATAAGGAGGAAATAAAAAGTGGCAAAAGAAGTTAAAAAGAAAAGAAAAGCCAAGAAAAAAATTGCCCGTGATATATCTAGTGGTGTTGCGCATATAAAAGCGACATTTAACAACACTATTATAAGTATCACAGATAAACAGGGTAATGTTATTTCGTGGGCAAGCTCAGGAAAACTTGGTTTCAAAGGAGCACGTAAAAGCACGGCTTATGCAGCTCAGATAGTTGCAAAAGAATGTGGAAAACTTGCAATGTCTGAAGGAATGAAAGAAATCGATGTTGAAGTAAAAGGACCGGGTAGCGGTCGTGAGTCAGCAATACGCGCACTTCAGTCAGTTGGTCTTGTTATAAACATTATCAGGGATGTAACACCAATACCTCATAATGGATGCAGGCCGCCTAAGAAACGTAGAGTATAAAATAAGAAAACATTTTGGCAAAAAAATTAAATATATAAAAATGTGATTTTAAAAGTAAGTTTTACTGAAGATAATTAGACAAGGTGTGATCACCGAAATCTAAAACGGAGGTTGTTAAGGAGCAGAATATGGGTAGGTATACAGAAGCAAAATGCAGACTTTGCAGAGCAGATGGTGAAAAATTATTTTTAAAAGGAAAAAAATGTTATACAGCAAAATGTATGCTGGAACGTCGTAAAACTACACCGGGTGATCACGGTAAAATGCGCCGTAAGTTTTCTGAATATAAAGTACAGCTTCGTGAAAAGCAAAAACTTCGCAGGATTTACGGAATATTTGAGAAACAGTTTAGAAATTATTTTGCAAAAGCATCCCTTAAAAAGGGTATTACCGGTGACAACCTTATTTCGCTTCTTGAAAAGCGTCTTGATAATGTTGTTTTTAGATCAGGCTTTACAACATCTCGTGCAGCAGCGCGTGAGTTTGTTAATCACGGGCATATAAAGGTAAACGGCCGTAAGGTGGATATTGTATCTTTTCAGGTAAAGAACGGTGATGTTGTTACTTTAAAGGATAGTGATAAATCAAGAGCTTTTGTAAAAGATAATCTGGAATACACATCATCTCGGGAAATACCTTCATGGTTAGCTGTTGATCCTACAAAACAATCGATAAATATTGTACGTGAAATGGAAAAGGAAGACTTGCAGGTTTCTGTAAATGTCCAGCTCGTTGTTGAGCTTTATTCTAAATAATAGATAAGATGTAAACTTATATCAGGAGGATGAAATCCATGGGAATTATTCTTGGAAAATTTGAAATGCCGAACAAGCTGATAAGAGATGAAAAAACAGCTTCAGCGACATTTGCCCGATTTGTAGCAGAACCTTTCGAAAGAGGATACGGGTATACTATTGGAAATTCAATGAGACGTGTATTGTTAAGCTCTATAGAAGGCGCTGCTGTTACATCAGTAAAGATCGAAGGTGTACCTCATGAGTTCAGTACTATTAGTGGTATGGAAGAAGATGTTGTAGAGCTCGTAATGAACATAAAAAAACTTCTTGTTAAAATGCACACACGTGAAACAAAAACACTGCTTCTTCGTATAGAGAAAAAGGGTGCTATAAAAGCATCTGATATTACTCAGGAAGCAACTGTTGAAATACTTAACCCGAATCTTCATCTTTGTACACTTAATGAGGCTGTTAAACTAAATATAGAATTAGAAGTTAATGTAGGACGAGGCTATCGTTCTGCTGATGAGAATAAAAAAGAAGGAAAACCGATAGGGGCAATCCCTATTTCATCTGATTTTACTCCTGTAAGGAAAGTAAAATATTATGTTGAGAATACACGTATAGGACAGATAACAGATTTTGATAAGTTAACACTTGAAATAACAACAGATGCCAGAATAGATCCTAATGATGCTTTAAAGCAGTCATCTACTGTTCTTAAAAAGCATCTTAATGTTTTTGTCGATTATGATGAAGATTATATTCAGTTTGAGGAGAAGAAGGAAGAAGATAGGATGGAAGAACAGGAAATTGAAAAGATAATGAATCTTCCTATTTCTGAAATAGAGCTTTCTGTTCGTTCAGCAAACTGTATTGCTGGTGCTGATATTTCTAGCATTGGTGAACTTGCAAGCAAGAATGAAAATGAAATGCTTAAGTATCGTAATTTCGGTAAAAAATCTCTTAATGAGATAAAAGATGTCTTAACTGAGCTTGGGCTTACTCTTGGCATGAGCAAAGCAGAGATCTATGAAGCTTTAAAAGCAAGAAGAAAGAAAAAATAAACAGTAACCCTTCGACTTACTTCGTTCGCTCAGGACAAGCAGGTTGCAAGAAAAAACTGTTTTCTGAAGTTTAAGGTTTGTAAGTATAAAGTAAAATAAGTTAAGTTTGATTTTTTTTAACGGCAGTTTTTTTGATTTAATAGGAGATTATTAACATGCGTCATCGAAAAGCAAAAAATAAGATAGGAATGACTCAGGGTAGGCGGAGAACTGTGCTTAAAAGCTTGGCCCGCGGTGTTTTTGAGAATAAACGTATAGTTACTACAAGAACTAAAGCAAAAGCAGTAAAACCAGTTGTTGAAAATATTATTACCCGTGCTAAAAAAGGTACGCTTCATGATATCCGCATGATAGAGCGTGTTCTTAATGATCAGCATCTTGTAGCAGTAATCGTAAAAGAAATTGCTCCGCATTATAAGGAAAGACAGGGCGGATATACACGTATTATAAATTACAAAAAGCGTGTTGGTGATAATGCTGACCTTTGTATTTTTGAGCTTATTGGTGACTACACTCTTATTAAAAAAGTAGAAGAAGATACTTCAAAAGAAAAAAAGAAAAAAGAGAAGAAAGAAAAAGCAGAGAAAAAAGAATCAAAAGCAAAAAAAGAGAAAAAAGAAAAATCCCCTGTAAAAGCTAAAAGCGTAGATAAAAAGACAGTTAAGAAAGCCACCCAAAGAGCTAAAAAAGGTTAATAAATAAAAAAAAACAGTTTAAAAAACCGTTTAAAAGAAAAATAGCGGTTTTTTGTTAAATAGTTAACTCGTTAATTGGTTCAAGGTGCTTCGACGGGCTCAGCAAGTGAAAAGCGCTGCACAATAATTATATAACTATAGAAACTTTTTTTTAAATTATTTAGTATGTTTTTGTGGCGAATTTTTTATAATGATTTAAGCGAAGCGTTCCTTTAACTTTAGGCATTTTAAGTATTTTAGCGCACTTTAGGCATTTATAATTTTTTAATCCTTAACGTTGCCGGAGGCAAAATGTCTGATTGCATTTTTTGTAAAATAGTAGAAGGCTCTATCCCTTCATCCATTGTCTTTGAAGATGATACGGTATATTCATTTCTTGATATTAATCCTGCTTCAAAAGGCCATTTTCTGGTAATTCCGAAAAAACATGTTGAAGATATCAGTGAACTTGGGGATACAGAGATAACAGCTATTTTTTCAGCAATAAGAAAGTTAACCAAAGCTCTTCCAGATGTATTAGGAAATACCGGTTTTAATATTCTTATGAATTACGGAAAAGATGCAGGTCAGATCATATCTCATCTTCATTTTCATATTATTCCACGCAAAAAAGAAGACGGCCTTGGTATTGCAGGCTGGAATCACCTCAAATTCTCCGGAGATCACCTGAATGAAATTGCTAAAGAGATCGCAGAAGCGATCAAATAGGGTGCGCACGATTATTTTAGAATTAGCCACAGATGTACACAGATAAACACAGATTAAAAGAGAATTATGTCCTCCTTTCGGCGGACTTTCAGCACGAACACAGAGAAAAAAGTAATCACTCCTTCGACTACGCTCAGGACAGGAATAAGACGAAAATAAAATAAAGGATTTCACCACGAAGGTCACGAAGGAAAATGTAAAAAATCGTCATTCCTGTGTAAACAGGAATCCATGTAAAGATAAAAAGTAGTAGGGGCGCCGCTTGTCTGCGCCCATGTAAATGTGAAACACATATACAAAAAAAGTTGTCATCCCGCGGTTTAACCGCGGAATCTATGTAAATAAATATTAAAGATTAATTTATATTTATTTTTTACAAGGGCATTTTGCGAAGCGCCCCTACATAGTTCCTATTTATTCTCTTATACCTTTAACTCAACACTGCTTTTAATTCTTCTCTATTTCCCGTTTTTTTCGTGCTTTCATTATATTTTCGTGTTTTCGTGATTACTTTTTTTACTCTGTGCCTATATTATCATTCGCTTTAAGCTTGGCTTAAAGCTCATTTAACTCAACACTCAAAACCCATCACTCACAACTGCTTTTTAATGTTTTTCCCTTGCCTCTTTCAACCAGAGTGGTAAAATGTTTTTATCATTAAATATCAGGGGATTTACAAATGAAAAGCCAATATGAAAACTTATCAAAAGAGCAGCTCATAGAGGAGCTGGGGAAATACAAAAATATTGTTGAAAAGATACCTTCAATGATATGCTGCTTTGATAAAGATCTTAAAATCGAGTTTATTAATAATGAATATGCTGATTGTTTTTCGATAAATAAGGAAGAATGGATAGGAAAGACTTTCCTGGATTTAATTTCTGAAAAAGATAGAGAAGATGTAGCTAAAAATATTAAATCAATAAATTATAAAAATCCAATTATTATAAATGAGCATCAAGTGATTTTAAAGGATCAAGAAATATACTGGCAGAAATGGGTCAACAAGGGGATTTTTAATAATAATAAGGATCTTATTGGTTATCAAAGCATTGGAACCGACATCACTGTGCGCAAGAAGGCGGAAGAGGCTTTAGCGAAACGCGTGGAATTTGAACGGTTGATAAGTAAGATTTCTTCAGACTTTGTTAAACTGAGTGTAGATGATCTGGACATGGGTATTAATAGCGCTCTTGCTTCTATTGGTGCTTTTACAGAGACAGATCGTGCTTATTTATTCATTCTTCGTAAAGATGGAATATTAGCTGAGAATACACACGAGTGGTGTAATGATGGCATTGAGCCGCAGATAGATAACCTAAAGGGTATTTTACTTGAAAAGGAAATGCCATGGTTCAATGAGTTTATCAAAAAACGTGAAGTTTTTCATATCTCTGATGTAGCGGATCTGCCACCCGAAGCCCGGCTCGAAAAAGAGCATTTTAAATCTCAGGGCATCAAGTCAATTATTGTTGTACCTATGATAATGAACGAGTGTTTGATAGGTTTCATTGGTTTTGATGCGGTACGAAAAATGAGAACTTGGACAGATAGTGACAAGATCGTGTTGCAGTTTGTTGGTGAGGTTTTCACTAATGTACTCGAGCGCAAGGAGGCGGAAGAAAAGCTTAAGGAAAGGGAGAAGTTCCTGACTTTGATTATAGAAAATATTCCTAATATGATATTTTTAAAGAGTGCAGAACATCTTCGTTTTGTGCGATTTAATAAAGCCGGTGAAGAGCTGCTAGGTTATTCAAGGGAAGAGTTATTGGGAAAAAACGATTACGACTTTTTTCCAAAGGAGGAAGCTGATTTTTTCGTATTAAAAGACAGGGAGGTTTTGAAAACAGGAGTTATGGAGGATATAGCTGAAGAAATTATTCAGACCAAACTCAAGGGGAAAAGAACTCTGCATACGAAAAAAATTCCACTTTATGATAAAGTTGGAAATCCGCAATATTTGTTGGGTATTTCAGAGGACATCACCGATCGCAAGGATGTGGAAGAAATAATACGGGAAAAAACGGAAAGATTTTATAAAATGTTTAATAGCAATCCTGCTTCAATGGTTGTTAGTAGTATCCCTGAGAAACGTATTCTCGAGGTAAATGATGCTTTTGTTAAAACATTTGGTTATTCAAGAGATGAGATCATTGGAAAAACCTCAGCTGAACTGGGCTTTTTTGTAGATAGTGACAGACAAAAAGAGGTTGCTGATCAGTTACAAAAGAAAGGATCGATTAAAAATATTGAATTAAAAGCTAAGCGTAAAGATGGAAAGATCCTGGATGGTGTTTTTTCAGGCGAGATAATTGATACATCAAAGGGTAAGAGTTTTTTAACAGTGATGATAGATATTACAAACCGAAAAAAGGCAGAAGAAGAGATCTTAAAACTTGCAAAATTTCCTGCTGAAAACCCTAACCCTGTACTTCGTGTTTTAAAAGACGGTTCAATTGTTTACGGGAATGAAAAAAGTGGGCCGATACTTGATTTTTGGAATTGTAATGCTGAAGAAAAGTTAAAAGGCGAATGGCTGAAAGTTATTGAAAATGCTCTTGAATATGGCAAATCCCAGATAGCAGAAATAGAATATAATAAAAAAACATATTCACTTAATTTTTCTCCGGTAAAGGATTTTGGATATGTAAATATCTATGGTATGGATATAACAGAGTTAAAATATTTGGAAGGTGAGCTTATTAAAGAAAAGCGTATGGAATCTGTCGGACTTCTTGCAGGAGGCATTGCTCATGATTTTAATAATCTATTAACCGTTATTTACGGAAATATAAAAATGATGAAGATGTTCTATTCATCAACTGATGAAGCAGGAAAATATATTAAAGCAGCAGAGAACTCAATAAATAGTGCGCGGTCTTTAACTGATCAGCTTTTAACATTTTCAAGAGGTGGGGAACCTGTAAAAGAAGTCAGCAGAATAGATAATATACTTAAGGAAATGGTTGAGTTTAACCTTCATGGCTCAAAAGTAAGAGCTCATTTTTCAATAGAGGAAAATCTTTTTAATGTGGAGATAGATGTTGGCCAGATAAAGCAGGTAATAAGTAATCTTGTTATTAATGCATCTCAGGCTATGCCAAGAGGTGGGAATCTTTATATTTCAGCTTCTAATGAATGTTTTGAAGAGGATGGTAAAGTATCCGGTTTAAAAAAAGGTGATCATATTAAGTTCATTTTTAGGGATGATGGTATGGGAATGAGCGAAGAGACGCTTTCGCAAATATTCAATCCATTTTTTTCCAGCAAGCAAAAAGGAAGAGGTCTTGGGCTTTCTATATGCCATTCAATAATAAAAAAACATAATGGTTTTATAAAAGCAAAATCAGAAATAGATAAAGGAACGACTTTTATTTTTTATCTGCCTTCAACAAATAAACTGTTACCGGAAAAAATAGAAGAAAAAAGAAAAGTTAAACTAAAACTTTCTTTAAAAGTACTTGTAATGGATGATGAGGCTGATATTGCTGATGTTTTAAAGGAGTTTCTTGAAAGATCAGGTTGTAAAGTTGAAGTTGCATTGAGCGGTGAAAGAGCAGTTGAAAAATATATATGTGCAAAAGAAAAAGGTGAAGCTTTTGATGTAGTGCTTCTTGATCTTACTCTCCCGGGTGGTATTGACGGAAAAGAAACTGCAGATAAACTAAAAGAGTTCGATAAAGATATGAAAGCTTTTGTTATGAGCGGGTATTCAAAAGACCCGGTACTAAGTGATTTTGAGAAGCATGGTTTTGTTGGAGTAATGAAAAAACCATTTGATCTTGAAGAAGTATTTGAAATGCTGCAAAAAATATAATGAGATTAGCCACAGAGGGGAAGCCGCTAAGAACGCTAAGTGGCACGAAGTCATGAACCACGTAGGGTACATGATGAACAAAAAACACAAAAGAAAAAGTAGTAGGGACAGGGCTTGTCCCTGTCCGTGTAAAGAAAGTGAAAAGTAGTAGGGGCGCCGCTTGTCTGCGCCCGTGTAAATGTGAAATATCATCCCTGTGAAACCATCTATGAATAATCTAATTTGTCGTCATCTCTCTAGTTTAACCTCGGAAGGATAACATTTTATATTTTCCATTTGTATTTGTTTTAATACAAGGGCGCTTCGCGAAGCGCCCCTACTACCTTCTTTCTTTGTGTTTTCTTCGATTTTGCCTAAGACAAGCATGGTTGAAATACAACATCGCGCGTTAGCGCTCCACAATTTTTCATTTTAAATTTTTAATTTAACGCCGCAGGCATTTATTACATCTTGCGTATTAAGTCGTGCGTTTATATAATAATAGGATGCTGCTTGATAAAAAACCTTATACATTTGACCGTGTTGTGCGTATTGGTCTTAGCGTTGCAATATTATTAGGCCTTATCTGGCTTTTGGGTCGGATCAGTGATGTGCTTATACCGTTTGCCGTTGCACTGCTTCTTGCATATCTTATAAATCCTCTTGTTGTGAAAATACAAAAGAAAGTTCATAACAGGGTCCATGCTGTTTTTTTAAGCCTTTTTATAGTAGTTTTTATACTTGTTCTTCTCGGAGCAATTATATTTCCAATGGTTTTTAAAGAAGTAAAGGATATGGGTGGGATTTTATCTGAAGTTGTAAATAATTCTGATCTTGCAGAAAGGGCTTCAAAACATCTTCCTGAGGACATATGGTTAGAAATTAAAAAATATGCCTCAGATGAAAAAGTGCAGAACTTTTTTAAGGCAGATAATATTTATAAAATATTAAAAGAAATCCTCGGAAAAGTCCTTCCGGGAGTCTGGGGAGTGATTTCAGGAACAACGAGTTTTATTATGGGTATCATCGGGCTTTCTGTTATTGGTCTTTATCTTGTTTTTCTTCTTCTTGATTATCAAAAGATAAGAAAAGAGTGGAAGTCTCTTATACCACCTGCATACAGAGAGCCGCTTTTAAATATAGTGGGTGATTTTAATATAGGTATGAACCGTTATTTTAGAGGGCAGGCAATGGTAGCTGCAATAGTAGGAGTATTGTTTGCTTTTGGCTTCTATCTTATAGGTATGCCTATGGGGATTATACTTGGATTGTTAATAGGACTTTTAAATATGGTACCTTATCTGCAAATAATAGGATTTATTCCTTCTGTTATTTTTGCTTCTTTACATGCACTGGAAACAGGTTCAAGTATATGGGTAATGCTTGCTCTTACAGTACTTGTTTTTATTATTGTACAGACTATACAGGAACTTATCCTTGTACCTAAAATAATGGGTAAGGTAACAGGCTTAAGTCCTGCTATGATACTGCTTTCTTTATCTATTTGGGGAAAACTTCTTGGAATATTCGGGCTTCTTATAGCTCTTCCTGTAACATGTCTTTTATTAGCGTACTATAAACGTTTTATTCTTTTATCAAGCTCTTATGATGACAAAAAGCAGTAGTCTTTTTAAAAATCTCATCTGTTATTCTCTCAATATGGACAAAAGATTTGTTAGTATGATATAATTCAATAAAATATTTATTATAATGGATAAATTATATGGGTAGCTGTGAAAAAATAGCAAATTGTCCTTTTTTTAATGAGAATATGGCAAATATGCCTGCAATGGCAGAAGCATTCCGTAAGGATTTTTGTAACGCAGATTTCAAGGAATGCGCAAGATATATTGTTGATACTGGTTTAGGAAGTGATAAGGTCCCTAATAACCTTTACCCTAATGAAAAGGAAAGATCAATTAAGATCATCTTAGAAGAAAAACCGGATTTTAAATTTTAAAAGTGTTAACTATTAATTTGTGAATAGATCTTATTTATACAAACAGATCATGCCAGCCATAAGTAATGATATGTATATTCCTTTTAAAAATAATGATATAGATAAATAGTTGAAAAGGGGTTTTATATAGATTTCATTCAATATGGAAAAATCTAATAAAATATATAAATGAGCTTGATATTGAAAAAATAAAAAAGGAATCAGGTCTCAAATAGAGTAGAAAAGGAACAGTATGTTTGAAAAAAAGATGTATCAATGTCCCTCGTGCAGTACGGAAATAAGAGAAGAACTTAGCGATTGCTTAGAGTTTAAATGCCGAACTTGTAATATGTGCTATCAAGTAATGCTGGACAAAAAGACTGGTAAAGCAGGGTTTTTCAATGTTGATGATAAAAATATACCAGAGCCTCTTTATCTGCCAAAGGGAAGTATAAGAAGCATGATGACAATAGCTATGGCTATTTCCTGTTGGGGACTTATTTTTAGGGGAATGGAAGTTCCTAACTATCTTTTTAGTCTTATACTCACCATAATTGGTTATTACTTTGGATTCAGAAAAAAAATAAAAACGGCAGATAGTAAAATATATGATGCTTCAGCAAAAGAACAGCTGCCTCTTTTGCTTCCGCATGGATTTATAAGATTTTTTCTGATATCCGGTTTTTTAATTTCTTGCGTTTTCCTGTATAATAAAGGCAGTTTAAAAACACTTAAATATCTTGAGTTTTTTGTTGTCCTTTTTGGACTGATACTAGGTTATATTTTTGCACGTGTTTTAGCGGGATCTCACCGGAGTACATTTTATGTTTTTATTAATCATATAAAAGGGTTGGTTGTTATATCTACTGCAAGTTTGCTTGTTTATCTTTTTTTTACCGGAGGATATATAGAAAAAGTTTATTTTTCATTAGGTCTTTCTTCTGTTATAAGTTTTTATTTTGGTTCACGCTCATAAAGATAGAGGACAGCCATAAACCACGTAGGGTTTATGGTCATGAACCCTGCGTGGTTCATGAGAGACAGAATAAAATAATTTTTTTATAAATAATATTAGAAATTTGGAGGTTTAATATGGAAGACCAAAACACAGTATCCTTACAGGAAGAACTTCTGCAGTATCAGAAAGAAAAAGAAAAAATACGAAATGTTATTGGTCGTATCGGCGGCGCTGCATCAGCTAAAAGAGATAGAGTCATAAATATATGTTTTATTATTTTTATAGTTATACTTTTTTTAATGGATACAATGCGCCATCTTCTTGGTATGGATATTCCATTGCCTCCGCTTTTTTCGGTAGAGATTGGACTTTTGTTGGTTTCTGTAAAAATAATTTGGATGATCCACAAACAGGGGAAAATAGAACACTTTCAATTTTGGATACTTAGTTCAATTGAGTATAGAGTAAACGATATGACAAAAAAAATGCAGCATATAGAAAGATCACTTAAAAAAATAGAAGAATCCAAAAAAGACTAAAGATACAGAATTTAAATAATCTATCTGTATTATATTTAGTTTTTTATATAAAATAGTTTTGGATACTAGAAAAGGATAAATATGGTAACTTTGGAATTTTTAAGATCTCATTCGCTTTTTGGTGGAATAATGGATAAGGATCTAACAAAGATCCGCACATTATTCAAGGAAGATCATTTTGCAAAAGGAGATGAGATAATAAAAGAAGGCGAACCCGGAGATCGTTTATATTTTATACATGATGGATCTGTAGAAATACTTAAAAAAATACCATCTTCTGAAAATGATGCACAAAAAAGATTAGCCGTTCTTAAAAAGGGAAATACTTTTGGGGAAATGGAGCTCATCGATGTTGAAGAAAGAGTTGCTACAGTAAAAGCTTTGGAAAACACGGAAACGCTATCTCTTTCAAACAGCGACCTTTATGTAATATCTAAATGGAATTTAGAAACATTTACAATAATTATAATGAATCTTGCCCGTGAAATAAGCAGGCGTCTTAGGATAATGGATGCATTGGTTGCAAGTTCTCTTTTTGCAGAAGATGAAGAATCTCATAAGTAAAAAAAGTGCTTTTCTGATATTTAAAAAAATAATGAAATGTTGCCATTTCCCGTGAAATCAAGTATAAAGAAAAACTTGATATAAAGGAATTTCAAAGATAGGAAAATTACCACGAAGGAGAAATTTGATAATCATGACTGATAATGAAACATCATCAACTGGGAATTTTATACGTCAAATAATTTCAGAGGATCTGAAAAAAAACAAAAATAATGGTGAAGTAATAACAAGATTTCCTCCTGAACCCAACGGGTACTTACATATAGGACACGCAAAGTCTATTTGTCTTAATTTTGGACTTGCAAAAGATAATAATGGAGAGTGCCATTTACGATTTGATGATACAAATCCATGTAAAGAAGATATTGAATATGTAGAGTCTATTAAAAATGATGTTAAATGGCTTGGTTTTGACTGGGGTAAGCATCTTTATTATTCATCAGATTATTTTGATAAGCTTTATGAGTATGCTATAGCTTTAATAAAGTCAGGAAAAGCATATGTGTGTAGTCTTAGCGGTGAAGAGATAAGAGAGTTTCGTGGAACACTTAAGCTACCCGGTAAAAATAGCCCGTACAGGAGCCGCACAATTGAAGAAAACCTTGAACTTTTTGAAAAAATGCGTGTTGGTGAGTTTGAAGACGGCACACATGTCTTACGGGCAAAAATAGATATGTCTTCTCCAAATCTTACTATGCGCGATCCTACTCTTTACAGGATAAGAAGAGTAACACATCATAGGACACTTAATAAATGGTGTATTTACCCAATGTATGATTTTACTCATTGTCTTTCTGATTCTATAGAAAATATTACACATTCAATATGTACGCTGGAATTTGAAAATAACAGGCCTCTTTATGATTGGGTACTTGATGAGTTAAAAGTAAAATGTCATCCGCAGCAGATAGAATTTGCGAGGCTTAATCTTACCAATACTATTATGAGTAAAAGAAAGCTTCTTCAGCTTGTGGAAGAAAAGTATGTAAGCAGCTGGGATGATCCCCGTATGCCAACACTTGCAGGTCTTAGAAGGCGTGGATTTACTCCAGTAGCTATAAGGGATTTTTGTGAACGCATAGGTGTTGCTAAAGCTGATAGCGAGGTTAATATTGCTCTTCTGGAACATTGTATACGTGAAGATCTAAATAAAAAAGCTCAGAGAGTCATGGTTGTATTGAAACCATTAAAAGTGATAATTGATAATTATCCTGAAGACAAGGTAGAGGAATTTGAAGCTGATAATAATCCTGAGGATCCTTCCATGGGTAAGAGAAAAGTACCGTTTTCAAAGATCATATATATTGAAAAGGATGACTTTATGGAAGACCCTCCAAAGAAATTCTTTCGTCTTGCACCAGGGCGGGAAATACGCCTGAAGCATGCATATTATATTAAATGTGAAAGTGTTGTGAAAGATGAAAAAACGGGTGAGATAATAGAGCTTCATTGCACATATGATCCTGATACGCGTGGTGGATGGTCAAATGATGGAAGAAAGGTTAGAGGAACATCACACTGGGTATCTGCCAGCCATGGGGTTTTGACTGAAGTTCGACTTTATGATCATCTTTTACTTGATAAAAGCGGAGACGATAAGGACTTTATTTCGTTATTAAATCCAGATTCCCTTAAAGTACTTAATGATGCAATCGCTGAACCGAGTATCAAAGAAGCTAAAAAAGATGTTCCTTATCAGTTTTTAAGACAGGGCTATTTTTGTGTTGATTCAATTGATTCAACATCTGAAAACCTTGTTTTCAATAGAACAGTTTCACTTCGTGATTCATGGTCTAAGATAGCAAAAGCAAAGAAACAATAAAGCTGTCACAAAGGCGCGAAGACACAGAGTGAGAAGAAAAGCTACAGAGGGAGAAATAAGAGAAAAACATAGTCCTCCACAAAGCGCTGGCGGATCTTAGATAGGGGGCGTTCCCCGAACGGACCGTATGAAAAACTTATATGTTGTCATCCCTCTCCCGTATCAAGTACGGGATAAATTCCAACAGGCAAACCACGTAAAAGTAAGAAAAGGTTTTTTCTTTAGTCTGGAGTTTTTATGACAAAAATAAATACTGAACACACTTTTTTGATGTATGAGGGGCTCTGGAGAGCAGAAGGATTTTATTTTGATGAATTAAATAATAAGATCCCTGCTCAAGGTGAAGTAAAGATCATACATATGGAAAATCTCTGGATAAATGAAAGTCATATTAAATTATTTAACGAAAAGAAGACAGAGTTTAATCATAGATATGAAATAATACCTTTTGAAGAATATAAAGAATTTTCAACTTGGAGTTCAAATGATACTTTATATGGTATGTTGGAAGGTACATTTTGTATTATTGATGATACTATAACGTCTATATATTCATCTGAAAAAGGTAATTATAGAGGAGTAGAGTTTCTTTTAAAACTCAGCAATTCGGTCTATAAGAGTAGAGGGTGTTCATTTAAAGGTAATAGTAAAATATCTTCATGGGCATTTAGCTTATATAAATTTGAAATGTAAATAATGAAAAATAAAAATATAAAAAAAGTAGTTTTAATAAGCGTGTTTTTGTTGATGTTTATTTACTCATTTATATTATTTGCAGATAAAGATCCAGCAAAAGATAATATAAAGATAAATTTTAATGGAACCGTTAAAAATATAGAAGTACTTGGTGAGCGAACGCTTGAAATATTTATTGCGGGAAATGATCCTCGTTTTGGTGTGACGGTTCATATAGATTCAGTTAACAATGAAAATGATTATATTAAGCCTAATAAAGAAATTGTTTTTGCTGTACATAGCCCGGCACTTCTTTTTGATGAAAACCAGATAAATATTATAGATTGTTCTTATTTATTTGAGTTATACTGTAAAAAAGACGGATTTAATTGGATATTATCAGTTAAAAATAAAGTTTCTTATTGAATATAATTATTCAAAAGGGGTAAATATGTGGAAAATACTTGTTGTCGACGATAATTTTTCAAACAGGAAATTAATTCTTAAGATTTTAGAAGGACGCGCGATATGTGATGTTGCAGCTAATGGAGAAGAGGCACTCGAGGCTTATAATATATCTATTAAAGATAATAAGCCTTATGATCTTATTCTCCTTGATATTCAGATGCCGGATGTTGACGGTATGCAGGTGTTGCAAAAGATAAGAGAAGAGGAAAAAACTGCAGGTGTAAAAGTAGGAAAAGAAATACAGATTATAATGGTCACAGCGCACAGGGAACCATTTTTTGATGCTTTTAAAAAGGGTTGTGATGATTATATAAACAAACCCATACGTCCGGATATGTTGATAGAAAGAATTGAAAAGAGACTTAACAAATAAAAATTATAAATAATGTTTTATAAAATAAATCTATTGTGAACAGAAACATTTTAATTGTATTAATAATTGCTATCCTAACATATTCCTCAAACTGTTTTTCCATGGATGTTGATCTAACGGATCCTGAAATAAAAGAAATAGGAAACAGAATATTCAAAAATGAGTGTGCAGAAAAAATAGCTATGCTTACCTCATGGAATAAGGGGGAAGACTTTGCATCACTTGGTATTGGTCATTTTATATGGTATCCGGAAAATAAAGAAGGTCCTTTTAAAGAAAGTTTTGTTGAGCTTATATCACATATGAAGAAAAAAGGAGCAGAACTACCTTTATTTATAAGAAATATGGTTGACTTAAACTGTCCATGGGCTACACGTGAAGAGTTTATGGGAAATATTGATAGTAATGAGATGAAGGAGCTAAGAGCTTTTTTATTCAGGACTATGGATATTCAAGCATTGTTTATTATACATCGATTAGATTCATCTTTAACACTGATTTTAGAGAATACAACTTGTGAGTTACGTGAAAAGGTGAAAAATAATTATTATGCTGTAGCTGCTTTTCCAGATGGATTATATGTGCTTGCTGATTATATTAATTTTAAAGGAAGGGGTATCTTACCCAGTGAGCGTTATAAAGGAAAAGGGTGGGGGCTTAAGCAAGTTTTAGAAGAAATGGATGAGGAAAAGGTTAAAATAGATCCTATAAAGGAATTTGCCGTCACTGCAGAAAGAATCCTGATAAGAAGAGTTGAAAATTCTCCGGTAAAGAGAGGCGAAAAACGTTGGCTCAAAGGCTGGAAAAACCGGATTAATACGTATACCAATACAAGCGTTGGAAACACCAAATAACAAAAAATAGGAGCCTTCGGCGATATTTATATAATTAACCACGGAAAAACACGGAGGGATTAATAGTTAATTGGTTGACTTGTTAAAATGTTAACTGGTTCAAGGAACGCTTCGCTGATTGTTGTAATAATTAGCCACGAATGTAGACAAATAAAAAAAGGTTGTAGGGGGAGGCTTGTCCCTGCCCATTGTAAAATGAAGAAGGTATAAAAGGGCGGTTCATGAACCGCCCCTACAACCTTTTTATCTTTACATGGATTCCTGTTTACACAGGAATGACGTATGTTTTACTATTTTATTTTTATTTGTGTTTATCTGTGTGTATCTGTGGCTAATCTTACTATATTGTGCGGAGCACACCATGATCACAAATTTATTTTATTGTTTACTTAAAAGAATACTATTAAAATCATATAAGAATGAAAAATAAAATACATTTAAATGTTAACATTACAAAAGATGGTTTTGATACAATAGATCTAACAAATGTATGTGAGGGACTGAGCGATCCATGGTATAGGTTTGAAACCTGCGAAGGAACGATAAAGATAGATGCAAATAATGAAGGGTATGAATATTTATCGCGTTATTTTCATGCTCTTTCAAATGTGAAAAAAGGATCTCCCTTTCACAGTCATGCCGGAATAGAATTTAGTAATGGAAATGAATCTGAACTTAAACTTTTATTAAACGTATCTGAAAAACAGAATGAACATAAACAATAAAAAAGGAAGAGAAAAATGTTAGATGAAAAAGAAAAAAATGAACGTCTTTGGGGAATGTTTTGTCATTTAAGCGCCCTTAGTTTTTTGATTGGTATACCTTTTGGTCATATTTTAGGTCCTCTGATCATATGGCTTGTAAAAAAGAATGAGTCTCCTTTGATAGATGAGCAGGGTAAGGAATCCCTTAATTTTCAAATATCCATGAGTATATATCTTATTGTTGCATTTTTACTTTGCTTTATCATTATAGGGATCCCTTTGCTTTTTGGATTAGTTCTTGCAGAGATCATTCTTGTTATAATAGCAGCTGTAAAGACAAATAATGGCGAACAGTATAGTTATCCGATTACAATAAGGTTTATTAAGTAATTTATTTAAAAAACTATATTGTGAAAAATCGATAGAATAAAGCTGATATTATTTATGCTTACCTGTATCTTTTAGCATCGCACCAACAGCTCTAAAAAATTATGATTAAATTATGAATTGTAAAATCTGTACACATGATACCTTTCTCATAGAAGATGATAAGTCATATTATTTTTGTAAGAACTGTCACTATATATTTATTGATGAAAAACACATAATTACACCTGAAGAGGAAAAGTACAGGTATGAGCAGCATAATAATACAATAGAAAATGAAGGCTATGTGAAGATGTTTAATAATTTTATAGATAATTATATTTTGCCTTTTGCTTCCACAAAGAAAAGAGCTCTTGATTTTGGATGCGGTCCCGGTCCTGTGCTTGCCGAGCTTTTAAGTAAAAAATGTTTTTTAGTTGATATTTATGATATTTATTTTGCTCCGATAAAAACATATAAAAATAATATTTATGATCTTATAACTGCGACAGAAGTGCTGGAACACATTTTAGATCCCTTAAGAGTTCTTAAGGAATTGGTAGGCCGTTTAAATGAAAATGGTTTACTTGCTGTTATGACATTATTTCACCCGGAGGATACCTATCTTTTTAAAAAGTGGTGGTATAAAAGAGATCCTACGCATATTTCTTTTTATACAATGGAAACTTTTCAAAAAATTGCCGGTATTTTAAATTTAAAGATCTTAAAGACAGATGAAAGAAATATATGTATTTTCAGAAAAAACTAAAAGGTATTATTTATGTTTTAAACTTTTCTCTGTGCTCTTTGTGTCTCTGTGGCAAAATTAAAAAGTTCCCGATTAAGGCGGGCCTAATTTTATAAAATTATAATTATGAAGAAAAAAAATGTCATTATAGTGGGAGGAGGTCCTGCAGGACTTATCGCAGGAATTGAGGCTTCAAAAAGAGGTTCAAACGTTATCTTGCTTGAAAAGATGAACCGTCCTGCACGTAAGCTCCGTATTACAGGAAAAGGACGCTGTAATCTTACAAACATAGCACCACTTGAAGAGTTTATTTCACATTTTGGAAAACATGGACGTTTTTTAAGGTCTGCTTTTTCATGTTTTTTTTCTCACGACCTAATACATTTTATGAGTGATTTAGGAATAAATACTATTAATGAGAGAGGCGGAAGAATATTTCCGATGAGTGAAAATGCAGAAGATGTTGTAAATGCACTTATAAATTTTGCAAAAAAAAATAAAATTAA
>JAGLFH010000027.1 GCA_023144635.1 Candidatus Auribacterota bacterium | reverse complement strand
TTTGTAAGGGTATAGAAAAAAAAGAGATAATCTCATGTGATGCCGTTATTCTTGCAACAGGAGGAGCATCTTATAGAGCTACAGGTTCTACAGGAGACGGATACAAGTTGGCATCTTTGGCAGGTCACAGAATAATTAAAATAAGGCCGGCTCTTGTTCCGCTGAACACTTTTGGAAACACAGCTTCAAGGCTTCAAGGGGTTAGTCTGCGTAATGTGAATGTTAGTGCTTGGTTTAACGGAAAAAAGCGCCTTGAAAAATTTGGGGAGATGCTGTTTACTCATTTTGGAGTAACGGGCCCTGTAATACTTAACTTAAGTAGGAATATAGTAGATGCTCTTAATGAAAAACAAAGAGTCGAATTATCAATCGATCTTAAGCCTGCTCTAAATCATAAGGAGCTTGATAAACGCATCCTTAGGGATCTTAGTACGCATGGAAAAAAGCAGTTTAATAAGTTGCTTAAACTTCTTCTTCCAAAAAAATTAATAGCTGTATGTATTGATGAAACCGGTATTCCTTCTGAAAAGATCGGACACCAGATATTAGCAGGAGATAGAGCAAAACTTAAAAATTGGTTAAAAGATTTTCGCCTTAAAGTTACTGGATACCGTCCAATAAATGAAGCCATAATTACTGCAGGCGGTGTGGATACGCGCGAAATCGACCCTAAAACAATGGAATCCCGATTAAAAAAAGGACTGTATTTTGCCGGAGAAGTGTTGGATGTTGATGCAGATACTGGAGGATATAACCTTCAGGCAGCTTTTTCTACAGGTGTTTTGTCAGGAACTTCAGTGTCAAGGAAATAAATTTAATTGATGATATAATTATCTTCTATGCAGTAGTTTGCACGTATTTTCATAATTATTACTTTACTTTAATTCAGATCTATTGTATAATATTTATAGGTGGAGTAAAAGTTTTACAGTTTTATACCTAATTGTAAATCTGTAAAACTATTGCATGGAGGGTTTTAAGTGTATTTTAAAGGTAAAAAGTATCGTTTTTTATTCAGTATTCTAGTTATGTTTCTAGTTGTAGCATCTCCAGCTACTTTTGCTAACGGTAGCATCAGTATTCCTGATGGTTTTTGCTGGCAAAAGCTTGGTAAGATAAAATCAAAAGTTCTAAAGCCTAGAAAATGGCATTGCAAAAAATCTGTTAAAGAAGGAAATATTATTTATAGTATTACTAAAGAAAGAAGAAATTTCAGGGGCAAGTTTCTAACAGGCCTTACTATTAATACAGTTCGTAATGTTACAAAAAAAACAAAAATTAATGCTGAATTATTTGCTGCATATTACATTTTTGATTATATGGAAGAAAGTGAAAATGTTCTTGATAAATGGGAAAGAGATGACGGAGTATTTGTAAGATATGGTTGTGAAGTTAGAAAAAAGATAAGTAAAGCACATCCTGATATTACATTTAGAATCCGTGTTTCTGCAATTGCCAATACAAAGACTGATACTATGTATGTAGTAATCTTTGGATGTCCTGAGGAAGAATGGCAGTCTGTATCAAATATAGAAAAAGTAATGGTAAATCCTCTAGTGCTTAGTGAGAAGTTTTAAAATTTAATCCAGTCCATCTTGTTAATCCAGTCAAAGAATTTTATCTTGTAAATTTTTTAATAATATTTTTATGCTGGTGGAAAAGTGAGGTCAGATTTATTTTGTCTGCAATTTCAAAATCATCAAAGCGAAAGCTAGATATATATTTATTTAAATCTCTGCTAATCCAGGAATGACAACGTTTTATAATCCATTTTAAGCTTTAGCTTAAAGTACATTCTTTCATGCGTAGCATCAAAGCTTCGTGTATCTTAGTGGCTAAATTTTTATCTAAATTGATTTAATAATTACTTCTCAAGTTCTTCTTTTATAACTGCAAGATCTTCTTCTGAAATATTTATAAAGATCATGCCTGCTTCATAATAACCCTGCTTTTGCATTTCACTTGAACACCAGATAACCTTTGCCTGACATTCTATCAATTTATCTTCATCGGCAAGTATTTCAAGATCTAGTATCTGGCCTGTTTTTAATTTTTTTTCAGATGGAATCCTTACACCTTGATCATTAAAATTTATAGTTGAGAAAAAATCCTTTGTTTGTCCATATCTTACAAACACTGGACAATTCAGACGTGAGAACTTTCGCCTGTCTTCGCGGTAATGAAGATCAGCATTGGTATATGGAGGCCAATCATAGACTTTTTCAAAATATCCTTTATCGCATTTTAGTTCATGAATGCTTTTTACTACGGTTGCAGGATTGCCGTATGCTACTGAATTATCTCTTATATTATGTGTAACTACACTTCCTGCTCCGATCAGACAATTTCTTCCTATTGTTATTCCCGGAAGTATGGTTGTATTTGCGCCGATACGCGAGAAAGCTTTTATTGTAACTCCTCCACGGCATTCTTTATATTTTGGGCAACCCATAGGATGCGGATCATCTGTAAGCACTACATTTGGTGCCATAAAAACAAAATCTTCGATTCTAGCCATTTCTAGAAAACAGTTTGAATGAATGCGAACACCATTGCCGATGCGGTTCGAAAACTCTAAGACTGCATTAGTACCTATGCTAACATCATTACCTATAATATTGTTTTCTCTTATCCTTGCACCTATACCTGTCTGGAAATCATTACCTATACGGGAGCTTGCATAGATTACAGAAAATTCCCGTATAACCGCGTTCATGCCTATTCGTGTATATAATTCGCCGTTTTTAAAACTCCTAGGCGGTTTACCTATAATGGCATAATCATTTATTTGGGAATTCTTACCAACGAGCACATTATCGTATATTTTGTACTTTTTCATGGTTTTATCACCTTCCCGCCGTTTTTATATGATTTTTCTGCAGCTTCTATAGTACGAACAACCCTTAAACCGTTCTCTCCATCGGTTAAAGGAGTATTTCTTGTTTCAATGCACTCTGCAAAATGTTCCATTTCCTTGCGAAGGGGTTCATAAGTATCTACATATGGCGATACAACATCTCCTGAACGGTAGATAAGTTTATATTCACCATAAGTTGAAGGAGTCTTTATCTCGACGCCTTTATTATATATTTTTATTTTTTCATCAATTGCTTCGTTAACGATCATCATCTTTTCTTTTCCAATAATAACTATTTTTCTTATCTTAAGAGGAAAGACCCAGCTAACTTCTATATTTACCATCATACTTGAATCAAAAAGAAGCCTCATCATAGCAATGTCAGGGACATCGTTGCTGGGATGCATAAAGCTGTTAGCAAAACAGCTTACTCCTATAGGCATTACCTTAAACCATTTATACATAATAGAAAGATCATGCGGAGCAAGATCCCATAAAACACTTACATTTTCACGGTAAAGACCAAGATTTACTCTTGAAAATGAAGCATATATCACCTGTCCTAGCTCTTCCTTTATTATTTCCTCAGCTTTATTAATGGTAGGACTATATTCAAAAGTATGTCCAACCATGAGTATTCTCTGATGTTTTTCAGCCAATTTTATAAGTGCTCTAGATGTTTTTGAAGATGTGGTCAGAGGCTTTTCTACAAAGACATCTTTTCCTTTTAGCAGGGCTTTTTTTGCAAGAGCATAATGGCTTTTAGCGTCTGTTGCAATAACAACACCTTGTACTTCCTTGTCGTTAAACACTTCTTCAGTATCAGTACAGACTTTGAGCATAGGATATCTTGTTTTTACTCTTTCTATTGCTCGTGGAAACGAATCACATGCGCAAATGAGTTCCATTTTGTCAGATTCAACCATGTTCCTTAGGAGGTTCATTCCCCAATATCCACATCCTATTATTGCAATTTTTGTCATTTAACAAGTCTCCAGTTTACCCTTATTCCTAAAACTGTTAAAAAAGTTTTAAAGAGTATTTGAATATCTATCCACAAAGATTGATTGTTTATATAAAAAAGATCCATATCTATCATATCACGAAATGATACAAGTTTGTTTCCTTCTGCTTGCCAGATTCCTGTAACACCCGGAAGAACGAATGTTCTTTTCATATCTTTCTCGTTATAATGCTCCAGCTCGTACGGTATAGCAGGCCGTGGCCCGACAAGACTCATATTTCCTTTTAATACATTAAAAAGCTGTGGTAATTCATCTATGTGAAATTTTCGTATAAATTTCCCCAGTGGTGTTATCCTTGGATCATCAAGCATTTTAAAGATCGGTTTTCCTTTTTCATCATATGTGTATGGCTTGTTCTCTTTTATCCATTTTTTTATATAATCCCTATGATTTGTATCTGCTGCATCACTCGTCATGCTCCGGAATTTATAAAAATTAAAAATAATGCCATCTTTACCGATCCTTTTTTGTATATAGATCGGACTTTCTTTGATAGACATCAGTTTGATCAAAAAAAATGTTACTACCATCACAGGCAAACTAAACAAGATCAAACAAGTTGTAACTATTATATCAAAAAATCTTTTCATTGTGTTCCTGAAAAATGTTTAAAACGTGAAAAAAAATCACCTATGGTCAAAGCGTCAATATCACCACTTAAACAGAAAACACCTTTTTTATCATGGGGCCAGCGACTTAAAAAAACAAGTGGTTTTTCAGTTGAAAGAATCTTTTTCCTGAAATTCCTGTATGCTCCTGCACTAAAAGTAGTGTCATCACTAAAAACAATAGAACAAAATTGTGCCATATCATCTGATCTTAAAACAAAAAACCCATCATATTCCAATTGTTTTTGAAAGCGTATATCAATTTCTTTTTTAAGATAAATAGCAGGAATAGTATCTGAATTATAAATGATTCGGCCGTTTTTATGAGTAAAATCGATATTTTTTCCAATTATTTCCCTTTCTGGAATACTTTCAAAAGCTATTTCTTTCTTGTTTATATCAAAATTGTATTTAGCATTTGCAACTTTTTTAAACCATTTTGCAAGAGTTTTGAGATCGGTCATCCATATGTTTTGATCAGAGGTTATATTCTTTAGTATGTTTTTCAAAGGTTCAAAAAGAAAGTCGATCCTTTCAGGATGGAGCTGCATAATGAAAATTTCCTGATGCGAGAAAATCTTTTTTGCAACATTCTCAAAAATATTAATTAGTTTCTCTTTGTTACGGATATGTAATCGGTCTATGACAATTTCATCATCAGGAAGAGTTACCGGTATTTCTATTAGTGAATGATCAAAAAATGGAAGCGAAAGTTTAATATCAAAGGATATAGGACTGTAAAGATTGTTTATTATATCCATATCATTTTTTGGAATAGATAAAGCAGGGTCATCTACAAAAACAGTTCGGCTGCTATCAAAAAAACACTCTTCCTCTATCAATTTGTCTCGGACATCAGAATTGTAACGTAAGTAGGGTGCTCGGAATCCAAAATCTTTTTCTATACCTAAATAGCTTAATGTTTTTTTTCCTTTCCTTATATGCATGGGGATTTTTTCTTTGTTTATTCTTGTATAATCTATATGGTTCATGCCGTGAAGCATGAAAAGAAATGAATCATTGAAATCTTTTATAAAATCTTTATGCTTTTCCAAAACAGTTGAAGTAATGGGAAAAGAAGTTTTTAATGAAAACTCTTCCTGCAATTCCTGAAATCTTTTGAGATAACGTATGTATTTTAACGGAGTTAATCCGAAACGGGAAGATATAGTAAAAAATCTTTTCAGGAAATTTGTTAATCCTTTTGTTTTTATAGAATGTTTAAATAATTTCATAATAATCACGAAAACACGAAAATCAGTTCTTTATTCGTATAAAACACGAATAAAATGAAAATAATGCTTTTTTCAAGCTGTTTTTAAACTTATTTTATTTAAAGAAATATGTTCAAACTAAAATTATTGTGGTTTTTATGCAAAAATATTAAAACATAAACCATTTATATTATACTTTTACGCGAAGCGTTAAACTTTTACTCTTCGTGCTTTATTTATCTTTCGTGTTTTCGTGATAAAAGTATCATTATGGTGCGTTAGCACTCCTTTTATTTTTTTAACAAAAATCCCATTTTGCTGAAGATCTCTTTTAAGAGTCCAAAAAATCCTTTCATCTTCATAAGCTTTAAAAGAAAAGCTCCTAAAGCAACAGGATTACCAATAAGAGAAAGTATTTTTTTCTTTCTTACCCTTTTAATGCCTTCTTCAATATCTTTTGCTGTGACGCCGGGGTATGCTACAACAGATGTACCTGCACCCTCATATTTTGACCAGTCATCTGTTATAAGCCACCCGTTCTCTTTAACAGTATTATAAAAATCTGTACCTGGAAGGGGTGTTGCTATTGAAAACTGGCTGGTTGTTGTCTTAAGTTCAAAAGCTTTTTTTATGCTTAGATCCATTGATTCTTTTGTTTCACCGGGGAGCCCGAACATATAAGATGCATGAGTAAAAAGCCTGAGTTTCTTACAATTTTTAACCAGCTGTTTTATCTCTTCAAACTCCACACTTTTATGAGCTTTTTCTAAAATATCAGGGCTAAAAGATTCTACCCCGAATTTTACACCCGTGCATCCTGCTTTTTTCATAAGTTGTAAAAGTTCAAAAGGCGCACCCCTGTCTATCCAGCATGACCACTTTACATTAAAATCTTTTTCCAGAATCGCTTCCGTGAGCTCTCTGGCGCGCTTTATTGGAAAATAAGTATCATCAAAAAATATTTCCTTAACATGATATTCTTTTATTAATAGATCTATTTCGCTCATAACATTTTCCATAGAACGGAATCGAAATTGAGGACGCCCGTAAAAAACTTTGGATTCTATGCAGAAGATGCATGTAAAAGGACATCCTCTGCTTGTCATCATGGGAAGATTAGGATAGTTTCTACAGGAGGGTTCATTATATTTATGGATGATGGCTTTATCGCGTATCGGGAACGGTAAAGCATCAAGGTCCTTTATAAGTTCGCATCTTTCATTTACTACTGTTTTACTTCCAGTTCTGTAAGCAAGGCCTTTTATTGATAAAGTATCTTTTTTGTCTCTTATCTTTATCGCAAGTTCGAGAAGCGATGAATCATATTCACCAATGAGTACATAATTACAAAGACTATTTTCAAGTACTTCTTCAGGCAGCGCGGTTGCATGCGGTCCGGTAAGGGCTACAATAATATTAGGATTTAGCTTTTTTACTTCATCACAAAATTCAATGTCATATGAAATAGACGGTGTAGATGTTTCAATAATAACAAGATCTGCATTGCAGCTTTTTACAAAACTAAGGGCTTCTTCTTTTGTTTCTTCCAAAGCTATAGAATCCCTTAAATAAGCGTTAAAACCTTTGCTTGATAAATAAGAGGCTGCATAAGCAAGATAGAATGGAAACGCATAAAAAGGCATTGTCCTGTCCTTTTTACGTACCATTGCCCAGCGTGCACCTGATTTGACACCGTATTCTATTTCGTTATTTATCCATGGTGCATTTATAAGGACAATATTCATGATTTATATTCTCCTTTTATATATGAACGCCAGTGTTTTTTAAAGAATTTTACAATATTTGTGAGGTGAACAAATGTAAGCCTGTTGATCCGTTTACGGCTGTCTTGCTGATAGTCGTGTATTATGTCTGTTGTCGGAACATAGTAGGCTTTCCATCCATTTATTTTTGCCCTGAAACACCACTCAAGGTCTTCACAGTAAAAAGGCTGTGTCAGATTCTCATCAAGTATACCTAAGACATCAATTGCCTTTTTTCTCATAAAAAAGAAAGCTGTTATGAACCAGTCCACCTGGGATGTATTGTCTCTATCAAAATCTTTCATAAGATATTTTCTTATTGTTTTTAAATTAGGAAATATCTTGTCTATATGCAGTATTCTAAGAAAATATGTAAGTGGTGTTGGAAAACTTCTGAAGTTATGCTGTATGTCACCTGTCGGAAAGAATATTTTGCACGTTGCAACGGCTGCATCAGGTGTGTGATCCATAAAATCTATCATTTTTTCCAAGGTGTCGGGTTTTATTATGGTATCCGGATTAAGAAGAAGAATATAGTTTCCATGAGCCATTTTCAGTCCGATATTATTATTTTCAATAAAGCCCAGTTTTGTTTTATTCTTTACGGGTATTATCTGGGGATTAGAGTATTTTTCTGTAATAAGCGACCATGTATTATCTGTTGAACCGTTATCCATTACTATGCATTCGAAATTTATTTTGTGTTCATGCGAGAAAATACTTTTTAAGCATCTATCTAAATAATGTCCTTCATTTGTAGATATAATTATTATACTTAAATCTTTTACATTACCGTTCATGATGACTCCTTTTGTTTTTTAAGAAGTTTATTAATATTTTTATTTTTCATGAATTCTAAAGCACCTATACGATATGCTATTTTACTTAAGAAAATAAAAGGAAATAGAAAAATAACGCTCCAATCATATGAATAGTTAATCCATATTATTTTAGCAGATATAAAAAAAGAAAAAACAGGGATCATTAAGAAGTAAAATGCAATGTTGTTTAAAAAATAAGAGAAAGGAACTTTTCTTAAATTCTTATAGCGTATATCAAAAAAATTTCCAAGGGATTTTCCCCAATCATAATAATGTTTCAGAAAATAACGAAAGCTGTTTCTTGTGTGGTTATGAATAACTGAAAAAGAAGGTTCATAAAACAACTGGTATCCTTTTTCTAAAAGACGGTAACCGAGATCTTGATCTTCAATATCACGAATATCTTCATTAAAACACCCGGCTTCTATGATCTTTTCTTTGTCTGCAATGAGGTTTGCAGTGCAAAAATGCATATGATATCTTCCCTTGAGATTTTGGTTGTATCCATAACCTGCAAATGCATCGCATTTGTTAATAAACCCTTTCAACGGTAGAATGCGTCCTTCCATAGCTGAAAGCAAGTTGTCTTTTTTTTGTTGTTCTTTAAAAGTGTTAAGTGCGATATTGATCCAATTATCGCATACAATGCAGTCAGAATCAGTAAAAAGAATATAATTTGAACTGCTTGCCTCCATTCCTCTATTTCGTGCAAAACTGCGTCCCATGTTCTTATCAAGTTTTATGATCTTACATGGATATTTTTCTGCTATACTTAAAGTGTTGTCAGTAGATCCGTCATCTATTAAAATGACTTCATATATGATTTCTTTGCAGGCAAATATAGATTCAAGACATGCCTTTAATGTTTTTTCCCCGTTGTAAACAGGGATTATTATAGAAATTTGACAATCTAAACATGATTTTTCTTTAAAATTCATAAGATTTTTTTAATAATATAAAAACTATAATATTGTGAGATTTGAAAGTTATACTATTTATTACACTTTTCTAAATATTATATAACATTTATTTATAAATATCAAATAAAATTATAGTAGTAACTTGTTCATATTTAGACAGAAATAGATATTTAGGCTGTTATTTAATAATATCATATCTTTTTTAAGATATACATTTTATTAAATATAATGTCAGACAATTAAGTGATATATGAAAAATAAAAATAAAAAAGTAGAACTCATTGCTCCTGCAGGGAATCTGGAAAAGTTAAAGTTTGCTTATGCTTATGGAGCTGATGGAGCATATATAGGATGGAAAAAGTTTAATTTAAGAAATATGGCTGGAAATTTTAGTCTTTCGGAAATAAGAAAGGCTGCAGAACTTAAAAAAAGACTCAATAAAAAATTATATTTAACCTTAAATATATTTCCGCGAAACGAGCATATTTCAAAAATCATATCATTTCTTGTCTCAATAAAAAATATACCTCTTGATGGTATTATTGTATCAGATGTCGGTATTTTAAGCCTTTGCAAGCAATATTTACCAAACCATGAGATACATATATCAACTCAGGCAAATGTATTAAATCATAGAACAGTTAATGCGTATAAGAAACTGGGAGCGAGAAGAGTTGTTTTGGCCAGAGAACTCGCTCTTAAAGAAATAAAAAAGATAAAGGAAAAAGTTAAAGACGTAAGCCTTGAGATATTTGTTCATGGCGCTCTTTGTCTTTCTTATTCAGGAAGATGTCATTTAAGTACATATCTTACAGGAAGAGACGCTAATTTTGGGGAATGTACGCATAGCTGCAGATGGAAGTATTCTCTTGTAGAAGAAAAGAGACCGGGTGAGTACTTTCCTGTTGAATATAATAGCAAAGATACTTTTATTCTAAATCCTCGTGATCTTTGTCTGCTCTTTCATATACCTGATATAATAAAAACAGGTGTGGATGCTTTTAAAATTGAAGGCCGCATGAAGGGGCTTTATTATATTGCTTCTGTAGTAAGTGCATACAGGAGAGCTATCGACTACTATTATGAAAAGAAACCGTCTCAAAAAAAATATGATCAATTTTCAGAAAAGATTTTCAGAAAAGACCTTATCACAATAAAAAATAGAATGTATACTGCAGATTTTATTGGTATGGGAAAAAAAAATTCTGTAAAAGAAAAGATCAATGGATATTTCGAGCAAAGATCAGACGTACAGCATTCATTTACGGGCATATTTATAAAAAGAAGTGGCGCAAAGAATAAAGTACTGTTATTCTTGAAAAACAAATTAGAACGTGGTGATGATCTTTTTTATAGATCTCCTGAACATGATCAAATCGGACCTTTTACCGTTAAAGAAATAAAAGATATAAAGAATAAACCGGTTGATTTTGGAAGAGCGCGTCAAAAAGTATGGATAGAATTTAACAGCTTTTTTTCAGGGGATTGTAATTATGGTATTTTTTTCAAGAAGACCAAATCATGATATCTTAGAAAGTTATGCTAAAAGATTAGAATCATCAAGGAGTTTTAAATGGAAATAAAAAATGTCGAGTTCCCAAATGGTGCACGGTTCAGCTTTAACCCTATGCCTGCAATGACATCTGTTGCGATAGGAATATGGGTAAAAACAGGATCTCGTTATGAAACAAAGGAAAATAACGGTATAAGTCATTTTCTCGAGCATCTTCTTTTTAAGGGGACAAAGACAAGATCTGCTCTTCAGCTATCTCAGGAAATAGAAGGTATTGGCGGAGTCTTAAACGGTTTTACATCAGAAGAGTATACTTGCTATTATGTGAAGGTCTTAAAAAATCATTTTCATAAGGCAGTAGATATATTGTTTGATATGATACTGAATCCACTTTTAAAACCAAAAGATATAGAAAAAGAAAAAGGTATTATTATTGAAGAACTCAACATGTATCTTGATATGCCTTCCCACTACGTAGATGATATGCTTTCAGAGCTGATGTGGCACTCTCATCCTCTTGGAAGACGTATTTTGGGGACTCCCGATACAATACGGGCAGTAAATAAAAAATCGATAACGCAATATATGAAAAATAACTATTCATCTCCAAATATTGTCGTTGCCGTTGCTGGTAATTATTCATTTAAGAGAATTAAGGATATGATACATCCTTATATAGAAAAACTTAATCCGGGGAAGATAACGAATTTTGACGGATATAAGAAAAGTCAGAAAAAGCCTAGTATGAAGATGGAAAAAGCAAAAAAAGAGCAGACACACCTTGCTATTGGCTTTAAAGCATACAGCCGTGTTGATAAGCGTCGCTATAGAGCAAAACTTTTAAGTGTAATCCTTGGCGGGAATATGAGCAGCCGTCTCTTTCAGCAAATAAGAGAAAAGCATTCACTTGCTTATGCAATTCATGCACATCTTAACCAGCATGTAGATACAGGAGCTTTTGAAATACAAACAGGAATAAAAAATGAAAATACATCCCAGGCGATTGAACTTATTATAAAAGAAGTAAAAAAAATAAAGAAAAACTCTGTAGAAAAAAATGAACTTGTTCATGCAAAAGAATACGTAATAGGACAGATCATGCTCTCTCTTGAAAACACCAAAAATAACATGATACAGATAGGTGACAATATACTCACTTTTGGAAAAGTGATTCCGCTAAAAGAGACATTGCATGCACTTAAAAATATTTCCAGAGAAGAGATATTAGAAACAGCAAATGATATTTTTAAACCTGAAAGTGTAAATTTGGCACTTGTTGGCAGTGTTCCACAAAAAAAGTTTTTAGAAGATATTCTTACAAGCATTTAGAAAAAATGTTTTGGAGAGCTTATGAGGGATGATATAAAAAATAAAACAAGTGACGAGCTTTTAAAAGAGCTTGATGACTTAAAGAAGAAAACCATTGATCTGAATACTTCAACTACTATGCTCAAAAAAGTAGAGGATGCTCTTTTTTTATCAGAACAAAAGTATAAGATTTTAGTAGAGACGGCATTAGATGCTATTTTTACTCTTAGTATTGACGGCACTTTTATTTCAGTAAATAATGAGGCCTGCAGAGCTCTTAATAGAAAAGCAGAAGAAATAATAGGCAAAAACATGTCAGAATTGTTTCCTAAAGACATTGCTGAAATTCAGATGAGAAACATAAGAACTGTTTTTGAAACCGGTGAACCTATCATTGCTATTGAAAGGAAGACATATACAGCACGTGGAAAAAGATGGTATAATACTTCACTTGTCCCTATTAAGAATAAAAGAGGTATTGTTGTGTTTGTTTTTGGAATAGCAAGAGATATTACTGACCTTAAAAATATCAAAGCCGAATAAAACGTTTATCCTACCCTGAAGAACACTTACGTTGTCCCTATAACCGTCTGATTTTTTTCTTGTAACCAGATAAGCAAGTGCTAAAATATCAAAGGGGCCAAAAAATGACAGAAAATCACTATTCAAAATCCATAAAAAACATCTCAAATCCTGTTAAAAAAAAACGGATAAGCGAAAGTGAAGAAAGATTTCATAGTATTTTTGAAAATTCACCAATATCTCTTTGGGAAGAAGATTTTTCAGAGTTAAAAAAATATTTTGATAAATTAAAAGAAGAAGGTATTAAAAATTTCAGAAAATATTTTGATGATCATCCTGAAGAGATAAAAAAATGTGTTAAGAAAATAAAGGTAGAAAATGTAAATAAAGCCACTATTGAAATGTTTAAGGCAGAAAGTAAAGAAGCTTTTTTAGAAAATCTAGGAGAGGTATTTACTAAAGATTCCTTTAATGGATTTAAAGAAGAAATTATTGCATTAGCAGAAGGAAAAAAAAGTTTTGAAATAGAAACTGAAAATAAGACATTAAAAGGCGATACAATTAATGTAATGATAAAACTAATGATACCTTCAGAAAATAAAAAATCAGGAAAAATAATAGTTTCTATTGTAGATATTACTAAGATCAAAAAAATAGAAAAAAAGCTTTGTGAAGAAAGAGATAAAGCAAAGCGTTATCTTGATCTTTCAGGAGTTATGTTTGTTGCAATAGATAAAAATGCATGTGTAACCATGATAAACAAAAAAGGCTGTGAGATATTAGGCTACAAAGAAAAAGTTATAATAGGTAAAAATTGGTTCGAAAACTTTGTGCCTGAAAGAATAAAAGAAGAAATAGTACAGATATCAAAAGCATTACTCGCAGGACATATCGAGCCTGTAGAATATTTTGAAAACCCTGTACTTACAAGTAAGGGAGAAGAAAGACTAATAGCATGGCGCAATACTATATTAAAGGATGATAAAGGAAATATAACTGGCCATATAAGTTCAGGAGAGGATGTAACTGACAAAAAACGTATGGAGGACGAGCTTATAAAAGAAAAAAGGCTTGAATCAGTAGGTCTTCTTGCAGGAGGCATTGCCCATGACTTTAATAATCTTTTGACCGTTGTAAGAGGAAATAATAGCTTATTAAGGCTTTATTATCCTCCCGATAAGGAGGGATGTGAATGTATTTCTGCTATTGAAGAGGCTGTAATTGCTGCAAGAAGCTTATCAGACCAGCTGCTTACGTTTGCAAGCGGAGGAGAGCCGATAAAAGGTGTAGCCTCTTTGAAAAAAATAGTAGAAAATATGGTTGTTTTTAATCTTCGTGGTTCAAAGGTAAGTCCTGAGTTTTCTTTGGAAGAGGAACTATGGAGTACAAATATTGACTCCGGACAGATCAAACAGGTTGTTAGTAACCTTGTAATCAATGCAGTAAATGCTATGTCCAGAGGAGGTATCTTAAGAGTTAATGCATCAAATATTATTGTTGATGATAATAACAGGATCGGTGACCTCAAAAATGGAAAATATGTAAAAGTATCGTTTAATGATGAAGGACCAGGTATTGCAGATGAAATAAAATCAAATATTTTTACCCCGTTTTTTACGACAAAAGAGATGGGAAGAGGGCTTGGGCTTGCTATTTGTTATTCAATAATAAAAAAACATAAAGGCTTTATTTTTGTTGATTCGAGCTTTGGTAAAGGTACTACTTTTTCTTTTTATCTTCCGGCTACATCTGAAATATTAAGTAGTGATGTAAAAGGAAAGAAAAAACTTTCTAATAAACTGGATATAAATGTCTTAATTATGGATGATGATATAAATATAATGGATCTTTTGGGTGAATTTTTAAAAAATAGAGGAGCTAGAATAGAAAAAGCATTAAACGGTATGGAAGCAGTTGAAAAGTATTTTGAAGCTAAACGCGAAAGGACTCCTTTTGATGCAATAATACTTGATCTTACTGTACCTGGAGGTATGGGAGGAGTTGAAACCTTAAATGAGATAAAAAGGCAAGATAGCTCTGTAAAGGCTTTTGTTATGAGCGGGTATTCGAGAGATACGGTTCTAAGTAATTATAGCGATTACGGTTTTATTGGCGAGATTAAAAAGCCATTTGAGCTTGAAGATATAGATGAAATGCTGCAAAAAGTATAAAGTTTTGAAATCTAAAATTTCACAGTATTCAGTTTTAACTTTACCTGCCTCCCAAAAAAACAAAAACTTATTATTGTCGTGAGATAAAGAACGGTTTTTTATTCTATTTTTTCAACATTTTTGCTATGCTTTGGCAATGTATAAGGTAGAAGATAGCCGTAAACAACTTATGGTTTACGGTCATGAACCCTTTGTAGTTTATGAAAGACAGGGTTATAATTTATGAATTACTCAATACGAGAATAATATGACTAATGAATTTGAAGTAATAATACCTGCTTGCGGTAAAGGAAAGCGGTTCGGGGCTTCCATACCGAAGCAATTTGCTGAAGTCGAAGGTGCACCTGTTCTTATTCATACATTAAGATGTTTTACAGGAATGAAAGGGCTTTTTGGAATAATAATTGTCTGTGATCCGGGTTTTAAAAATTATATAAAAAGTCTACTCTCTAAATATTCAATAACTGGAGTTAATAAAATTGTTGTAGGAGGAGAAAAAAGGCAAGATAGTGTTAGAAATGCTTTAAAATTTCTGCAACTCAAAAAAACAGTTGTAATCCATGATGCTGTAAGGCCTTGTGTTAAAAGAGATGTTATCGTTAAAGGAATAGATTATGCCGTAAAATATGGTGCTTCTTGTGCCTCAAGACCTGCAACGCAGACACTTGGAATTGTAAGAGATGGATTTATCGTTGAAAAGCTTGATAGGAAGACATGCTGGATACTCCAGACACCTCAAAGTTTTCAGTATGAGATTTTAGTTGATTCATATAGAAAAGCCCATAAGGAAAGTTTCATAGCAACGGATGATACACAGGTGGTTATGACTTTTTCCAATAAAAAAGTAAGAATGTACTGGAGTAATGAAGAAAACGTAAAGATCACATATAAAAGAGATCTTGAAATTGTTGCATCATTTCTTAAAAAAACATAATATATGCAGGGTATAAGCTTTTATTTTAGGAAGTGCTGTTTGATAAAAGGATAATTTTATGACTGAAGATAAAAAAAATAATATAAGAGTTAGGTTTGCGCCAAGTCCAACAGGATATATCCATATAGGGAATGTAAGAACAGCTCTTTTTAACTGGCTTTTTGCAAGGAAAAACAAAGGAGTTTTCGTTCTTAGAATTGAGGATACTGATGCGGTAAGATCAAGGGATGAATACGTTGATGCAATAGTAGAAGGTCTTTCACGGTTTGGACTTGAGTGGGATGAAGGTCCGGATATGGGAGGCTCTTTAGGGCCTTATAAGCAAAGCCAAAGAACGGCTATTTATGAAAAACACTTGAAATCCCTTCAGGAAAGAGATCTTGTTTATGAATGTTTTTGTCAGCCGGATGAACTGGAAGAAATGAAAAAAAGAAAACTCGAAAAAGGTGAACAACCTATTTATTCCGGCAAATGTTCAGATCTTAGCGAAAAAGAAAAAAGAGCATTACGTGGCGAGGGAAAACAGCCTGCAATACGTTTTCGTGTCAAGCAAGAAGAAATAGTGGTTAAAGATCTTATTAGGGGAGATGTCACATTTAATACCTCTACAATAGGAGATTTTATTATTTTTAAATCTGATGGTTTACCATCATTTCATTTTGCAGTAGCTGCTGATGATGGTGAAATGAAGATAAGTCATGTAATACGCGGTGAAGATCATCTTACCAATACCCCAAAACATATTATGATCCTTAATGCACTTGGATTTGTTCCTCCTCTTTATGCTCATCTTCCAATGATCGTTGGAGATGATCATCAACCCTTGAGCAAGCGTCACGGTCATGTTTCTATAAAAGAGTACTTGGAAGAAGGATATCTTCCGGCCTCTCTTATGAACTATCTTGCTTTGCTTGGATGGTCAAGCGGTGATGATCAGGAAATATTTACACCTGCAGAGCTGATAAAAAAGTTTGATCTTCTAAATGTAAATAAAAGTTCAGCAGTTTTTGATACAAAAAAACTTAACTGGATGGGAATGCAGCATATGAAGAACATTCCAGATACAAAGCTGGCTCAGCTGGTAATACCTTATTTAAAGTCAGAAGAGATTATGGATTGTAAAAAGCATGTTACTGAGGAAAAATTTGATCATTTAAAAAAAGTAGTAAATGTATTAAGGCCTTATCTTTCAAAATTAAAAGATATTTTAAAATATGCTGATATCTTTTTATGCAATGATGTTAAATATTCAGATGAAGTGACGGATCTTTTAAAAAAAGACGAATCACAGAAAATAATGAAATCGATTCTAAAATATTTACCTGTTGATGGTGTTAATAAGGATTCTTTCAATACTGTTTTATCAAAGGTAAAAGAAGAAACAGGCGTAAAAGGTAAATCACTTTTTCTTCCTATAAGGGCAGCAGTTACAGGAAGGCTAAAAGGTCCTGAACTGGTGGATGTTTTTCCGCTTTTAAGTTTCGGAACCTTAAAGGAAAGATTCGAAAAAGCATTGAAGATCTAACTTAAATTAGATTTTTGTTAGGTCAGTTAGCCTGTTTAATCCGTGAAAGAACCGTCCAAACGGGTGTCGCGAGCCAAACCAGCTAAACAAGAAAACGAAGGTTACTAGATGTCTTTAAAAATATTTAATACGTTATCCGGTAAAAAAGAAGATTTTGTTCCGTTAAATGGCAACACGGTATTTATGTATGTTTGCGGAATAACAGTTTATGATGACTGTCATCTTGGACATGCCCGCGCATATACGTCATTTGATCTTATATACCGTTATCTCTCTTATTTAAATTATGATGTTAATTATGTAAGAAATGTTACTGATGTTGATGACAAAATAATAGGTAGAGTTCATGAGATATATCCGGGTAAGCATGGCTCTGACAAAATGAAAGAGCTTTGCTCTGATATAAGCGAAAAATATTATAATTCGTTTCAAAATGACATGGCGGCATTAAACTTAAGTGAACCTGATAAAGAGCCGCGTGCAACCAAACATATTGGTGAGATGATAAAAATAATAAAGGAGCTTATAGATAAAGGATATGCTTATGTAAAAGAAGGAGATGTTTTCTTTTCTATCAATAAGTTTTCAGATTATGGTAAGCTTTCAAAAAGAAATTCAGAACAGATGATGGTTGGTGCAAGGGTCGCTCAGAATACGAAAAAAGAGGATCCGTTTGACTTTGCTCTTTGGAAATCTGCTAGTAGTGACGAACCTTCATGGAAAAGTCCATGGGGAGAAGGCCGTCCTGGGTGGCATATTGAATGCTCTGCAATGTCATTAAAGCATTTAGGTGTTACTCTTGATATTCACGGTGGAGGTCAAGACCTTATTTTTCCTCACCATGAGAATGAAATAGCACAATCAGAGGCGTATACAGGAAAGCCGTTTACGCGCTATTGGATACATAATGGATTTATAACGATTAACAGGGAAAAGATGTCAAAATCCCTGAAAAACTTTAAAACGTTAAAAGAATTATTCGAAAAATTTCCTCCTCGAGCGATAAAATTTTATCTTCTTTCCACACATTATCGTTCTCCTCTTGATTTTAGCGACCATCTTATCAGTGCTGCTTTTGAAGGTCTAAAGCGTATAGAAAATGCTTTAATGGAAGTTAATAAAAATATTTCAAATATGGAGAATGAAAAATATAAAGGACTTGAAGATATTGAACTAATGGATCGTTTTAAAAATGCTATGGACGATGATTTTAATTCAGCAAAAACAATAGGAATAATCTTTGAAACGGTTACGGAGCTTTTATCTCTTGTATCTTCTTATGAATCAAATAAAGAAAAAATAATAGCATTAAAAAATACAGTTTTAAAAATGCTGGGCATCCTTGGTGTAATATATATGATAAATATGGTAAGAAAAGTGTGTTTAGATGAAAAAAATATATTGCTTGATGAAGACATAACAAAAACAATGCAAAAAAGGGATTTAGAAAATATTGATATAGAAATTCTTTTGAACAAACGTCTGGTTTATAAAAGAAATAAAGATTTCAAAAATGCAGATCTTATAAGAGATTTTTTAAGTAAAAAAAATATTGTTATACGCGATACTTTAAGCAATGAGACTGAATGGAGTCTTAAAAAATAGCCTGAAATATTCAGGATAAACATAAAAAGATAAAGGAAATATTTTATGGATAACAGAGGTATATTCATTACTTTTGAGGGATGCGAGGGAGCAGGCAAGAGTACGCAAGCATCGAAAATATACCAGCATTTACTAAGGAATAAGATACCGGCAATAATGACATATGAGCCGGGAGGTACAGAAATAGGCGAAAAAATACGTTCACTTTTACTTGATGAAGAATTAAAAGAAAAATTTTGTGAAAAAACGGAACTTTTGCTTTATTTTGCAAGCCGTGCCCAGCATATAGAAACTGCTATAATTCCGGCACTTGAAAAGGGAAAAATAGTTATTTGTGACAGATTTAATGATACAACATTAGCCTATCAGGGATTTGGAAGAGGAATAGATATTAATAAGATATTGATGATGAATGAGTTTGCTACAAAAGGCCTTAAGCCTGATCTTACTATATTGATAGATATAGATGTACGTAAAGGAATTGAACGCAGTAAAAAAAGGAATCGTGCAAAACTCCTTAAAAAAGAGCTCAATCGAATGGAAATGGAATCACTGGAATTTCATCAGAGGGTAAGAGATGGTTATTTATCGCTTTCAAAAAATGAAAAAGACCGTTTCCGTATTTTTAGCGGAGAAACACCTCTCTCTGAACTTTTTGAAGATGTCAAAAATGAAATAATGAAATTTATTGAAAAAAACAGGTCTTGCAGCATAAGAGAATAAAATAATATGGTAACGCAGGTAAGTTACAACACAATTTATGGTCAGGAAAAGGCAATAGAGATATTAAAAAAATCTATTAACTCTAAAAGAATTCCTCATGCTATGCTTTTTGTCGGACCGACCGGAACACAGAAGACTGAAACGGCTTTTGCTTTTCTTAAACATCTAAAATGCAGTAATCCTACTCCTATGGGACCGTGTAATTCATGCAGGAATTGTTATCTTTTTGATAATGCTATGCATCCTGATGTAAAGATACTTGAACCCAAAAAGAAAGCGCGAATGATACCTATAGCGGATGTAAAAGCTCTCATATGGTTTGTTCAGCTAAAAGCATATATAGGGAAATATAAAATAGGTCTTATTAAAAGTGCAGATAGATTAATAAGCGGCAACAATGCTGCTGCAAATGCAATACTGAAGATATTAGAGGACCCACCTAAAAATACAATTTTTATTTTAATAACATCACATAAAAATGCGTTGCTTCCTACTATTTTGTCAAGATGTCAGGAAATCGATTTTCATCCTGTAAAAAAGGAGACAGTACTCAAATATGTTAAAGATAAATCTCTTGATCATCTTGGACCTGAGGAATTTTTGGTAATGATATCAGGAGGAAGAGTGGGGCGACTTACCGAAGAGACTATTGAAATTGTCCAAAATGATAGGGCAATGGTCCAAAGAGCTTTAGAGGCAGCTATAAAAAGAGATATAATACAGAGCCTCAAAATTTCAGAAGAGACAGTATCAATGCTGCAAGATTTCTCTAAATCACTTAAAGAAAAAATTAAAGAACAGAATATGCAGGAAAGTCAGGAAAGTGATGTTGATAAAGATGAAGTTGAAAATGAGATGAAGGCATATATTGAAGGAAAGGTCCGCGAAAGGCTGGATAATTATTTTAATGTGTTCCTTCTTTTTTTTAGAGATATTTTTATGTGCAGCGCATTGCCAGGCAGATCGCGTTTTAGAAATTCTGATATGTCTGATTTTATAAACCACATGACGAAGTTCTGGAATCAGGATGATATTGATAGACGCATATCTCATCTTGAGCAGACACGCCGCCGTATAATGGCATATACAAACCAAAAGCTGACTCTTGATAGTTTCTATTTGGGGCTCATATCTTGTTAGACTGTAAATTTCACGAGCCAATTGCAGCACATCTACATCGTTATCAAATACTTGCAGTATAAGAATACAGCGGCGTTTTTGATGCCTTGCATCTGTACTTCACTTAACTCGTGAAATTTACAGGTAAATAATGTAAATTTTAAATGATAAATTAAAAGTTAAGGTATGCTTCTGCACAATTATAAGTATGTAAAAAAAAAATATTTTACATTATTCTATTGAAGGTTTATCAAGAGAGTTAACTTCGATTGCTTTTTCCTTACCTGTGATCTTGACAATATCTTTATCTATTTTTCCAAGTTCTTTATATGCTGTGTTATAAGATGAAACCGTCTTTGATAAGTTGTTTCCCAGCCTTAACATAAAGTCATTGTGCTTTTCTATGTGACGTCCTAGTTCGCTAACGCGTTTTATAACATCTTTTACAGATTCTTCTATGCTCAAGGCTTTCAAAGCCTGAAGTATTGTTTGAAGGTATGCAAAGAAAGTTGTAGGTGAAGTTATTATTACCTTTTCTGAAAAAGCATATTCCAAAAGGTTGATAGAGCCTGCGTCCACGCTTCCTACTTTCATTGAAAGAAAATGATAAAAAACTCCTTCTGCAGGAATGAACATGATAGCAAAATCAGTTGTGTCATTTTGCGGCATGATATATTTTTTTGTTTCTTTAATACGCGTTTTAAAATCATTTCGTAGTTCTTTTTCAAGAACTTTTATTTTTGATTGGTCACTCTCATGATAAAGAGCTTCAAATTTCTCAAGTGAAAATTTTGCATCGACAGGGATTATTTTATCTTTAACAAAGATAGCTGCATCTACTATAGTTCCGTCAGGAAACTTATACTGCATTTTAAACTGGGTGGGTGCAAAAATATTACTAAGCATTGTCTCCAAAAAATATTCACCCAGTATTCCTCTTTGTTTAGGACTTTTCAGGATATTTTCAAGCTTTTTAAGCTCAGTTGTGTAATCAACGATCTGTTTATTGGTCTCATCAAGTTTAACAAGTTGTTCTGTAACATCTTTGACTATTTTTATGCTTTCTGTAAATTGCTTGCTGAACTGCTTTTGTATATTCTCATTAGTCTCAAAAATACGTTCATTAAGGTTACTTGATAGACTTTCTATCTGACCTTGCAGCTTAAATATATGCTCATCCTGTGAGCTGCTTTTTTTCAGGCTTTTCAAAACAAGAAGAATGGCTGAAAAGCCTCCGAGTATTAGAAGTATGAGTAGTATTATAAGAATTATCTGTAAATTTATCATATTTTAATTATTCACAAAAATATCTGACGGTCAAGATACAAAGAGAAAAATTATGGAATTAATAGTTGTTGTTCGGCTATTTTGTATATTCAATGTATATGAATTGTGAATGGTTGCATTCCGGACACCTGAATCTTTCCCTTTTGGGATATCCGGAAAGAGGTTTCCTTACCTGATTGACGGTTTTGTTTTCAATGCCGCACTTTGAACAAAGAGCTTTATAATATACCAGATCATTTTCCATGCGGATGAAAGAGCCGCCTTTTATATTTACCGGATCAGAATTTTTATATTCTACATGAGTCTGTTCTGCTTTTTTTGGCTTTTCATCGGTTAGATCAGTGTCCTTTAAAATATCTTCAGTTATATCGGTTTCTTCTTTAGAAAAGATGGAAGTTATTATTTCATTGCATTCTTCTTCATGAAAATGATAAAAAATTGCAGCTGCAAGTATAACTATTGCTACAATAAGAGATTTCATAAGCTGTTTCCTTTAAACTGTTTATTATTAAAAGATGACTATACCGTTTAAAATAGAAAAAATCATTAAATAAAACAAATCGCCATATGTTTGAACATGCCCTTAAAAGCAGCAACAGACCATGCTATCTGTCTTGTTTCCATGATTAAAACAAGAGAAAGGACTCTTTTAAAAGTCGGTTTTACAAAGTTTTTTATATAAGAATGTATAAGATAATATCTCGCAATGAGCAGGAATAGCGGGTAAAAAATTATCCAGTTTGAGGGAAATAATAATAAATGAGTGATAATGAGAAATGTTAGAATTGTATGCGGGTTTATTTCAATAAGTCCTGTAAAAAAAGGAAACTCAAATATTTTTTGAGATCTAAATGTAATAAGAAATCTATTTCTAAAGTATTTTTTTAAAAGGAAAGGAAGGCCTTTCCCATAATTATGATATTGCCTGTAAAGTGAACTCAGCTCTTTCCTGTTCCTATGACAAACGATTATTTCAGGAATACCAACAAGGCTTTTTAATCCTTTTCTACAGCATCTCATCCAGAAATCTGTATCTTCATTATTGAGCAACTCTTCATTAAAGCCATTTGTTTTTTCAAAGACATTCCTCTTCATAGCTACATTATATGTTGCAACGGTAAAAGGAGCGCTTGAAAAAAAATCATCTATATTGTTCATTGGAAATGCAGCATTGCTTTGCCTGTTTTTTGTCCAGTAATAGTAAGAAAATTCCTCTGTGTAAGATTTAAATTTTTGTTTCTTTCCGAAAATTTCTGTTCCTGATGCAACTCCGCCGATAATGTCATAGAAAAAATCATTTTTAAAGCGTTTTAATATATTCTTGCACCAGTCCTTATCAAGCATGCAGTCAGAATCAGTTAATGCAAGAATATCGGATTTTGCTTTACTAAGGCCGGTATTTCGAACAGCGGAGGGGCCTTTTTTTGCCTCAGTGATAACTACAATATTTTTATCTTTATTGTGTTCCTGAAAGTTTTTAAGCATTTTTAGTGAGTTATCTTTAGACTGATTATCTACAAAGATCACTTCATCGATCTGTTTTGTTTGAAAAATCAATGTTTCAAAAAGATGTTCAAGGTCATCTTCAGCATTATAAACAGGGATTATTAGAGATATAGTAAGATCAGTCATAAAGCTATTCTAATAGAAATATAGAAAATTACTAAATAAAAAATGAGCTAAACTAATATTTTTTATAAGTTTTGAACATTTAATAAAATAATAAAAGAACAGTTTCATCTTTAAATTTGTTTTTTGATTTTTGTTCGAAATTTTCGTCATTTTGTAGAGTTTTGCAATTGTCTAAGTTTTTTTAGACAGGATATAAAAAAAATGTAACTTTATTTAATTGTATTATGAGTGATTTACTATAATGTCGTCGCAGATTCCTTAACTTTAGGCATTTAAAGTACTTTAGTACACTTTAGGCACTTCTTATTTTAGAAGTTCGAATTTTACAAAATACACAGTATTTTGTGTTTTATGCTACCCATTACTGCACCTGCACTCATTGCAAGGCGGCGTATTTCCATAATAATTGCAAAAACAAATGCTTTTATTAAAAAGGGTTTTTTAAGTTTGGATAATTGCCTGTACATGGAAATATATTTATGAAATATGATCAAAATAAGAATATAAGGTGTTAATGAAATATTTATACAAATTATCAAAATCAGAAGCGTATGCGGATTTATTTCTATAAGTCCTGTTAAAAAAGAGGCTGAAAAAATTCTGTTTGTCTGGTACGTTACAAAGAACTTTCCTTTAAAGTGTGTTTTTAATATCCATGGCAAAGAATGAATATAGTAGTAATACTGTTTCATGAGTGATATCAGGTTCTTTCTGTTCTTGTGATATACTTTTATTTCAGGGATACCAGCCTCGCAATTAAATTTATTTTCACATGCTCTCAACCAGAAATCAATATCTTCCATTGTTCTTATTTCTTTAAATCCTTTTAATACCCCAAAAACTGTTTTTCTGCATGCCATGTTATATGTAGTTATGTAAAAAGGTTTACTTTTAAAAATATCATCCTTGTTGTTTAAGGGAAAAGATTCATGATAAGATCTTTCATGTGACCAGAAAATAATCGAAAATTCTTCACATAAGCTTTTTTTTGTTACTGTATCAGGATTTAGCATGTTTTTAGATGAGGCTATTCCCCCGATGATACTTATTGAGTTGTTTTCAATAAAAAAAGATTCAGTATTTTTTGCAAAAGAATCACACAAAATACAATCAGAATCAGTAAAACAGATGATATCTCCAGATGATCTATCAATGCCGCGATTTCTTGCAGGTCCGGGACCCGGAGTTTTCTCCTGCTCAATAGTTATATTTTTTAAAGGACTATTTTTTTTAAAGGAATTACAAAGTTCTAATGAGCGGTCAGATGAATTGTTGTCTACAAGAATAACTTCATCAAATGGCCTTATCTGGTACTCTATCGATGCGAAGAGATCAGGAAGGTCATATTCTGCATTATAAATAGGAACAATAAGTGAAAGTTTCATTTTTTGTATTTTTTTAGATCCTTTATAAACAGATTACTTTGTTTTTTATTGATCCGCAGATCTTGCCCATTTCTGATAATACTTTTTGAATAATGCGTACAAATGAAATCAAAAATGCGTCAAAAAACGTTATATTGAACTCTTTTTTTCTCCATATATCAAATGTGACAAATATTATGTAAGCACTAAATGCAATAAATAATATATAAGGGAACAAAAAAGCTGCAAATGTTACACCTAGAAACAAAAAGAACTGTTTTCCAATAAAAGCTGTGAATGGAAAAGGCAGATCTATACTGGTTATATAGGGTAATATTATAATGAGCTTTTTGGGGAAGTATTTTTTTATAAGCTGAGTATATGAAAATCTATAATAGAATATCATTAAAAGATATTCTGTCATGGTGGTCCTGTCGGAGTGATATACTTTTATCTTTTTATAATTAGTTTCAAACTGAATCTTGTTCAAAAATAGCTGGCAGCTAAAATCTATATCTTCTCCTCTTACAAATTTTTCATCAAATAAAAATGATGACAGGCTTTTCTTTCGTATTGCCATGTTGGCAGTATCCATAAACTTATTATTTACTATTTCACTAAGTGAATCTACTGCTCCGTGTCTGTTCATATATGTTGAAGCTCGTTCAGCATCTTTTAATTTTTGAGCAATTGTGTTTGGTTTGTATCCTCTTATATATCCTCCCACAGCATCAAGATCATTTTTTTTTGCAAAGAAAAAGTGAATATTTTCCAGCCAGTCATCCGCTGGATGACAATCTGTATCTGTAAATGCAAGTATAGAGCCAATAGATGCTTTTATTCCTTTGTTTCTTGCTTGGGAGCGGCCTGGCGTATCTTCTTTTAAGACTACTATTTTAAGCTCAGCATTTTTTTTTGCAAAGTTATTTGCTATTTCATATGAATTGTCCGTGGAGCCGTTATCAACAATGATTATTTCACACGGCAATGCAGTTTGATGAAGAAAGGACTCAAAAAGATCCTGTAATGTATCGCTTGAATCTTTGCTTGGAACAATAACAGAAATATCAGTTTTTATTTTATTCATTTTTTATCTTGTATACTTTAAAATATTTTTTATTACATATTTTGCCTGTTTTTCTGTCATTTCAGGATATATTGGAAGCGATAATATGTTTTTTGCTGCATTTTCTGTAACCGGAAATGAACCTTTAGGGTATCCAAGGTATTTATAAGCTTTTTGCAAGTGTATAGGAATTGGATAATGAATCCCTGTCTGAATTCCTTCTTTCAATAGTTTTTTCTGAAGTTCATCACGATTTTTTACCTGTATTACATATAAATGGTATACATGAAAATATCCTTTTGGAAAAACAGGTATTTTAAAAGAAGTATTCTTAAATGCCTTAGAATATAGAGAAGCTATTTTCCTTCTAGCTTTGTTCCATTTTTGCAGTTGTGGGATTTTTATGTTTATCACAGCAGCCTGTATGTTGTCCATACGGAAATTAAAAGCCTCGCACTCGTGCTGATAACGGTTTTTACTAATGCCATGATTAGCAAGCATAAAAGCTTTTTGAGCAATAGCTTTGTTTGATGTTGTAAGGGCTCCAGCATCTCCGGATGCGCCTAGATTTTTCCCAGGATAAAATGAAAAAGCAGAGCAATCTGCAACACTTCCTGCTTTTTTAGAAAGACCGTTATATGGAAAAATTGAACCGTGTGCCTGACAGGCGTCAGCGATTACTTTACATTTATATTTTCTAGCAAGTGACATTATCGCTTCCATATTTGCAGGAAGACCGTAGAGAAAGACAGGAACAATAAATCTTGTTTTTTTGCTTAAGATTTTTTCAAGTTTATTTATGTCCATATTGTAAGTGTCTTTATCAACATCTACGAGCTTAATACTTGCACCTGCAAGGCTCAAAGCTTCAGCAGTTGCTATAAAAGTATTAGCAACTGTTACCACTTCATCTCCAGGTTTCATTCCGGCAGCCTTGAGGCCAATGTAAAGGGCGCTTGTGCCATTACTGCATGGAATAGTAAAGATAGAACTGGAAAGGGAAGAAAATAACTTTTTAAATTTTTCTGTTTCATTTCCGCCAAGAAATGCCGCAGATGAAAAAACGCGGCTTAATGAAATATTAAGCTTTTTCTGAAGATTTTTATGCTGAAGTTTGAGATCGAGAAAAGGAACTTTCATGTATAACCTCTTTGTTTAATTTGAATTATATTATAATACAACATAAGTATAAAAAATGGTCAAAGTTATATTTTTTTACGTTTCCTTATAAATTCAAGTTCTTTCATCATAAAAAAGGCAGCAAGAGATATTGCTATTATGATCACCATGCTGATAATATCGTGAAAGGGCTGATAGACTTCACTGAAAGTCATCATAAAAAAGAAGCCTGTAATTATAAGAAATATCAAGTTCTTAAAAAGTATCTTAATATATGGAAAACTTATCTTTTGTCTTTTAAGAAATATCAAGTAGATTACTGCAAGAAAGATATTAGTTGATACAACGCCGATAGCAGCCCCCATCTTGTCAAAAATGCGTATAAAAAATATAAGTGCTGAAAAATGAAATAAAAGAGATAGGAAATCTATTAAAACCGTCAATTTTTCACGGTGCAGTGCAAGGAAGTAGCGCGAGCAGAAAAAATAAACTGCAAATGGCATCTGGCAAAATATTAATATTTTGAGAAGAAGTATAGAAGCGCTGTATTGCGACCCGAAAAAGAAATAAATAACATATTTGGCAACATATGGAAAAAGAAACTGTAATGGTATTATCGAAAATATAATAAAGGTAAAACTTTTACCGGCAAAAGCGGGAAGCTTTTCCGGATCATTATTCAGAAAAGAAACAAAATGCGGATAAAGAACGCTTATAAAGCTAAAAGCGTAAATAAAACAAAATTTATTCATCCTTGCAGCCGGAGCAAAAAGTCCGACAGAAATGTTTCCGCTTAATTTTGAAAGTATCATGATATCTAGAGAATTTAATAATCCGTAAAAGATGCTGGATACAAAAAAAATTGCAGATATAACAAAAGTTTTTTTTATTCTGCTTTTTGAAAGAGCATAGTCTTTTTTCTTGATTAAATAATTATGTAAAATAAAAACGTGAGCAAGAGATCCTGCAAACGAAGAAAAAATAAAAGAAGATATTATACCTGTTAGAGTCGGATTATTTAGATTGATTCCCAGAAATAATAAGATACGGAGTACACCATATGTAAAGTGAGAATAAAAAAGATGATCAAAGCGCTTATGGCTTTCAAAATAAGACTCGTTATTATGTATGAATACTTCAAATATAAGAGAAAGATTAAGGGCCATTGAAAGAATAATTATAGATCTGCTGTAACCAAGAGAATATAGTATGCCTGCAATAAGCATGGCACCTGAAATTATAAGAATAGAGGAAAAAAGAAATATATGAGTCAATGCCGGCATGGGCTGTTCTTTGTTTTTTATAATTTCTCTTACAAGGTAGGTTTTAAATGAAAAGACACTGATCTCTCTCAGGAAAATGTAGTAAGCCGATATGAGTATCAGTTGTCCAAAATCCATTACAGTTACAAGAAATCTTGCGGACATAGCTGTTATTAGAAAGGTAATAGCAAGTGTAAATATCCTTGCCGAAAGCATATAAGAATTTTGACCGATTAACTGTAGCCTAAATCGCATATTAAACCTTATTTGTTAAATATGAGGCAGTTTATATCTTTATGATATCATAAAAAAGATACGGAAATCACTTATAAAGCTTTTTTATCATAAAGCATGAACTAAAAAAGCCTTATCTTAAACACACTTGCAAGGGACTGAGATTTACATAATTATTTGATTATATGATAAAATGATTTTTATGATAATAAAGAAAGTTTTTAAAATGTATGCAGTTTTTGATAGAAATAAAATGAAACAGTGGTATAATAAATCCCAAAGATATTTTTATTGAGTTTCCATGTTTTTTAATAACAGGATGTTAATATATGGTTGTTCTGGAGATTATTCAGGGATCTGCTAATATCATTTTTTTAACTTTTGCGATTATAGGCATAATCGTTTCAATAATATTTTACCGCTCCCCAAAATCTATTTTAAAACTGGATAAGTTGCTTAACAGGCAATATGGTTCTGATTTTAAAGGAACTTTATTAGACACAAAAGTTGATATTGAATATATCTTTTTTAACCATCATGTGATCACAGCTATTCTTATGATGATCTTTTCTTTTGTTCTTTTTGTTTTTAACTATATGGTAAATATTGAAGAAATTGATGTGAGTAAGTGGATCGTGCTATTAGCCTTTCTAAAATACTTTTTTTATTTCTTTGCTTTTTTAGGTTTTGGCTATGGCCTTTTCTTACTTGTTTCACCATATTGGGCGTTTATTCTTATAAGAGGGCTTAATACTTATTGCTATGCTCTTATGACAGATGATATCGAAAATCTTCTCAAAAGTGAAATAGTTGAAAAAAAGATGTACTTTGAATATCACAAAGTTATTTCTAGTGTCATGTTCATTCTTTCCTCAGTTTTGTGTTATTTTCTTGTAACACAAATGTTTTTTAAATAGTTTAATCTTATCTGCCAGCATGACTTTTTTGTAACAACATAAATTATAAAGAGTTATGTATTGTTTGATTTTTTTTAGCCGGTATTCCTCACAAATTTTAAAAGATTGTATTACCAAAAGACATTTTGACTTTTTTCTTGAGAAGACTGGTGGAATTGAATAGAATTACTGATTACTGATTACTGATTACTGATAGGGGTTTTATATGATAAGAAAATTTGAATTTTCAGATGATTCGCAAAGAGAATGCTTAGAACAGGAATTGATATCAATAGGGAGAAGAGCTCTTTTTGATACAAGTACTGAAGATACCGTAAGGAATATTATTAAAACCGTCGTTGAAAAAGGCGATAAAGCTTTAGTAGAGTATACGAAGCGTTTTGACGGTGTTTCTATATCGAGTGAAAATATAAAAGTAAAAGAATCTGAATTTAAAAACTTAGAAAATATAATTGAGCAGGATTTTAAGGAAGCTTTTGCTAAAGCTAAAGAAAATATTCGAGATTATCATTCAAAGCAAAAGGTAAGGAATGATTGGATATTGGATGCAAAAAATGAACTTTTCTGGTATGGAGAAAGTTTTACACCAATAAGCAGTATTGGCGCATATGTTCCGGGAGGATCTGCCCCGCTAATTTCAACTCTACTTATGATATGTATACCAGCAAAAATTGCAGGTGTAGAAAAGATACGTGTTGCAACGCCACCTTCTTCTGATGGGAAATTAAATCCATATATTTTATATGCATGTAAGGTACTTGAAGTGGATGAAATATATAAAATTGGAGGGGCTCAAGCTATTGCTGCACTTGCTTTTGGTACAGAGAGCGTAAGAAAGGTAGATAAAATATGCGGCCCAGGTAATAAATACGTTACAGAAGCTAAAAGACAAGTTTTCGGATATACAGGTATTGACATGCTTGCAGGCCCGAGTGAAGTATGTATACTTGCAGACAGATCAGCAAATCCGGAATTTATAGCAGCCGATATACTTTCACAAGCTGAACATGATCCAGAGAGTAGGGCCGTTTTACTTACAGATTCAAAAAAAATATCAAATAAGGTGTGTGAATGTCTTGAAGAAAAACTAATGTCTGATAAAAGGCGCAGTATACTTGAAAAGTCTCTTGAAAAAAGCTTTATAATTTTAACTGATAATATAGATCAGGCATATGAGTTGGTGCAGGAAATAGCTCCTGAGCATCTTGAGGTAATGGTTTCAAAGTTAGAAAAAGTAAAAAAACGAACATTTAATGCAGGAGCAGTATTCTTTGGAGATTATACTCCTGTGGTAACAGGCGATGTCTTTGCAGGCCCTAATCATGTTTTACCAACTGAGCAAAGAGCACGTTTTCAAAGTCCTCTTGGTGTATATGATTTTATTAGGAGAAACAGCAAACTTTATTATTCGAAGGAAAAATTGTTTGAGAATAAGGATATAATTATGAAGCTTGCTGAGATAGAACAGCTTCCATGGCATAAGCATTCTGTAGAGGTGCGGTTTAAGAAAGAATTAAAAGCTGAAGGAGAACGTGATGAGTAAAAGAACAGCAAAACAAGTTAGAAAGACAAAAGAAACTGATATTGTAATCGAGCTGGATCTTGACAAAAGTGGAAATTACGAAATAGAAACAGGTATTCCGTTTATGAACCATATGTTGGAATTACTTGCAAAACATTCCGGAATAAATATGATCATAAAAGCAAAGGGAGACACGGAAATAGATGATCATCATACTGTTGAGGATATCGGGATCGAATTTGGAAAAACTTTAAAAGAAGCTTTAGGTGATAAAAAGGGTATAACCCGTTACGGCACTTCTCTTATGATTATGGATGAAGTTCTTGTACGTGTTGTTATCGACATTTCGGGTAGACCAAAACTTGTATATGATCTTAATAATCCGAAGGCACAGATAGCTTCAAAAACAAAAGGATTAATAAAAAATTTTGATGTAATTTTGATCGAGCACTTTTTTGAATCCTTGGTTAGCCATTCATTTATAACATTGCACATTGATCTTTTAAGAGCCAATAATGATAGTGATCTACACCATATCATCGAGGCTGTTTTTAAAGGATTTGCAAAGGCATTAGGGCAGGCAGTATCTTTGACTGGAGACGATTCTGTACCCTCGACAAAGGGAATGATAGAATAGTAAAAGGGATTCAAGGTTTCCAGGGACCGAGGGTTCAAGTGGTAATGAACCAAAAAACAAGAAGTAAGATGTGGGAAGCCAAGTGGTAGGTAAAAAGTAAGAATTGAAAGTATGTATGGATAGACCGAGGTATCTGCCCATAAAAAAATAATAAAAAAGTTTTGGATTTCGAATTTCGGATTTCGAGCTTCTTCCGGAGGAAGACGTGTTAGCTTTAATAGATTATGGTATGGGAAATATAAAAAGCGTTTACAAAGCTTTTGAATTTGTAAAAGCTCCTGTTACATTAGTCGAGAATAAAGATCAGTTTGATGCAATGGATAATGTTAAGGGGATTATTTTACCGGGAGTAGGTGCTTTTGGCGATTGTATGAAAAACCTTGATTCAAGAGGTTTTATATCTGTTATAAAAGAGAATATTGATAAAAAAATGCCTTATCTTGGTATTTGTCTTGGTTTTCAAATATTATTCGGTTCTTCTGAAGAATCTCCGGGAATATCCGGGCTTGAAATATTTAAAGGGACTAATAGAAGATTTTCAGAGGAGCTGAAGGTTCCTCATATGGGGTGGAACCGTATAATAAAGGTAAATGATAATGTTTTTCTCAATAATATAGCAGACAAGAGACATTTTTATTTTGTTCATTCTTATTATGTTGATAATGATGATAAAATGATAATATCAACAGTAACAGATTACGGAATATCCTTTACAAGTTCAATTTGTAAGGATAAACTTTTTGCATGTCAGTTTCATCCTGAAAAAAGTCAGGATGGGGGGCTTAACATAATAAGGAACTTTGTATCACAATGCTTATAATACCTGCAATAGACATAATAGATGGTAAGTGCGTAAGACTCTTTCAAGGAGATTACGGACAGGAAACTGTATACAATGAAAATCCTTTGGATCAGGCAAAAGAGTGGCAGGATAAAGGTGCACGTCTAATCCATATAGTGGATCTTGATGCTGCCCGTGACGGTACAAGTAATAATAGAAGTATTATTGAAAAAATAGTAAATACTATTTCTGCTGATGTAGAAGTAGGTGGAGGGGTGAGATCTTTTGATGATGTAAGGGAACTTTTTGAAGCAGGTGTAAAGCGTGTTGTTATAGGTTCACGTGCAATTGAAGCACCGGAGTTTGTTAAGGATTTGATCGAAGAATACAATAGCGACTCTATTGTAGTTGGAATTGATTCAAGGCATCGTATGGTCGCCTATCATGGATGGACCGAAGAAACTGAATATCGTGATATTGAGTTTTTAAAGTTTATTCATAACAGAGCCGGAGTAAAACGTGTTATTTATACAGATATTTTAAGAGACGGTACTCTTACAGGTCCTAATATTGAAGCTTTAATAGAAATGCTTGAGTTCTCTGATGATATTCATATAGTCTGTTCTGGAGGCATAAGCAGTGAGGGCGATATTGAAAAGCTTCATCTTCTCAAACATAAGAATCTTGAAGGTGTGATAACCGGCAAAGCTCTTTATAATCATCGTATAGATCTTGTTTCCGTTATCAGTAAATTTCAAGAGTCAGATTAGTTTTAATAAAATAGATATATTAAATTAAAAATCAGAATTAATTTTTGAGGGTTTTAGAACTCTAAAATCTAATATTATAGAATTTAGAGTTTTTTATTTTATAGGTGAAATATGCTAGCCAAACGAATTATTCCATGTCTTGATGTTAAAGACGGGCGTGTTGTCAAAGGAACAAAATTTTTAAATCTTAGGGATGCCGGAGATCCTGTAGAAGCCGCTATAGAATATGATCGTCAGAAAGCAGATGAGTTGGTCTTCCTTGATATAACAGCATCAAGTGATAACAGGGAAATCATCTATGATGTTGTTGCAAGGACTGCGGAAAATATTTTTATTCCACTTACAGTCGGGGGAGGAATACGAAGTATTGATGATGTAAGAAAGATACTTCTTTCCGGAGCAGATAAGGTAGCAATAAATACATCTGCTGTACAGAATCCAAAAATAATAAGTGAGTCATCTTGCAAGTTTGGAAGTCAGTGTATTGTTACAGCTATTGATGCTAAAAGAAATGATCCGAAGGACCCAACTAAAGGATGGGAAGTCTTTATACATGGAGGACGTACACCAACCGGAATTGATGCTTGTTCGTGGGCAAAAAAAGCCGTTATGCTTGGTTCCGGTGAAATATTGCTTACATCGATGGATGCTGATGGGACAAAAGAAGGGTACGATATAGAATTAAACAAAATAATATCAGAGTCAGTTAAAGTCCCTGTTATTGCATCCGGCGGTGCTGGAACGCTGCAACATATGCTGCAAGTTTTAGAAAAAGGAAAAGCTGATGCAGTTTTAGCAGCTTCCATTTTTCATTATAAGGAGTTTACTGTAAGTAACATAAAAGATTATTTGAAAAAAAACGGAATAGAGGTGAGAGAATGAACTTTATTGAAACTATAAAACTTGATTCTGCCGGTCTTGTTCCTGCTATTGTTCAGGATGCTGTGACCCGTGAAGTAATAATGGTTGCTTATATGAATAAAGAATCGCTTGAAAAAACCATAAAAGATGGTATTGCGTGTTATTATAGCCGATCACGAAAAAAATTATGGGTAAAAGGAGAAACTTCAGGTAACGTACAAAAAGTAAAAGAGCTTCGTTTTGATTGTGACCGTGATGCTATACTGCTTATTGTTGAGCAAAAGGGTGGAGCTTGTCATACAGGCTATTTTTCTTGTTTTTATACAAGGTATTCTGAAGGTCAGGAAGAAGTAATAGGAAAAAAAGTATTTGACCCTGAAGAAGTATATAAGGATAAGGCATGATAAAGCCCGATAAAAAAACGGTTCTTGAACATTTAAAAAAATATAATGTTGTACCTGTTTATAAAGAACTGCTGGCTGATTTTGAAACACCGGTATCAGTTTTTTATAAGACGTCAGGAAAAGATTATTCTTTTCTTTTAGAAAGTGTTGAAGGTGGAGAGAACCTTGGACGATTTTCTTTTATTGGACTTAAACAATATGCGATTCTTCGAGCGAACAGTTCGGGCGTTTTCCTTGAAAAGAATGGAAACGTTGAAAAATTAAATGATTCGGACCCTGTTAAAAGCATTTCCGAGTATATGCAGAAATTCACGCCTTATGACGAGAAAAAACTTCCCAGGTTCTATGCAGGTGCTGTTGGATATTTCGGTTATGATATTGTGCGTTATTTTGAGCCTGTAAGAATAGAAGAAAAGGAGCGCTTCATAGAGGACGATATTATTCTAATGATACCTGAGGTTGTTATTGCATTTGATCATTTGCGCCATTCTGTTTTGATAATCGCAAATATTATTTGTGAAAATGATTCAGATGATTCTTCAGATTCCTATGATAGGGCAGTAGAAATAATAGAAAATACAGAAAAAGATTTTTTTAATGAAAGTAAAAGGCCTTCGCTATCTCTTGCTTTTGAGAGAGATGATGATATAGCATATAGATCTAATTTTGAGAAAGATGATTTTAAAAAAGCTGTTGAAAAAATAAAACAGTATATCTATGACGGTGATGCTATACAGGTTGTGCTTTCACAATGTCTTACAATAGATGACAAGATAGATCCATTTGATTTTTATCGTGCTCTTCGTGTTGTTAATCCGTCTCCTTACATGTACTACTTAAATTTTGGAGATCAAAAAATTGCAGGTGCTTCTCCGGAAACACTTGTAAGGCTGGAAAATGGTAAAGTAACAATACGCCCTATTGCTGGTACAAGAAAAAGGGGATGTGATGAAAAAGAAGATGCAGAGCTTGCAAAAGAGCTTTTGAACGATGAAAAAGAAAGAGCGGAGCATATAATGCTTGTTGACCTTGCTCGGAACGATATAGGGAGAGTTTGCGAAAAGGGAAGTATTGTTGTAGATGAACTTATGTCTATTGAAAAATATTCCCATGTAATGCATATTGTTTCAAATGTTACAGGCGCTTTAAAAAAAGAATATAGTGCTTTTGACCTTTTTAGAGCTTGTTTCCCTGCAGGAACGGTATCTGGTGCTCCTAAAGTGAGAGCTATGCAGATAATAGAAGAGCTGGAGCCTGCAATGAGGGGACCATATGCGGGTTCAATATGCTATTTCAACTTTAACGGAAATTTTGATTCTGCTATAACAATACGCACAGCTTATTTTAAGGACTCTGTCTGCCAGGTTCAGGCAGGTGCAGGAATTGTTGCTGATTCTATACCGGAAAAAGAATATGAGGAAACACTTAATAAGGCAAAGGCTCTTTTAAGGGCTTTTGTTTTGGCAAAGGGGCTTAACCCGTGATTTTAATGTTAGATAATTATGATTCTTTTACATTCAATATAGTCCAGTATCTGGAAGAGCTTGGAGCAAATGTGAAAGTCTTTAGAAATGATAAGGTAACTTGTAAAGAACTAGAAAAATTAATGCCGGAAAAAATAGTTATTTCTCCTGGACCATGTACTCCAAAAGAAGCTGGAGTCTCTAAAGAAGTAATAAAACAATTTTCCGGACGCGTTCCAATACTTGGTGTTTGCCTGGGGCATCAGTGTATAGGTGAGGTTTTTGGTGGTAAGATCATTAATGCAAAAAAGTTGATGCATGGAAAGATATCAAATATCTATCATGAGGGATCGCTTCTTTTCAAAAATATACCTTCACCTTTTGAAGCAGTAAGATATCACTCCCTTGCTATTGAAAGAAGTACATTGCCAGATATCCTTAGTATTGATGCACAAACTGATGATAAGGAAATAATGGCTGTCACACATAAGGAACTTCCAGTATACGGGGTTCAGTTTCATCCTGAATCAGTGCTGACAGAGCATGGTAAGGCCCTCTTAAAAAACTTTCTGGATATCTAGATAATTAATCGCTGATGATCATAAAATGACACGTAGTCCAGAGGGGTGAAGAACAAAGTAAGACATAAAACGTTGTCATTGTGAAAAACGAAAACATTTGAGCGATGTGGTCGCCTCCGTAAAATGCAACTGTTTTCTTTCCCGCAATCTCTCTTTCTTATTATTCATGCTTCTGTTATAATAATGTAAACATTCACAAGTAGGGCGTATGAGTGTATCTGACCTTAAAATAAAATGTGAGATCAGAAATATCCTTGTCCAATTCTGGGTAGATACTACTAGAGTCAATATCAGTTCCCACAGGGGAGTCGTCTATTTAAGAGGATCTATCATAAGAGTAAAAAAGGAGCAGTCTTTAGTCCAGGCTACAGTTAAAAATGAAAGATCAATTATCACTACAGTTCAGAATATTGAAGAAAAAATAAGAAGAATACGTGATGTAAAACGCATTTTTTTTGATATAGATAATTTAAAAAAAGTGGGGGCGAAATGGCAGGCAATTTAAAACTAAAAAGATCATTACAGTTGTATACAAAAATATATCAAAAGAGAATAAAAAAATATCCTGAATATGCAGATTTAAGAAATATTCTTGGGTTTCTTTATTTTGAACAAAAAAAATATAGTTTTGCAAAACGTCATTTTGAATATGCACTTAAAATAAATAGTTTATATGAAGAAGCTTCAATAAACCATGCATTTACTTTATTTGAACTTGGGCATATTAAAAAAGCTGTTTCAGAACTGGAGAGTCTACTTAGGAAGAAAAAGCATGCGAGCCACTTTATTTTTCTTTCTCTTTCTATTTTATATTGTAAGTTTGATGATATTAAAAATACACTTAAAAATATAGCTTATGCCTTAAAAAAGAATCCTGTAGATCCTTATACTCTAATTGTTGCAGGGATCTGTTATGATTTTGCAGGCCTTCAAAAGTTGTCTTCAAAAATGTTTAAGAAAGCGGAAAAGATATCTTTAGGATCATCAGGAAAAAATAAAAAACTTAAACTTTTTAATATGGATATTTTTAATGTTAGAAAGAACAAAAAACTCTATGCCGTGTATATGGATAATCCTTTTATTAATGATCTTTATATAAGAATAGCTGAAGAGCTTGCTAAAGCTGATAAAAAAAGTGCTTCTGAAAAAATAACGAATTTTGCTTTTTCAAGGACTGTTGCAAGTTCAAGAATGCTTAATTTTATGGGATTTATGGCGCTGAGGGAAAAGCATGAGAAGAGAGCCATAGAGCTTTTTAATATTTCTTTTTTACGTAATTGTCATAATGCTTATCCGGCAATTCATTTGTTTTTTATTTATGGTGAGAAAGGTTGGTTAAAAAAAGCTGAGAAAATTATTGATAAAGCACTTCTGTTAAATCCCGGATATGCTGATCTTCATAATTATAAAGGAATGTTTTTTGCTGATCTTGAAAAGGGAAAAGAAGCACTTCTTGAATACAGAAAAGCTTTGAAGATAAATCCTGAATATCTTGATGCGCTTTATAACTTAGCACATCTTTATGAAGACACAAATAAATACTATTTTGCAATAGATGTATATCTCAAAATATATTGCTTACGACGTGATAATAGTGAACCTAGGAAAAAAATACATAATGTGTTTGAGCTTTTAAACAATTCTTCGCGTATTTTATTAAAGAAAAAACTACAAAAGGATATTAAAAGAGGATCAAAAAATAAAAGTAAAATAAGAAAAATATATAATGATCTTTTCAAAAAATAAAAAAAGGACAGGCTGTTTGTGTCAGTTTGTAATTAGTTGCATTTTATTTTTGCAGTTTTAGCTTTTCACGTATAAATTCAAAAAGCATATTGCCATTCTTGCTTATTTTATCAGGAACCTCATATTTATTTATCAGGATCTTATTTCTATAAAAAAGAAGATGCTCTTTTTTTATTTGTACTCTGGTTATAAGATGATTTCTAGCAAGCCATTTTAAACGTGCAAGTTCAATGAAATTATAGACTTCTTTAAGTGGAGTTCCAAAGCGGTCTGTCATTTCTGCTTTTAACATATCAAGGTCATTATCATTATTGATGCTATGAGCTCTTTTGTAAAAACGGAATCTGTCCATGAAGTCAGGAATGTAATCTTGGGGCAGAAAGGCAGGTATCCCTGTCTCTATTACAACATCAAAGAGTGGTACTATCTTTTTTCCTTTTAAAGCACTTATGGTTTCATCTAAGAGCCTGCAGTAAAGGTCAAAACCTATTATAGCAATGTGTCCGCTTTGTTTTGTGCCAAGGATATTTCCGGCTCCTCTTATTTCAAGGTCTTTAAGAGCAACTTTAAAGTGTCCTCCTTGAGAAGAGAACTCTTTTATTGCTTGTATTCTTTCCTTTACATTTTTATCATGTGCTCTTTCTTTTGAAATAAGAAAATATGCGTAGGCTAGCTTATCTGCACGTCCTATTCGTCCTCTAAGTTGATAAAGATCTGCAAGGCCGAACATATCTGCATTATGTATTATCATGGTATTTACATTTTGTATGTCAATTCCTGATTGGATGATAATAGTAGAAATAAGAATATCTATTTTGCCTGCATAAAAATCATCCATTATATTTTTTAATTTATCTCGTTCCATGCGTCCGTGAGCAACAGATATTTTGGCTTTTGGGGATATTTGCTGTATCCATCGTGCTATTCCATGTATTGTCTGTATCCTGTTATGTATTACAAATATTTGACCGGAGCGCTTTAATTCGCGTGTTACTGCTTGGCGGATAACATTTTTATCAGCATGAGTGAGTATTGTTTTTATGGGCTTTCTGTCAAGAGGCGGAGTTTTTATAAAGCTTATTGAACGTGCTCCCATGAGTGAAAGATAAAGAGTACGCGGTATTGGTGTAGCGGAGAGCGTAAGTATATCTACGGTTGTGCTAATTTGTCTTAGTGCATTTTTTTGTTTAACTCCGAATTTTTGTTCCTCATCAATAACAATGAGCCCGAGATCCTTGAAGCTTATATCAGCTTGCAAAAGGCGATGTGTTCCAATTACTATATCAACACTACCTTTTTGAATATCTTTTATAATTTCATTTTGCTTTTCTATTGTTTGAAAACGGCTTAAGACTTCTATTCTTATTGGAAAATTAGCCATTCTTTCTCGAAAAGTATTACCATGCTGCTGGGCTAGTATAGTTGTCGGGACCAGCACGGCTATCTGTTTTTCGCATACTGCTGCTTTAAAAGCTGCACGCATGGCTATCTCTGTTTTCCCGTAACCTACATCTCCAAGAATTAGGCGGTCCATAGAGCGTTTTGATTCCATATCTTTATAAACTTCAAGTGTTGTCTTTTTTTGATCAGGTGTATCCTGATAGATGAAAGAATTTTCAAATTCTTTTACCCAGAGAGAATTTTTATTGAAAGAGAAACCTTTTTTAAGGTTACGCTCCGCTTCAAGTTTAAGAAGATCATTCGCATAAGCAAAAAGATCGACTTGCACTTTTCTCTTTTTATGTGTCCATTTTTTTGAGTGTAAATTATCAAGAGGAGGATCTTTTTTCTGGAGGCCAATATATTTTTGAAGCATAAAAAAATGTTCTTGAGGGACATAAAGTTTTGCTTTGTCTGCAAATTCAAGCACGATGTGTTCTTTTGCGCCTTTTGCTCGCTTAAGGCGTGTTGTTCCGATAAAGCGTCCTAAGCCATACTGGGTATGAACAACAATATCTCCTTTTTTGAATATTTCAGTTATGGATTCAAAAAGATGTGCAGTACTTATTGATGCCTGAATATTTTGCTTTGCCTGCTTTTTAAAAATATCGTTAAAAGTTATAAGAAAGATCTTGGCGTTCTTCCAGTAAAAACCGTGCATCAAAGAAGAAATAAAGAAAACAATATCTCTCTTGTATCCGGAGAATTCCTGTTTGAGGTCATCTAAAGAATATTCGTCCGGAGCGCTTACAAATAATTTAACATTAGGAGGAAGGTCTTTTATAGCTGAGGTTATGCTTTTTGAAATGCTCATGGATGGAATAAAAGGGATCATGATTGAAGTAGGGACAGTATTAAAAGCTATGACATCTTTTTTATTAGAATCTAAGGCTGATGGTAATGAGTGTATGCTTATTTTTGCTTTATTAAGAGATTTTTCAAATATATCAGATAAAAAATGTTCGTGTATTACAATACTTTTTGGAAAAAGGAGAGAGAAAAAAGGTTTATTTGTTAGCTTTGTATTTACAGGAAAAATTGAGACACTATCTTTTATCTTTTCGCGGCTTGTCTGGTCTAGAGGTGAAAAATATCTCATGGATTCTATTTTGTCACCGAAAAATTCTATTCTTACAGGTGCTTCTTTGTTTACAGGAAATATATCAAAGATCCCTCCGCGTCTGCTCATTTCTCCTTTAATCTCTACATATTTTGACCGCTCGTAACCTGCATCAGCTGATCTTTTTAAGAGTGAATCCATCGAAACTGAAATATCAGCAGAAACAGTATATGATCCTTTTTTTATTAATGAAAGATCAGGAAGAGCAAGATTTAAAAGATCTTCCTGCAAAATGATCAAATGAGGAATAAAGTGTTCTTCCTTTATATTATCGATTACAGGCAACATATCCTTTAATGCAGATGAGAGATCATCTCCTATTCTTATCAAAGTAAATACTTTTCTTTTAATATCTATTATGTTTAGAAAATTTGATATTTCACGTGATACTAATTCAGTTTCTTTTCTATTTTTTGTTATAAAAACTAGATTAAAGTCTGTTTTATCTGATAAAAAAGCTGCAAGAAATTGAAGAAAATCAGAAGAGCAGCCTGATAATTTTAGGCTGTTTCCATAAGTAATAGCTTTTAAGACCTTTTTTATACTTGGAATATTATGGAGGTTTATGTGTTTAGATATGATCATTTTAAATCTATTTGTATATGGATGTATTATTTTCTTCGATTATTTTATCTAATAATTTGTTGATATTATCAATGGTTTTGGCTTCCTGGACATCACGTCTTAAATATTTTATGTTGCGGCAGGTTGAAAAATACCAAGGTGTTATTTTACGCATTTTTAGAATACCTGTTCTTTCACCGTAATACTCGCATATATAACCAAGATGCTTTTTACATATTTCCTTTTTTTCTTTTAGCGATGGAGGCTTATACGGTTTGTTTTCAAAAGCATTTGTTATTTCTGTAATAAGCCATGGGTTACCAAGTATGCCTCTTCCTGGCATTACTGCGGAGGCTGAGGTATATTCAAGCATTTTTACCGCATCATCTGCCGAAAAGATGCCTCCATTTGCTATCACTGGTATTGTAAGGAGTTTAGTCGCCTCACGAATAATATCCATATCGACTTTTTGGCAGAATTTCTTTTCTCCTGTTCTCCCATGTATTGTTATAGCTTTTGCACCATTCGAGGCCAACTTTTCTGATAGCGATAAAACATTAATTGAATCAACAGAAAAACCTGTCCTTAATTTAGCAGTGACAGGAATACTTACAGCGTTAGAAACAGCTTTTACAATTGCTGACGCATGTCCTTCATCTTTCATAAGAGAAATACCTTCTCCCTTGGAGGTTACTTTTTTTACCGTGCACCCCATATTTATATCAACAAAATCAAAGCCTATATCTTGTATCTTTTGGGCTGCTTTTGCCATTATAACGGGGTCGCTTCCAAGAATTTGTGCTCCTTTTAGATGAGGACCGTTTTCCTTTCGTAACATGCTTAGTGTCTTGTCGTTATGTTCTATAACAGCTCGGGTTTTTACCATTTCTGTTGTAATAAATGGAGGAGAGAAATCGGACAATATTAAACGATAAGGAAAGTCTGTAAATCCGCTTAATGGTGGGAGTATTAGTTTTTTTTCAAGCAATGTCTTTATAAATAGAGAAGTTTTCATAATAATCATATAGTATTTACTAATAAATTAAAAACCTCAATCATTAAATTTCTGGTATTTAATCCTTAGAATTCCAGAAATTTGAAGATATTTTATGTTTTACATATTTGACTAACTATGTTTATAAAGATATTTTTAAAGTAATCTGAAAATTTGTGAAGTGTAAATAGATTATTCTTCAGAAACTTGATAATATAATATTTATTAACATTTTGTAATAAAAAGAGTTAAGTAGATTTTTGTGTTGAATTATTTGTATTTTTATTGTATATTATTATATTAAATGGATAAGTATTTTTATAAATATAAATCCTTAAATAAAATTTTATGTAAGAAAAGGAGTTAAAATTGTTTCGTAAAAAAGTTGAAATCATAGATGATTCACAAGAAATTTGCGATTTTCTAACTTTACTTTTCAAAGATAAGGGTTATGAGGTTGTAACATATGACAGTGCCGCAAAGGCAATGAAAAGCATCAAAGAAGATTATCCGGCTGTTTTGTTTGTTGATTATCTTTTGCCTGATACGGATGGTATAAAGATAATTAAAAAGGCAAAAAGAACCCTTAAAAGATCAAAGATCATAATGCTTACTGGAAAAGGTTCAGAAATGGTAGCAGTTGCTGCTATGAAAGCAGGGGCAGATGATTATATTAAAAAACCTATTGATACAAATGAAATCCTTAAAATATCAAAAAAATATATGGATGAGTTTTATAATGAACTTATTTACATAAATGATGAATATGAGTATCCGATTGATAGAAATGATATAAGTAAGTATGAATTTTTAAGGGCATTGTATTCTGGTAAGATCAAAAACATAAAACTTGCATGTAAGTTTTTTAAATTTAACAGGCAGGATTTTTACATATTAAGCAGAAGATTTATGAAATACGGGCCTGCCGGTCTTTTGCATCAAAGGGTCTTTAATCGTATAAGGGATCGTATAAGGGTAAAAGAAGGGCCTTTTAAAGAGCCCACTTGCAGGCTGGGTTTAAAGTTTTTTGTTGATCCTGATGATTATGTACAGAAAAAACTTGAAATGGTTCGAAAAGCAGCCGTTGAAAAAAAACCTAATATAAGTAAACTTTGCAAAGAATATAGTCTTACGCGTGAAGCTTTTTATCAGATTTACAAGAAGTTCAATAAAGAAGGAATTCTTGGACTTATTGATAAAAAGAAGGGGCGTCCCCCCAAAAATAAAGATGTGAGCATTCAGGAAGAATCTTCTGATTAGTGTCTAGGGTTTTAGGTTTTCTTTTTTTAAACTACAGGTATTACTTTTAGATCATGTAGGACTCTGTATGCTTTAGGGACATCTTCTGCAGTATCAGATTCATCAAAAAGAAAGACAATATTGTTTTTAATATTGCTTTCAAGCTCTCTTAATGCAGCCTGTGATGTTTTACCTTTTCCTAAAAGTGGCTCTGTCTTATTTCCTGTTTTTGTACGTAGCTTCGTGTTTTTAAAGTAAGCGTCGTAGCTCCCTCCAGCCTGAGGGTCATAAACAAGAATTAGTTTTGTGTTAAGTGTTACTGCGACTTGTTCAAGCGTCATAATTTCCCCCCCCCAAAAAAAAAATGAAAATGTGTTAATAAAATATTATCAAAAAAAAGGGTAAGTTTTCAAGTAACAAATATAACATATATCTTTTTTATTTCAGAGAAATAATGATATAATGATCTTATGAATTCTATGGAGCTAATTCCTTATGTTAGGAGATTCATTGAGCTTGAAGATGCAATAACTATGAAGCTTAATGAATTTTTAAAAACTATTCTTCAAAATTCAGTTATTAATGATGCCCTTAAAAAAGAGATCAACGAAAAACTAAATATCCTATCAAAAGACGGTGAAAAACATATGTCTCTGGTAAAGGAATTAGAAAAATACGTAGAGGAATCAGGTAAAGATGAATTCTGAAAAAGTTGTTTTAAAATATTTAAAAGAGCTTCACAAATACGATACAACAGCATTTTTGGGCTATAATACTCTCAAAGAAAACCTAAAAGATACAAAAGTGATCGATATCCTTTCCGAAATAGCACAGGAAGAGAAAAAACACATTGCCATCCTTGACAGTCTTATTAAAAAAGTTGAAGAAAGCGCTTCTTAAAGCTTAAGTTTTCAATTTCGTTTTCATACTTTTTTTAATATCTTTATTTAACCAAATAGAAAGCATGGCAACGAAGTGTAATTTACTCTGTGAATTCTGATTTTATTCAATTTGTATTGTAGGGTATATATTGTCACAATTTAGATAATAAATCAGTTTATCTTAAAAACTCTTTTTTGACAGGATTAACAAGATAGGCAGGATAAATATAAGCATATTTAGTAGATCAAATTGTATCTATCCGTCCAGACTAAATGTATGACGGATAGCATCTGATTTTTACAAAAAACCATTACAATAAATAACCTTTTTAGGATTTCACACACAACAATGTGCAATAGAATATCTTACAAAAACATTTAAACCAAAAAAGTGATCTTGAGCTTACCCCATTCTATGTACCAGTTTGAAGTTGAGTATTATTATAACTAATACTTTATTACGAAATCTTTCTAATCATGTCAATCCTGTTATCCTGTCTAACTTTTCTGTTACTGAAATTGTGAAAAACTAAACTCAGGCTGAAAAGAGTATTTTGTAAATAAAATTGTTTGTTTCAGTCCAGATTATCGGTATGGAATGAAATCATCCAGTTTAAGATTATAAATTAATTAATATAGATCGTAATAAAACGAGTTTCATATAGTTAACAGTACCATATGATTTTAAATTAAGATTCTCATATCATGTCTGTTCTGCCACGTGAACGTGGTCACGCGATAATCCTGTTGGAAGATTTTGTTACCGAAATTGTGAAAACATACAAGGGGCGTATTGCAGCACAATAGTTGTGCTCATTGTGATGAAATATAAGTCAGTTTGATTATTAGGACAGTTCCGAAAAAATCTCTACAAACTCGCCTATTTTCATGTGGAAAACAAAATCAGCATAATTATCAAGCGGTGTTTCGGAAAGTGTTATAATTGCAAGTTTTGCATTAGTCTTTTTTGCTAACATAGGGAATGTTGCTGCAGGTTGAACAACAAGAGTCGATCCGATTGCCATCATGAGATCGCATGATTCAGAAAGCATTTTTGATTTTTCAAGATCATTAGGTCTTAATTGTTGTCCGAAAGATATGGTGTTTGGCTTTAAAAAACCATTGCATTCAGGGCAAAGCGGTACGTCTTTATCAAGATCGATCTTAGCAAATACTTTTTCTGAAGGAATTAAGTACCCGCAATCAAGGCATATGGTCTCAAGATTGGTTCCGTGAAGGTTTATTATGATCTTTTTTGGAAGGCCGCTTTTTTCATGAAGCCCGTCAATATTTTGTGTAATCAGTCCGGTTAGTTTATTCATATCATAAAGTTTTTTAATGAACATGTGTCCGGAATTCGGTTTTCCATTACTTATACCTTCCCAGAGCTCAATCTTTCTTTGCCAATAAAGTATCCTTTTTTCTTTACTCCTTAGAAATTCATCTATATAAACCGGCTGAAAGTTTTCCCAAATACCTCCTTTACTTCTATAATCCGGTATCCCTGATTCTGTGCTAATTCCTGCACCTGTAAAACACACAATATTATTACATTCTTTCAACACCTTTCCAAATTCATCTGTTTTATTAATATTAGTCATTTGTCACCTATCTTGAAATTATTAACTTAAACCAATCCAATGTCAATTCCTTAATTCCAACCTAGAATACACCCCGGAGGTGTATATTAGGTTGGATTTGTTAAAGAATGAGAAGGAGGGGTGATGGTTAGCAGGAGGAAAGATGTTCTTGTTTCAGGTGAAGTTTATCATGTGTTTAGTAAAAGTATTGCCGGATTTAAAATCTTTAATAATGCAGAAGAGTATTCAAGAATGATCAAAACCTTTAAGTATTATCAAAAAGAAAAAATTAATTTGAGATATTCGGTATATATTAAAAATCTTGAAGAAAAGAAACTTGATAAAAGCTTGATGGAAAAGCAAGAAAATATAGTCGAAATAATAGCATACTGCCTTATGCCAACACATTTTCATTTTGTTTTAAAACAAATAAAAAATAACGGAATTTCTAATATTATAGCCAATACTCTAAATAGCTATACCAGATATTTTAATAACAAATATAAGAGGAAAGGGCCATTGTGGCAAAGCAGATTTAAAAATATACTGGTGAAAAATGAAGAGCAATTACTTCATTTAACCAGATATCTTCATCTCAATCCTGTAACATCTTATCTTGTTGATAAACCTGAGGATTGGCAGGAATCATCGTATTTAGAATATGTGAATGAAAGTGAAGATAATGAAAAGATTTGCAAATATGAGGATGTTTTAATAATTACCAAAAAAGAATATAAAAAATTTGTAAATCAAAGATCATCATACCAAAGAAGCCTTAAGAAAATCAAAGATCTAATTATGGAATAGATAAGCTTCTATTCAAATTGAACAGGCGGAGCAGAAAATAAAAGAAACTTAGATAACTACAATTGCCTATTTAAAATGAAATATTAATGATAAAAAATAGTGTAATCTTAAAATGTTAATTATACAAATATGATAAAAAGCAAGAGTAGTTTAAACTTTTGAAAAATCTTTATGCGTGATAGAATACTAAAAAATATAAGGATATAACATTTGTTTACAAAACATATTTTAGAAGTTTCTACAAGTGATGTTAAAGCAGCTAGAAAAAACGCCATACTCCACTCAAATGGTATAGGATCATGTGTTGCTATTGCTGCATATGATAGTGATAATAAAATAGGCGGACTTGCTCATGTAATGCTTCCAGGCGTTGCGCCAATTGAAACAATAGGGAAAAAAACAAAATATGCAAAAAATGCTATTGATGAGCTTTTTACTAGAATGATAGCTCTTGGAGGTAAGAGAGAAAAAATAACCACCAGTCTTGTGGGGGGTGGTAATGTGTTAAAAAGAGAAGGAGATAATACAGGTAATAATAATGTTTCATATATTATTGATATATTAAGAGAAAAGGATATAGTAATAGTTGCAAAAGCAGTAGGAGGATTTGAAAGAAGGACGATTACTTTTGATGTTGGGGAAGGAGAAGTAAACTTCACGGAAGGTAACAGTAAAGAGCAGTTACTGTGGAAATATAATCAGAAATAGATTAACCTTATAAAAGGAATATTCCTTATATTATCTAAAAATAATTAATATAGGAAATTAATATATGACTGAAAAAGGGCTTTCAAAAAAAGAACATTATGTGAAGATACTTTTTATAGACGATGAAGAGATCATACATCAGACCGTCGGTGATTTCCTTAAAAAATGGGGATATACTATAATTAATGCCCGCACCGGTAATGAAGCTGTTGAAATGTTCAAAAAAACTGAAGTTGACCTTGTCGTTTCAGATATTCGCCTTCCTGATATAAGTGGTATCGATGTGCTTCAAAAAATAAAAGAGGAATCTCCTGATACTGAAGTAATACTTATGACAGGACATGCTCAAGTAGACACCGCTGTTAAAGCTCTTCGCCTTGGGGCAACAGACTATATCTTAAAACCGATAGATCTTACGGAACTCCTTACTTCCATAGAGAGAACAAAAAAATATCATCAGATCTATAAAGAAAATATTTTCTTAAAAAAACAAATAGAGATGATGCACATGCATCTGGAAACAGATATAAAATCATTTATATATGATCCCCAAAGTAAAATCATGATAGATGTTATTAATCTTATCAAAAAAATCGCAACCTTTGACAAAACGCCAGTTCTTATTACAGGTGAGACCGGAACCGGAAAGGAACTTACGGCGAAAGCCATACATTATCTTAGCGAAAGAAAAAAGGCCCCTTTTATAAGTATTAATTGTACGGCAATACCAAGAGAATTAATAGAAAGTGAGCTTTTCGGGCATG
>JAGLFH010000026.1 GCA_023144635.1 Candidatus Auribacterota bacterium | reverse complement strand
AAAATTCTAAATACTTAATAATTAAAATCTTCTGAATAATTTAATTCATCCCAAGGATATTGTAAAAAGGAATTTTCTTTATGCTCGGCCTGAACGCGTTGCCATTCAGAAGTTTGTTCTTCTAAATCTTCGATTTGATATATTTCTCTTATAAAATCTAAAGCTTCGGAAAGTTCAGAGCCCTCAACAAAAAGCACTACTGGGAATGCACTAACTCCATTAAAATATAAAGTATCCATGGGGGCAGCAATGGGAGTTTCTACCACGGTATTTTTCTTAACTCTTTCAAAACATTTAGTAAGTTGTTTCAATGTCGACTCTTTTGAGGTTTCTAAGAATAACCAGCGAATTTCTTTTTCTTTAGGGGGGAATTCTGTGGGACAATCATATTCAATAAAAGTTACATATATTTCATCATCTGGTTTCACATTTAAGATTGATTCGTTTTTGTAAATTTCTTTCACTTTTACTTTTATAATATAAAAACTGTGAGGCATATTAGTAGATATAGATTGAGATTTACACAGTTTATCTGATAAATTCTGTATTTCTTCTACGGGGTCTTTACCAAATGCGTCTCTACGGTATAGAAAACTAATCTCTAATAATTCTCCTTTTATAACCAGTTGAGAAGCATCATACAGGGTGTGTTTAATATCTAAAGGAAAATTAATCAACGATGCTTGGCATATATTTAATTTAAATAGAATCAAAATGAATAAATAAAATAATTTTTTCATAATGCCTGCCTTTAATAAAGTTTTGGGAGTCTTCCATATTTCTTTACATACATTTTTAAATAGTTTACCCAAGTATAAAGAAATTTTGGGTTAATATTATCTGATAATGCATATGCATCCCTTTCTAAGCTGGGAATATAGGGGGCCATAGCATCTCTTTCTCGTTTCATATACTGATGCAAGGCTTTAGCATAGCGGTTTTCCAATTCTTCTTTTGTCTCTGCTTTTAACTTTAACTTTTTTATAAACTGCATAAGTTCATCAACTGTAGTTGACTCTAATGCTTTGCGTTCATATACTGTGTGGCCACCAAAAAAGAATTGACGATAATGCATTTGTTCATGTTGTTCAATCTTTTGCTTAAATTGTGTTTTGGGAGAATCTTTTATAAAACCACTATACCATACTACTATACGATGTATTTCTCCTGGGTCCATTATAACCCAATAATGTTTTTTGTCTTTTTTACTATAAATTTGTTCCATATCAGGAAGACCTGATATACCCGGTAAAGTAACTCCTCCGTGTTCTGGAACATAAACTTTAAGAGCATTACCATAAGAAGGAACTTTAAACTGCTTACTAGGAAATTTAATAGTAGGCTCACAAAATATAGCATAGGTTGATTTAGCAAGTGCATTATCTGGATGATTAGGATAAGCAAACCATTTTGTTAGTGGAACAATTGTTTCTTCTTTATCCCCAGGTTCAAATGCACAAATTGGATTGTTTCCAAAAGAAGAGGCTTTAGAAGGAGTGGGCATAAACCTCCATTCATATTCCATTTCATGAGGAATTGCTGCTATTGATGATGGAATTATTTCTGCTTTATATTTCTTACTTGGTAGACCATCAATAACAGGGGTGGGTTTATTAGCATGATAACTAGTATCATTCCATTTTATTCCCATTTTCACAATAGACATCGCAGTACCCGCACCAACACCCAACACAGAATCTTTCATTACTATAGATATATTAGCAGGTTTTTTCGCATCTTCTTCATTAGATGCTGATGATACTGAAACACTTACTTCTCCATCACCTCCAGTAAAACGGCTTGAAGATGATTTTTCTATCCTCTCAATTGTACCATCATATTTGTAGTAAGTTTTTGTAATTGTATAACTAACAGTGTCATTTGTTATCGGAACAGCCTTAAATTTTCCGGGTAAAACTTCTTCCAATCGCCACATATGAGCTGTGAAAGTAATACTTCTTGGCGTTCCATCAGCTAGATATACATATGGGGGTGTCCCACTTGTTACTCGAAACCAAAAGGATGCTTCAGCAATGCTTGTTAAGGCTAATATAAAAAAGAAGGTTAAAAAAACTAATTTTTGTGAACTTTTTTTCATAACGATTTCAATTCCTTTTTTGCTAATCTCTTAAAAAACGAATCAATTTCTTGGTTTAATATTTTTTGGTAATACTCTTTTGCTTGCTCTGTTTTACCATAATAGCGATAGATCTTTGCATACTCAAACCATGCATAAAGAACGAAGTCGTTTATTTCTGTTTGTTCTTTCTCAATATTTTTATAACACTCAAAAGCTTCTTCAAGCTGCCCTAATTTTATGTATAATTCTGCTTGTTTAGCATAGGACATTACTCGCCATACCGCTTTCGGATTGTTTACCGCAAGAATTTCTTTTAATTTTTCTTTCGCCTCTTCATATTTTTGTTCTTCTTCTAATATATCTGCTAAAACTGCTAAACTTTCAACTTTTGTATAAGAGTCACCATCTATTGATACTAATACTTCAAATATTTCTTTGGCTTGTTGTTTATATTCTCCCTGATAACCTGCAGATTTATTTTCAGTTTCGTCTAAAGCTAAAGATAGCTTAGCTTGCTGGTAAAAGCTGTGGCATATCTCTTTCTTTTCCTTTGGGGATAATCTTATTTTCTTACAAAAATCATTTAACAACTCTGTAGTATTTTTTGCATGAACAGCAAGTGCTTGCCATTTTTCCCATGCACTATGTCTGACTTTTTCAGGTAATGAAGTATCATCAGTGATGTCTAACAGGATTTTTTCCATTTCAATAAACAAAGCATTATTTTTTAAATCTTTATCTTCTTTTTCAGCATAAGCCATTGCTTGAATAAGGTTTAATATATCATGACGATTATATTTCCACTCTTTTTCCGTTAATTGTCGTTTATTTTTATGAATGTTTCTAATAAATTCTAAAACTGTTTTTTTAGCTTGTACTTTTTCTTGATTTTTACCATGATGAATTTTTCTATACATATTTTTTGATTCTTTGATCTTCTGGGTAAGATGTTTATCACAGTAACCTGTTTCAAGTACAAATAATGATATGAAAAACAAAATAGTAACTTTTATATATTGTTTATTCATATTTCACCTCATCTATATAAAAAATGCACCCTTCAGGATTTTGTTCTTTATAAATTTTCCAGTAAAATCCACCAAGAATAAAAGACAAGTCTCCTTCAATTGGGATCGTAATCTTTGTCCATTCTTTCGAAAGGGTAATTCCTTCAACTTTCAAATAAGTGCTATCACTATATTTTCCAATAATACCTCCTAATCCAAATTCTTTTATAACTTCTCCACCTTTTTCTCCACGAACATAAAAAGAAAAACTTTCTGCTTTTGAAAGATCATACCCAGAATTTAAATCTCCCCAATTGTTTGTTGGCTGTTGAAAATAAACTCCCGACCAGCCCTCTTCCTGTGCATCTTCCGCCAAATAAGTGAACTGTATAGAAGATGTGCCTGATTGTGGTTTAATGGTATAACCAAATACCATTTTAATATCTGTGTGATCTCCCATCCAACCTGATGGTACATAATGGTTTTTAGGGGAAGCAGCGTCTTTATATATCCAGAAAGGCATATCAACGGATTCAGAAAACAAGTATGGAGTATAGGAAATAAAAACTCCAAGCAGAATCAACAAAAATTTCTTTTTCATTTTTAAGCTCCTTATATAAAAAGCCGTATTACGTTAAATCTGTAATGCGGTCATATATTGCTCATCTACCAGCTATTAAAATGTTAATTTTTATATATTATAACATATTTTACGTAATGCGTGTAACAATAAGTGATATTTCTTAATAATAGATTGACAACTTTAGCTATATTTTTGTTGATTTCAGGTGAGTTACAAAAACTTTGTGTAATTTCAGCACTACATTAACTGTCAAGTATTTTATTCAATATAAGTGTGAAGACCTTTTTGAATCACTTTTCGCACAAATCATGCACACGCCGTTGTAAGTCGTTGCAATGCAAGATGCGCATCTGCCTTACACGCAGAGGGTCATAAAATTATATTTTATCTTCTTTTACACGGGCGAAAGATTTTTCGCCCCTACTATTTTTTATTTTCGTGTTTTTATTTTTACACAGTTCAGGCAGGCCAGAACCCTACTCACTTTCTATTTTTTGCTTTTCTTCGTGTTCCTTCGCGCCCTTCGTGGTTAATTATTCAATCATACGCCGGAAGGCTCCTAAATGTAATTTTTAATTACTTTGTCTAAAACATCCTGCCATTTGTTAGTATTGCTAACAAGCCATGCAGCAGAATCAGTCTCATTTTTTTCGTTTTGAAACACGACCTTTAGAAGAGGTCTAAATTTTGTTTTACCAAGAAAGCTTTTAACTATTTCTGTTTTCTTTATGGATTTTAACGGTATGGAGATCTCTTTTTTGGGAGTCCACATGGAGAAGAGCAGTTCTTCATCAGTAAGGACTAAGACACCATTACCCCGCACCTGCAACATTCCTACTGATTCAAGTCCAAAAAAATTGGAATTCGATGTTATACACAATATATTTTTCCCTTTTAATTTTTCTGTTACTTCCATCAGTCTCTTTGCTTGCAAATTCTTAAGAAAACGCATTATTAGAAATAATAAAAAAACAATAGGAAAAACAATTAATGCAATACGTATCATATAAACCACCTTTTAATCATTAGTTTATTATTTTAGTGTAATATATTAGCAAATAAGTTCCATGTTTTTTTAAAGAAAACCAAATAGTTAATTAGTTGAAAACAAAAAATAGTAGGGGCGTCCCTTGCGGGCGCCCGCATAAAAATAGAATTTCTTTAATTTAACGGGCGGAGACAAGCCCCGCCCCTACTTACGTTACTCTTTTCCGTGGCAACTTTATAATTATTGCGCTTTCCTGTCTCGCCATAGTTTTAACGAAGGCGGAAGCGCTCCTTGAACGAACCACGAATCCCGAACGACGAATGACGTTTTTTATAACATAGCGTTCCTTGAACCCTGTAACACCGTAACCATTTAACACTTTAACATTCTTCTTTATCTGTATGCATCTGAAGCTAAATAGATTTTCTCTGTTTTGTGGTTAAATGGTAGAATGGTAACAATGAAAATACGCTTTGATAAATATTCTCTCATGCTTATACTCTTTGTCCTTAGCTTAATTATAAGGTTCGGGTATATTTATGAAATGAGGGCTGATCCTTCTTTTAGAATACTGGGGAGAGGCCTTGATTCCTTTCACTATCATAGAGATGCTGAAAAAATAGCAACTGGTAATATTCTTCTTAAAGGACGCTCTTTCCAACAAGCACCTGGATACAGCTATTTTTTAGCCTTTATATATAAAACATTAAGCAAAAAGCTGCAAGTTATACGCATGATACAGGCTTTTTTGTCATCAATAAGCATTTTAATGATCTTTTTGATAGCATTAAGGTTAAGCAAAAACCTTTTATCTTCATTTCTTTCAGGTATTATTTGGATATTTTACGCTCCTTCTCTCTTTTATGATTCTTTGATCCTTAAAACAAGCATTACCATTTTTTGTCTGCTATGCTTTATTTACTTTCTGATTCTTTTTATTAATGATCAAAAGAAAGGTTTTTTATGCGGTCTTTTTCTGGGAGCATTAATAATAATACGTCCAAACTTTGCTTTGCTTATATTCTTTATACCACTTATTTATTATTTTTGTTCTAAGAAAAACATTGTTCTAAAAAAGATTTTTTTATTATTGTTTGGCATTTTACTGTTACCATCATTTCTTTTTGTAAGGAACATCATCTTAGACCAGCCCTTTTATAGATTATCTTCTGTTGGAGCAAGAGCCGTTGTACAAGGGCAATTACCTGACGCAGAAAGGCTTGGATGGGATGATTCTATAAAAGGCGATAAAATATTAGAATCAAAATCCTCTTTGAGAACAACATTAAAAGAAATAAGCAAGGAACCTTTTTTGTGGTTCAAGTTACAGATCCAAAAGCTAAAAGCTTTTTTTTCATGGTATGAATATCCCAATAATTATAATTTTTACCTTTATAAAGAAAAATCGCGTTTTCTTTCTATTGCATTTTTTTCATTTATACCTGTTCTTATTTTTAGTCTTTATTCAATTATTCTTTTACGTAATGATTTTTTATATAAAAAAATGTATCTGTTGATGCTTCTTTCTGTTTTTGCCTGTATTTTCCCATTCTACCCTTTTTCACGATTCCGTATGATACTGGCACTTATGCTTGTATTGCCGTCAGGAATGATCTTTTTTGATCTTTCAAAGAAGATAATGAGCAAAAAGTATATATCTTTTGTCTTATGGAGCCTTATTATTGTTTTATCTTTTTTATACCCGCATTATCTTTCCAAAAGATTTCAGCTTGCAAGACACCTTGATTATTTTAATTTTGGGAACTTTCATCTAGAGTGTCGAGATTTCAAGAATTCAGAAAAATATTACCGGCTTTCGATTCAGTCAAATCCTGAATTTCTTCCGTCACAGAATAATCTTGGCATACTGTACGACAGTTTTGGCATATATAACCATGCAAGGTATTTATGGGAGGACTCATTAAAAAAAGACCCTAATCAGGATTTTATAAAACTACTTTTAAAAAGGCTTGAAGCAAAAGAGGCAAGAGAAAAAGTGCCTAAAGTGCGCTAAAGTTTAAAGTGCCTAAAGTTAAGGTCCTTCGACTCTCTTCGGTCGCTCAGGATTTAAAACAAGTACCGCCCCTACTATTTTTTATTTTTTTGTTTTTATTTTTACACGGTTCAGGCAGGCCAGAACCCTACTCACTTTCTATTTTTTGTCTGTATTTCTATACATTTCAATAATATTTTTTATAGATTTAAAATGTGCTTTCCATGACTCTTTGCTGTATCCTCCAGAAAGCACCATAACAAGAGGTATATTATTATCTATTGCTTTTGCGGCAACCATTTTATCTCTTTTTACGACATCATCAATTGTTAATGAAAACCCTCCTAGAGAATCAGATGACAAGACATCCATACCGGCATTGAAAAAAATAATATCGTATTTTTGAAAATCTATTTGATCAAGATATTTTTTAAGATTAAAAATATAAGTATCACCTGACACCACACCTGTAAGTCCTCCGCCAAAATCAACTTTAAATTTTTTTGATGGGAAATTACTTTTTTGATAAATATCCAATATATCTACTCGTGGATCATTTTGAAATATCTCTGCATTCCCGTCACCATGATGAACATCAAGATCTATTATTAACGCATTTTGTATTTCATCTTCATCAAAAAGTTTTTTTAGAGAAAGCGCAATATCTGCAAAAAGACAAAAACCAGACCCTTTTTCCTTGTGAGCATGATGGTATCCACCGCTTAAATTAACAGAAAAACCTTTTTTAATTGCTATTTGTCCCGCAAGCATAGTGCCGCCTGAGGCTAATTGTTGCGGATATACAATATGTTTTCTAATTACAGATGAAGGAAAAGATGCAATTGACGATATTTCCACGATCCTTGATACAACAAAAGGAGAATTTAAAGATTTTAAATACTCCTTTCCATGAACACCAAGAAGTTCTGTTTCTTGAGGTAAGGAAGGAATCGTAAAATCATCTTTTTTTACAATACCGCTTTTTAACAGGCTTCTATATATCTTTCTATATTTTGATGAATCAAAAGGGTGGAGCTTTTCAATACCGAAAAGACCGATATTATAATCCTCACTATAGACAATAAATCCGTTTTCAGAAAATTGCATGTTTTCTTTTTTACCTTTCATAATAACATCCGCAGGTAAAACCAATGACCTTAATAGCACAAAAAAAACAAAAAAAGATACAATAATGTTTGTTGTTCTCTTTCCGTAACTCTCTTTGTTAAAAAACATTTTCTTCATAAAGTATATACTTAATATTAATTGCATTGTAAGGATAATATTATAGATTAGACCCGGAATACTAAAAACACGAAAGTTAGAAAATACTTCTGTAGTGAACAGGAATAGAATAGAAACTGTTATCCATTGTATATTCATTTATAAGATCAGAAAAATTATTTCGCGTTTTGAAAATTGGAAAGAAACTTATTTATACAATAGTGAGTTCTGTTTCTTTATCAAAAAAATGAGACCGGGTCATATCAATGACTATTTCTATCTCTTCATTCACATTTACCCGTTCCTGAGCACTAACACTGGCTACCAGATTATGCTCTCCGGCGGTTAGATAAAGATAAATTCCGGATCCCATTGGTTCAATTACTTCAACTGTAGCAGTAATAGTACTTGTTGAAGATGCTCCGGGAGCAAAAAGCTTATCATAAATATTTTCAGGCCGTACCCCCATTGTCACTTCTTTATTAACATAGGGTTTTAGCTTTTCGACCATTTCATCTGGAACTTTTACTTTGAATGTCTTTTCATTAAAAAAGATATCATCCTCAATTTTTGAAATCATTCCGTTTATAAAATTTATCGGAGGAGATCCGATAAACCCGGCAACAAACATATTTTTCGGCTTTTCATATAGCGTCATCGGATCAGCTACCTGCTGAATAATTCCGCCCTTTAATACGACAATACGATCTCCCATGGTCATAGCTTCAACCTGATCATGCGTAACATAGATCATTGTTACTTTAAGACGATTATGAAGCTTGGATATCTCCGTACGCATCTGTACACGCATTTTTGCATCCAGATTAGAAAGAGGCTCGTCAAACAAGAAGACTTTTGGTTTTCTGACAATTGCACGTCCTACTGCAACACGCTGGCGCTGCCCGCCGGAAAGCTGTCGCGGCTTTCTCTCAAGAAGCTGTTTAATTCCCAGTATCTCTGCAGCATCCTGCACTCTTCTATTTATTTCTTCCTTAGGGTAGTTCCTCAATTTAAGACCAAAAGCCATATTATCAAACACATTCATATGCGGATAAAGAGCATAGCTTTGAAATACCATTGCTATATCACGGTCTTTAGGGTGGATATCGTTTACACAAAGATCGCTTATGTATATCTTTCCTGTAGTAATCGTTTCAAGTCCTGCAACCATTCTAAGGGTTGTTGATTTACCACATCCGGAGGGGCCAACAAGTACAAGAAACTCCCTATCTTTGATCTCAAGATTGACATTATCAACTGCCTTAATGTCAGAGCCAAAAATTTTAGATACATTTTCTAATACAACTTTTGCCATGTTTTTTGTACCTTTTTGAGGCGTTATATTAACTTATATATAGGGTCTTGTCAAATTCTTTCAACCTTTAATGGGAAATCTATAAAAAACTTTACTTCTCTGCCATTTACAGAAAAATCGAAACGGCAATATAAAGATTTAATAAGCGCATCAAACAAAATAAAATTCATCTCTATATCCTCTTTTATTATTTCTTTAGGAAAAATCACCGAATAAACAGATCTTAAAAACTTCTCTTCATCTTTTAAAAAAGAAACATTCATTTCTGCTTTTTCTTCTTCACCATAAAGCCTAACAACACTTAACATAAAAGTATAAAACCAGCTAAAAAGTGAATCCGGTGAAACATCTACGTAAATTTGAAATTCAGAACTTTCTTTCCAGGAAATTGTCAGATTTTCAAATAAGCTTTTAGCTGATAACTCTTCCCAAAAAGACATAAGGTCCTCAGCCGGTTTTGATGTTTTAGGACGACCGGATGGATCATCTTTAAAAAAGGCTTTACTGAACCAGCGAAAATTACGCATCAGTCCACTGCTGTACTGGGATTCTTTTACAGACATTTCGAGGAATCTTTTAAAGTTCTCAATATCCTTCTCTTCAATATTACCTTTTTTCAGCTTTTCAAGCGTAAAATCGACATAGCCATGAATACCGCTTAAAGAATTATTCAATTTATGCGAGATTGCTTCTCCAATAACTGCCGCAAGATGCATATCACAGTAAAATTTATCATGGATATAATTATTCATAAAAAAACCATAAATATATAACTATTTTTAACTTATAAATATAATACTTTTAATCCTTTCACAATATATCATAAAATAAGGCTTTAAAAAATAATTTAGTTTATTCTAATACTCAAGTGGGGTCTTAATGGCAGTTTTTTTTATTGTTTTAGCAAAAATATTTATAGCTTTTCTCTGCATAGCAGGTATATTTTTATCACTAATGAGTTTTGGAGGAGGTTTTTTAATAACACTAGCCTATCTTCTTCTCGGTCTTGCAAACCGCTTTGAAAATTTTAGTATGATCTTCTTTTTGATTCTTTTAGCTTTATCTATATTTGCAGAAGTTTTGGAATTTTTTTCAACAGCCATTGGAACAAAAAAATTTGGCGGGTCAAATTTATCTTTTTTTACAACTCTTGTTTTTGGAATAATTGGAGGTATCTGGGGGACATTTATACTACCATTATTAGGGACACTCATAGGAACACTCATAGGTGCTGCCGCTGCTGCTTTTATAACAGAACTTATTTTAAAAAAACAAGCAAAACCCGCTCTTAAGACAACTTTTGGAGTCCTTGCAGGCAAAACAATCAGCATTGCCATAAAGACCTTTATATCTTTGATCATGGCTATAAGCGTTATAATATCAATGTTTTAAATTTTAAAATATGTATTCTATCCTTCACAAACAAAGTCACAAGCTATGAATAACAATATAGATTCTTACTCATGTAAAACACTCGGATGTAAAGTAAATCAATATGAATCAGAACTTATTGCTGAAAATGCAAAACTTCTCGGTTTAAAACAAAACAAGTTTCCTGAATCAGACATAGTAATAATCAATGCATGCTCTGTTACACAAAAAACCGAAGCAAAAGTGAGATACGAACTAAATAAAGCTCTTAAGTCCTCTGCATCACACATAATCTTCTGCGGGTGCATGTCAAAGCAATTAAAGGAAAACACCTTAAACATCTCAAAAAAACGTATTTTTCTTGTTGATGATGCTGATAAAGCTAAAAGTGTATTTGATGTACTTATTCAGCTCATATATAAAGAAAGTCTTCCTGAACAAAAAAGTTCTTTTTCATCCGAATTAAGATCATTTAGCCAAAAGACCAGAGCATTTATAAAGATCCAGGATGGCTGCGCATCATTCTGTTCATACTGTATTATTCCGTATATAAGAAACCATTTATGGAGTAGAAAGCCCATTGAAATAATTCAGGAAATAAAAAATGTCGAGAAAAGCTCCCACAGCGAAATTGTGCTTACAGGAATACATATTGGAAGATATCAAACCAATAAATTCGACCTTGAAGCTATAATAAAACATATTATCAAAAATACGAATATTGAAAGAATTCGGCTGAGCTCAATAGAACCCCTTGAAATAACGGACGGACTTTTAAAGCTTTTTAGTGATGAAAAAAGGCTTTGTCCTCATTTTCACATTCCCATTCAAAGCGGAAGTGATAGAATTTTAGAAAAAATGAACCGCAAATACAGATACAAACAGTTTTCATCAATAATTAGAAAAATAAAAAGTTCTATATCTGATGTGACAGTAACAACAGATATAATCGTAGGCTTTCCAGGTGAATCTGATGATGACTTTAAAGCATCTTTAAGTGCATTAGAAGAAAATGCATTTATAAAAACTCATATCTTCCCTTTTAGTTCACGAAGTGGTACAAAAGCAGCTTCTTTAACCGATAAAATACCGGAAAATATTATTTCAAAAAGAAAAAAAATAATGGCCATAACAGCTGACCATACATCAAACAGAAAAAAAGAACACTTCCTTAAAAAAACAGTTTCAGTCCTTTTTGAACAGCAAACAATTAATGATAAAAATATGTTTTCAGGATTCAGCAAAAACTATTTAAAAGTAATAGCACAAAGTAATTCAGACATTAGAAACAGCATTTGCAATGTTTTTCTGGAAAAAATAGACAATAAAGGTAATTTTTCAGGTAAACTTATATAATAAAAAAATAAATAACATTCTTAAACGTAATAATGAAAAAAGACAAATACATAATTGATGCATATAATGTGATCTATGCATGGAAAAAGATGGCTTTTGTAAAAGATCCAGATTTTTCTGATATTGATTTTGCAGCTATAGTAAGTTCCTTTGCAGACTGCATCAGCGGTCATGTTGTTATCGTTTTTGATGGAAATACCTATAATGCTGATGATATAAGATCACGTTTTACTAATATTAAAATAGTCTTTAGCTCAAAAGATGCTTCTGCTGATTCTATAATAGAAAAAATGGGGAATCAGAAAGAAAATAACGAAAGGATAATAGTAATAACATCTGACCGCATAGAGAGTTATATCGCTTCAGAAAAAGGTTCTCAAGTATTGTCCCCTCGATTTTTTTGGGATATAGTCTCGAATAAAAGAAAAGAACTGGATAGTGATATAGCCTCATTAAAAGCTATGAAGCATAAAAAAGGGTTCACAATAGAAGATCTTATTGACCATGACCTTTGATACAAATAAGGCTTTGCAAGACAAAAAAAAACGGTATAATGTAAAAACTAATTAATATGAAGAAAGGCTTACTTATGAATTGTTTAAGCAAATCAAATTTATTACCGTGTAACGTATTTTTTAAAATATCCCTTGCCTGTATTGTTTTGTTAGTAATTATCATCAGCTTTAGCGGCTGTAAAACAACTACCCCTCAAGATTCAAATATGCCTTGGGCTCAACCGGCAGAATGGGAAAACAAGAACATCCTTAACAAGATGGGTGGAGCAAGCTACTAATAACTAGTATGATGAAAAACTATAATCTTACATTTTTCCTGAGTACAACTGTATTCTGTTTGATCATTCTTCTAAGCCCATTACATGCAGGTGATTTCCCAGTAAATTCATTATGGGTTCCTTGTGAAGGTCAAAATAGAACTCTTGATTCTATAGAAAAGATAGATGAACTTATTGATTTTTCCGTAAAGAATAAAATATCTTTACTTTTTGTACAGATATATAGAGGAAATCGTACTTGGTATACTACTGATCTTGCTGATGATACTCCGGCACAAAATTTTATAAAGCAAAATAAAAAGGAAATGCTTCCATATCTTATTGAAAAAGCCAATAAAAACGATATTGAGGTACACGCATGGTTTAATGTGCTTAGAGTAACAAGAAATAAAGATGCTGTTATATTAAAAAAGCTTGGTAGAAATGCAGTTACAAGAGATTCTCTTTCCAGAAATATGCTTGATTATAAGGACTTTTCCCTAGAAGGAGCAGAAGGAAGATATTATGAACTGGGTGATCCTGGAATATGGCTTGATGCCGGAAATCTTGATGTACAAAAATACATCCATGATCTTATGGATGATTTTATGCTTCGTTATACAGAAATAGATGGTATTCACCTTGATTTTATCAGGCTTCCTGTTGTTTTACCCATGTCACCTGGATCGCGTTTTAAGGGCCTTCATTTTGGATATGGATATGAAAGCGTAAGAAGATTTCGTGAGGAATTCGGCTATGATCCTTTGGACTTCTCAAAACTTGTTCGTGAACAATCTCTTGAATGGGACAATTTCAGAAGATGTCAGATAACTGATATTGTAAGAAAGATCAAAAAGATCTGTGTGCTGCGCGGAAAAAAACTATCAGCTGCTGTTCGTCCATGGATATCACGTGCCTATTTGACAGATACTCAAGACTGGCCCAGATGGATGGAAGAAGGGCTACTTGATTTTGCTATTATTATGAATTATACTGATGACCCAGTCCTTTTTAAGTACCTAAGCCTTACATGTTCTTCAATAAAGAAAATATCACAGGAAGACACAAAGATCTTTATGGGAATAGGTGCCTATCTTTTAAAAGATAAAAATGATATTTTGCAATCAGAGATCGAAACTCTTAGAAAGATCACTACAGATGGTATCTGTATTTTTTCTTATGATTCTATAAAAGATCCTGATTTCTTATATTCATTGATAAATGAATAAATATCAACACACTTTTTAATGATTTTTTATGGGAAATATTGTTTATCCAGAGCCTAAGCAACTTATTTGCGGAATACTTTTATCTCAAGATATCAGTAAAGAAAAATTTTTATCATTACTACAAAAAGAACTGGGTGTGATCGAAGATATAAGCATTGAGAAAAACTTTGATATATTTTCTGATTATTACAAAAATGAATTAGGAAAAGATCTAAAACGCTTTTTTATATCCTTTAAAGACTTATTTGACCCTAAAGACCTTGCCGAGTTAAAGATAAAGACCAATGATATTGAGAACAGATTATTTGATTCACCTGAAACCGGATGCAGGAAGGTAAATTTAGACCCTGGATATCTTGATCTTGCAAGGTTAGTAGTCGCATCTACCAAAGATGCATCATACCGTGTTTACTTGAAAAGTGGCATTTATGCCCAACCTATGCTTCGATATATGTATGGTTCCTTCAAGCCCTTTGAATGGACTTATACAGATTATATAGATGAAGATTTTATTTCGTTTTTTGATATGGTACGAATTAAATATAAGCAAAGATCAGATAAAAATTAGCCACCCACCTTTGCCTCCAACTACGCACAAGACTTCGCCGAGACTAGAAGGCTACGGTGAGACAGGCAGATACACGGAAAATGAATAAAAAGCATTTTTTCCAACAAATTCCTTGACCTTATAGCATTATATAAATAAAATCCTTTTTCTGTTCAAATTAATATATAAAGGAGTCAACTGTGGCTAATATAATTCCTTTTAAAGGACTTAAATACGACAACAATAAGGTAAAGTTCCAAGATGTTGTTTCTTACCCCTATGACAAGATCAACAAGGATCTTCTAAAACTTTTCTCTGAAAAAAGTACTTACAATATTGCGAGGCTTATCAAGGGTGATTTCATAAGAGATGAGAAGAATGATGATTGGTATGATGAGGTAAAGCAAACTCTTGATAAGTGGATAATTGATAAAATACTTAAAAATTCAGAAAAACCATGTCTATATATTTACGAGCAGGTATACACTTGCGGAGAAAAAACTCTTCGCCGTATCAGTTTTTCAGCACTCGGAGAATTAGAGTCCTTTCGAAAAGGAAACATCAAGCCGCACGAAAACACTTTTTCAGGTCCTAAACAGGATAGATACAAGCTTTTAAATGCAACACATACAAACTTCGGACACATCTTTATGCTTTTCTACGGTCATAAGAACAATATCATAGAAAAAATTAAGGAAAAAGTATCTCTAATAAATCCTGAATGCGATTTTCTTGATGATTTTGGAATTGAGCACAGGTTCTGGGAAATATCCGATAAATCTTTCATTGAGGAAATAACATCTCAGATGAAAGAGCAAAACCTATTAATTGCAGACGGCCATCATCGCTATGAGACAGCACTGGAATTTTATGAATCAATGAAAGATAAAGATCCCGAAAATGCGGATAAATTTAAATTCCGCATGATGACATTTGTGGATATCAATGATCCTTCGCTTGTAATACTTCCTACACACAGGGTTTTTTATCCAGAAGAAGAAACATCAAAAGAAGTTCTAATGGATCGTTTAAATAAGCATTTTGAAGTATCTGAGCCTATTGCAGAGACAGATGAGAATAAGTTAAAAGAGATTTTATCAAAAGAAGCAGGAAATATTCCTTTATTTTTAATGCTTGCTGATAATGATATTTATAAGATCCGCATGAAAGAAAGCAGCTATAACTCTATTGAGCAAGTAAACAAAAAATTAAGTGTTTCTGTTTTACAGGATTTTATCGCACAAGATATTTTTGAAAAAGATGTTAGATCCATGGCACCCGGAAAAGACATGGATTATCACAAAAACATAAAAAGCGTATTAAAAAGCGTTGAAGAACATCCAAACTCAGTAGGATTCATATTGAACCCTACTCTTATAGAACAGGTAAAAGCAGTAGTTGAGGTTGGTGGAAGAATGCCTCAAAAATCGACTGATTTCTATCCAAAGATCTATACAGGATTTGTAATCAATAAAATGGACTAATCTGATATTTCATAAAAACAGACAAATAGGTTTAACAGTGCATATTGTAAAAAACCGATTATGCGCTAATTAATTTTTCAATGTCTTGTTCCCAATTTACAGGATTATTTGATATATATTCCCGCAAAGCATCTAAGGAACGTTCATTTCGAATAATATGATCATAAAAAGATCGTTGCCAAATTTTTCCAGAAAAATTTAAATTTCTGTTCTTTATGAATCGTAGATATTCCAATGATGCTTTTGATTTAAAAACACCAATTATCTTTGATATCGTAGGGACAGGGCTTGCCCCTGTCCTTTTATTAAGAATTAAAATACCATGAAGATGGTTAGGCATAATGATGTATTTATCCAATTCAATATCTTCGTATTTATTTGGTATATCGTTCCATTGATTATTGATTATTTGACCTAATTTCGATAATTTGATCTTGTTTCGGACAGGGGCAAGCCCTGTCCCTACAAATTTTTTATGAATTTCACCAAATATATTTTCTCTGTTCTTTGAACAAATAGTTACAAAATAATACCCATTCTCGAAATAACTATAATCTTTTAATCGAATATTTGTTTTTCTGGTTATTATTTTTGCCATTTTTCTTTTATAACGGACAGGGGCAAGCCCTGTCCCTACTCACTTTCTAAATTTTACGTGGTTTCCTGCTTCCGCAGGAATGACGACGTTTTGCGTTTAATGTTTTTACCTTTGATCTCCCCAATCTGCGTTTATCTGCGTCCAATTAATTATAATCATCGCGCGACCTGTCTCGACGAAGCCTTGTGCGTAGTTGGAGGCGAAGGCGGAAGGCACCTTGACCCATTACCTATAACCTTTTACAAAACGCTTTTCTTACTCTATCGGTTCAAGGTGTACAACTACATCAATAACATCCGGGCCGTCTTTTAAAAGAGCCTGTTTTACCTTTTCAGATATTTCATGTCCCGTACTTACCGTCATATCTCCGTTAACAAGAACATGCAAGTCAACATATATTCCATTGCTGACACGCCTTGTACGTATAGCATGTACCAATCTTACACCATGTTGTGAAAGAGAGATGTCACGTATTGCTTTGCGCTCATTCTTGCCAGCTCCCTCATCAATTAGTTCAGAAAATGAAGTAGTTATTATCTTCCATGAAGCATGAAAAATAAAAAGGCAGACAACAACAGCACCCACATGGTCTACAAATGACCAGCTGGGAATAAAAACTGCAATAACAAGAGCAAAGGCAACAAGAACTGAACTCAAGGCATCGCTTCGGTGATGCCATGCATTTGCAATTAACGCAGAAGATCTTATCTTCTTTCCTTTTTCAGATGACCACCTATAAAGTGCTTCCTTACATATTATTGAGCCTAAAGCCCCAATAAAAGCAATAATTGTTGGTTGAGATACATGCTTGCGATGAAGAGCCACCAATGCATTATATCCTATGCCAAGAGCAACAACGGCAAGAATAATTCCAATAATAATTGTTACAATAGTTTCAATTTTTTGATGCCCGTAAGGATGTTCCTCATCAGCAGGAGCAGACCAGTATCTCACTCCAAAAAGAATAGCAATATCCGTACTCATATCAGAAAGAGAATGAACAGCATCAGCTAGAACTGCCTGGCTGGAACCAACAATACCCAAAATAAATTTAAGCACAGATAAAAGCACATTTACGATTAAACTCGTCCATGTTACCAATTGTACTTCAGCACAATTACTCTTTTCCGGACGTAGTTTTTTACATACATTTTCTTCTGTACTTTTAAAATTTATATCCTTTTCCATAGAAAAACGTTTTAAAACAACAAGGCACCTGCAATCTTATAGATACAGATGCCTTGTTTTAGTAAAATTCATATTTTTATTATTAACCTGCATTTCATGAAGTAGTCTGCTGTCTCTACTAGTTTAAAAAACAATCTCTCAAAACAGTTGAAAAATATCTTAAAATTTCGCCCACGCTGCAAACTATGCTGGGGGTTTATTTAAACTGTACTTCCATCTTCTCATTCAAATCAATTTTTATGCCCGGCATATCCTTCATCAGTTCTTTTGATTCTTCAACTGTCTTAGGTTTTGCTTTTGCATATTCCTTGAACTTTTCAGCATTCTGTATAAGCTCACCAAAATCCATTTCCATTATTGTTATACGATTTTTATCTACATGAGTAGCATTTGTCTTAACGATTTCTCCATCGATCTCAAGATATAAAGCTATCTTCATCCCATCAAACATCTGTTTCATCTGAGCCATTTCAGCCTCACCAGGTTCAGGCGCATCAGATGTATCTTCAGCTACATTCTCTTCGATTTCTGCCTCATTCTCTCCATTGTCTTTGGGAGGAATAATGACAAGCAAAGAAGGATCTCCTTTAGTAAAGTTAAAAGTAACATATTCGTTGTTAGGGTTGCTCGTTCCTCCTGGCCCACTTGGTACATTACCTCCAGGATTCTGATTAAATTTAAGATTATTTATATCAGTAAAAGCATACACTGCCTTGTAACCTTCATGAGTTTCATTTACAACTTCAGAGCTTTCAACATAAGTAACACCTTCTCCAAGATCTTTTGCTTTTGCTTTTATTTTTTCTATATTGTAAAGGTTGAACATTTCAGTTGGTGCAGAACCTTGATCCTGTCCTTCGGGCATTTGTGCCTTCATTTGTCCCATCATTGCTTTCATCTGCTGCACAAACTGCTTTCCCATTAATACTGTCTCTTCTATTGTGCCGCTACCATCCGGTTTTACTTTAATAATGGTATTTGAACTCATACAGCCATTAAAAAAAACAGCTAATAAAAGTAAAATTGTAAATTTAACACTTGATCTATTCATATACTTATCTCCTTTCATATATTATGTCCGTTATTTAAGTTTTACCTGCCCTCGCATAAGACCCGCGGATATTTAACCGTGGGTTCCACTAAATGCCCCCTCCTTTCAGCATAAGCTGAGGCTTTATCTTATATCTATTTTTCCTCTTTTATTTCTGCCTGATCTGTAAAAAGATTTTGGGGAACATTACCTGTATATTTTTTATCTTTTATTTCTAGTTCTATTATTAAAAAGATATAAGACATTTTTCCGTCAGATGATCTGTGCTTTATTAATTTTCCCCTAATAGCCTGAACAAAAAATGATTTGTATTCTTTATTAGTACTTTTTAAAACAAATTTTCTTGATTCTCTGTCAGATCCTGAAGGCTGAAAATAAAAAATAAAATTTTTACTCTGCAAGAACTCAGATTGTTTAAGTATTACAGTCTGTGGGTCAACAAACCATGGATCACATCCATCAAAGCCAATCGATGCAGAAAATCCAAAGTCCATATTCTTAAAGTGCAGATTCTTGATCTTAACGTACTTATTTTCATATTTTTTAATATCCAGCAATATCTGCATCATCACATTATCATAAGATTTGTGTAAGGCATTAATAACTTTATATTTTTTCTCATCATCCTTGTATTTAAAATCATATTTAGCCATTACTCCAAAATAAGCTTCTTTTTGAGATTCACCTGAATGAGAAAAAGCAATATCAATATTCTTTTCCCCTTTTTTGGGATTTTCCATAAGTATCTGCATTATACCTGTCCAGAAATAAGCATCTGCCTTCTCTTCATCAGATAGCTTTTTTTCATACTTTAATATCATTTCAAGTTTATTTATAGCATTAGAGTACTCTTCTGATGCTATAAACACCTCAACATCAGAGAATTCTTCTTCCCATTCAAAATTCTCTTTCATATATTTTTCGCTGCTCCAGCTCGTGGCATCATATATCACACCTGCAAACATAACAAAGGAAACAATAATTGCCAAAATGCATAAAAGTTTAAATTCCCTTGATCTGTTTTCGTTAATATCTTTACTAAAACTTTTAAGTCCTATATAAAAAAGATATTCGAAATATAAGCACCCTAACAACATTATCACAATCCCTGCTAGCTTTACCGGAGCAAAAAAGCCCAGAGTCAGGTTGCCAAGTAAAAGAATAAGAAGCGATCCAGCAAACATAAGCAATACTGCAGGTAAAAGAGCAATACAGACTATCTTTATAAAACTATTGAAATCAAAATTAAACCTGAAGCTTTTGAATATTATCCATGAAACCGATGAAAATATTAATAAGAACACATACGCAGCAACCAGCATTACTGTTCCATAAAGAAGTGATTGCACCAGCATAGATGTCTGTACGGTAAATGAAGATAAAACGGACATACCATCAGTTTCGATCGCAAGCCTTATATTCTGTATATAGCCTGTCACTGCAAACCACATGAATATAAAAATCGCGAAATTAATAAATGCAGGTGATTTTTTCAGGTCTTCTGATCTAATATTTTTTAAATAATTTTTTGTACCTATTACAAGAGAAGAAAATTGTAATTTCTTATTAAGTCCGGCACCCAAACCAGGAAATGTTTTCTGAGAACCGGTATCCTTTAGATCATCCTCTAAATAATCATCAAGCATACGCCTGTCAAGTTCCTGAGAAACAGAAATATCTTTATGGGGATCTTTAACTGTATCTGACGGTTCCTGCAAAGATTCCTCATTATCTGAAAAAGATAAAGAATCATAACTTTGCGTCGTATCAGGACGTTCAATTTCGACTTTAAAAATATTTTTTCCAATAACCAGCTCATCTCCGTTTTTTAGTTCTGTAAGCTGTGTTATTTTGCTTTTGTTTAAAAAAGTACCGTTCCTGCTGTTAGCATCCTCAATATAATAGTTCTCATTTTTGTATATTATCCTTAAGTGAAGCTTCGAAAGAGACATATCAGATATTTTGATATCACTTTTCTCTCCTCTTCCGATAGAAGCTTCATTCTTGATCAATAAAGGTCCTTTTATCTGAGGATCCGTTGATTCTACAGGTATAAGCTTTAAAGAATAATCCATATTTATCTCCGTTTAAAACAGTTTTTAAAATCATAATGGCTTTGAGAGCTGACATCAAGTAGAAAATTATAATAAAATGCTTATTCACATATTTAATATTCATATTATAATTTTCTATGACTAATAATAGATTTTTCATATAATCTATTATCTTTTAATACCTTTTGGCCATTTTCTTTACAGAAGCATTTTATAGGAAGAGGAATGAGGAACAAGCTGTGAACAAGCACACAAAAACGATAAAAACATTTCAAAGAAAGATCGCATCTGTTCTTATCATACGAAAGATCCTTTTCTTAATATCTATTTGGTTATTTCTCTGCGGGACAATTCTGTTCTTTTTAAAAATATTAGGTAACTTTCAGGAAATATACTTCTTTTACTTTTTTTTAAGTTTTATACCTGTTGCGGTTTTAGCTATATTTTTTGAGTGCCGCTTTATACCTTCACTTAATTCCATTCGGGCATTGCTGGATGCAACTAATTGCACCGGAGGCCTTTTAATGACAGAAGAAGCAAATGACATAAAAAAATGGGAGCATTTGACATCTAATATCAAGGAGCCTGGAATAGTATGGAAAAATAAAAAGAATATCGCTCTTTTCTGCTCTTCAATAGTTTTTTTTACTCTGATTTTTTTTACTCCCGAGAATATAGCTGATTTTACTAAACATTCACCTTTTGAGCTTGATAATATAATTGAAGAAATCGATGAAAAGATAACAGTACTTGAAGAAGAGGATATTATAGAACATGCGGAATCCGAAGATCTTACAAACAACCTTAAAAAAATATATGAAAAATCCTCCGGTGAAGATCCTGCAAAAACATGGGAAGCTCTTGATCATATTAGTGAAACACTTTCAAATGAGGCTTTAACTTCTGCAGAAGAATCGCTTACTCAAATAGATAAACTTGCAAAAATGGAAGCATTATCAGAATTTGCAGATAAGCTTTTAAATAGTGATGGCTCTATACAAAAAGATATCATGGATGAATATGCTAATATCCTTAAAGCTCAAAATCTTGAAAAACTACTTATGAAAAATGGCCTTTCAAAAGATATTCTTAATAATTGTAAAAACAATGCCCTTACACCAGATCAGCTAAAACAACTTAAAAAGATGTTTGGCAAATGTAAAAACAATCTTTCTTCAACTATTAAAAAGCTTGAATATGCAAAGCTTATAGATGCGGCAATGTCAGAAAAATGCAAGAAAGCAGGACAACTTAATATTACAGAATTATCTGAGTTTTTAGATAAAACTTCTAATCTGACAGCTGCATTAGAATTATTTGATTATATACAATATGGAAAAGGCGGAGTGAATCGCGGGCCTGGTCATGCTCCAATGACATGGACAAATGGGACTAAAGAAGAAAATATTAATTTTAAAGAACAATCCCTTTCATCCGACGATATCCAGTCAATTAAAGACAATCAGCTTGTAGCTCTTAAAGCATATGCACCTGAAGAATCAGAAGAAGATAATACTGTTCTCTCAGGAAAACTTACAAATGTAAATGCAGGAGAAGGATCAGCTATAGATCATCCTATCCTTCCAAAACATAAGGATGCAATAAAGAATTTTTTCAGAAAAACTGATTAAAGGAGAATATAATGACACAAAATGATCAATCCATTCTACAGCCAGAAGAGTTAAAACCTGTAACAGAATTGATTAATAAAACGCTGGAGCAGCTTAATAGGATATTACTGGGAAGGAACGAGCTGCACAAAATGGTATTAATCGGTATATTAAGCCGCGGACATATTCTATTAGAAGGACTTCCAGGGCTTGGCAAAACAGCTCTTGTAAGAACTCTCGGAGCTATTCTGCAGCTTGACTTTAAAAGAATACAGTTTACACCTGATCTAATGCCTAGTGATATCCTCGGCATGCATATACTGCAAGAAACTTCAACAGGCTCAAGAGAAATGATATTCAAAGAAGGCCCTGTTTTCACTAATATCCTTCTTTCTGATGAAATAAACAGGGCATCACCCAAAACACAATCAGCTATGCTTGAAACAATGCAGGAGCATACAGTTACATTGCTTGGTAAAACAAGAAAGCTTCCCAGTCCTTTTTTTGTTCTTGCAAGCCAAAATCCGATAGAGCTGGAAGGTACTTACCCGCTTCCTGAAGCACAGCTTGACAGGTTTCTCTTCAAATTGATCGTAAAAAATATTGATGTTGAAACAATAGAAAAAATAATCTCAGGAAGAAGAAGAGGGCAATTGCCAGAACCGACATGGACAATGAGTAAAGATGAATTGCAACATGTTTTTTCAGTTATGGAAAAAGTCTTTTTACCTTTACCTGTTTCCAGATATATCTCCAGATTGGTTTCAGCAACACATCCTGATTTTTCAGAAGCAACAGAAAATGTACGCCAGTATATTCTTTACGGAGCATCACCCCGTGCAGCTATATCAATCGCAGAATCAGCACGCGGACATGCACTTATAAATGAAAGACCAACTGTTGGATTCGAAGATGTAAAAGCTGTTGCATTTTCTGTTCTTAATCACAGGATAATCCTTAATTATAAAGCACGCTTTGATAAAGTAAATGCAATGGATATTATCGATGACCTACTATCAAGTATTGATGAAGCAGGAATCACACTTCCAGAAGATATTGAGGTTAAAAAATAATATTCATGAAGTATTATAAAAAATTGTCAAAAATAGTTACTATCAGCTTTTTATTAATTATATCCTTTTCTTTTTCTCTTATCGGAGAAACAAGATTCGATGATATTTATATTACACCCCAACCTGTTGCAGGAAGCGAACACACATCACACGGATATCTTGAGCAAATTTTTGTTATAAGAAATAACTCCTCATCACATTCTCATACAGTAACATTAAGAAGCCCATATTCCAGCCGTCATCATTATGGAAATTCCATTACCAGTAACAGTAAAACATTTATTATAGGACCATCTTCTTCAATAAATGCGTCTTTACTTTTTCCACCGCTTTTTATTGCCAATAATGACAACATTAAAGTATATATAGACGGGATATTACAGGATGAACCTCTTAGTCTTCCTTCAAGGATAGGACATGCAAGTAGTAATGCACGTTACAATAAACAGCTTTCAATACTTTTAAGCCGAAGTATAAATAATTATGATCTTGAACAAAGGCTTATAAAAAATACATCTAAAAAATTTAAAAAATACCATTCATCTAAATCTAGTGATACTTTGCTTATAACATCAAATTTTGATACACATAATTGGAGCAGAAACTGGCTTTCCTACACAAGGTTTGACGGTATTGTAGTTAAAAATGAAGATATAGCAAAGATGCCGGCTCCTGTAAGATCAGCTATATTTCAATATGTTGAAGCTGGAGGATCATTGGTTATTTTAGGAAATTTCCATGTCCCTGTTTCATGGATGGCTAATAAAATCGTAGAAGATGACAAACTCACTTTATTATTCCCGGGATTCGGATCATGTATTATCACCTCCGTTACATCGCCAGATCAAATAAGTAAAGAACATTTAAGAAAGATGAAGAGTGAGTGGTATAACACTTTTATTCCATGGGCCGAGGAAAAGACTATAAAAAATCCTAATAGCAATTTCCCTGTGATAGAAAAGATAACTATCCCTGTTCGAGGAATATCACTTCTGATGCTTGTTTTTGCATTGGTAATCGGCCCGTTAAACCTTTTTCTTCTTTCAAGAAAGAACAAAAGGATATGGATGCTCTGGACAACACCTGTTTTCTCATTTATAACATGTGCTTCTGTCTTTATTTATTCAATAACTTCAGAGGGAATTAAGCCTTATGTCCGTATCGAAGGATTAACTCTTCTTGATCAGTCAAGCGGACTAGCAAGCACTTTAGGGCTCAGTGCCTTTTATTGTCCTCTGACCCCCGGTGAAGGTCTTCATTTTTCCTATAATACAGAAGTGACACCAATAGTAAAAAGCAATCATGATAGCAGATTATCATGTACTGTAGAATGGACTGAAGACCAGCATTTAGAATCCGGCTGGATAAGCGCGCGCATTCCAATGCATTTTATGATACGAAAAAGCGAAAAAAGACGGGAGCGCATTCGAATTATTAAGGAAACTAACGGAAAATTTTCTATTATAAACGGGCTTGGGCGAGATATATCAAAACTTTGGATATGTGATGCAAATGGAAACATCTACTCTGCAAGTAATGTCTCCGCTGGAGAAAAAGTTTCTCCTATTAAGGATAATTCATCACAAGCGCAAAACAACAATAAAATGAAATTCAGGAATATTTTTTCTTCCAAAAACTGGATCAATTCATTTTCTAATCTTAGCAGCAATCCAACTGATTTTCTATTACCAAACACCTATATTGCAGTTACTGAAAATTCATTATTTATTGAAAACGGATTAGGTGAGACCAAAAAGAACAAATTCAGATCAACAGTTTATGGAATATTTGATGAAAAGGAATAATATTAAATGAAAATAAATGTCCTCGGACTTAAAAAACACTTTAAGAAGACAAAAGCCGTTGATGGTATTTCTTTTAATTTCGGTTCCGGAGATATTTTTGGTTTTGTGGGTCCAAATGGTGCAGGTAAGACTACTACCATGCGTATAATGGCAACTATTGACGATGCAACAGATGGAGATATTTATTTTGATGATATCTCTGCTAGGGAGTATCCGGAAAAAATAAGAAAATTTGTAGGTTTCGTTCCTGACCTTCTACCAAATCATAATGATATTACGGTTCATGAATACCTTGATTTTTTTGCCCGCGCTTACGGCTTGAAAGGAAAAGAAAGAAGATCGGCACTTGGCGGAGTAAAGGAGTTCACTGGCCTCGGACCTCTTCAGGATAAACTGCTGAATGATCTTTCAAAAGGCATGAAACAAAGAGTGAGCCTTGGACGCGCACTTATACATAATCCTCCGGTTCTCGTTATGGACGAACCTGCATCCGGCCTGGACCCTCATGCACGTATTGAATTAAGGGAGCTTCTTAAAATCCTTGTTGAGCAAAAAAAAGCTATTCTTATAAGCTCTCATATTCTTTCAGAACTTACCGAGATATGTAATGGGGTAGTAATAATTGAAAAAGGTAAAATACTGGAAACCGGTACAATTGAAGAAGTAGTCACGCGAGGAACTCCGCGAAGAATAATTTTTTTAAGACCGCTTGAAGGTTTAGATAATGTACATAAAGAACTTCTTCAAATGCCATTTATGCACAGCGTAACACTTGTTGGCAAAGAACTTCGTATTGAAATAGACGGGACTGAAGAAGCATGCTCACAGATCCTGACTGACATTATAAAACGCGGATATAAAATAGCTGAATTCAGACATCAGCATAGTGACCTTGAAGATATATTTTTGAAAGTCACCAAAGGAGGTGTAAGTGAACCTTCTTAATAAAATGAAAGATTTTTTTCAGGACCCAATAAACCCTATAGTTTTAAAAGAATTGAGACAAGCCGTAAGAAGTAAATTTGTTACAGGAGCGCTTATGCTTTTTTTGTGTGTTCTTCTTATTACTTTTTGGATCTATTTAGGAAGTAATGAACTTATGAATATTCATAAGTCATCTTTAAATATGCGTGCAGGAAAAAATCTTTTTCAAATATTTTTCGGGATGCTTTCATATATATGTATTTTTTTTATTCCTATTTATACAGGAGTCAGATTTGCATCTGAACGTGCTTCCGGAACAAAGACTGATCTTCTTTTTACTACTACGATAAGCCCGAATACAATAATAAGAGGAAAGTTAATAGCAGGCATCATAATAACCATTCTTCTTTTCAGTGCTTGTATGCCTTTTATGGTTTTTACTTATCTTTTAAGAGGAATAGACATTCCTTCAATATTTATTACGCTCATAATACTTTTCTTTTTAGTTACTTTTTGCATACAAGTAGCTTTGTTTCTTGCATGCATACCGGGAAGCAGGACAATGAAAGTATTAATAGCTTTAGTAGGATTACTGGGGTGTTTTATCTTAGCACCTGTAACATTAGCTGTGCTATTTGAGCACACATCACGCGGAATAGGTTCAAAATTTCAAACACAGGAATTTTGGATAGCTTTTATAAATTATTTTCTTTTAGGCAGTATGATAATATATCTTTTATACAGGTTTTCTATAGCTATTATTAGCCCTCCTGCCGCCAACAGAGCTCTTCCTATACGTTTGTCAATTACAATGTCCTGGCTTCTAACATGTGTTGCTGCATTTTACTGGGTATTTACTTCATCAGATCAGGACATTCTTTTTGTATGGGGCTTTATAAGTATTTTTGCCTTTTCTTTTGCTCTACTTGTAGCTTCAGGAGAAAATGATTCTTTAAGTATAAGAGTATTAAAATCTGTTCCGCATTCCTTTCTTTTACGTCCGGTTTCGTTTATTTTTTATAACGGCCCTGCAGGAGGTATATTTTGGGCTGTTATAATGGCTTTATCAACAATATTGATAACAAAATTAGGACTGGAACTTTATGGTTATGATCCTTCAAAAATAACTGAATCGACCATGATCATGTTTCTTTTTTTTGTATATGTTTATAATTACATTTTGACATCAATTCTCATACAAAGAAAGATCTTCAGAGGTAAGATATCTCGAAAAACAAGATGGATAATTGCTTTATCATTAATGTCTCTTGGTGCGATCCTTCCGGTATTTGCTGCATTTTTTATGGGAAATATCACTAGGGATATCATGACAGAATGGCAATATGCAAATATATTCTCTGTTTTTGATGATTCAACACATCATAAACACATTTATTTTGCAGGTCTTTGGGCTATTATTATAACGTTTTTTTCTTTGCCATGGTTTTACTGCCAGACAAAAAATTTTCGTCCCTTTAAAACAAATAAAATAAATGAACAGTAAAATATAAAAGAAAACTGTAAACCACAAAGAAACAATTATTATTCTGGTTCTGTTTTTTTTAGTTTTTGATGTTTACTATAATTGTGCCGTAAGGCACATTTAAATCCTGAGCGACCGAAGAGAGTCGAAGGACCTTAACTTTAAACTTATAACTTTAGTGCACTTTAGGCACTTCTTTTTAAAATGGATAAAAAATATTGTCAATTTCTTTCAAATGGAGAAAGCAAAGGTGCGCGTTATTCTCTTAATATGCCTCAAAAGGCCTTTTCAGGAGGTATAGGAATACGCAACGGAAATCATCCAGGAAGCTCGCTTGAATTTAAAGATTTTCGTGATTATCAGCCGGGTGATGACCTAAGACAGATAGATTGGAGCGCATATGCCAGAAGCAATAAACTTATAATTAAGATGTTTCAGGATGAAGTAAGTCCGCATCTTGATGTTGTCATTGACGGATCCTGTTCGATGTCTCTTGAAAACACAAAAAAATTGGAATGCAGCCTCGGTCTTTTATCTCTTCTTACAACATCTGCAGAAAATGCAAAATGTACTTATAAGACATGGATCGCATCAGATGGTATCAAACCTGTTATCAACGGTTCATTAAGACAGGATATCTGGGAAGGTATTGATTTTCAATATACAGGAAATCCAGAAGAATCTCTTGAAAAGATGCCCCCAAAATGGAGAAGCAATGGAATGCGGATACTTATAAGTGATCTTTTGTGGATGAGTGATCCATATCAGTTTTTGTGCAGGTTTTCAGAAAATGCAGCTGCTGTTATTATAATTCAAGTAATGGCAAGAACAGATATTCAGCCTTTTATTCATGGAAACACACGCCTTTTTGATTGTGAAGAAGGTACTGACATGGAGATATTTATCGATGATTCAGCAAAGCAGCTTTATAAGGACACACTTGCCCGGCATCAGGAAAACTGGATATATGCTTGCAGAAAAACAGGCGCAATACATGCAATGATCATTGCTGAAGAAACCGTGACAAACTGGCACCTTCCAGAGCTTGAACAAATAGAATTACTTGGAGCCTTATGATCTCTTTTACCTACCCAGTCATTGCTTTATTTTCTCTTATTACAATACCTGCTCTATTCGCCGTCTATCTTTTCAGATCAAAATTTCAAAAAGTATATGTTTCAAGTCTTATGCTTTGGCAAAATCAGAAAAAAACATCTAAAGGCGGATCAAAATTAAGAAAAATAAAAACACCTCTTATATTTTTTATTGAGCTTCTTATATTCATTTGTATTGTCCTTGCAGTCTCAAGGCCTCTTTTCCGGATAAGGAAACAGGTAAAACCACTTATTATTATCCTTGATGATTCTGTATCGATGCAAGCTATAAAAGATAATATGACATCTCAACATTTGGCTATTCAGGCTATTCTAAATGAAATAGATAAGGATTCATATGCTGCACGGTTTATACTTGCAGGAAAAGAGCCTCAAGTTCTTGGACCGATGACAACGAAAAAGCAAAAGATCAAACAATACTTAAGTTCTTGGAAATGTAATTCCCCAACTTCTAACATTGGAAAAGCAATTGCTCTTGCACATGAACTGGGGAAAAAAAATGAGCTCAAACTTATAATAACTGACCACTTACCTGAACAAACATTAAAAAACAGTGACCTGCAATGGTGGGCCTTTGGCACAAAGCAGTCCAATATAGGTTTTACTGCAGCAAAAAGGTTCCGAACAGGCACAAAAGATAAATATTTTTTTGAGATCTCAAATTTTTCAGATAAAGATATAAATACATATATTTATATACAGAAAGATCCTTCATCAAAACCTCAGAAAAGACAACTAAAGATCAAAAGCAATCAAAAAAAACATTTAACTTTAGAGTCTCCTGTAAATCAGAATATCTTTCACACATGGCTGGAAAAAGACTCTTTTTTAGTAGACAATGAAATCTTTTTAGTCCCTGAAGAGCTAAAAAAGCTTTGCATCCTTAATGATATTAAACATCCTAAACTAAGAGAAAGTGTAAAAAGAGCAGTTAAAGCTGCCAAGTCAGACTTGACGAACAATAAAGATCTATATGATATCGTTTTTACAGATAAGATTATCGGGCATACAAAATCTCCTTCAAGCTGGGTTGTAAGATTTTTGTCAGGAAATAAGACAAAAGGTTATATCGGTCCTTTTGTTACAGATACATCTCACCCGTTAACAGAAGGCCTTTTAATGGAAAGTGTCATTTGGGGAGCATCAAATAAAACCATAACATCAGGACTGCCCGTAATAACAGCAGGTAATATTCTTTTATTGATAGATGTTCATTCATATGGTAAAAGACGAGAATTTATATTAAACCTTGATTTTGATAAATCCACACTGCAAAATTCTATAAACTGGCCTATCCTTATCTGGAATATGCTTGATCTTAGAAAAAAACATCTCCCTGGATTTTTAAATAATAATGTTAACTTAGCTACTGACGTGACATTTAAATTACCCAAAAGCATCAAAGAAGTTAAGATCACCGAACCTGTTGGATCTATCTCAACAATAAAAACAAATGATGCTGATTTTAATTTCAATACAAAGTATACCGGTATTTACAAAATTTCTTATAATGATAAGACTTTTCTTCTTGCATCAAACTTTTTATCAAACATGGAATCTGACCTGAGAGGACTTGAAACAAATCGTTTGGGAAACTGGTCAGATGCAAAAATAATAAAACAGGACTATATAGATCTTACATGGCTTTTTATTTTGATTTCACTCGGGCTTTTATCGGTACATATTTTACTGCTGTCATCAAAAAAAAGAGATAGATCATGATAACTTTTTTACAACCATTTTGGATAATCTTTATCATTCCTGTGATGATGCTATGGTATTTCCGTAGTCAACCTTCTAAACTATTAAACTTTTTAAGGTTTTTTACTCTTATTTTTTTTATTACGGCTTCTTGCAAACCTTCTATAAAATCATACAACAGGACAGGCACAATAGTTGTATTAGCCGATAGAAGCCTCTCTATGCCAGAAAATGGATCTATAAAACAAAAAGAGATAATAGATCTTTTACAAAAAAACGCAAGGTTATCCGGTAATGTCGCTGTAGTATCTTTTGGAAGAAATGCAGCCGTGGAACAGCATAGAGGCAAAAGTACGTTTTCAGGTTTTATCAATAATGTAGGAAAAGATCAATCACAGCTTTCCTTAGGACTTAAAAAAGCTTTGAATTTAATACCAGAAAACGTACCCGGAAAAATACTTATACTCTCTGACGGAAAATGGACGGGTAAAAACCCCTTGCAAGAAGCAGTTTCAGCAGCAACCAGAGGAGTTGCTATTGATTATCGTCTTATAGAAAGGAAAAGGACACGTGATACCGCAATATTTGAAATAATAGCTCCTGTAAACATACCAATAAAACAGTCCTATATGATAACTGCCTGGATACACTCACCTATAAAGCAGGAAATACAATATGAATTAAAACGTTCTTCGCGCGTCATCTCATCAGGTAAGAAATTTGTAAATTCAGGGCTTAACCGTTTGATCTTTCGTGATATTGCAAAGACCTCAGGGACTTATTCTTATATAATGAGTATCAGTGGCTCCGTTAACGACCCTATACCGGAGAACAATCAGGCAAGATTCCTTGTAAGCGTTAAAGGTGAAAGATCTATTCTTTGTGTTTCGCGCTTTCCTGATTCTTCTCTAGCAGCTCTTCTTAAAAAAGGCGGATTAAAAGTAGATAAAAAAACTCCTAGTGAATGCAGCTTTTCTTTTGAAGAATTATCGCAGTATTCCGGAGTTATTTTAGAAAATATCCCTGCTGAAACTATTGGTCTAAGAGGTATGGAAAACATAGCTCTTTGGATAGAAAACTCAGGTAAAGGATTAATGATGACAGGTGGAAAAAATGCCTATGCCCCAGGCGGATACTTCCGTTCACCGCTTGAAAAAATAATGCCTGTTTCCATGGAGCTTCGTCAGGAACACAGAAAAATACTTGTTTCAATAGTGGTTGTACTTGATAGATCAGGCAGCATGGCAGTAGGTGCAGGAGACGGCAAAACAAAGATGGATCTTGCAAATATTGGTACAGTACAGGTGCTGGATCTGCTTTCTCCTATGGATGAAATAGGCGTTATTGCAGTAGATAGCGCCCCCCACGTAATAGTTGATATAGATACAGTTGAAAATAATGATAATTACAGAAATAAAATACTACAGATAAATTCTGAAGGTGGAGGTATCTATGTTTATGAAGCTTTGAGAGCTGCTGCTAAAATGCTTCTAAAATCAAAAATGGAAACACGCCATATAGTATTATTTTCTGATGCAAATGATACTGAGCAGCCCGGGGAATACAAAGAGCTTCTTGAAAAGTGCCAAAAAGCTAACATAACGGTAAGTGTTATCGGCCTTGGGAAAGAAACAGATGTAGATGCAGAGCTTTTAAAAGATATTGCACTTAAAGGCTCAGGTCAGTGTTTTTTTACCGACAATCCTTTTGAAATCCCACGTTTATTTGCACAAGATACGTTTACTATTGCACGAAGTTCCTTTATAGAAGACTCTACTGAAATAAGCTCCACAGGAGCACTTGCTACATTAACAGGAAGAAAAATGGAGATACCTTACGCGATAGGCGGATATAATCTTTGCTATACAAAACCTGATGCTATTCCTGCTGTAGTAACAAAAGATGAATACAATGCACCTGTCGTTGCATCATGGCAGGCAGGAAGCGGAAGAGTACTATGTTATACAGGTGAAGCAGACGGTTCTCATACAGGACCTATTGCAAAGTGGGATAAAATAGGAGATTTTTATACAAGCCTTGCCAGATGGTCGGCAGGAGAGACGAAAACTCTTCCTGGAAATATTATGACAACTGAAAAAATAGAGAATGGTGAATATGTAATAGATCTTCATCTTGAGTCCAATAGAAAAAGTAATCCTTTTCATAACATTCCACAACTGATACTTCTTAGAGGAGATCCGGGTAAAAAACCATATATTGAAAAACTTGATTTCAAGTGGGTAACACCCGACAGATTATCATTAGGCATACAATTAAAAGGAAATGAAACTGTCTTGCCTACTCTGGATCTTTCTGATAAACGCTTTGTTCTTTCACCCCTTTGTCTTCCATATTCGCCCGAATATAAATTAACCGAAGAGAACAAAGGTTCTCTAACGCTTAAGAATCTAGCCAGCATAACACAAGGAGAGGAACTGATAGATATATCAAATATATGGGATAGCATTCCTGAAAAGATCCTTTATAAAGATATCAGCCGCTGGTTCCTGCTTTTAGCCGCATTATTATTTTTTCTTGAAATTCTTCATAGAAGGACTGGTTTGCTTCTTTTTAAAAAGCAAGCAATCGTAAATGAACAAAAAACAGAAGAAGAAAATGTAAAGAAAAATAAGAAACAGGAAGTTTCATTTGGACCTGCAAAAGGAAGCAATATTTCAAAGCCTGTTAAAATTGATAAAAGTTCAACTCTTGATGCAATGCAAAAAGCAAGCCGTGCAGCCCGCAAGCGTACAAAAAGAGATTTGTAAATGCACAATGCCTAAAATGTGCTAAAATTATAAGTGCCTAAAGTTAAGGTGTGCATCGCACATTTTATAAAGTCCATATTCCGGAGTTTATGGGAATGTATAATAAAAAATAATATAGAGATTATGCTGTAGGGATTTGATTCATCAAATACTAAAGAACAAACAAACTCCAAAAACCAAATTCAAAATATCAAACTTTTTACGTGGTTTCCTGCTTGCGCAGGAATGACGTACGTTTTACTTTCTAATTTTCGTCCGTCATCCCTCTTCCAAGCGAAGCGTTCATTCCTCGATTTATTCCGTGTGCTCTCTCCGTGATTTTCCGTGTGTATAGGTGTAATGTTAATTTCTGCTTCCGAAGGAAGCTCCTCGAACGAATCACGAACCACGATTAACGAAGAACGCTTTTTAGCTTATAGTTATTTTCTCACTGCATTTAGAGCAACTAATATGTTTTCCTTTAAAAAGAGGAGAGAGCTGAACAAAATTACCACAAGTGCAGCTAAAACTTTCCCATCCTTTTGTTTTTCTTCTATAGTTAAGCACTTCTTTATGCTTTTTATTTTGAATAGGAGAACTTATTTCATTACCTATTGCCTGTACAGCAGCCAACTCGGCAACAGGAACAGTATTATCTCTAAGACACCTAGGACATTTAATAGATTTTTTCTTAAAATCAGGCGGTATCTTCATTTTCATCCCGCACACACAAACAATAAATAAAAAATTGCTCATAGCCCGTATGATGTCACCGGCCTCTCGAATGGATTTTTTTTGAGTTTTCTGAGATTTTTGTACAACTGTTGGTTTTCGTATGCCTACTATCTCCTGTTTCCTCAGTTCAGAAATTGGTATGATTGAACTTCTTTCACCTGAAAATTTCTGATATGCTCTCTGGTAATTCAAAAGACCTGCTCCTCCAGCCATATTTCTTAATATATTAATTCTGGAAGATGTAGGCGGATGAGTACTTGAAAGACCAGAAAAGTTCATCTTTTTTTCAAGCAATGGATTTATTATATACATCGGAGCAAGCACTTTGCTTGTTTTATTGTTACCATGTACTGCATGAGTAGATAAAGATATCTTTTCAAGTGCTGAAGCAAGCCCTTCAGGATAACGTGTAAGCCTTACAGCTGAAGCATCTGCAAGATACTCACGTTTTCTTGATATTGCAAAATAAAGAAGCTGTGCGATTATAGGGCCTAATATAGAAAAAACTAAAGCAATAAGAAGAAAAACTGCCTGCCCGCCTCCCTTGCTTCTACTCCTTCGCCCTCCTGAATAACGGCCTCCATACATTAAAGAGCGTAAAAAAACTTCTGATAAAAAAATTATAGACCCAAGCATAACACCGGATAGCGTCATAAAAAGAATATCACGATTAAGAATATGCGACATCTCGTGAGCTACAACACCTTGTAATTCGTCTCTGTTAAGTTTAGATAAAAGTCCTGCTGTAACAGCAATTGCGCTGTTTTCAGGATTTTTCCCTGTAGCAAACGCATTAGGAACAGTGCTTGGTATTATATATACTTCCGGCATCTTGGGAAGGTTTGCAGATATCTTCATCTCTTCAACTACATTAAAAAGCTGAGGATGCATATCATGACTTACTTTTCTTGCACCTGCAAAAGTAAGTATAACTTTGTCACCTGCAAAATAACTTGTAAATGCCATAACAGCAAAAACCGCTAACGATATGAAAAGACCAATTAAAGGCCCCTCGATTGGTTCAACAGCTCCGCCTATAACAAAGCCAAGAACAGCAAGGACAAAAAACATCAGGATAAAAAGATAAATTGATTTTCTTTTATTAGCTCTTATAAGCTCCCACATATCAATAAATCTCCGATTGTTTGAGAGATAACAGAGAACAGCCGTAAAGCACGTATGGTTTACGGTCATGAACCCCACATGGTTCATGAAAAACAGATAACAGAAGATAGATAAAAGATAACAAATCTATATTAATTATATTGTACTTCCATATTTTATAAAATAATTTCATCGTAAGATATTTGAATGACTATCTTTTAAAACTATATATCTGCAAGAACATAACTTTTTTTATTTACGCCTAATATATTCGCGTTTATTTGTTTTGATCTGCGTTTATCTGCGTCTCTAAAATTCTACTTTAGGGGCTTCACGCTCTTCTTCCCGTTCTATCTCAAAAAAATCTTCTGCTTTGAAGCTAAACATACCAGCTATTAAATTTGATGGAAATATCTGTATCTTATTATTATAAAATAAAACAGAATCATTATATGCCTGACGCGAAAAAGAAATCTTATTCTCCGTTGAAGTAAGCTCTTCCTGCAAAGAAAGAAAATTCTGGTTTGCCTTAAGATCGGGATAATTTTCTACAACAAGATTGAACTTTGACATAGCAGCACTCAAATTGCCTTCAGCCTTTGACACATCTTTCACATTTCCTGCCTGCATAGCCTGAGATCTTGCCTGGGTTATTTTTTCAAAAGTCTCACGCTCGTGAGACATATAACCCTTTGCCGTTTCAACAAGATTAGGTATAAGGTCATGTCTTCTTTTCAGCTGAACGTCTATTTGTGACCATGCATTTTTTACCTGATTCCTAAGACGGATTAAAGCATTATACATTCCGACCAAAAAGAATCCCCCCACCACAAGTAAAACAACTATTATCAACACACCGCCCATATTCCTGCTCCTTTTATATTGTTTTTGAGAACATGTCTTTTAAAAGATTAACGGTAAGTCCTTTTTTATCAAGCTTTCCCTTTTTTAAAACATCATCCAACTCACCTTTATCAAACCACAAGCCATGCATTTTTCTGCACCTATCTATAATCACCTCTTTATCATGGCAAGAGCAAAGTATCTTTTCCATATTTTTTTCACATACAGGACACTTTCTTATTTCTTCTCCTATTCCTTCAAAAGATCTAAAGGAGGTAAGAAGATTCTTCTTCTCTACTTCGTTATCAAGAAGTATTTCAAGTTCGCCCTCATCAAGCCAGATCCCGCCGCATTCGGTACAATAATCTATCTCTACTCCATTTAACTCAAGGACTATCATAAGATCATCACAACGAGGGCAATCCATATTATGTTCCTTCTTATTGAGATTTCTTCTCTTTTTTATTCTCATCTTGAGATTCTTTGACTTCTTCATCAAGAGTATATTTTTTGTTAAGCCATTCATTGGGAATATTTTTATTAAAATACATACTTTTTTTCTTCCCTGTGAAATCCTCTGCAAATACCTTATCAATAACTGCATCATTCTTCCGTATTTCTTCTCTTCTCACAGTAGTGTATCCAAACGAAGTAAGTATAAAATCCTCTTCCCTGGTTGATATCACCTTATATGCTGTATCAACGGTCTCGCCATTACTACCCATTGTTATCGAATCCAGAAGACCCGTTACGATAAATTGATGGAAATCCACTTTTTCATTATCTTCTATTCTTTTTGCAGCAAGCATACACATATAGTGTGTGTTCATATCAATAAAATCCGTCTTAAATACCTTTTCGGCAAGTTTCAGGACTTTCTTATACTTTTTTTTCTGGAATGCATCTAAAACCTTTTTCCTTTCCTTTTTTCTACTTCCATATGGAACATAAAGTTCGGTCTTTGTATAAGATAAACGCATCAAAAGAAAGTTTATGTCTCTTTCCCCGTTTATTATTCTCTCAACCAATGAAAAATACTTTTCACTGGTTATACTTTCATCAGCATGTAAAAAAGAATTAATAATAAAACAAGATAATACAATAATAATTATTTTATTTATTTTCACAGTTTTTTCCCTTAAAATATATTTTTTATTTATTTTTTTCTGCAACATTAATTGCTTCATCAACTTTTTCTAAAAGTACGTCATCATCCCAAGGTTTATCTAAAAAGGAATAAACGAAATCATTATCCTTGGTCTTTAAATGCTCACCAAAATCATTTATACCCGATAAAACAAGGCATACTGCATCCGGATTTATGTTTTTTATCTCATGGATACACTCTATACCTGTTTTTCCCGGCATGCGAAAATCTACGATTATAACACTTATTTTATCGAGATTCTCCTTATAAAGCTTAACTCCCTCTTCCGCACTTTTTGCTGTAATAACAGTATAGGTTTCTTCCAGCAATCTTGTTAAAGATTTTAAAATATTCTCTTCATCATCAATACATAAAACAGTTGACTGAGACTTCATCTTTTCCTCCATAATATTCTCTATCCTATTTAAAATATCTTCTGTACTAATTGGTTTTTCTATTATATGCGGGATATTTAATGCAGTTATATCACCCAGTATATTATCCCAACCCTTATCAAAAAGGATCATTAATTTAGAACTCTTTGTATCTGCTTCCTCTTCTAAAGATACTTTAAGAAGCTGTATCAGCGTAACGCTATTCGCATCCGGAGTACCAAGGTCAAGTATTACAACATGCGGTTTAAACTCTTTTGAACTTATAACAATATCATCCGGAGCAGCAAGTGACATTACTTTAAACTCTTTTTCCTCAAGACATTTTACTATTTTATTTCTTTCTTCATCAATACTGTCAACTACGAGCACTCTCTTTTCAGGTTGTATTTTTACAGAAGGTGGTTTTATCTTAGGAGCAGGAGGCTGAATATTAAGCCCAAGTTCTTTTAATATAACTGATGAATCAAATGGTACTGTCAAATTCACTATTTTCTCTATTATCTCATTCTTCTTAAAATAGATTTTAATCTCTTCAACAAACTTTTCATCAAGATCATCCGTAAAAATTATCTCCGGTTTGATCCCGGAAAGTGTCAGATCTTCAGGAGACTTGTAAATTATTTCATGACAGTCAAAACCAAAGCTTTTAATAAAAATTGTGACCAAAGATACTTTTTTATCACCTTTTTTTATTACTAGAACCTGCTTTGATCTCTCATCCATCTGTACCTTTACAGTATGATCTGCTTCTAATTCTGTGCTTAATCCCAGGAATTCCTTTGCCCTTGCAAATTCGTTATCTATTTCTAAAAAGAAGCGTTCGACAAGACCTTCTTCAATATCAAGCCAGTTAAGAACTGCTTCATCTGTTTTACCAATATATTTATTTCCAGAAAAACCGATATTCTTCATTTTACAAAGGGTGTTCGAAAGACTGACTATACAGATAAGCTTTAATACTTCAGGATCAAAATACTTGTCATCCGTAGGAGGATTGTGATGTTGACTGATAACTTTTCTTATTGTGTATGGGAGTTTCCATTTTTCTGCAAGATAATCACCGGCAACTTCATGGTCAGCTCCTATAAATTTCATCTCTGCCTTTTCAAGAGGAATACCCTCTCTTTCCGACATCTCTATAGCTTTTGAGAACTCTTCAGGTATATACTGATTAAATATGATCTTACCAATATCATGTAAAAGGCCTGCTACAAAAGCTTCCTCTGGAAGCTTATACCTTGTAAGGCGTGCAATAAGACGGGCACCAGCGGATACTCCTAATGAATGTTCCCAGAACTTTTCCATGTTAAGACCAATATCGTGACCCTCTATACTTTTAGCCGTTTTAAAGACAGATATTCCAAGTGCAAGATTCTTTATTGTATTAAACCCAAGTACTACAACTGCACGTGATACCATAGTTATCTTATTAGAAAAACCAAAGAACGAAGAATTAACAAGTTTAAGTACTTTTGCTGTTAATGCCGGGTCTTTAGATATCACCTCTGCAAGGTCCTTTGCAGCAGTATGTTTGTCATCAACTGCTTGCATGAGTTTATTTGCAATTATCGGAAGCGATGGCAGAGCATCAAGGTTTTTGACGATCTTTTCTATTCTCGAACCCATTTTATGCTCCTTTACTTGACTTTAGTTCAACATAAAAAACGACGTTTAAGTCAGTTCACAAGACTAATCTTATTTTACTTCTCAAAAACAGTTATAGGATCCAAAAGGTCTTCTATCTCTACATACTGCTTTATCTTTGAGATCATAACTTCATTGATTATATCATTTTTTCTCATAAGCACTATACCGCTCTTAGTAGATATGTTTGCAGATAAGATCATCCCTTCATGCAGCTCTTTAATATCAACTTCTCTTTTTTTCCTTTTCTTTGTTACATTTTTTACGTTTTTTATGACTTTAGAAAAGCTCATCACTACATTTTCATCAAAAGAACTTCCCTTCTTACTTTCAATATCTTCTAAAGCTTCTTCAAACTCTATAGGATGAATCCCCTGTATAGAACCACTTGTAAGTTTATCAAAAGTATCGGCAACTGCTATTATTTTCGCACCTGTTACTATGTCATCACCAAATTTTTTATACGGATAACCGCTGCCATCAATCCTCTCATGGTGAGATAATACTATTTCTGCAGCATTTTTTAACCTGTCAATAGCAGCAAGTGTCAGATTTCCAATTATCGGATGTTGCTTTAGAATAACTCTCTGGTCAATGGTCAGAAGATCATTCTTTTTAAAAAGGATGAAAGACGGCATATTCACTTTTCCGATATCATGGAGAAGCGCAGCAATCTCAATATCTCTTATTTCTTCCTCAGAAAGCTTCATATCCTTTGCTATCAAAACAGCAAGAGAAGTCACTCTTTTTGCATGAGCACCTAATTTCTCATCCTTTATTTCAAGTACTTTTAATATTATCCTTATTGTCTCAACAAAGCTTTTGTCAAGTACTTCGAATATCTGTTCAAGCTTTATATTTTTTTCAATGATTATTCTTGCTCTTTCCTCAACTTTTTTTTCCAGATTCTTGTTAAGATCTTTAAGTTCTGTATTCTGTTTCATTGTAAGCTGTGTTAGATACTTATTCTGTTCAAGAAGCTCATAGTGTTTAATCCCGTCCCTTACCAGTATTTTTATTTCCTCATCCTTCCATGGTTTCTCTATATACCGGTATACCTGTCCTTTGTTAATAGCATCTATTACACCGTCTATATCCGTAAATCCGGTCATCATCACTCGTACGGTATCAGGGGAGATTTTGGAAGCCTTTTCGAGAAAATCAATACCGCTCATTTGGGGCATCCTGCTATCAGAAATTATCAATGAGATATTATTGCTTTTGATCTCTTCCAGGCCTTCAGACCCACTTAGAGCAGTTAAAACATTATACTCTTCATCTTCAAAAAGCCTGCTTAAGCTCTTTAAAATGTTTTGCTCATCATCAACAATTAAAACTGTATGTTTTTCTGTATAATTTTCCAATTTCAATAATTTCTTAGTTGTTTTTTTATATTAAAAAGTTATGCCGTCCAAACTGCTTTCTATTGTTTTCAAAGAAGGCTTCTTTTCCTGTATAACCGGGAGGGCTACAATAAATGTAGTGCCTTTCCCTGGATCACTCTCCACACTGATCGAACCATTGTGCTTTTCTATTATTTTAAAAGCAATACTTAACCCCAATCCTGTACCTTTATCTGCTTCTTTTGTAGTAAAAAAGGGATTAAATATCTTTACCATTGTGTCCTTATTCATACCGCATCCAGTATCACTTATTTTGATTTTCACTAAACCTTTCTGAGAATAAGTGTTTATGGTAATAGTTCCCTTTCCTTCTATAGCATGTACACCATTTACAAGTATATTGGCAAATACTTGGGATATCTGCTGAGGAAAGCACTGGATCTTCGGAATATCATTTAGGTCTCTTACCACTTCAGCTTTATACTTCAGCTCATTCCATACAAGGTTCAGAGTATCTTCCATTATCTTGTTAACATCAGCTTCTTCCATTACCTCTTTATCAGTATGGGAAAAGTTCTTCAGATCAAATACAATTTTCTTCACCCTTTCAAGTCCGTCAATATTTTCATTTACTATTTCATCAATATTTTTCAGGGCCTTTTCTATGTGGAGATCTTCTTTGAGTTTAATTATTTCATCTATCATTTTATTTCGCTTTTCAGCATCCTCTAAAAGAGAGACATCATTCTCGATTCTTTCGTATTTTTTTAGCAATTTACGTATTCGCGAAAAGTATTTTTCGAGCATGCGTGTGTTACTCATAACAAAAGCAACCGGATTATTTATTTCATGCGCTACACCTGCTGCCAGTTCACCTATACCTGCAAGTCGGGAAGATTGCAGAAGCTGTCTTTCCATTATCTTTTTTTCCGTTACATCATCAGTGATTATAACGATCGAACTTACCATATCACCTATCATAACCGGATATCCTACAAAGTTAAGGATACCGTTCTCTTCAACAAAATCTCCAATATCTATAACGCCTTTTTCCGAACGTACTTGCCTTACCACATCGTCTATTCTTTCAACGACTTTTTCCGGAAATATCTCTTTAAAATTTTTGGAAAGGTATGTGTTCTCATATTCTTCTTTCAGTCGGAATAGCTTTTTTCCACGTTTATTAAGCATATATACTTCTTCGCTTTCTCCGTCAAGAAAGACTATTCCAAAATGCGCTTCTCTAATGATCCCCCTTGATCTTTCCTGTTCTCTTTCCAAAGCTTCTTTCTGAAGTTTTAAGGTCTCTGTGGTCTCATCAATATATCTTTCCAGCTCCTGATGGTATTTTTTGCGCCCTTCGCTTTTTTTCCTTTTTTCAATTACATCTTCTATGCTTTTCAAAAATTCATTATCATCAAAAGGCCTTAATATAAGGTCTGTTGCACCTTCTTTTACGGCACAACGCATGTTTTTTAGATTATCTTCGTTTGCTAAAAAGATCAAAACAGTATATTCATTGATTTCTTTTAATTTTTTTAGAAGCTGAGTTCCTGCCTTTCCGGATATGTCAAAATCAGATACTACAACATCAAAGAACTGCGATGAATAATGGATAACCGCCTCTTCGCTATTAGTACAAACAACAACTTTGTAACCAATACCGTCAATTAAATTTTTTAGCCTTTCTGATTCCTGCTCATTACTGTTTACGATCAATATATGTTTTTTCTCTTTCATTTCAATATCTATCCATTAAGATTCTATTTAAATCTAGTTAAAAACTATTTTATACTAAATAATATTATTATTTAAGTTAATACATAAATATATAAACATTTATTCTTTCTCAATGAACATACATCCTTCAAGATCAGGATCAAGCAGTACAGCTTCAAAATACTCCTCTTTAGCCGGTTTATGCTTTTTTTGTTTAAGTAAGCATGCCGCAAGCCCTAAATGAGGCAAGGGATCATTAGCATCAAAGGATAATGCAGAATCATATTCTTTTATAGCTTCATCTATTTTCCCCTGCTCTTGAAGGCAAAAAGCAATACAAGTATGTATCTTCCCAAATTCCGTATTCATTGAAGAAGCAATCCTTAACTCATCTTCAGCTTTATTAAAGTCCTTATTATCTATTAGATAACCCGCTGTAAGATAATGAATATTCCAATCAGATCCAATATGTTTAACTTTTTTACCACTGCTTTTTTCAAGATCATTTTTACAGTTTTTAAGGCCTATTTCTGCTTTTTCATAAGTCGGATCGATACGAAGTGTCTTCTTAAATTCTTCAATAGCATCTTCTAGTCTGCCCTTTAAATACAGACATGATGCAAGGCCATAATGAGTTTCTGCTATTTCTTTACTTACATTAACAACATCAACAAAATCCTGTATATCGTTTCCATACTGGTTTTTTTCATTTAAGCAAAGGATAAGGCTTAAATAAGCTTTTTCCATTTCAGGATTTATTCTTATGGTCTCTTTCAGTTCTTCTATTGCTCCTTTAATATCCCCTGATCTTCGCATACAAAAAGAAAGATTATAAGTTGCTTCATCTTTGACAGGATCTCTTTTTATTACTTCTCTGTATTCTTTTATAGCTTTATCAAGTATGTTCCTTTGATCATAACAATAAGCCAGCATGAACCGGCTTTCTATATGTTCGGGATCTTTATCTATAATATCTAAAAGTTCATTTATCGCTTTTTCATATTCTCCTATATTTATAAGATCAGAAGCCAAATTATAACGTGATGAAATACTATGAATATCATTATAGTTTTTTTCAGACATTTCTAACCCTTTTATAAATAAATTCGGCCGTCCCAGAAGGACTGACTTATCTTTCACCACTTCGTGGTTAATTTTCCTGCTTTTTCAATCAAGGTTTTCCGCAAGAGCTTCAAACATTTCAGAATTCAAGCTAATAGCTTCTTCAAATTCTTTAACAGCTTCTTCAGGCAGTTCTTTTTTTCTAAAACACATTCCAAGCCAAAAGTGCGTTTCCGCGGCATATTCTGGAGTAAGACGAAGAGAGTCTTTAAGTTCTTTTATTGCTTCATCTATTTTATTATTTTCAAAAAGACATCTTCCTATAAAAAGAAGCGCTTTTCTTCCGGAATTATCAGCTTTGAAAGCTTCTTTAAAAATATCAGAAGTTAAATTTTCAAACAAATCAAATATCATATGTTTTACTCTTCTGTATTCTCTAATTGCTTCATCTGACTGACCTTTTTTTTCATAGCACATAGCAACTCTGAAAATGATATGTGGATTTGCGGGATCAAGCTCTACAGCATGTTTTAGTTGCTCCATAGCTTCATCTATGTGATTTTGCTCCATCAAACAGACACCAAGACCTATATAGCCCTTTGCATTATCAGGATCCAGTGAAATAACTTTTCTGTACTCCTTTATAGCAAGGTCATAAGAACCAAGAGTATAGAACCCTCCTGCCCAGCTGTAATAATTTTCTAGTTCCTGCTCTTTTGTACTAAAAGATAATTCGGCATCCTTTCCATAAATACGCTTATATAGATCCAAAAAATCAATTTTAAGTTCCGTGAAATTCTGATATCTATCATCCGGTTCCTTATTTAAACACTTTGATATTATGCTCATCATTTCTGAATCTATGGAATCAACTTTTCCTTCAGAGTGTATCTTTTCCATAGCTTTTAAAACATCAAGGACATTAGCCGATTCTGCACATACTTTTAACCACTCTTTGTAATAAGGATTTTTATTGCTCTCGTAAGCATCAAGAACGTCTAAAGAGTTATTGATCATTTCATACAGCACAAGTCCAAAACTGTAAATATCACTTCTAATGTCAGATTTTCCGTTAAATTGTTCGTGAGGCATATAAAGAAGGGTTCCGCCTAATATTTTGCCTTCATATACATTTAAAAAAGTATTCTTCTCCTTCCACTCAACTATTTCCTCTTTATTTATTTCATGCTCAAAAATCCTTGCTAAACCAAAATCTGCTATTTTTAATATGCCGTCTGCGGTTATATAAATATTTTCAGGTTTAATATCACTGTGTGGAGCTATATTACAAAGTGCAGCATGTTCCATTCCGCTTGAAAACTGTATTCCCCAGATAAGAGCTCTTTTAAAAGGTATTTTCCCTTTAAGGTAATGAGCTAACGTATTTCTGCCATACCTATCAGGCGTAATATAATCTGAAAGAATAAAAAGACGGTCATTTTTTTCATCTTTTATATTAAGATATTCTACTGTTACTACTGATATTAAGTGGGGATGTTTTTTGAGATTTAAAAGATTAAAAGCTTCGTACTTTTGAAGCCTGTTTTTTTGATCTGTATTTTTGTCAGTTATCTCATTACCTGAGTCATGCTTTAACGTTTTCATGGCAACTACTTTAAGGGATTTTAAGTCTACACATAAATACACCACGCCAAATCCGCCTTCACCTATTTTATGTCCTATATATCTTCCTCCTATAGAAACAGTCTTATCTTTTTCATATACTTCAATTTTCTTATTATTTAAATTGCTAAAATGCGATGAAAAAATAACGGGTGTATTTATTATTGTTTCAAGGATCCTGTCGGTTTTCGGAAGAGAACCTGTTAATTCAGCCTTTTTAGTGTTTTTACAGTATTTTCTTTTTAAAAGATGCCTTACAATTCTTATCGTATCTTCTCCGTACAGTTTTGCTTTCAGGCATAATATAAGATTTTTCTTTGCTCTTTCAAAATCAGGCTTTAAAAGAATGGCATGTCTAAACATTTCAACTGCTTCATCAAGTATTCCCTGTTGATGAAGCTCATACCCTTTTTCAAAATATTCTTCTGCTTCCATTTTTCTATTCTCACACAAGTGAAGTAAAATAAATATTTAAATAAATCCAGAAAATTCCTGTTTTCAAATGCTTTTCCATTATTTTAGACTCTTTTTCAATTGTTTATCTTTCGATAATACTCTATGCAGTTTTTTAAAAGTATCTTCTGCTTTATGAAAAAGGAACAAGCTATTCTTTTTTCGTCCAAAATGAAATATTTCTTCCAAAGAAGCAACAAGCTCATAATACCCTTTATACAACATCCTTCGCATTAAAGCTCTTGAAGATAAATTTTTTTCACCATAACCTTTCCAAAAAGATAACGGCATTTTCCAGCAATGGAACACCCATTCAAAATCAGGATCACCCCAAAGGCTTCGCTCCATATCAAGTACACCGGATATTCTAAGCTCCCCCTTATTTGTTAAAAGTACATTACGGGGCCAGAGGTCTCCATGAACAAGGCAAGGTAAACTTATATCATCAAGAACATCTTCTAACCTTTTTGCAATAACATCAGGGAACAAATGATCTTTTAATATTTTTGGACTGTATTTTATCATGTCATTTTTTATAAGGCTCATTAATTCTATTATAAAAAGACTCCATTTAGAATAATGGCCATAATGGGACGGAAATCCGAATGTTCCCTTATTATTTTCTATTGAATGTATCTTACCTGCAATGCTTCCAAGATCATTAAATATCTGATGATTTTGATAATTTGAAAGCTTCTTTTGCCAGTAATACCAGTTAACTCCTTCAATAAATCCGGTAATCAAGAAATCTCTATCGATAATTTTGTTGTTAAACCCCTTAAATATAACGCTAGGAACAGGAAGAGCGATTTTTTTCAGTTTATTCAGAACACTGGCTTCTCTTCTAAGCAAATATTTTTCATGTCCGAGTAATGCTTTTGATCTTTCAGGAGAAACACGCAATATATATTTCTCTCCATTTTTCATAATTATTTTATAAGAAGAATTAAAAAAACCGCCACGGCAGGATGTTATTCGGTCTATATTTGATCTATTTTTTAAAACATCTCTTACTATTTTTTTTATTAGATTATGAGAAATATTAGATTTTATCTGCATGAAAGAAAAAAAGTTTTATGTTTTTAAAGATTCAGGTCTGTAGTCTCATCACCATATCTTATTATAACTCTTCCTTCTTCGATTCTCTCTACTTCAGCATCTTCGATTCCGTCTCCCTCTCTAACATATTGAGTTCCAGAGCCTTTTAGCTGAATAATAGCCTGTCCTACATTATTATCTTCCCATATAATACCAAGAAGCTTCAGATTTTTCTTAATATCATGAATAGTTCTCTTTTTTGTATTGCTAGCTGGCCGTTTCTTTCTAAGAAGTGCTGTAAAAACTTTTTTCTTCGAAAAGATACTTTTGTATTTTTTATTGTAATCTTCGATACCACTTGCATCCATAACTACAATGGGATCAAAAAGAGAAATTTCTCTTCCGGATGCCTTATCATTCGATTCTCCTTGTGCGCTTATTCCCATAAACCAGTTCAAGAACACTGCACAAAGTGAAATAAAACAGAGAAGGAAAATATCCGTTTTCACAAAATGGATGTTTTTTATCTCTTTAAAAAATAGCCTTTTATAGGTAGATTCATCAAAAGAAGTTTTTTCCCTGTCAACAGTTACAGAAGTTTTGAGATTATTTGAAGACTCACTCTTTATATCAGTAACGCCTCTTTCCACCCCATTCTCTTCCACAGGTTTTGATAGCTGCTGCTCTTTTAAAGAGTCCTTTTTTCGAATAATATTAAGAAGTTTTTCTTCAGGTGTCATATCATTCATACTAATGATCCTTTAATCTATGAAAATACAGGCTTCTAACCTTCTTTAATTATCTTATCTATTATTATATCATCAACTATTTCTTTTTCTTCCATGATAATTCTCTCAAGCGAATTATGAGCAAGGGCAATGATCCTTCTTAAATATCCTCCGGTAGAATTATATATTTTTTCTATCGCACTTTCAGTAAACAGCTTACGTCCGTTCTCAAGACCTGCTTGATGAAGCCTGAAATTAATTATATTTTTAGTTTCCTCTATTGTAACGGGCTTTAATACATATTTAAAACATATTCGGTCCGTAAAATTTCTCATCTTTTCTATTTTGGGCATTATTTCCATCTGAGCAAGAATTATAAGCTGGAGAAGCTTATACTCATTTGTCTCATAGTTTAAAAAAATACGTAAAATCTCCAAAACTTCATGAGATAACTTCTGACCTTCGTCAATTATAAGGACTATTGTCTTTTTCTTTTCAATACCCATTTCATAAAGGTAATCTTGTATAGCCTGACGATAATCTACTGTTGAGCGCCGTATCTTGTTTATTTTGAACATTTTAATCAAAGTATTCAAAAACTGGAACTCAGAAGAAAAAGCAGGATTTAATATCAGATGAAAAAGATATGACCCTTCTTCATTAAAATTTTGCACTAACTTTCTGGTAATGGTAGTCTTTCCAAGACCTATGTCACCCACCACAACCATAAGCCCGCGCTTTTGCCTTACAGCTATTTCCATTCTGCTTAATATTATCCGGTGCTCAGGAATATTACAGAAAAAGCTTGGATCAGGGCTTGTTGAAAAAGGTTCTTTATGAAAACCTAATATTTCATAATAAGACATTTTTAATAATTATCCTTTCATCTTAAGTTTAACATACTGGAAAACAAAAATAAAATAACCATTTGCCTATTGCCCATTGGCCATTGCCTATTGCCCAAAATTTATAGACAATATAACCATTAAAAATATCTTTACTTTCGTAAAAAATACTTCCTTCATAAATTTAATTACTATATAGTTTTATTAGTTATGGATAATAGACAAAAAGATCTAGATATTCTTCAACATCTTGTAGACGAAAGACTTTTATCAAAAGATGAGTTTGCACGCACGCGAAAATCCCTTGAAGAAGGCTCAAGTTCTCTAGCAAGCGTTATTTTTAAAAATCATTTCGAAAAAAAAATAGATATTTTAAACATCATCGGCAGCGAATACAGCATACCTGTAGTCGATCTTCATAACATGCAGCCTGATCAGGATATTATAAACGAGATCCCGCCTCGCTATGCCATGCATTACAACTGTTTTCCTTTTAGCAAAGATGCGAACATACTTCATGTTGCAGTAGAAAATCCTCTAGACATACATAAGACTGATGAAATATCAATGATCCTTGATAAAAAAATAAAATTTTATGCCGCCGAATATCAGGCAGTTTTATCTCAGCTTAAAAAATATTACGGGATCGGGGCTGAAACTGTTGAACAAATACTTGATCAGACAGACAAATCAGAGCGCCTTAAACTACAAGTTGAAAAAGCTGAAGAAAAAATAGCCATGGAAGAATCTTCCATGATCAAATTCGTCAATCAGATAATCTTTGAAGGTATCAAATCACGAGCAACAGATATCCATATAGAACCTTTCGAGGATGAACTTAGGATCCGCTATAGAGTTGATGGGGTTCTTCATAATGCGACTTTCCCTGCTTCAATAAAAGAGTTTACTGAATCCATTATCAGCCGAATAAAAATAATGGCTAATCTGAATATTGCCGAAAAGAGGCTCCCTCAAGACGGAAGAATAATGCTGACATATGAAAACGAAGATCTTGATTTGAGGATATCTGTTCTTCCGGCTCCATTTGGGGAGGCCATAAACATACGAATATTGCGGGGTAAAACTCAATTCATAGAACTTAGCAGGCTTGGGCTTTCAAAAGAGAACCTCGATATAATACTCTCTGTTATTAAAAAGCCTCATGGAGTAATTCTCGTAACAGGACCTACAGGCAGCGGAAAGACCACAACTTTGTACGCATTTCTAACCCGGCTTAACAGAGATGAAAAAAAGATAATCACCATTGAAGACCCAATAGAATATATGATACATGGTGTTATCCAGCTGCAGGTAAATCAAAAAATAAAATTTCATTTTGGTTCAGGACTAAAATCAATCCTCCGCCATGATCCGGATATAATAATGGTCGGAGAAATACGGGATTTAGAAGAAGCAGATATAACAATAAGAGCAGCACTTACAGGACACCTTGTTTTCTCGACCCTGCATACTAACGACGCACCTTCAGCAATAACCAGGCTTACAGATATAGGAATAGAACCTTATCTTGTATCCTCATCAGTAGAATGCGTGATTGCCCAACGCCTCATCCGGCTTAACTGTGAATACTGCAAAGAAGAGTACATGCCTTCCGAAGATTTCTTAAAAAGATATAAGATAGAAATTCCTACAGGTTCAAAATTCGTAAGAGGAAAAAGCTGTAAGGAGTGTGATTTTACAGGATATCACGGTAGAATTGCTATTTATGAAATAATGGTATTAAATGATGCTTTAAGAGATATGATAAGCAGTAATGTTCCTGCATCAAAAATCAAGAAAAAAGCAATCGAGCTGGGAATGGTATCACTCTTCCAAAACGGCATGGAAAAAACTTTTCAGGGTCTTACTACAATAGAAGAAGTCTTAAGAGTCACCGAAGACAGCATCTAAACCAAAACTGGTTTATCAATGAAAGAATTTTATTATAAAGCAAAAAGATCTCCTAATGATATTACCCAAGGAGTAATAAAAGCAGAAAACAAGAATTCTGCCCTTATGAAACTTTCAGATGAAGGTTTATTTCCATTCGAGCTTAAGGAAAAGCAATCTTCAAAAAATATTTTTAAACAACTCTTTTCCAGTAAAAAAGCTTCCATTTCAGAATTGTCAATTTACACAAGAAATATAGCAGACCTTCTCGAAGGCGGAATTCCTGTTTTAGAAGTATTTACAATAATTGCTAAACAAACCTCACATACATTTCTAAAAAAAATAACACAAAATATTCGAAAGGACCTTCAGGAAGGACAATCTCTTTCATGGAGCATGCAAAATCAGGAGACAGGTTTTTCCCCGCTTTTTGTCAACCTTGTAAAAGCCGGAGAAGCAAGCGGTACCCTGGAAGCTTCTTTTTTACGTATTGCAGACTTCTATGAAAAGAAAAACACCCTCAAAAACAGCCTGATTAAATCATTAGCTTATCCTTCTTTTCTTTTTCTAATAGGCATACTTACAATTGGTATACTTTTTACTGTTATTCTTCCGAATCTAATTCCGGTCTTTGAAGACATGGACGTAAACATCCCATTAATTACAAAAATTTTATTAAACATCTCTAATGTACTAGAAGCTCACTGGCAAGTCATCATTATTGCAATCATCGTCTTGATCCTTATTGCAAGAAAATTTCTTACCACAAATGAAGGCCGCATATTTTACCAGAAAACATTACTTAAACTTCCTTACGTCCGCACAATCGTGCTTAAAAAAGAGCTGTCTGAAAGTTTTTATTCTTTTGGTACGTTAATAAAAAATGGAGTTCCTCCTGCTCAAGCACTTTTAATAACAAAAGACTCGGCAAATAATCTGATCGTTAAAAAAGAACTTGAAACCATATTAAATAATTTTAAAAAAGGGAAAAGTATTTCACAACTTATGGAAAGCTCCACGATTTTTTTTCCGGAATGCGTCAATATGGTACGCGTAGGTGAAAAAACAGGAAGCCTTGATAAGCCTCTTCTTAAGCTTTCAGCTCATTACCAAAGAGATGTTCAAAGCACTCTTGAAATGTTCATCACTATTATTGAACCTGTTATGATATTGATCTTTGGAGCAACCATAGGTTTTATAGCTATTGCGATACTTCTTCCTATTTTTCAACTGAACTTCTCTGTAACATGAAAAAGAATTTAGGTTTTACTCTTATTGAACTGCTGGTAATGATAGTAATACTGTCATTTATTATTACCCTTAGTACTCCCCGTCTTTCAGCTACATATAAATCTATGAAAATAAAGAGCGAGGCAAAGAAGTTAACCGAGTATCTTCGTTTTTGTAGAAACAAAGCAGTATATGCTCAAAAGACATACACTGTAAGTTTTCAGGAATCTCCTCCTGCTTTTTATATAACAGATACCAATATAGGGCAATACAGAAAATATCGTTTGAGTTCCAGCTTATCAATAACAGTAGATAAAAAAAATCTTTTTTTTTACTCCAGCGGAACCTCATCTGAATTTACGATCATCTTAAGCGATATGACAGGTAATAAATATTTTATAAATTCTAAAAAAAATACCGGCAATTTTAACATATCTAACACAAACGCTGACATAAACTGAAAGTTTTTATTTTATGATAAAAATAAACAAAAGAAATACTAACGGTTTTTTTCTGGTAGAAGTATCCGTAACTCTACTTATCGTTGCTACCACGCTTTTTGTGATCATGTCTGCATTATCTCATTCATTAAAGGGAGTTAACAGGATCCGTCAACTGGAAGCAGCAGAATTTATTTCCAAAACTAAAATGTTCGAAGTAATACAGGAATTACGCGAAACCCCTGATTCAAATGAAAAAACCGGATCCACAAAGTACGAAAGACATATGTATCAATGGAAAGCTGATTTCAATCCTATTGAAAACACTGAAGATCAACTGTTATCAATACATTTTAAAGTATTTGAAAATGAAAAAACTATTTTTGAAACATTCACGATTTTGTCTAAATAAAAATAGAGAATTTGGTTTTACTCTGGCAGAGTTTTTTATAGCCATAACCATTTTCTCTTTCATAGCCCTGACACTTATTTACTCACTTAATATTGCTCTTACGGTTTACAAAAGAGAACAATCCTTTGACGATCCTGAAGGCCTTGCAAATCTGGTGTCAAATATTTTGGAAAAAGAGATCAACAGATCTGTTGTTGTAGGAAACTTAAGGCTTATTGGTACCGCAGAAAGCCTATATTTTTGTGCTCCCTATGCTATTACCAATGATCATTATTTAAATAAAATCACTTATACAATTTCGGCAAGTGAATCCGGCGAGATCACAATTAATAAAAAGACAGAAAATCCTTTCCCTTTGAATGAAGGAGAAGATATTGAGACTTATGGGTCACTTTATTCATATTCTTTGAGTAACAGGATCAAAGGTTTGAAATTTAGTTATCTGTTATTTAATAACACTGAGGAGGAGGAAGAAGAGCAAACATTTGTTTGGCAGGACAATTGGTCAGAAGAAGCTTATCCTGATGCAATAAAATTGCACTATTCTTTACAGGAAAATAAAATCGAGACCCAGCATGATACTATCATCATGCTGTCAAAAATATGGAATAGTATTCCTATCAAGGAAGAAGAAAAAAGTGAGTAAAAAAAATAATCAAAAAGCCTTTATTCTGGTAACAGCAGTATGGATAATAATGATCATCTCTGTTATCACAGTGCTTATAAGCTACCAGACCCGTTTAAGACTCGATACTTCTTCAGAGCATGCAAATGAAGCCAAAATGAATTTTATTGCAAAAGGTATAATAACAAAAATAGCTTATGATATAACTAAAAGAGACAATCAGAATATTGTCAAATCATCAGAACTTTTTTTAATTCTGGATTATTCACCATCTGATATACCCTTTATTGAAAACCTGTTTATAACTGTTTCCGTAAAGGACGAGGAACGTATGCTGAACCTGAATTCTTCTGACGAAGAGACTCTTGAGAGATTTTTTTATTCCTTCGATCTTCCTGAAAACGCTTCAGCCTGTCTTCTTGACTGGATAGATAGTGATGATGATGACACCAATAACGGAAATGGAGCAGAACAAAATTATTATTCTTCCCTTGAAAAAGGATATAGCTGCAAGAATGCTCCATTATCATCACCTGAAGAGATCTTGTTTGTCAAAGATATTGATAACAATGGAACAGCTGCCCTTCCTTTCTTCACGGTGTTCGGGAATGGAAAAATAAATTTTAATACCGTGAACAGAGATACACTTGTTTATATAGGTTTATCCGAAATATTGATAGATAAAATACTTGATTACCGTAAAGGTGAAGACTTTACAGATTTTACTGAAGACGATCAATTCTTTGAATCACCTGAGGACATCATTGAAAAATTGGGTGAAATCTGCTATTCTGAAGAGATTAAGGAAATAGAAGATAGAATTGATCTTCTTTCAACGAATTCTAACTATTTTAAAATAGAGCTTGAACTAAAAAAAGAGAATTCAAAAAAAGCATATAACATTGTAGCAATAATTAGAATAGAGAACGAACAGTGGGAAATAGTTTCATGGAAAAAAGTCTGACAATTTGCAATGACCTCAAGGACTATTTTACTTCAAACAATCGATATTTTGCCTATATTAGAAAGACAAGTGTTCAAATTTATCTTATAAGCTCTAAAAACGAGCCCTGCACTGTAACAGAGATCATTGATCACTCATTTGAATCTTCAACAGATAAAGAGCTTAAACAAAAATTAGAAAAGGCCTCTATTTCTTCTCTTGATATTGTGCTTCCAAGGGATTTCTTTGTAAACAAAAGAATAGCACTTCCGGCAGCAGATTTTAAAGAAGCAAGAAAAATGGCTCTTTTAAAACTTCCGAAACTTTCTCCTTTTCCTCCGGAAGATTCAATCGCAAAAGTAAGCTATGCGGGAAAAGACAATAAAGGATATATAAATATACACCTTTGGATAATAAACCGTAAGATCCTTTACAATAACCTTTATATTTTTGGAAAATCAGAAGTCCTGGTAAATAATATAAGGCTTGATCTTGACGGGATCCCAAAACTCTGGGAAAGATCACGCATCAAGGGAACTCCTTATATGTCAATTCTCAAAGATAAAACTTCTGTTCATTTTTCTATTCTAAAAAACGATTGCATACTTAATTCACGTACAGTTATTTTCCCTTCTACTGATCTTGAAAAAAATGTTGACTCATCAGGCTTTATTTTCTCAGAAATGCAAAGATTTATTGCTTTTAATAAAGAAGAGTTTCCTGAAGATCTGCCTGAGGAGTGTTTTTGTTTTTTAGATCAAATATCCTTTCCTGAAGAAATAAATGAGTTGAGCGGTATCAGAATACGAAAGATCAGCTACAAAGAGGCAGGATTCATTGCAGCAAAAACACCTTGCGATATTCCTTTTCATGCAATGATATCAGTGCTAAAAAATGATTCTATGAATTTTCTACCATCGGGATATAAAACTATCATAAATAAAATAAGACGATCAAAAAAAATAATAAAAGCCGGGCTGTTTGTCTGCGCATTTTTTATAACTTTTATTACTGTTTTTACAATAACATACGGAAGAAAAAAACAATCTGTAGAATCCCTTAAAAAAGAGCTGAGCAAAATCGAACATGAAGCAAGGTCTATAAAAAAGCTGTACAGAAGGATACTATCCGCTCAAAACATCAAAAAGCAGCAATTAATAATACTAAATTCTCTTGCTGAAATAATACCGCAGATGAATCGAAATATGCGCATATCTTCTTTTTCAATGGTAAAAAACAATATCATCGATATATCTGGTCATGCTAAGTCAAATACGGATGTTTATGATTTTATGAAAAAAATACGTAAAAGGAATATATTTGAAAAAGTAGAAGCTGAAGGCTCTATTGACAGAAAAAAAGTTAAGGGAACAGAAGTTTCTACTTTCAGGTTAAAGATATATTACAAAGATCCGGCAAATAATAGGGAAAACTTATGAAAACAAAGCAAAGAAACCAGAAGGCAGTTCTTTTAGTTTTAGTTTTTCTAATAATTTATTTGATCTATGAGTTTATATTAGGACCTGTTCTGATAAAATACAAAAAACTTTATTCAGAAGAAAAAGAGATGCAGTCAAGAATAGAAAGCAATATTACTATCATGAAGAACAGGAACATTATAGAAAAAAACTATGATAGTCTTTTTAAGACTTATAAACTTACAGGAGACGATGATGAAGAAAATTTAAAAACAAAGCAGGAAATAGAATCAATATCACGCACAAAAAACCTTAAGATAAATAAAATAGATGATGCACCAATAAAAATACATCCCGATTATAAAGAATTTAGTATTCGAATAGAATGTGCTGGTACTCTTAATCAAATACAAGAATTTATTTTTTACTTAAGTAAATCACCTTTCCTTTTTAATGTTGAAAAAATAAGGATCCAGTCTGAGAGTAGTACATCAACGGGTGATTCACTTCGTGCATCCATAAATATCTCAAGAATAGGGTTTCCATAAAACGCAGAAAAAAAAGAAAAGAAATTCACCACGAAGGAACACGAAGAAATAAAAAGTATGTAGGGACAGGGCTTGCCCCTGTCCGTGTAAAAGAAATTAAAAATTAAAAGTGAAAAATAATGGTGTCTTCGACGACATTAAAATAAAATGTATGTCCTCCCAACAAGATGGCGGATCTGCGATAGGGGCGCCGCTTGACTGCGCCCGCTGTAAAACAGAAAAAGCAGATTAGCCATCCGCCCCGGCGGACTTTCAGCACACACATAGTTCGACAGAGTCTACACTGAGCTTGTCGAAGTGCTCACTCGTCTTATATCCTGAGTGAAATCGAAGGAGATAAACGCAGATGGAAAAGCAGGATGTAGAAGGTTTTTTCTTAGTTTGTTTTTAAAATCTTATCTTTCCTCTTTCACACGGACACAGCACGCTGTGTCCCTACATACCTATACTGATTATTCTGCTAAAAATTCATCTTTAAGGAATCTTTTTGTCTTTTTTATAGGATTGGTATAAAATTCCGGAGTCGCCTGTTCAAATATTTCTTTTACATCATCACCTACGATCACTGAATCATCATCATAAAAATTCCTATCGCCCTGTACGATCGTTGGTGTTAAGAAAAGCACAAGCTCTGTTTTATCTACTTCCTTTATCAACTTTCTAAAAGGTATTCCCAGAATTGGGATATCACCAAGAAACGGTATCTTACTTGTAGTTTTTAACGTTCGTTCCTGTATAAGTCCTCCCATTACGATAGTTACTCCATCTTTTACAAGTATGCTGGATTCTGCTTCCTGAGTAGCTACAATAGGAACGGTATTTCCTGTCGATGTTGTCTTTACAGAATCAACTACACTTACTTCCGGTTTTATTTTCATTAAAATAAAACCTTCATCATTTATCTGGGGGGTTACCGTAAGAATCACACCGACATCTACAAAATTTACGTTTTCTGCCGTCTCAGAAGGCTGGCCTGTATTTGTAATAATAGTATTTGTCACATATGCTTCTCGTTTTGCTACCTGTATTTTTGCCGTTTCTCCGTCAATTACCATTATTCTTGGAGAAGAAAGGACCTTTGCATTACCCACCTGACGCAATATATCTAAGACACTGTCAAAATCCCTGTGGTTTATCTGGCCTGTTGCAATCATCCTTCCGCCGCCTAAAGAGGCAACTGTATCACTAAATGGTGTTTCCGTTGTCTCAGTTTCAGGAGCAGTTTCATCTGTTGAATCATCCGTTGTTGAACTTATTAAAGAACTGGCAGAAGAAGATACCACATCAAATCCGCTTAAGAATTTCACGTTTAAATCACTGTTTTGCCAGTTATTAACAACATGCTGCCAGTTTATACCGTATTTAAAATCATCAGAAAGCTGTACCTGAACGATTTTAGCCTCTATCAGCACCTCTAGAGTCTTTGCATCATAGGCATTTATTACCTGATCTATCTTTTCAATATTAGAAGGAATATCCATTACAACAATAGTGTTTGTCCTTTCATCTGAAGAAACTTTACCTATATTTGGAGTTACTAGTTCCTTTATTTTAGGTTCCAGTTTTTCATATGAAGCATAGTTTAAGCGATAGATTCTTGTTATAAGTGATGTTTCAACATCATATTCCTGAATTATTTTTCTAATTGTTTCTATTCTTCCGCTTATATCTGTAATTATGATCTTGTTAGTAGCAGCATCAATTTGATATTTCCCTTTCTTTGTAATTATATTTTTAACTATTTCCTCTGCCTGAGTAATAGAAAGATAACGAAGCGAAAAGATCTCAGTCATTAGAGGGCGGTCTATCTGAAAAACCGCTCTTTCAATTTCTCTGATAGTATCTGTAGAGTCTATAACAATTAAAGAATTTGTCCTTGCATCGATATTAATACTTCCTATTTTAGAAACAAATCCTTTTACCCCGCCAAGCACGTCATTTACATCAGCATGATGTACAGGGATTATCTTCATTTCCCGATTATCGAAAAATGCTCTTCCATAAAGTTGTAAATAATCTCTCCCTGTCATTATCTGAAATACACTCCCTCTTTTTACATAAGCAAGGTTAGCTATTTCAAAAACATTTTTTAACGCATCCCAGACACTTACATCTTTTAGAAAAAGTGTGATACGCCCTTTTACATTTTGTCCGATTATGATATTTATTTTACCTTTTTTTGAAAGTATTTTCAGAACCTCTACTATTGCTATATCTTTCATCTCAAGTGTTATAACTGCACTTGGTTTTATAGAAACATTGCTTTTATTAATAATACTTGATTCATTTTTATTGTTTTCCAAAGACTGATCTCTTTCATCTTTTTCATGAGACGGAAGCGGTTTTCCGGTATTTTTCATTTTTACATGTGTAGGTGCCTGCCTGTCATCTTCAGCAAGTAATTGAGTAGAAAAGAAAACGCTTAAAAAAAGGATCACGACAATGCAGTTTTTAAAATTCATAGAAGTTCCTTTTAGGTTTAAATATTTCTTTAAATTTTGTTTATTTTATTATAACTATTATAGTTAATAAGGAAAAGAGAATAATCTCTTTAAAATAAGAGTATATAAAGACAAATACTAACCCCTAAACAGTTCAAGCTTTTGCTTTAAGTTAATTTCTTATGTCCACCCCCACTTCTTAACAATAATCTTAAGTAATGCATAAGAATTTAATAGACAATAAAGACCATTCTTTGTAACATCATTTTTAAATTCAACTTTATGGAGAATAATATTATGGAAGATCAGTTGCAAGCAATGTTCAAAATGCAAAAAGAGCTAAATAAGCGTATTGGTGTCGATACAGATTCAATGAACATGGAAGAAAAACAAAAATGGATACTCAATTACTGCCGTGCCATGTCTCAGGAGATATCAGAGCTGATAGATAGTGTTCCATGGAAATGGTGGGCAAAATATCAAAAATTCGATGAACAAAACATAAAAGTAGAAATAATAGATATCTTTCATTTTTTGATCTCAGCTGCTCAAGTAGTCGGACTTGATGCTGATGATGTACACCGCATATATATGCAAAAAAATAAAGTCAATTTTGAGCGTCAGGAAAGCGGATACAGCGAAAAAGCTGACGACAATAAACATATACAATAAAAAGAGGTCAATATGGAAGGTCAATATGCAATTATTTACGTAACCATTGACAGCATTGAAAAAGCAAGAGAATTAGGAGAACATCTACTTACAAGAAAGCTCATTGCATGCCTTAACATAGTTAATAATGTAGAGTCTCATTACTGGTGGAAAAATAACATTAAAGAATCTAAAGAATGCCTAATGATTCTTAAGACAAAGGAATCACTTTACCCTTCTGTAGAAAAATATGTTCTTGAACATCACAGCAATACTGTTCCTGAAATAATCATGGTCCCCATAAAAAGAGGAAACCCTGATTACCTTTACTGGATAAATAAAAACGTAGAAAAGATTTAGACAGACCATCGTCCGTAGTTAGAAAAAAAGAAGATTAGCCATCCGCCCCGGCGGACTTTCAGCACGCACACCGAGAACACAGAGAAAAAAGAAAAGAAAATATTGTCATTGCAGTCCCTTTTAAGGGCGTGGTAATCTCCTTGAAAAAAAGCACGCCACACACCTTTCTACTATAGTCTACACTGAGCTTGTCGAAGTACTCAGGGCAAGCAAGACTCAAGAAAAAAAGAAATGCCTAAAGTGCACTAAAGTATTTAAAGTGCCTAAAGTTAAGGTCCTTCGACTTCCTTCGGTCGCTCAGGATTTAAATGTGCTTTGCACATATATTATAAGAAAGAAAAGTTCTGGGTTTTAGGTTCTAGCTAACCGCTGAAGGCTGACAACTGGCAAAGCCTATTAGTAGGGGCACCGCTTGACTGCGCCCGTGTAAAAAAAAGAAAAAGCTAATTAACCACTAATAAGCAGGGATTCACACACAAAAGTTGCAGAGTTTTTTTGGATTTATTTTTGAGTCTGGAGTCTGGAATCTTGAGTCTGGTTTTATCTTGATGCGACTTTTCTAAACTTTTTCATTGCTCTTTTCTTTTTATACATCTGGAGGGCGCGGATCTTTTCTTTAAGGTCACACGCTATATCACTAACATCAAGAAGCATGTATTGTCCCCCTGCCTTAAGATGCTCAACAACTTCATGGTCATTAAAACAAATATAAAAATCTCTCATTCCATCTGTAAGAATAGTGATGTTCTGCCTTCCGTCTAAAGCTGAATGGAATGGTTTTTTAAGGCCGTAATGTTCTTTCAGATTTTCAATCACTTTTCGAATTCTAATAAATGGCATACCTTTACTTTTAAGAGCAGATATCGCCTGAAGCACAAGAACGTCAAGAGATGAATATTTTTTTCTTTTATACCTTGTTGACTGGACGCTGGGAGAAAAGATCTCCAACATATCATAGTAGCGCAGATGGTGATGTTCTAAACCGGTTAGTTTAACAACTTCTTGAGTCGTATACGTTGTTTTATCTAAAAGCATATCAATAATCCGTGTTGTAACTGTAAAATTTATAGATACATCTTGCTGAAAAGAACTGCATAAATTAGCAGTTTTGATAGCTTATTTCATCAGCAATTAAACCTTTTAAAGGTTAAACCATTTTCCAGGCTATGTCAAAACAATTTTTTCACTTAAAAAACGATTTTTCAGTTGTTTTGTTCCCAATTTACTATGTCATCTTCTGTGTTCTTTTTTGCATCAGGACCTGAAGAAGAAAGGTCATACCACTGAGCGTTCTTGCTGCCTGGTGATGTATATATATATACCTGTCCCCATGGATCTTTTGGAATCCCCTTTTTAAGATACGGACCACTCCAGTTTATGGGTGTAGGTGCAGAGGAAGGCTTTTCTAGTAAAGCCTTAAGTCCCTGTGAAGTCGTAGGAAACGTACCATTATCGGTTTCATAAAGATCAAGAGCAACGGAGATATTACTGTTTATATCTGCACCTGCAGCCACTATTCTGGCCTGCCGCGTCCTTCCTGCAAGTTTTGGAATAACTGCACCTGCAAGGATCCCGAGTATTATTATAACAACCATAAGTTCTATCAAAGTAAATCCTCTTTTAACACTATAAACTTTCATGATAATATCCTTTCGATCTCTTTTATTGTGGTCTGTCTTTTTATAATTTTTTTAACTGCTTTTTCATAATAGTCTGTTTTTATTCCATAATCCATAAATGCCTTACTATATTCTACATCTTTTAGATGACCGGTTTCATTCAAAAAAACAGTATCTGTCAAAAAATCTCTGCCCATATATCCTCTGTCATTACACACAGAACAAGCCCTGGCTTCTTTTACCGTAATAATATCATCATCTATATTCTTTAATAGTTCTATATTCTTAGGATTAATCTGCACATCCACACTGCAAACCGGACATACATGGCGATAACTTTTTAATGCCATTAAGCCCACTATATTCTGAAGGCTTAAAAAAAATCTGTTTTCTTTATCCATTTTTTGCGACAAAAAAGTAATTGCTTCTTTTATTTCATTAAAAGGTAAGCTGCAAATAACAGGTATTCCAAGTGTATAGGATATGTGTATGAAATCATTCACAAAAGATATCAGCTTTTCGCTTCTTACGCATATAAGATCAGGAGAAAGTTTAGAAAAATAATCAATCAGCCGAAACTCTTTATTACAATTAATATCCTTACTTAAAATATGTGAAAGATTATGGGATGGTTTTACCATATAATCCTCTACCAAAACTCCCCTATTTACATTTTTTCCAAGTTTTTCACAAACAGCATGATAAAAAGCATAGTTCTCATCTTCTTTAAAAGTAATAAAAAGAATGCCTGGTGACTTTTTCTGATATTCGTCAAGGCATCTCCTTTCTTCTGCACTAAAATAATCAAGATCAAGATCAGGTATGTTCTTTACCTGATTCGCGGGAATATCGACCCTTATAATGCTTCCTTTATTCGTAGGAGTAAGAAATATCCGGAAAGCTTCATATTTATCGTCAATGAAAAAATGATAGATTATATCTTCTTTTACTTCCCTTAGATGTTCACCTTTGAGATTTAACAAAAAACAGAACTTGTCATACTTCTTTTCAAAGAGAGGAGGAACATATGCTCTTTTTGAGACACCATCAATGTAGTATTCAACGGTAAGGGACTCTTTTGAATGCTGAATAAAGATCTTTTCGACTCCCTGTTTTAAAGCATCATTAAGTATATCAATAAATATTTTGAAAACATCCGGCTCATCCTGGAAAAAATCAATATCCTCATCAATATCTTTAATAGGAGCATGTACCCAGTTCTTTCTATAAAATCTCTCTAGAAAGGAATCAAGAGAGTATTTACCACAAAGGTAGCATTTTAGTGAGTAGCCGGTTAAAATCTCAATATCCTCTATAATTTCCTTTTCAAGAGGATCAATACATGCTATTTCGAGAATATCCTCTTTTAAAAGAAGAGGCGCAACTTTATATGCATACGCTATTTTGAAAGGAAAAGATACTTTAAGTGATTCATCAGGGTTCTTATCTGTTAGCTCCACAGCTTTAATACCTATAACATCAGAAACAAAAGAAATAAAATTTTTCTCATTATAAGCATCGACGCCATTTGCAATTATATATTCTATAGGCCTTCTGTGAGGTATATTCTTTAATCCCAAATGCTCATTTTTGAAATTTTCATTAATATACTGAGAAGTCAGTATCATCTCAAAATGTTCTTTTTTCATTATCCAGTTGTCCGGTTTAAAGCTTTTGTCTTCACTTTCATCAACCTGCTAAAATATTATATCTTATGGTTACTTCTGCTGAAAGGAAAAAGGTCTTAATAAATAGGATAAATAATAATTTCATCTCTAAATATTTATTATTTTTCTTTCACTTTTTATATACAAATATTTAAATGTGAGAAACTAATATAATATTTGTCAAATTAATGTTTTTTATATATAATATAATTTAATGAAAAATGTCGTATTTATACACAATGACAAAAACATATTACAATCGCTGAAAGATATTAGCGAAAATATTTTTCAGATCATTGAAATTTCTTTAACAGAAGATATCAAAGAATTCGTAAGTATCGCTGATCTTTTTATACTGCATGCTCCCAGCCTCAGACAAAAAATTGTTCCTGTAATAGAAAAAATACTGGCTGTTTCACCTGATTCATTTATTTCTGTTCTTGTAAAGGAATCAAAACCTGACTTTTCCTATTCTCTTATAGACCTTGGAGTTAAGGATGTAATACAGCTAAACACTCCTCAAAAATTAATAAAAAAGCGCTTACTTAATCTGCTTGATTTAAAAATAATATCAAAACAGCAAAAAGAACATTTATATCAACATCCACAAGCATCATACAATACATTTCAGATCATAGAAGCAGTGAAAAGCCTGCACTTACTTATAGACGCTTCTTCTGATAGACAAAAACACTCCTCTGATTTTTTAGAATTTATAAAAAACATTCTCGGTGTTTCTAATATCTGCTTTATAAGAGAAGATGGTAATGTTTACAAGATCAAATCATCTATAGGTTTTTCTGAAAAAGTCTGTAATAAAATAGAATTTCTCCCTTCTGAAGGAATAATGGCCTTTCTTTTCTCAAACAGGTCTCTTTTGAGAAAAGACTTAAATTCAACAGATCCATCTTACAAACAGGCAAAGATAAATATGAAGTCTTTAGGATTAACTGCTTTTTCTCCTGTTATTGATAATGGTTCTCTTATTGGCGCTATTGGGGTAAATAATAAGATCTCAGGCATGGATTTTACGGAAAATGATTACTCTCTCCTGCTAGCTCTGACAAATAGTTTTGCAAAAACATTTAACAAAAACAAAATGAGCGTTGAAAAAAACAAAAAGATTGAAACTTCCAGCAGTATAAGTGAACAAGAAAATATAGCCAAAGACATTCCTCATGAAAAAAAAGACATTAATATGGACTTTGTGCGAACTCTTGCAATGAGAAGTTCTCATGAACTTAAGAATGCTCTGGTATCAATAAAGACTTTCACCCAGCTTTTACCAAAAAAATACAAAAACGAATCTTTCAGGAAGGACTTTTTCAATGTTGTAGGTAAAGAAGTAGATCACCTAAATTCTCTTGTTGAAGATCTTTTGTTCTTTTCCCACCCGGTTACTCTATACAAAGAAAAAAAAGATTTCCTTGAAATAATCAAAAAAGTCTCTTCTGAAATTTCAAAAGAATATAAAAACATCTCAATAAAGCATCTGCATGAAAAAGAGCTTTCATCATTTGTACTTATTGATGAAAAAAATATTTCTATTGCTCTCCATAACATTTTTAAAAACTCTGTTCAGGCAATGAAAGGAAAAGGGACAATTTCAATATCTCTTAAAAAAGATGAAAGTGCCGCTTTGTACTTTTCTATAAAGGATGAAGGCCCGGGAATAACGGAAGATATCCGTAAAAAAATGTTCGAGCCGTTTTTTACAACAAAGATCAAAGGCCTGGGACTTGGTTTAACTATTTCTAAAAAAATAATTGAAGCTCATGGTTGGAAATTAATTTCAGACAATTCGGAGAACGACAGTATTATTCACATTAATATTCCTTCTGATAAAAGCAAAAACAGTACAAAAGAAGAACAAAATATCGTTTTTGATAGATTTAAAGACAGGTTACTGGAACATAACCATTAATAAAAAATGGAGCATTGATCCATGAAAAAGAAAAAATATCATATTTTGATAGTTGATGATGAAACAGGTATCAGGGAATCTATGAAAATGCTTCTGGAAGATGATTACCACGTTTCTGATTTTTCAAATCCTGCAGAAGCCTTAGAAAGTTTTGACCATGAGAAATATCATCTTGTATTCCTCGACATAAGCATGCCCAAAATGAATGGAATAGAATTCTTGAAAAAGCTTAGAGAAAAAGGATCTGATATTTTAGTAATTATGCTGACTGCAACCAAAACCATAAAAACTGCAGTTCAATGCATGAAACTCGGCGCTTATGATTATATTACTAAACCATATTCGATCGAAGAAATACTTGAAGTAACCGAAAAAAGCATTAAAGATTATGAGGAAAGGCAAAAACATTATATAAAAAATTCTCCAAGAAATGATTTTGAAAGTTTTTACACCCCAACTCATCCTCAAAAAGTGATAGGAAAAGAGACCACTCTTTCCGACATCTTTAAGAAGATAAAAAAAATATCAAAAACTGATTCTACAATACTTCTCACAGGTGAGTCTGGCACAGGTAAAGAAGTCATCGCACGAGCCATTCATGATGAAAGCACCCGCAACAAAAAACCATTTTTTGCAGTACACTTATCGGCAATACCTGAGAAGCTTATAGAGTCAGAACTTTTTGGGCATCTAAAAGGATCTTTTACAGGTGCAGATAAAGATCATATTGGTTTTATCGAAGCTGCAGACGGAGGAACTCTTTTTCTAGATGAAATAGGAGACATACCTTTATCTGTTCAGGTAAAACTTCTCAGAACAATACAGGAAAAAGAATACAGGAAAGTAGGAAGCCATTCTTCAATAAAAGTAAACATTCGTTTTATCGCAGCAACAAATAAAGATCTGATGATAGAAGTACAAAAAAAGAGATTCCGAGAAGACCTTTATTACCGGCTAAATGTAATACCTATCCACATAGCACCTCTAAGATGCCGAAAAGAAGATATACCGGAACTTGTATCATACTTCTCAAAGCTAATTTCAAATAAACTTTATGTTGAACCGATTCCTTTTTCTGAAGAAGTAATAGATATTTTTAAGCAATACCAATGGCCCGGAAACATTCGAGAGCTCCAAAATACTGTTGAGAATATGACACTTATGAACGATTTAGAAACTATTGAAAAAGACCTTATTCCGAGAACAATAGTTGAGGTCATTAATGAAGAACAGGAGAAAGATATTTTTGTCCGGACTGATACATTACAGCTTGAAGAACATGTAAGTCTAAAAGAGAAGGAAATAATAACTAATGCTCTTTCTATCAGCAGAGGATTAATTACAGAAGCAGCAGAAAAGCTAGGCACTACAAGAAGAATACTTAAATATAAAATGGACAAACTTGGAATTAATCAGAAAATCTTTAAAAAGGGTACTTATGCAAAAAGCACAAACAGTAAGATCTAAACTTGCAACACTTCTGATAATTGATGATAACCCTAATATCAGAGAATCTATAAAAATGGTTCTTGAAGATACTTATTCCCTAAAATTCTTTGAAGACGGAATAACTGCTCTTGAACATATAAAAGAGTCCCCGCCTGACCTTGTTATTTCAGATATTTCTATGCCAAGGATGAACGGGATAGATGTACTTAGACATATCAAGAAAATAGATCCTACCATACAAGTTATTATGCTTACTGGATATGCTTCTGTTGAATCGGCCCGGGCAGCAGTCCGCTATGGCGCTTATGACTACATTGTAAAGCCCTATGATACTGAAAAATTTTTAGACACAATAGAAAGCAGTATAAACCTGAAACACCAGATACTCGAAGACAGCAAAAACATAGATAAGATCAAGGATCTTAATAAGGCCATGGAGAGGGATATGATAAAATCCCGAAAACTTGCGTATTCAGGACAACTTTCTGCAGGGATCATACATGAAGTCAGTAATCCTTTGTCTGCAATAGAAGGATATCTTCATATAATACAAAAAAAAATCAGCAATAAAAATATATTAGATGGAGAAGAACTTGAATTTTTGAAAAAGTATATAGGTATAACGCATAATCAGCTAAAGCGCAGCATTAGAATAATCCGAAATCATCTTAATTTCCTTCAGATCTCTAATGAAGAAAACCTTATTGACCTTAATGAATGCCTTGAGGAGATACTCACACTTCTTAAATATCAGAACATAACTGTCCGCATTGACATGAAAAGTGAATTCAATGATCTTCCTAAAATAAGGGGAAACTCTGACCACTTTCAACAGATATTCATGAATATGCTTTACAATGCCATTCATGCAATTGAAAAAAATGGTGTTATCGTGGTCCGTACAGAAATAGTATTAAATGAAGAACAAAAAAGATTTATATCTATTTCATTTATTGATAACGGTTGTGGAATTCCCACAGATAAGCTCGAACGTATTTTTGAACCTTTTTATACGACAAAAGCAAAAGGTGTTGGAACTGGTCTGGGAATGGCAATAAGCTACGAGATCATTAAAAAATATGATGGTGACATAATAATAAAATCCACTCCAGGTAAAGGTACTAAAATCTCCATTCTAATACCTGTTAAATAGCCCAAGCCGTTTTTTCTCATAAGACAATAATAGATTCAGAGAAGCTGTGTCTTGAAAAAAGCTCAAATCACAATGTTCAAATAACAAACCTCAAATAAATTACAAGCAACAGCGTGCCACACTGATTTAGTTTAAATTTTGATATTAAAAAGAACGCCTAAAGCCTTTGAAGTATTTAAAAACTATTATTCTTTCTATTTACTTAAAAATATGGATTTATACCTTCTGATTTTGATGGGGTTTGGTGCTTATCCTTCGTAGTCTACACTGAGCTTGTCGAAGTGCTCAGGATGTTAATGGTGAGCCTGTCGAACCATTTGTTATTTGGATTTTGTTTATTGGAATTTAACGACTCCTGAGGTGATTGACTTTTTCGTACTTGCTTGTAATTCGATATTATTTTTGGGTTAGCTTACGGTTAATCGCTGTGAGGATTATTAATAACTTCAAACTTTATATTTGTAAGAAGCCCCTGAACTTTTCTAGTAATAGCATCAAGCTCTTCTTTGGCATCACGTGCTATTGTTTCTGCATCAACAGGCTTGACTTCAGCATGGCATGTAGCACAAACTATAATTTTCTCTAAAATAATATCGTTTAGCAAAATACGTAAATGGTTATTACATCCAGGACATTTACGTTCAATTATATAGTTGTTTATCTCGCCTAGTTCCATAATGTTAATTATTATATAAAATTATTTGTTTTTATTCTATTGTTTATTTATTTAACTAAATATATATAGTTTATACTAATATATATAAAGTACGCACATGTAAGAAAAAAACCTTCCAGGCGCGTTATAATGTGTCCTGATCTAACAAGCCGTACTGCAATAACAGAAAAAAGTATCAAAGCAGGCATATGAAATTTTAAAATGGTTACATCAAGTTTCAACGGCCACACAAGTGCACATACCCCAAGAACCCATAAAATATTAAATATATTACTGCCTACAACATTACCAACTGCAATATCCTGTTTATCTTTAATAGAAGCTATTATTCCTGTTATTAATTCAGGAAGTGAAGTCCCTAATGCAATAATGACTATTCCAATAAAAAGTTCACTTATATTTAGCATCTTCGCAAGATAGACTGCATTTTTCACAACAACTTTTCCACCAAAAACAAGAAGGATTAGACCGGATATAAGAAAAAATGCATCATAAAGAACAGGACCTTTTATCTCATTTTTCTGCGATTCAGGCAGACTTTTATCTTTTCTTTTAAAACATCCATAAAGAAATGTACCAAAAAGGGTAAGAAATATCACACCCCCAATGCGGCTTATCTCTCCCAGTACAGCAGTTATAAAAAAAGCAACCACTGCTACAAGCATCCAGATTATCTCTTTATTAACAGAATTTGCCTTTATTTTAATAGGACGGATAAGAGCAGTTACACCAAGAATAAGAGCAATATTGGCAATATTGCTACCTATAATATTGCCAAGAGCAACATCTCCTTTTTTATTATATGAAGCAATGAGGCTTACAATAAATTCAGGTGCTGACGTACCAAAAGCAACAACAGTAAGCCCTACTACCATTACACTTATACCAATTCTTATAGAAATCCTGCTGGCTCCTCTTACTAACCAGTCACCCCCTAAAAAAAGCATTAAAAGCCCGAGAATAATAAAAACTATATAATTTATCATAAAACCTTCCACTTATTAGATAATCAACATTATTATAATGACTTCTTAGAAAAATAAACACGTTTAAAATACATATTTTAAAATTTGGGTTGAAACTTTTTGAGATTTTTGTAATATATAGCAAAGTTTCTAGAAGTGTATTCTAATAATTTACTAAAAAAGGACGTAAAACAATGGATGAGAATAAATATCTTGATTTATTGACAGGAAAAATGGATGCAGGACAACTTGAAAAATTAACGATCCTGAACAATCCGGCAATAATTAATTTTATCGGAAAATATGTAGAACTTTGCAACCCTGAGAGCGTATTTGTACGTACAGACTCTCTCGAAGATGTAAAGGTCATAAAAGACAAGACTCTTGAACTGGGAGAAGAAAAGAGCCTTAATAAAGAGGGCCACACTATACATTATGACGGCATCAATGATCAGGCAAGAGACAAGAAAAACACTAAATATCTTATACCGGCCGAAAAAACAAAGCAGTATGAGTTTTTAAACAGCACTGATAAAGAAAAGGGGCTTACAGAAGTACACGATTATTTGAAAAACATTATGCAGGGAAAAAAAATGTTTGTCTGTTTCTTTTGCCTCGGCCCTGTTGATTCAGATTTTTCTATTCTTGCAATCCAGATAACTGATTCATCATATGTAGCTCATTCTGAAGACCTTCTTTACCGTCCTGGTTATGAACAGTTTAAAAAGGATAAGGATAAAGATTTTTTCCGTTTTGTACACAGTGCAGGCGTTCTGGAAAACTTTGTTAGCAAAAACACGGATGAAAGGCGTGTATACATCGACCTTGATGACAACATCGTCTTTAGCACAAACACACAATATGCAGGAAATACAGTTGGCCTTAAAAAACTTTCCTTACGCCTTGCTATTCAAAAAGCATCACGTGAAAACTGGCTAGCAGAGCATATGTTTGTCATGGGCATCAAGAATAAGGAAGGAGAAAAATCTTATTTTTGCGGCGCATTTCCAAGCATGTGCGGAAAAACTTCAACTGCCATGGTATCAGGTGAATCCATTGTTGGTGATGATATTGCATACCTTCGCTCCAAAGACGGAAAAGTTTTTGCTGCCAATGTTGAGCGCGGTATCTTCGGTATTATAAAAGATGTCAGCTCTTCAAGCGATCCGGTTTTATTTGAAGCTTTAAATGAACCCAGAGAAGTAATATTTTCCAATATCCTTATTGACGATCAAAATACTCCTTACTGGATAGGTAAAGACGGAGAAGAACCTGCAAAAGGAGTTAATTATGCAGGAGATTGGGTAAAGGGAAGTGATACCTCTCCATCACATAAAAATGCACGTTATACAATAAAGCTCTCAGCCCTTGAAAACGTAGATGAAAAGCTGGAAGCCCCTGAAGGTGTTGAAGTTAAAGGCCTTATCTACGGCGGAAGAGATTCCGACACATCGGTTCCTGTAGAAGAATCTTTTTCATGGGAACACGGCATTGTCACAAAAGCCGCAAGTATTGAATCGGAAACAACAGCTGCTACGATCGGTCAGGAAGGGGTACGCGTATTTAATCCAATGTCCAATATAGATTTTCTTGCAGTGCCATTAGGAAAATATCTAGAGATGAACCTTGATTTTCCCAAGAACCTTAAGACAGTTCCTTCTATCTTTTCTGTAAACTATTTCTTGAGAAATAAAGAAGGCCAGTTCTTTAATGCTATTAAAGATAAACGTGTCTGGCTTAAATGGCTGAGTTTAAGAAGCGATAAAAAAGTTGGAGCACTTTTATCACCTACAGGATATGTGCCTAAATATGATGATTTGAAAGCTCTTTTTAAAGAAGTTCTCGATAAAGATTACACTGAAAAAGATTATGCTGAGCAGTTCACAATAAGGATACCTGAAAATCTTGCCAAGATCGAAAGGATCTCAAAAATATATAATGAACAGCAGCAGATACCTGAAGTTGTATATAGTGAACTAAAAGCACAAGGTACCCGATTAAAAGAATTCCAGGCAAAGTTAGGAGACTATATAACACCTGATAAACTGGAAGAAGAAAAATAATGAAAAATGCCTAAAGTGTGCCTAAAGTTAAGGCGTGCTTTGCACATTGATTATAGTAAGAAAAGAAAAAAAATTAGCCACACCTGTCCTGAGTGAGCAAGCGAATCAAAGGAGAGGCACAGAGAAAAAAGAGACGGGGAGAAGATGCTAAACATCTTCTCCCCGTCTCTTCTTTTATCTTCAAGTTATTTCTAATCGATGCCTGACCCCTTATATGTTTGCGGTCAGGTTGAACGGCTGGTTAGATTTTTTTTATTTATGTTTTGATATGTATTTAACACCATCTATTTTCTCAAACTCTGAATCCTGCGTCCAAAGGGTAGCCATATTTAGCTGTGCAGTAGAAAGAATAATGCTGTCGGCCATAGGAAGTTTTAACTCATGACTTAGCTTTGCTGCATGAAGTGAAATATTCATATCCAAGTCTATAACTTTACCTTGTTGCATTACTGCAATTGCTTGCAATGCATCATCGTCACCTCTTTGCTGTAAAATTCTTTTAAAAACCTCATAAATCGAAATTGTTGGTACAATTAATTCATCAATTTGTAATAAAGGTTTTTCAAAGAAATTAGCATTCGGTGCATCGGCAAAATATTCTAACCAACCTGATGAATCAACTAAATTCATAACCTATCTTTCTCTCTTAAAATATCAGTTTTTATGCCTCTTAAAAATCCCTTCATTTTCTTTAGTTGTTTGATTGGAATTAATTCAATCCTGTTTTCAAATGGTAGAACTCCAAATTTTTCGCCTGGAACAACATGAAATTTCTCTCTGATTTCTTTTGGGATTACAACTTGAAATTTTGGTGATACTGTAACTGTATTCATACAAACCTCCTATCGATAAGTAACATGTAATACGTTACCATTATCGATAAAATATTGCAATATAAATCTAACGTTAGAGTTTCCTCTGCCATTCTGCTCCGCACAATGAAGCGCTGGGGACTAAGCACTTCGACTTGGTTCGACTATGCTCACCACAGGTCGCTCAGTACAGGCAGCTTGCCGCCGCGGCGGACAACGACTAGTTAGAACGATAAACTTCTTTTCTGTGTCCAACTTTGACTATTACAATAGATTGTTCTTTATCTTGAACTGAATAGACTATTCTATAGTCTCCTTGTCTCATACGGTATTGCTCTTTATGAGATAATTTTTGTGATCCTTGAGGTCTAGGATTGTTTGAAAGAGATTGGATTTTTTTTACAATCTTTTGAAGATGTTTTTTAGGTATGTTTTCCAACTCTTTAACAGCAGATTTCTTAATGGATATATTATATTTTGCCATTTTTCTTTAATTTCTTCAGAACATCTTCAAAAACCATTGAAGGTTCATCTTTACGCTCATTAAAAGCAGCCAGATCAATAGAATCCTCAGCTAATGAATGCTTGATAGCTTCGTTAACTAGCTCTGACATCGAATGTTCTGTTTCTACTGCTTTGATGCGTAAAGCCCGATGAAGGGCTGAATCTAAGTAAATAGTAGCTCTTTTTGTATGTGCTTTCATTTTCTCACCTCTATAACATTATAGCACTTTAACGTCATAATGTCAAAACGTCATATATGGTTTATTCATTCTAAAGTCTGAGTTCCCCTGCCATTCTGCTCCGCACAATGAAGCGCTAGGGACTAAGCAGCTTGCCGCTGAGCTTAGTTATCTTGTTAATTTGTTAACTAGTTAACTGGATAACCAGTAAACCAGATAACCCATTTGCTTTAGCAAATGATGCTGGAACAAATGGTTAGAAGGTTTTAAATAATTATCTGGTATATTTTGAATAAATATTAACATATTCATCTTCAAATAATATTAAAGTAATCTCGGAATATGGTATTACTCTAGGTTCTTTTTCCCATTTACCTGTTGCATCAAAATATAAAACTTTAACTGACTTCTCATTAACCTTGGTGATCTTTCCAATTACAAATTCATCAACTTCTGGTTCTTCTCCTAGTATTTGGATATTCTTACCCTGTTTTTTTAATATTTTGAGTACTGTTTTCCATGATGATAAGTCTATAGAATAATCGATTCCTACTTTTTGCCAAATTCCTTCTTTTTTTAATATTTTATTCCTGTATCTATCATTTTTACTGCATCGTATTTTTTTAATATCTTTTAATCTGAAAATAGCATAGCCATTTAAATGGAATTCATCAACATAGTGTCCTAAGATTAATTCTTTGGAACAATCTAAAATATAATATGAGACACCTCCTGCTTCCTCAGGAACTTTTCTGTATACATTTGCTAACTCCTTTGAAGCTTTCAATTTCTTTAATTTATCTAGCATGATTGGTACTCCTTCTAACGTTAGAGTTCAGCTGACCCCGAAGGGGCGGCGAAGCCGTGACAAAACGCTTGCGTTTTGACAGTCCACTGAAATGGCTTGTTAGGAGGTTTTGACCTCCAGATTATTGGATTTATATTCTATCTTTGAACGCAATAGAAAAGCATAAAGTAAGGATAGAATAAAGAATATTTTTACATATATGAATGGATAAGTACATAGTGTTACTTTTACTGGTATGGTTGACTCCGATTTTTGAGGAGCATTTTCAAATTTCTCTATTTCTGCTCGATATTCAGGCGTGTTTGGTTTAATAACCCAGAATGGATTAATAAGTAAAACTAGTACGACATAGAATAAAAGGAACCACTTTATGGTTGGCTTATTTAAAAAGAAAAAAATGACAACAAAAAAACCAATAATATAACTTAGAGAAATTTTAAGTAAAAAAAGAATAAATGGTAGACCAGAATATAGAGAAGATAAACCTCCCCAAACTTGGATAATTTTAATTGAAATAAATGCTGAGACACAAAGTTCTATTAGGAAAAGAACACCCAATATGCGATCTATTGTTTTGTAACACATTTTGTTCCTCCTAACGTT
>JAGLFH010000025.1 GCA_023144635.1 Candidatus Auribacterota bacterium | reverse complement strand
TACTCCTTTCAGTATTTCCTTAATTGATTTATCTTTTTTCATGATTAACCTTCCTTTTGGTTTCTTTTTCCGAACTTCTTTTTGAACATTTAAATAATCTTCTTTTTCTTTCTTTATTTTCTGTAGCAATTTACTTGCATTTTCGTCCTCGGGATTTTGAGGTACAAGTTTCCCTGTAAATGCTTTTTTGAGTACAACATATCGAAAACTTTCTATTTTTGGAAGATTTGTTTTGATTGTATTTTCTAAATTATCAATTAATGATAATTTTGTTTCAAGTTCTTGAACAATCTGTTCTTGCTCTAGTAAGGTTGGTAAGGGAACTATTTCATTGTAAAGTTGTTTTCTATCTAATGTTGGAACGGCTGTGCTTGAGCTGTAAGATTTAAAATTAAACTGTAAAAAATAATAGTAAATATACTTTGGCAAGTTATTACGAAAGTCTTTTACGAATAAAACTGTATTGTGTGGCCAGTAATAGTCAATCTCAACATAATAAACGTTGCCTACATTACCACTTCGACCAGTAATTAAACAAGGACCTTTGGCTTTATATTTATTATGATATCCATTTATGCCACTTGATGTTACAACTGGATACTCTCCAGATACTATTTTTGATAAGGGCAAGTCATATCCTCGTTGCAATTCACAAAAATCATTAAACTTAACTCGCTTCCAGCCTTTTGGTAACTTACCTTTCTTTACTTTTTTCTGGGTTAATTCTCCTCGAAAAGCACTTTTTAATAAAGTTTGTCTATATATTTCTAATTGTCTTTGGGCTTTTTTCAACTCTCTTTCTGCATGGTCTAACTCACTAAATAATTCTTCTATTGTTGAAACAATACGGTGCTGTTCTTTGAGTGGAGGAAGAGGAAATGGAATTTGACTAAATTTAGCTGCAGACAGTTCGAGAAAAGTTGTTCCACTAGCCATTTCCTCGGCTAAAGGCTTTATTGTCTTGAAATAATAATATACATAATCGCTATACAATGACTTCGTTGAGATTAAATTCTTAAATCCTTGGTTAGTTGCAAGGTCATTTTTAGCAATAGCTACATATCCGATAGGGGCTCTTGAAGAGAACAATATGCTGTCCTTAGGTAATAATTTAGCAGAAGAGTAATCTAATCCAGCCTGTGTTATATTTCTAGTTCCTTTAGAAATATGTTTTTTTTTGTAATTAGACAAATCTGCAGGAGTAATCCAAGCAATATCATCACCCCAATACTCAGTACTCCGTGTAGAGGGAGTCCCTCCACTAGCTATAATACCTATTTCTCCAATCGTAGTCCAAAGCCATCCAGATGGTAACTTATATGTTATTTTATTTCTTTTCATTTACTTTCTTCACGTATCACGGAATATTCCTCAACACTACCTAATTTATATTTTAAATCATTCCTTCTTTTTTATTTCCTTCTCTTAAGATATTATCTCAAATACTTCTTTATTCCAGATTAGTTTTCCAATTTCATAATACAAATCGAGCCTATCATTAATATTTTCTTTTTTCATCTGTTTATGATATTTGAATGGAAGATTAGATTTTGCAACAAAATTTGTAAAATTAGGGTTATTAACGTAGCAATCAGGGTGGAGACTTTTAGCAAGCAGATTTTCTTTCAGATAATGTGGTAATTTCCTTGAGTAAAGGTTTTTATTGTGACTTTGATTAGTCCCCTCTGGAAGCAAGATTAAAGCCCCTATACTATTCCTAAATTTTAACCACTCGTCTCTTTGGTCAAATTCATTTTTGAATGACTCATAATTGTCGCACCATAAATGTTCTATTTGATACGGTTTTTTTTGAGTTGTATTCAAATAATTTTCAAAACTAGATTCAATAGCACTTTGATTTTCAATAAAGGTTGTTATTCTGGCTAAGAAATATTTTATGAATTTTCTATTTTGTCCATTTAAACCTAAAGCAGAAATTCCTTCAGGGTTATAATCATTAGGATATTTATTTTTATTAATCCCGTCTAAATAGTAATCAAAATTATTATATTCTGCGATTAGAATAGCCTTTAACTTTCCAACAGAAGTATTTCTGATTTTTACAACAAGAGGATAAAGAGCATTTCTGATTATGTTTTGTGCATACCTCTTGCTGTTAACAGCCATAAAAACAGTAAACATTTCTAAAAAGCTTGAAACTAAAAATAATTTCTGCGTTGTAATGCCTTCATCTTCATCATAAACTATTGGAGCTAATAATAAAGAGTAAGATATTGTTTCAGCAAACCCTAACTTATTTATATAATAAATGGGTTCCAATCCTTTCATCAAATTTTGTGAAGCATCGTATATTTTAGTATGTATTCCTACAAAATAGGGGATCTCTTTTTCAAGGAATTTGATTAATTGTTGCCGATTATCTGTGCCTGTCAAATTTTCATTCTGAATTAACCACCTATAAAAATTTGAGCCTATACGCTCAAAATCACCATCCCCAACATCCTTTATCTTTTGGCCAATTGTTTTAGCATATTTAGCTCTAAAAAATGCAGAAAAGAATCTTAAATCCTCATTTTCTCTGCAAAGGTTTATCTTATTTGTAGTTTCTTTCCAAAGCTTATTTAATTCAGATATTTTTTTTTCATCTTGAACCTTAACCAAAAGATATCCTTTTAACATTTCTGTATATGTTAAATCAAGGCCCCTATCATTCATTGCTTCAAAAATCCTATACGCATCTTCATCTGAGTAAGTTATAATCTGTGAAAAAATAACATTCTGTTTTAGCCAAACAATGAACTCTTGCAAAGCCCCATTTTGTATTTTTTCAGAAAGCAAGCCTCCGATGTCTTCGTATCTCCCAATTAAATTATTTATGCTGAGACTTTTACCTGAAAGATTATACTCTTCCTTTCCTTCATACAAAAATTCTAAACAATCTGCCCATTCTTTTACTCCAATATTTGGCGAAAATTCATAATCATCATTACTAATCAAACTTGATAGGTTTATAGGTCTTTCAAGCTTTAGTTCAACTTGGAGATTATGCAAATAGATGAGTAATAGAGTAAGTGTTGTTAATCTTTGTTGCCCATCAATTATTGAATACTCTGTGCCTTTAGCACATAATATAATAGAGCCAAGATAGTAATATCCATACCTAGCAACATCCTTAGTACTATCCCCATCATTATAATCTTGTAAAAATCTATTCTCTAAATCACTAATCAATTCTGCAACTTGTTTTGTATGCCATTTATATTCTCTCTGAAAATAATCAACAATATATCTTTCAGAAAATATATCTTTTATTACTTTTTTGTATACATCGATTTTATTTATAGCTTTAGTTTCAGCCATCATTACCCCCATTAACTAACTGTTCCTTCAAAACATGCCTTATTATTCCCAAATACTTATAAATTACTCCTTAACCTTATAAAATTTTCCAAATCCTTTGGCTTAATGTGCCACCGACCTATTTTGACAGCCTTAATCTGATTTTCTCGGATAAGCTCTCTTATCCTGTATTCTGTCAGGCCCAACGGACTTGCAACCTGTCTTACTGTTAGATGATTCTTAAGCAGCACAGTAAAATCCCTATTTTACATTAGTTAACTTCATATCACATTATAATACATTATGAGAATACTTCATTAAAAATCAGAAATTCGATTAATCAGCTTATTAGCAACGTGGATATTTTTTAGAAGCCATTAAAATCATCTTGCAGTACTTAGAAAAAGGAGTAATTTAAAATGGAAATTTGACTAATATTTATTATAATATAAATGCTATAATTTATTCACAATAAATGTAACTATTTTAATAACATTTAATTACACAATACTTTAAAATGTACGATAAATTGATAAATAATTTTAGAAACGGCAATCTAATTTTCAAAATCAATAAAATTAATATTGATGATTATTTAAAAAATAATCCTGATCCTTTTGAAGTTTATTTATTGGCTAAATTTTGCCAGTTAGACGATTTTGATAATATAAATAATTTGAAATATGAATTCGATGAAAGTATTTTACATAAAGAAGCCTATCGATATTTCTTTTCTTATAAATATTTAATAAATCTAAGAAATAATTTTCACCCAAAAGGGAGAATTCCACTTTCTCATTATGTTCCTCTTGAAGCACAGCCAATAATTTTAACTGATAACAAAGAGCCACCAAAGAATCTTTTTGAAGTAGTAAAGAATAATAAACAACTTGCTATAGTGGGGAAAGCTGGCTCTGGTAAGACTTTTTCATTGGAAAAAACATTAATGGAATGCATAGAAAATAATGATTTGACAAATTATTTTCCAATTCTAGTTGAACTTAAAGGGATTTCTATTAATGGTATTGATTCATGTTTAGACAGATTTATAAGTCAATATAGTAATGGTAGTATTAGATTTAAAACAATTAGAAAATATTTTCCTAAGAAAAACTTAATGTTTCTATTTGATGGAATCGATGAAATAGCACATCTCGACTATAATGCCTTAAAAGAAAAAATAAATAATTTCTTATCTGAATTTAATTGTAAGTTTATAATTTCATCTCGTCCCTTATCATATTTCAGAGAAGATTATATTTTAGGATTAAGAGCTTTTAATATTTTAAATTTAAATGAATCTCAAGTAAATAATATTATTACTAATTATTTTAAAAAACCTGAAAAAATAAATAATTTTTCATATGCATTAAAAAAGAACAAAAGATTATCTTTATTAGCCTCTAATCCATTACTCCTTAAACTGATTTGTGAAACATTTATTAAAAATGACAAAACACCAAATAACGAAGGAGAAGTATTTGATAATTTTGTAAATGAATTAGAAGACAGAGACTTAGATAGAGAGGACATAGGGATATATGAATTAGATTTTTCGAAAGCAAGAAGAATTCTCGAAATATTAGCATATAAAATGCATAGTGATGACTTGCCTTATATTGACAGAAAATCTTTCAGCGAGATCATTAAAAATGAAGTAAATAAAATAACACCTTTAAAGGTAATAAGTGAATTGATAACAAGAGGCTTTATAAGAAATATCTCTCAAGATAAGCGTAGATATGATTTTGTACATCAAGCATGGAAAACGTACTTTGCAGCTTGTTATCTAAAAAATAATTATATTCACAATTTTCCTAACAAGATTAAGGAATTAGTAGAATTTACAAAATGGGATGAAGTTTTTAAGATACTATGTGGGCTAGTAAATGAAATTAGTTTTGAAATGATTATTAAAAGTATCGCAAAATGGGATATTTGTTTGGCTGAGAGTTGCATAGGTAAATCAAATAAATATAATAGTCAAATTGAAAAAAATATTCTTGTCAAGCTAGTAGAGTTATCTTTAGACAAAACTACTTTGCCAGAAATTAGAAATAAATGCATTCAGAGTCTAGGTGAATCAAGGTCAGAAAAGGCAATCAATTGTTTATTTATTTTGTTAAAAGAAGATAATTACCATATAGCAAATTCTATAAGTCATACAGCATTTAATGCAATATTTAAAATTAAGTCAGAAAAAGCTGAAAAACCATTAATTAATATTATAGTGGATAAAAATGCAGATATTTATTTACGAAATAGAGTTGCATCATCTTTAAGGTTTATTCCATCCGAAATATCAATTGATTCAATGATTAGTGTTTTCAAAAACAATAAAGAAGATGTATTGCTCCGTGAAAACTTGGCGAGTACATTTTGTAGTTTTAGTAATGAAAGAGTACTGTATCAATTGATAAAGTTAATAAAAAATAAAAATGAACCAAATAGATTACGAAGAAGCGTAGCATATTCATTAGGTTTTATCCATTCACAAGAAGCTTTAGATACTTTAGTTAGTGTTTTACAGAATGATGTAGATATTTGTGGTGCTGTAGCAGATGGTTTATCTTTAATTGGAACAGATGAAGCAGTAAATGCTCTAATAAATATCTTAAAGGATAAGAGTAAGCATCCATCTATACGAGCACATTCTATATCAGCATTGCGTGGAATTAGTAATAAAAATATAATGTTAGACCTAATCCAAATACTGCAAGATAAGAATGAAAGTGTTCCTATAAGATGTGAAGCTGCATTTTGTTTAGGAGGATTATATCCAAAAGTAGTAAATGAATCATTAATTAAAGAATTACAGGATAAAACTAATCCATCAAAACTTCGCGAAGATATAATAAATGCACTTAATATAATTGGTATCATGAAATCAAAATATATTTTGATTGATATTGTAAAAGATATCTCTGAAGTACTATCTGTTCGTCTTTCTTCAATTAATTATTTGAAAGAAATTATTAATCAAAGTGATGAAACAATATTTCTTAATATCCTAGAAAACAAAAAAGAGTCTGATATTTTACGAGGTCAAGCAGTATTATGTTTAGGAAATGTAGATTCAAAAAAGTCAATCGAACCATTATTTAAAATATTGCAGGATAGTAAAAAAACTATTATTTTCCGTATAAATGCAGGTATTTCTTTAAGCAAGATATGTCCTTTAGAATTATCTAATGTGTTAATTGAATTATTTAAAGACAAGAATGTGCCAACAGACTTAAAACTTTATTTATTATACTCAATAGATTTATCTGTTATTAATATGATTGAAAGCGAATTAATATGCTTATTTAAGAATAAAAATGAAGATAGCTTTATTCGAGGAGCTGCTGCATATATTATAGGGAAAATCAATTCGAAACGTATTTTATATACATTAGTGGAATCATTAGATGAAGCTGATTCATTTTTACAAAATAAAATAATGGCAGTTTTTAGATATTTCGCAAATGATAAAGCATTAGATGTAATATTAAATTATTTAAAAAGTAAAGAAGACAATGTTGTAATCTATTACTTAAATGAGTTTTTTGGTTTAAATTATATTTATGATGAAAATGATTCTCCAAATTACAATTTGTCTGATTTAAAGAGCGAAGAAATAATTAAATATCTTTTTAATACATTTTTATCAACAACCAACAAAGATATAAAGAATAAAATATATAGATTAATAGAATGGATAAAAGAACATTCTGAAAGAAGATATTTAAATATTTTAGTAGGTTCTGACTTAACTTAAATTAATTAACTGTGGATAAATAACTTCAATGAATATTTTATCTAAAAAAGATAAATTAAGTTATCTGAAATATGCAATATCTCTTTATAATCATTTAGTATCCAAAAAAGATAATCCTCCTGAAGTTAAAGAAGAATTAATGAAAGAGATAGAAATATGTGAAGAAAAAATTAAACAAATACAAGTTGATAATGTAAAACAAATAATTATTTTTTCTGAAAACAAAGTAGAAATCACAGGAAAAGAAACTTTTCCTAAAAATGTTCCATGGATTTCTCTTGAACATCTTATATTAAAAGGAACTGACCATTGGTTATGGGGCTTTGTTTATTTTAATGAATGGACTAAACTTAAACTGCTTAAAAAGCATCCAAAAGATCAATTTTTTAATTATTTAACTTCAAAATATAAAGAAAAAAAAAGAAATTATGGTTTAATAATTGAGCACAGAAAAGGCCATGATGAAGCCCATATTATTTATGATAAAATTAAATCTACAATAGATTGTAATTTATTTGAAGCAAGAGACAACTATACAATTGCTAAATATGAATATGAAAAAGATAATATAGATACAGCTATTGAAAAATTGATTCAAGCTATCAACCCAAAATATTATCCAACTATAAAATATATTGATGCTTATAATTTGTTAATAAATTGTATTTTTAGAAAAAATTATATCAACATTTCTTCTGAAATATTGAATAGAGTTAATAAATTCCTAAGATGGTATACAACGAGATTAAAACAAGCCATATTTATAATACAAAATCTTTATATAAATCATGAAATTATTATAGCAGATGAAATAGCAGACGAATTTGATAAATTAAATCAAGAAGAGAAAATAGCAGAAAGGAATTATCAAGCAATTAAGAATAAAGCACCTGTTGCTGAGGATATAGATGAATATGATAAATTAGTAAATATTATTTTGAAATTAAAAGAAATGATATCAAATCAATTATTAGTAAAAGCAGAAATTGGGAGTATCTTATCAGTTGAAGAGAAAATATATGATCTGGATTCTTTATTATATGAAACAACTGATTTCAAGAAATTTAAAGAGATTACATCTATAAAAGTTATTATTAATGAGTGTGAAAAAATCTTACCAAAGATGTACAATAAAGAAGCAATAATAGATTTGATATTAATTAATACTTTAAAACAAAATATTGATTTTGATAGATATAACAAATTTGTGACACTATCATCATATTTAAAAAAGAAAATGTTAAAAGAAGCCATATTTATTAGGCAAGGAGGTAAAGCTTCAAAAGAGATAACAAATTTGGATTTAGATAAATTAAAATTCAAAAAAAGATAAATATAAAACCATATCATCGAAATATCTTTATTTATTCTGTAAGTATGTAATCATAACCTTAATATAATTCTAATCAAGACATCCTATTTTTAAATATGTAATCTCTAAAACGTGATAATATTTTTCTGTTTCTAATTTTAGTTCAGGATTTAATTCCATTATCTCAATTCCAATCATCCCAGTTACTGTTAACTTCGTATATTGTCTTGCATGAAGCTCTGGATGCCTTAGATCATTATGATGGTTTGGATAACACTCAAAATATAAAGGACTAAAATAACGTTCACAAAAGAAATCTTCATTGTCATCCAAATCAATTGGTAAATATATTTCTCTACCCTTATAACTTTCAATTGGGAGGCAATCAATTCCTTTCAAAGTTAGATATTCTAAAGTCTTACTCTTTCTCGAATTTTCATTATAACTTCTTCGCATACAACCCATAAGTCACAAGTCATATTTAAGCCTTTCGGTCATTAGTCACTTAATAGTAGTTACTTATGGCAGACCTGCTAGTGCTAATCTCTAACGGCTCCTTAAAATCTCTATATTCCAGAATTATCCAGAATTAATTCTGAAGCGAATTAATAGAGGAAGGTAAAAAAAAGGAGAAAATCATATGAAAGAGAATTTCTTAAATTTAATTCTTAACGGTGAGGTAACAGGATTTAATCTTTTTAACGAAAAACATCTTTTTAATGGTCAAAAATCTATTTCATATGGCCATGCAGACTATGATCATTTGGATTTACTTCTTAAAGAGTTAAATAAAGATGTCCTTTTGGATAGTTATCTAATTGTATATAGAAATTCTATCTACTTATGGAATGATGAATGGATTCCAAGTTCTAATACCACAATTTCTTTAATTCAGGATAAAAAAATAGCTATTGAAGCGGGCTATTTAATCAGTTTTTTTCCAAAAAATGGTATTGAAAAATCGCTAATCAGCTTCCTAATTCATCGCTGCTTTAACAATGGAAATGACTGCATAAAAGGATCATGGGAAGTACCTTATATTGCAATCAATAATATATCTCATTCTGAATTTATTCCAACGAGAGAGGCAAGAATACCTCAAAATAATGGAATAACTCAGTCATGTTTTGTGCCTGACAGCTTTAAAACAAAATTATCAAAAGCAAATACAGTAAGTCTTTTCAATTCATTTGCGGAATGCATAGGAAATTCTTAACGAAGAAAAAGCAATGAACAAGGAAAAGAAAAAATATAAGGAGCTTTTTATGTTAAATAAAATTATCAGTATTTGCACTACAGTCGTATTCACAGATATTTTCCTGAACTTGATTCAAAATGATAATATTTCAGAATTTATTCCATTTTTAAATTCAATCTCAAGAAGGCATTTTCACATATCTGCCTATGATTTCTTCCTGGTTATAACAATTCTTATTTTACGAATTTTATATATCCATTTTGGAATAAATCGTTCTGTATTCCGAATTTTGTCTAATCTAATCTCTCATTTAAAACTAATTGAAATAATAATTCTTATTGTAAGCTGTATTTTGACCCATTTCTTCATATGGCCATTTATATACCAAATATTTTCAGAGCCTATTAATTCAATTTATTCTTCACCAGACTCAATAAAAAAAACTGTCATCATGGCTTTGCCTTTCATCTGGCTTTTAATAATCACTTTAATCAATAAAGGAAATTCATATTCATATAATGCACAGCCTCCAACACAGGCTATGCCAACACCGCCAACATGGTAAATATTAAAATTAACCTTTAAACAAGGAGGATGTCATGGGTGAAACTCAAATATGGAATAACCAGTCGAATGAAAGATCAAGAATCATTCAACCGCCCCAGAGAATGACCGCAATTATGGGAACACAGGAAAGGAGAAGTACGGATAATACTGTTAATGTTGTTGTCGTGGATCGTTCAAAATCAACAAAAGATGCAATCTCAAATACAGACAATAGAAGAAAACTGGATGGCATAAAAGAGGCAACAACCCAGTTCATAACGAATGTACCCAGGACAGCCTATATTTCTGTAATAACATTTCATGATTCAGCCAAAAGTATATGGGATATGTCTCCGGTAGAACAGAACAAGCTGCATATTATCAAAGCTATTCAGGGAATCCCAATTGGAGAATCAACTCAGATGATTGTGGCTTTAATGCTTGCTGAAAAACAGCTTCAAAAAGCTCCTAGCAACTTCTTCAAGAGACTTTATCTTTTAACTGATGGTTTGCCAAATGATAACCCAACGGCTCAGGCAGAAAAATTAAAAGCTCAGAATGTGCAAATCAGCACTATTGGCTTTGGAGAAGGATACCAAATTGATGAAGATTTGCTGAGAAATATGGCAAGCAAGTCAAAAACCGGAAATCCTCTTTATTATCATTTTAAGAATCTTGCAAATTTAACCGGATTCTTTCGCAGGGAATCTATAACAAAAACTTTCTAGGAGAAATCTTATGAAATTCATCACATCAGCAAAAACAGAGCAAGGTCTGAGAGACTATCAGCAGGATAGGTATGCTCACATCAGAATCAATGACAAAAGCATTTTAGTTATAGCAGATGGGAATGGAGGCAATGGAGGAGAAAAACTTGCTGAAATGGCAGCCAGATTATGCCTGTCATATCTTTTTATATCCCTCTCTATGGATTACAAAAACAGCTTTGAGTCTTTAGATAAGCTCAGGATATTAGGGCTTAAAACAATAAAAAGAGCCACAAGAGAAATAGATCTGTATAAAAAGACACACAATATAGAAAAAGCCGGAACTACTATAACTCTTGTTATCATAACACCTGAATTAATTGGTGCATTCTGGATCGGAGACAGCCCTATTTATTTATTTGAACAGGGCAATCTTGCAATGCTTATAAAGCCCCACACTTTAGCTGAGCTTTTAATAGAAAAAGGTGAGCCAGAAGAAATAATCCATCAGCAACCAAGCCTGAATTCAATCCTTACAAGATGCGCAGGCCATAAAGAATGCACTCCTGATTCATTGATTGTAAAGCTTACGAAGAAAAGTATCATTCTTGCAGGAAGTGACGGAGCTTTTAATTATATTCCTGATACAACAATAGCTGCGATTCTGAAAGCTAACATTAACAGTGTCGAAAATATCCCGGATGAGATTATCAAAAATGCGTTAGATAATGGCTCAGATGATAATTGCACTGTTATTTCCTGTCTTGCTGTACCAGAGATTAATTTAGAAAAAAGTTTTACGAGATTAACCCGCACTTACGAATTCAAATAAAAAGGAGGAAGAGATGAATACGCAGATTAATTTTAAAGAGACTGATTTACAGAATCAACCTGATAATAATGCGTCAGAAAAGAAATATTATCTTACTGTAAGCAATAAATCAAAGAATGTTGAAATGAGATATGCCCTTGAAGAAGGCAAGGAATTAACTATCGGAGCAGACACTGAATGTCCTGTTTCTGTCAATGATGATTATATCTCATCTAACCATTTTTCTTTAACTCTAAAAGGAGATAAGGCTGAGGTAAAGGATTTAGGCTCTAAAAATGGTTCATATCTACTTCTTGATAATAACACAATAGAGCTTAGTCCCGACCAAACTCTTCTGGCAGGAAAAACCTTTTTTAAACTGGAAATTGCAGAAGATGAAAAAGAATAATCAGAATACAGAATTTGCTGAGCCAAACCCAGAAAGCATTCTAAATAAAAGGTATAGAGTTCAGGATATCTGTGGAAGAGGAGCGACTGGCATAGTTCTGTCTTGTATTGATTTAAGTAGCAATAGAGAAGTAGCTGTAAAGAAATTTTTTAAGGACAAGATGAGTAAAAAGCTTGAAGAAAGGATTTCAGAAGAAACAAAACTAATTTTAAAAAGTGAGTATTTAGCCAAGGCTGAATCACTATTCATCGAAAAAGGCTATTATCATCTTGTAATGCCCTTTATCCAGGGTGAAAATCTCAGGAATATTATTACAATCAATAATATTATTTCTGAGGTTAATGCTGTCTATTATTCTCTTTGCCTGACGAAAGCTGCCGGAGCTTTTCATGCTATTGGCATGATTTGCACTGACATTAAGCCGGAAAATACAATGATTAATTTGGAAGGCAAAGCCATATTGATTGACCTGACATGCTTTGAGTACATAGGTTCCAGTAGTCAAATTTCTTTAGGGACTAAACCCTATGCCGCTCCTGAATTTTTTTTAAAAGAAACCCTTTCTGCAAGCACTGATATCTATTCAATAGGAGTTCTCTTATTTGAAATGCTGATAGGAAATGAAAAATTTATCAATACCAGCAACTCCTGGGAATTATGTTTAAGAAGAGGCATTAAGCCGGATATCTCAGATATAAAAAAATCTTTTCCTGAAGCATGGAGCATTATTGACAGAGCCATAGAAGTGAATCCGAAAAGGAGATATAAAGATGCAAAAAGTCTTTTTGATGATCTACTAAATTATTATAGAGCCATAGGCGGCTTGCCAGCTTTGCAGGAAAAAAAAGCTATCCTTCAATGTCTCCCAGGACATGAGCTTTTACTGAAACAGGGAAAATATGTTTTCGGCAGAGAGATATTAAGCACATCTAACTTTTACATTTCTGAAAAACATTTCGAAACTGATTTTGACGGCAATTCGAATCTTTTAATACGAGATCTAGACAGTTCAAATAGTACAAGAGTTAATGGACAGAAAATAGGCAAGCAATGGACTAAGCTTGATAACAATGACATTATCCAGGCTGCAAACCTTTCTATAAAAGTAAGGATTATTTAGCTATGAGAATACAGGAAAGAGACAAAGAAATTCTCGAAGATATATGTAAGTTTCAATGTTTGACTTCATACCAGATAGCAAAGCTGTATGAGATGAATTTAAAGGTATGCCAGAGAAGGCTTAGAAAACTATGCAAAAATGACTATTTAAGAAAACTACCCATTCCAAGCATTAAATCAGGAAGAAGCCCTTATTTGTATTATTTGGGAGAAAAAGGAGCTTCATTATTAAATATCTCCATATCAAAACCAAGATTAACCCTGCAATTAAGCCATCAAATAAAAAACACAGAGATAGTTATAGATATTAAATGCTCTTTTAAAAACACAAATATTCAATGTGATATATTGCCGGAGCATCTTATAAGGAAAGCTCAATTGGAATTAATTCCTGATTGTGCCTTAAAAATAAGCAAAAATAATAAAAATGCTCTTTTCATGCTTGAGATATGTATGGGTACTGAAATAGCAAAATCTCCTTCCTGTCATGAGGATGTAGACTCCAAAATATGCAGGTATACAGATTTTTTTGATCAAAATGATATGCAATGCTATGAAAACTATTTTGGCTGCAACTTCAAAAGATTCAGGCTACTTTTTATAGCTAACAGTTATCAAAGATTAGCTGGAATCAGCAGGATAATTTCTGAGCATGACAGTTATGGCTTTATTCTGATTAGCACATTAAAGGAACTAAAGGCAAAAGGTATTTCAGGGAAAATATGGCATGTTCCTGCCTTAGAGCAATCTCATATTTCAATAATTTAAGGAGAGCTATGAAGCATTTAAGTTCATTTATAGATTATTTCGTAGAGGAGAGCCTTAAAAAAGCTTCTCTTGCAGAACTATATGATTCAGATATTAATAAAGCCTGTTTTAAAACATACAAAACTCCAATTGATATAACACCAAGAGTTTTTAAAAGAAGCAATAAGCAATTTTCATACAGAAAGCCGAGAGTTTTGCTTATTTATCCATCAAAAGAAGATAGTGAAAGATATCTTGAAAAAGCAGAGCAGTTTAATGAAAGTGTTCATGGGATAAAAAAGCAGGCTGTATTTGAGATCAAAGGAAATAAGAAAAAAATTTCCTGCTGTTTTTATGGGGAAGAGTCTGATATTAAGATTATTGATTCTGGCTTTGTAAATTATTATCCGAACTCTTTTACTGAAATAGCTAAAGATAATTATCAGCCAGGGAAATATTTTATTTATGATCTTCTTGCAGATGCGCCTTTTTACAAAGCTTGCTCTACTCATAGAGATTTTGTTATATCCCCTCTAAATATTATCCCCCGGATATTTCTTAATATTGTTGAAAATAAAACAGGAATCTATCAGGTAATCTTCTCTCCTATAAAAATGAAGGGATTTCATGAGAAGGTAAAAGAAGCCATTGATTGTGAATGGAAAGCCTGTCTTCCAGCAGACAGCAACATTCCCCCGACATTACAGCCATCTGCTTTACAAAAAAAAGCTGAATATAAGTCACCAGATTTTCGCCAATTCTATGCAGTAAACATAAGGCTATTATTGCCTGTAAAAAATCTTTTAAATGAGGTTAAGTCATTTGTGTCAAATTATACTTATGGATTTAAAGGATTTAAGATATTTGATAATAAATATTACTCGAAAAGCCAGATTCAAGAAATGCTTGCTAAAAGAGCATGCTATCATACAGGCTTTATTCTTAATTCTCATGAATTAACATCTCTCCTTCATATTCCTTATCAGATTCTCGATGACAAATCATACAGAGACATATTCTCAATCTCTCCATCAGGCGACAGGCCTATTAAATGCACAGAATATAAGGATATAGTTATAGGAAAATGGGCTTGTGGAAACAGCTCTAAAGAAGTCCATCTTCCAATACAGCGTGAAATACCCCATGTCCATGTTATTGGAATTTCAAGATCAGGTAAAAGCATTTTACTTGCTCATATTGCTATTCAGAAATTCATGAAAGGAGAAGCTGTCTTTGTCTTAGACCCTCATGGGGATCTTGTTGATAATATTAAGTCACATGTTCCAAAAGAATTGATAAATGATGTTATAAATATTGATTTTGGTTTAAAAGATTATACACCTCAAATCACCATAAGAAATAATGTTGAAATAACTAACCCAAGTAAAGTCAGTGATGATTTAGCTTCCAGTATGCATGATATAACAAGTGGCAGTGAAAAATATTGGGGGCCTAGAATGGCTTATTACTTTCAATGTCTTTTTTTTATTTATTCAGTCCTGCCAGACTTAAATCTTACACATATACGTTTGCTGGTTTCTTCTTCCAAGAAAGCAAAGATACTCAGAACCAAAGTAAAATCTAGAATCAAGCATCCTATAGTGAGAGATTTCCTGGAAGAAATAGAGCATACACCCTATGAATCAAAGATTCCTGTTATTGCAAGGCTTTCTCACCTTTTAATAGACGAAAAATCACTAAAGCTATTTACTCTCGATAAAAACAAGATATCAATACAGGAAATAATGGAAAAGGGAAAGCTCTGTCTGGTTAATCTTTCCTGCGGAATCATTGGTAAACAAAGATCCAGCATATTAAGCGGTTTAATAGACAGCTTAATCAGCAATAATGCCTTTGCCAGAGCAAGTATTCCTTATGAAAAAAGAAAGCCCTGTACAATCATTAAAGATGAGTTTTATCTTGGGCCAGGAGATTTAGATGCACAGCTTACACAATATGCCAAATATAACCTTTCAGTAATTTTTGCTCACCAATATCTTGAACAAGTAGAAGGAAGAACCAGAGAAGTCATGTCTACGGCAGGGAGTAAAATTTATTTTAAATTAAGACGAGAGGATAGTGAAAGAATAGGCCGAGAATTGAATATATCACCATTAGAATTAACTTCTCTTAAGCCCTTTCATGCTTTTTTCAAATCAGAGGAAGAAGCTATTAAATTAATTACCCCTAAACTTTTTAAAAAATCTATTGGCTATTCAAAGCTTATAGACGACATTTCGCTTTCTAAATACTATATAAAAAGCATTAAGAAACCAAAATGTAAGCAAAATAAAAATCAACCATTATTATTCGATGTTTTATAGGAGATAAAAAAATGAGCAAATTTGATGATGTTATGAGACATTTGAATCCGAAGGTTATTATAGAAAAAACAGAGATTCCGCACGATACGATCCGCGCAAAATACGTACTGAAAAGCTCAATTGTGAGCTCATATCGAGAATATGAAAATATAATTATTGATTATATTGCTTTTCATTCCAAAGCTCTAAATAATTATCCTTTTTCTCCGGATATATGCCTTCATGAAGCTGATAAATATCTTAAGAAACTGGGTGGTTTGGAAAAGGCCTGCTATATAGGAACATCAGGAGCTGATGGTGGCATGCCCTACATATTAAACCTTCTTAATGATGGATTCAAGGCTACTGCAAGAGAAGCATATTTCAGGTTTATTCTTAACTCATTTGTAACTCCTCACAATTTTGATGAAACTATTGAACTTATGCAGGGCTTAAAAGACAAGCTGTCTGCATATTCGCCGTATTCTTTTCAGTACTTCTCCGCTGCAGCTATGACAGCAGATTATAAGTCAATAATCTGGAATTATATAGATTCCTTAGCACAATACAAAAATATCTGGAAGTTCTATTAAGCCATGCAGAGAAAAATTAAAAAATATCCTATAAAAAGAGGCAGGCCAAAAGGCTCTAGAAAGAAACATATTATAACATATGAAATCCTGCCCCCAGGCACTCTTAAAAAAAAATTTCCTGATAAGCCTGAAACTGCTGTCCAAAGATGGGAAGAAATCCTTGAAATCTGCACAAGAATCATTGCCGAAAATTCCAGCAAATAATTATCTTATTTTCTTGTTTTAAATATAATTTTGGTTTACCATTTGATATAGTTTTGAATTTCTATTAAGGAGATTTATTTATGAAAACAGCAAAATGTGCAATCTATATAAGAGTCTCTACTCCCAGACAAGCAGATATAGATGACGGCTCTTTAGATACCCAGGAAGCAAGGCTAAAAGGTTATATTGATTATGAAAACAGGCATAATGACAAAGAATGGGAAATAGTTGATATTTACCGTGAAGAGGGAAGATCAGCCAAAAACCTCAAAAGACCGGAATTTCAGCGAATGATGGATGATATTGACAGAGGTAAAATTAATACTGTTGTTATCTGGAAAATAGACAGGCTTACAAGGTCAATAAAAGACTTCTCTTTTGTCTGGGAAACATTCCAGAATAAGGGAATCCAGCTCATCTCTTTAAATGAAAAGTTTGATACCAGCGTAGCTATAGGAAGGGCTATGCTCTCAATAATCCTTGTTTTTGCTCAGCTTGAAAGAGAGCAAACTGGCGAGAGAACTACTGTTACAATGCAGTATAGAGCTGAGCAAGGGCTTCGTAATGGAGGAAGAGTTATCGGCTATGATCTTGATCCCGAGAATAAAGGGATTTTAAAAATTAACAAAAAACAGGCAGAGATAGTAAAGAAAACTTTTGATTTATGCATTAAAACAGGTTCTGCTGGCCAAGCACAGAGAATCTTAACTGAGAAAGGCTACAGGATGCCTGTTTATGAATCAAGAAGAGGCCAGAAGCATGGAGGAACAACTTTTAATAAACAGGCAATTATAAGGATACTTAAAAATCCTGTGTATATTGGCAAGATAAGATGGTCAGGTAGCCTTTATGATGGAAAGCACAAGGCCATTATTGAAAGGAAGAAATTCATGAAAGTACAGAAGATACTTGACAGAAACAGAGTAACAAGGAGCAACGAAAAGCTTCCTAAACAGCATGTTTACCTTTTAAAAGGGATTTTAAGATGCGGTCAGTGCAGTTCAATGATGACTCCTAAAAGCGGCCTTAATGGCTCAGGAAAGCCTTATCATTATTACCAGTGCACAAGAAATATCCATGCTGGTAAAAATGGCTGTAATGCCAGATATGTGCCTGCAAAATCAATAGAAGATTTAGTTATTGAAAGACTAGAAGAACTTAGTATGGACATCTCTGAAATAGAAAAGATGGTGAAGAAAGCCAACATAAAAAAAGATGCATCCCTGAAAATAATCAAATCCGAAAAAAAGGTGCTTTTGAGGCAGTTCCAAAATGTTAAAGGCAAATTGGAAAATATGGTTGATTCTGTTGAAAAAGGAGGAATTTCATTTTTTAAATCACTTAGAAACAGGATGGAATCACTGGAAAAAGAGAAAGAAGATATTGAGAATAAATTAAAAGATATGGATTTTGAGATAAACAAGATTAAAGAGGAAAGCCTTTCCTCAGAGATAATCGGCCAGTCTTTCCGCTCATTTAAAGATATTCTTAAAAAAGCTAAGAGCCAGGAAATGAAGGAGCTTATATATAGGATTATAGAGGTCGTTGAGTGGTATGAAACAGACAAAACATCAGGCCATTGCAGAATTTCTTATTTTGAACAGCCCAGGCTATTTCCCAAGAAAAAATTGTTCGCTGAGTGTGATAATTGGCTGCCGGACGAGGATTCGAACCTCGACTAAATGAGTCAGAGTCATTCGTCCTACCATTAGACGATCCGGCACCATAAAAGTTCTTTAATAAGAATTATAAAGTTTATTATTATGAACAAATTTCGTCAAGTTTAAATATTCTTATATTAGAGACAAAAAAAACAACCAATTTATTTTTGATTTATAAATAAAATCTCGACTAAATGAATCAGAGTTAATCCATCCTACCATTATCCTGTTTATTTCATGAACTTACGTTCACCAAAGGCAAAATAATAATACCAAACCCACTGCGTTATCTTCGGCTCGCAGTATAGTTTATACAGCTTCACCTTTAATGCCTTGTGGCTTTAGTATTCTAATTTAGTGAAAAAACAGGCAAGACGATCCGGCACCATAAAAGTTCTCTAATAAAAATTATAAAGTTTATTATTATGAACATATTTCGTCAAAACTAAATCTCTAAAGATCTAACACTTACCTCTTTTTGCATACACAGCAATAAGCTTTTTATTTTCTGTTTTTTTTCTCCGTGTTCTACAATAATCGCACTTTCCTGTCTCGCCATAGTTTTAACGAAGGCGGAAGTGCTCCATGAACGCACCACGAACAACGAATAACTAACCCCGCTTACTTCTCTTCCTCTATATTTTTAAAGACTTCCTTTTTAACTGCTTTAAGTTCTTCCTGTGTGATTTTTTCTATGTCATTTACAAGATGTTCTATAGTGAATCGTTTTTTCAATTTCGCAAATGCTATTTTTTTCATTAACGCATCTTGACCGCCTAATATCGATATAATAGCAGTTCTACCTTCAATGCTCATATTATTAGCAAGCTGGTCAATTGCAAGCATCTGATAGATAAAATCATTTTGTCTTGTTGTAGCCATCTGGATTATTATATCTTCATCAGGAACATTTTCCAAAGATTCAACAGGCTTTAGGCGATTTGACTTTGGCTTTTTCCTGAAAATTATTGCTGCAGAAAATAAAAGCAGGACAGCAATAACAAGAAGTCCAAAAAACAGCTGTATCTTTTTCTTTTTCATACTCGGGTCCAATACTCTGACATATAAAAAGCTATTCTTCCCTGATAGACCCCACTTAAGATCATAACGATATTTTCGTGATAAAAACCAAAGCGTCTCTCTTAATGTCGTTCCTTTTACTGAAAGCACCACCGGTTTAGTTTTTTCAATAGCATCTTTTTCAAATATTACATCAAACCTTTTGCCTGTAATTTTTTCAAATTTCTTAAAAACTTCTTCTACGCTTTCCCCTCGAAAATTTAGCTTAACACGTGCAGATAAAACCTTTTCCCATCTGGGATCATCTGTTTCTAAATAATTTACAGGCATCTTTTTTGCAAAAAGACTTTCAGGAAAAGCTATTACACATATAAACAAACACAATAAATAAAAGATCTTTGAAACTATTTTCATTTTTCGCATGTCCTTATCGAAATATTATAATTTTTGAATAACCCTTTCCTGCATCCTTTGTATTTCATCATATTCATTAAACAAACGTTCCCGCTTTTTGAATTCACGACAATGATGAACAGATCTTTTTTCATTACCCATATTGAACATATCAGCATGTAGCATTTCGTGGTAAATAACGAATTTGACAAAAAGTCTCGGTACATATTTAGCATCAAGACGCCGATTTATATAGATCAAATTTTTCCCGTATACATAATACCCAAGACGAAGATATCTTACTCTTTTTCTTTTCCGTATTTTTCGGCCATAAGTTATGAGAACAGATAAATTGTTTTCAAAGTACTCATTATTTACTTCATCAAAGATCTCTTTAAGATCAAAAAAAGATCCTTTTGTTATAAGCTTCACTTTTCTCTTTTTTTGCGGTCTACAGGTAAGAGGATAAGTATTTATATAATCACGTATTATTTCTTTATGATTCTTCCTCGGTTTTTTCATAAAATGAACAAGCGCATCCCATACTTTTTGTGGAGCATTAAGAAACATTGAATGCACACGAAGGTTTACGCTCATTAGTTTTCTCTGGACACTGATCATAGATATCCGGTTATCCGTTAATGTTATAGAAACCGGTAAGGAAAAGTTCTTCTGAATAAAACAACTAAAATCATGTAATGTACAATTCTGTGAAGTCATTTATAAAATGCCGTTCTATAAAAATAAAAACTTATTAAAATCATGTTAAACAAACTCTATAACTATTCTACTGCACCGTATTTTTTTAAAAGGTCATCATATTTTTCTTTTACTTTACCAACAAAAGAACTAAGTCCGTCTACCCTTTCCATAACAAGTATATTAAATTTTTCTTTTTCTGCATCTTCATTCTCCTTGAAAACTTCCATAAAATCATCAAAAGCTTTATTATTCTCATTTTTTAAAAACAGAATACTCCCTCTTGTAAAATAATATTTTCCACCAAGCTTAAAAGCCTCTTCTACATCTTCAAGTGCTTTTCCATAAGCACCAAGATCTCTTTGTATATTAGCTCGAAGATCATAAGTTATATCACTCTTGCCTCTTTCAATAGCCTGATTTGCATAATCAAGCGCATGGTCAAGCTCTTCCATCTTGTAATACGTAGCAGCCACAAAATGGTAAGTCCATATATTATCAGGATTATATTCCAGTGATCTTTTAAAATCCGCTACTGCGGTTTCATATTCTTTAAGTTCCTTGTAACATCTTCCCCGCTCGCGAAATGCAATGGAATTATGAGGATCATATTTTATGCCGTTTGTAAAACCCTCTATAGCACGTTCAAAATCGCCAATTCCAAGATAGGCTAAACCTCTTTCTATGTACGCTGTCGAATCTTGAGGACTAAGTTCAATAACTTTCGAAAAATCATTTATTGCAGGCATAAGTTTTTTTGCAAAATAGCGAGAGATATAACCTCTTTCAAAATAGCCTTTAGGATCTTCCGGATATCTTCTTATATAGGCCGTTATTGTCTTGCTTGCAAGAGCATATTTTTTCAAACGCGTAAAAATTCTTCCTTTTACATAATAGCCTACAAACTCATCAGGAGATAATCTGATATAATTAGAAAAGTCATCTAAAGCTTTTTCATATTCTTTCTTTTTTTTGTACAACTTACCCCTGTTGAAAATAGCTTTAGCAAGCTCAGGTGATTCTTTTATGACAGTAGTATAAAGCTTTATGGCTTCATCAATATTTTTTTCAGCTCGAGCCTTTGCCATCAGATCTATTTTTTCTTCACCTGACTCTATTTTTTCTTCACCATACAATGCACTGTTAAGAAAAACATATAATATAACAAAAATAAGATATCTATTCATTATTTAAGCCTCTTTATCGTATTTCATTTTTTATCTTTTACAGATCTTATATGCTTGTAAAGCATCATTGCCCCAATAGCAATAAAAAATATTGGAACAATTTTAATTTTTGTCTCTATAAATTGTGCCAGGCCACTTAGGAGAAATATCAGACCTATAAATATCCAGAATTTTTGAATTTTACTTCCGACAACAGCTCTTGCCACCTGAGAGCCAAACATTATAAGAGAAATACCAATTACAAGAATAAACTCCGGAAAAGCAAAAGCCCAACAGATCCCTATACATATAAAAAAAACACCTAGACTTATTCCCTCAATTTTTTTTTCAATATCCTTTGTGTTTGATTCCAGCTTGATATTTACCATAAATCATCTCCTCTAAATTTATTAAAAACTCTTCAATATATTATCATCTTTCTACACTGTTCAAGAATATATTTTAACCGCCTCCGCAAAAACCACGGCTGTTAGCTCGTGTCATTTTACATAAAATTTTGCTTTGGTGTATGTTCCCAAATATGCAAAAATCCCTCTTTTTTTCCCCAAAGACCTTTTTTTTCTTTTCTTGCTTTTTCTTCATATAAAATAAAATTATCTTTATATTCAAACTTCGCAAACATATAAACAAAAGCATATCCGGCTTTTATCATTGTTGCATTCAAAAACAAGTATTTTTTCCCACCTATCGTATCAAAAACATATTCAGGATGTTCTTTTCCATCATCCTTAAAGGGAATAAAAACATAGGCTAATTTCCGGCCAAATTTATCCTTATGTCCGCTAAAAACATTATTTTTAT
>JAGLFH010000024.1 GCA_023144635.1 Candidatus Auribacterota bacterium | reverse complement strand
GCGGATCTGCGATAGGGGCGCCGCTAGCCTGCGCCCGTGTAGAAGTAAAAGTGTGTTTCGTAGATTGTTCTGTGAGTCTCCGTGCTTTTCTGCGAAGCCACGTTTTCACCGAAGGTGAATCACGTGGTGGCTAAATTTATAATATATCACGACCTGTCTCGCCATAGTTTTCCTGTCTAGAGGAAGCCTTGTGCGTAGTCTGAACGAAGGCGGAAGTGCTCCTTTACCTAGAACCCAGAACCTATTGCCTATAACCTATTATTTTCCCCTCTGTGGTAAATTTTTCAATCATCAGCAAAGCGTTCCATAACTTTTAATTTTCAATTTATCATTTTAAATTTCTTTTACATCTTTTCTCTGCCATACGGATCTTCCAGGCGAACGATATCATCTTCTCCCAAATAAGACCCCATTTGCACTTCAATTATCTCAAGAGGTTTTTTACCGGGGTTCTGTAACTTATGAATAGATTTAAGAGGAACGAAAGTACTTTCCCCTTCCTGTAGTAATATCATCTCTTCGCCAATACGGACATTAGCTATTCCGCTTATGACGACCCAGTGTTCAGAGCGTTTATTATGCATCTGTAAACTTAATGAAGCACCGGGATTTACTGATATTTTCTTAATTTTATATCTAGAACTTGTCTCAAGTATGGTATAGCTTCCCCATGGCCGGAAGGAAGTTTTTCTCTCAATTGCTTCACTGCGTCCTTTTTCATTAAGTTTTAATACAATATCTTTTACTTTAGAAACATTTTTTTTATCAGAAACATAAAAGACATCATCTGTACCTATTATTGCAGTATCTTTCATACCGGAACAAGCTATCAAAGTTTTTTCACTTATTATTAAAGAGTCTTTCATATCCATTGCAACAACATCACCTATTTTTACATTCCCTGAATCATCCTTTGGACACATTTTGTAAAAAAGATTCCAGTCTCCTATATCTAAAAGCTGAAAAGAAACAGGAACTATTTTTCCTATAGAAGTTTTTTCCATAACAGCTTTATCTATTGAAATTATTGGAAGTTTTTTAAAGATATTTCTTAAAATTACCTGATTCGAAAAATCAGCATTTGAAAGCATTTTTACTGTATCAGGCATAAATTTTTCAAATTCAACAAGCATTGTCTTTATCGAAAATAAAAGCATTCCCGTATTCCAATACCAGGTTTTGTCTTTGGTCCATTTTTTTGCTGTTTTTTCACTTGGCTTTTCTACGAATTTCTTTATTTTATGCACGTTTATACCGGTTTTATTATTCTTGTTTAATTTGATCCCTTTTTGAATATATCCGTAGTCCGGTTTTGGAAGAAGAGGTTTTACGCCAAAAGTTACTATAGAAGACTCTTTCGCAAATTCAGCTGCTTTTTTTACAACAGATCCAAATTTTTTGTCTTCCCCTACATATTGGTCCGAAGGGCAAAAGAATACTATATCATCCGGGTTTGATTTTTTATTTATCAACCAAAAAAGAGAAAAGAGCATACAGGATGCAGTGCTTCGTGACAATGGCTCAATAATTATATTTTTTTCATTTATACCGTATTTACTCAATATTTTTTTTACGTAAAAAAAATAATCCTTTATTGTTACTACATATATTTCCTTTGGCTTTGATACTAAAAGACAACGTTTTACAGCCTGCTCAAAAAAAGATTCTCCATTTATCTCAAGAAACTGTTTTGGAAAATCTTTTCTTGAAAGAGGCCAAAGGCCTTCTCCCTTTCCCCCTGCTAAAATAACTGATTTCATGACTCCTCCATAAGCTTATTTTGTCTACCCTAATATTATTTTTCTTTTTTTCTGTTCAAAACATTTTTTTCATGCTCTTTTAATGTGAAATTCCAAGCGGTTTCTATTATATTTTCTAAATTGTATTTAGGTTTCCACCCAAAACTTCTATTTATTTTTTCATAATCAGCAATTAATTTAGCCGGATCGCCAAGCCGCCTTTCACAAATTTCAGAAGGGATTTCTTTTCCTGTTATTTTTTGAGCAGCATCGATTATCTCTTTTACAGAATAGCCCTTATTATTACCAAGATTAAAAACACCACCGGGATCACCGGATTCCATTGCCTTTAATACAAGATAATGAGCCTCACATATGTCAACAACATGAATATAATCTCTTATGCAGGTACCGTCCATTGTTGGATAATCATTTCCGTAAATACTTATTTTTTCTAAATCACCAATAGCTGTTTTAAGTATGAGAGGAATAAGATGAGTTTCTTTAGCATGTTTTTCACCAATAATACCATTAGGCTCTGCCCCTGAAGCATTAAAATACCTTAAAGCAGCATACGAAAAACCGTGTATACGTGATAGATCACTTAATATATATTCCATCATCAACTTTGAACGCCCGTATGGACTCGACGGCATTAGATGTGAATCTTCTTTTATAGGAATCTTTTCAGGTTCTCCATATACAGCTGCTGTAGAGGAAAATATAAAGTGTTTTATAGAATTTTTTATGGCTTCGTTCAATAAGTTAATGCATCCAAGAACATTATTTCTATAATAATCAAGAGGATTTGCTACTGATTCACTAACAATACTGCTTGCAGCAAAATGCATTATTTTATCAATAGAATATTTTTCGAAAACTCTTTTAATGTCATTAATATTTTGAAGATCACCTTCAATTAGCTCAATATCATCTGTCAAAAGATCTGAAAAGCCTGTTGAAAGATTATCAAAAACTACAGGTTGCATACCTTTTTCTTTTAAATAGCTGACCATATGTGATCCAATATAGCCGGCACCACCAGTTATCAAAATCTTCTTTTTTTTCATTTATATTAATAACCTTTAATATTTTAAATATATTTCTTATAGTATTACTATAATTATATTAATCATTTATTGCATAATAGTCCAAAATAAAATAGAATCTATTAATTAATAAAGGGGTTCAATAATGAACAAAGAACCAAAATCTGCTTTTTTAAAAGATTTTATAATCATAATCGTTGTTTTCTTCTTTTTTATTGTTTTAATTTCGACATCAGCCTTTTTTGTTTATAAAAAATTTATACAAAAAACAGAAAAAGAGGCCAGCACAGAAAAAGTTTCCACTCCAAAGATCATAACCAAGAAGATCGTAACGAGAAAAGATAACATTAAAAAAGGTAAAGAAATAAATAATATTTTATCACCGGATATTTCTCCTGATCTTAAGGAAAGCAAAACAGAAGAAAAGATAGAATCAGCTGAAACAACATCCCCCAAGATTCCACCTACTCCTCAACCAGCAGAAATAGAAGTAAAAAAAGAAAAGATAAGTGCTGCTATTAAAGATGTGGATTCCCAAGACACAAAAGAAATTGCTGAAGAAATAACAGATGAAGATGACACAGTAAAAGCACCAGTTAGACGTCATACACAGAAAAAAACTATAAATGAAGTTTCTGAAGGACAGATGACAAAGGATGAATTTATTGATGTTGTAACTAAAGAATCTCCAGCACAAAAAGAGCAAATAGAAGAAGAAGTGACTATAGAGACTATTGAAATGATTGATATTGTACATCTTAAAAACGGGCATCAGATAGAGGGTAATATTACTGAAAAAAATGATATCTTTCTTATTCTTGATAATGAAGGTGTTTCTGTAGAAATAAAGAATAATGAAATAGATAATATAGAAACTCTTCCAAAAGAAGAACTGGAACAAAGACATTTAAAAAGCCAACAAATAGTAACACCTGAGTTTATGTCTGGCCAGGAAGTAGTAATAATTACTTATGATGATAAGATTATACAAGGTTCTATCATAAAGATTGACAGTAAAGAAATAAATCTACTTCTTGATGAAGGTTCTTTTATAATTAAACGTCAAAATATAAAACTTATTGAAAAAAAATAATATGAAAATAGACTTCTATGTGAAATCAGACATCGGATTAGTTAGAAAGCAAAACGAAGATTCTTACAGTTTTTCAGAAATGCTTAATCTTTTTATTGTTGCAGACGGCATGGGTGGATACGAAAATGGAAAAGAAGCCAGTAAAGTAGTTGTAGAAACACTTAGAAATTACATAGAAGAAAAATGTTTCACAAGCCAGTCAATAAATGAAGATACAGTACGTGAATCAGTAAGTATGGCAAATGGAGCTATACAAAAAAGAGCAACAGAACTCCAAAAAGACGGAAATAAAGTTAAAATGGGTTCAACCATGGTGCTTCTAGCCGTAAAACCATCAAAATGTTTCCTTTCAAATATCGGTGATTCAAGGATCTATTTATTAAGAAATAATGAGCTCATTCAGAAGACGAAAGACCATTCTCTTTTACAGGAAAGTACAGATCACAACATAAATATATCAGAGTTTTCGGGTAGCATAAAAAATGTCATAACAAGGGCTGTCGGTGTAAGTAAATCTGTTACACCTGATTTTTATTCTTTTGTTCCAAAAGAAAAAGATATTTTTCTTTTATGTTCTGACGGCCTTCATGCGCTTGTAAGCGATCATGAGATAGAAAAAATACTTGTTAGCAGTTTGTCTCTCGAAGACGGAACAGATAGATTAATTGAAAAAGCCAAAGAAAAAGGCGGAAATGATAACATAACTATCTGCCTTGTAAAAATTAAGGAATTACCAAAGCAAAAACCAGAAAGTGCTACGGTAAGTCTTGAAAAACCTAATATTTCAGAAATAAAGCCAAAGTTCACAAGTCAGGATTGGGTAATTATCATTTTTATAATTCTTTTTCTTGTATTAATTTCAAGTTTTTACTATATGATGATATTTAAGATATGAAAAATTTTTTAAAAGAAACTAAAGCACAAGCAATGGTAGAATCAGCCATTGTGCTTCCTATTTTCCTGACTGTAATATTTGCAATAATACAGATGGGACTTGTCTTTAATGCAAAATTTATACTTAATTATGCCGCATATTCAGCAGCCCGCATAGGAATAGTACATAGCAGTGCGGAAAGAGAAGCAAAAATGTGGGAGGGCATGTACATTGCCTGCGTTCCTCTTGAGACTGTAACGAACAGTACAGATAATCTTGTGACTGCAGCAGATAATTTTAAGGATACTATTAAAGATAATCTTAAGATGACTATAGTTTACCCAAACGACACCCTGCTTTATGTTCACCTTGAATATGATTACCAGCTTATTATCCCCTTCGGCAACGTGGTTATATATACTATCATGAATTTTAAACCTGATTACAAAATAGCTGAAGAGGAAATGGTTCAATCAGATTACCGCATACGCCTGCAATCAGATTACCGCATGCGCATTCAGTCATAAAAGGAATTTTCATGAGTAGCATAAGCATAAGAAAAGCCTTTAAGCGACTCAACAGTGAAGACGGAGGACAAGTCTTTGTTCTTTTTCTGGCAGTTGCAACAATTCTTATTATGATGATAGGAATGGTCTATAATGTTGGAAATGCCGTCGGCGAAAAGATGAAACTCCAGAACCTTGCCGATGTAAGTGCATATTCTCAAGCAGTTTGGGAAGCAAGATCATACAATTACTTTGCATATACTAATAGAGCAATGATAGCTCATTTCTGCACTATTGCATTTGCAACTGCTGTTGATTCCTCCGAACAACTTTGGGGTGATATTGAAACTGTAATTGGATGGGTACCTTATATAGGTCCTGTTATAAAAGGAATACATCAGTTTTATAAAATAGCTGATCAAATATTGAATGAAACTATTGATATAAGCAAAAGAATAAAGGACATATGGAATCCAATATATCAAACAACTCAGACATGTCTCTTTACATCAATGAGGCTATCTTTGCTTATGTCAGATATTCCCGATGATCTTGTAAGGACAACTGAAAACGCAAATTTCCAGGATTATACACTGGATAATTTTGATAAACATACGATAGAGATTAACGGTCTTGTCGAAGCTCAAGATATTCCTGGCGCAGGAATAATGAATAAGATAAACAGTTTTATAAATAAGTTCGGAGGTTTGGGACTCACTTCAAGTCAGATCTCTGTTGTCGGATTCATTAACCAGGATAATTATGCAGATATAGTAAAAACAGATGGATTATTAAAATTTGGAAAAGATTTTAATAAATTAAAAAGTGTTATAAGTTCTTCGATGGATACTTTTGGACACGGCTCAGACGGCCCGGGTGATGATAAGAATTTCCCTAGACATCTTATGCTATACATCCCTCCAAGCTGGATGGGAAAGATCCCGTATATTTCACAAAGAATGGGATTTATGGGACATTATAAGATCAAAACAAATGAGATCTATCAGGAAGATTCTCTTCGTATTCAGACTTGGAGAAACACCTGGAAAAGTTGGAAATTTAAATGGAGAGGAGCTGTGTGGAAGAGAACAGCAAAATTTAAATATGATCTTGATGATTTCCGGTACCCTCACATGGATGCAACAGGTAATATTTCCGGTGATCCTGCAAGAAGAAATGTCTGGACTATATTAAAACAGCCCAAAAGTGCTATTCAGACTTTTCCGGTAATGCTTGGCCTTGATGGTCCTCAGGATATTTATGCAATGAGCAGAGCTGAGGTTTATTATAAAAACCCAGCGAATCCAGACGAAAAAGCAACTCTTTTTAATGCTTACTGGCATGCAAAGTTGGGTCCTGTTTATGAAGATACAGTTAAATATAACACTTATGAAAAACTTTTACTTAAATACATGTCTTTAAACGGTTATCTGGGCGGCGGATTATTTAACTTTGATCCATCTGATAAAATGAAGGTATATCATTAAAAAAAAGAAGTGTCTAAAGTGCCTTAAGTAAAAAGTGCCTAAAAATAAGGAACGCTTCGCTTAAAATATTAAAATTTGTTAGAATTAATAAAGAAAAGATATTGTCTTTTCTAATATAACAGCTTATAAGCATTGGTTTTGGAAATTTTTGTATTTTTTATGATCAATATAAATAAATGTGCAATAGCACTCCTTAACTTTAGGCATTTAAGTGCATTTTAGGCATTTTAAACTTTTTTTATACTTATGAAATTTAAACATACATCTGTCATTTGCGATCATCCGCGTTCGATCAGTGATGATCTGCGTTCTCAAAAAGGCAGCGCAATGACAGAGTTTGTTTTTGTTATGCCTGTTCTTGCTATTATTTTTATGATCATGTTCCAGCTTTACCTTTTATGTAATGCTAAGCATAAAGTAATAGAGTGCTCCCGTTATGCTACATATGAAAAAGCCTTCTCTAGCAAAACAAATGCTGCTATTCAAAATGAAATAGAAACAATGATCCTGAGTGCTGAACCTAATCTTACTTTAAAAAATGTCGAATTTACGGTTACAGACTCATGGAAACGTTCTGAATCACGTTTTGCAGGCCCTCTTGGAAATATTCTTGATAATATTTTAGGCTTTTTTAACGGACTCTTTCAACTTTTTCCAACACTTGATGTAAGAACTATATATTTTGATCCTGTTTTTACAACAGCCATGTTTCTAGGAATTCCAGGAACAGACATCGATCTTGGACTAATAAACGCATTAGGAGTTGAAGAAAAAAACAAAGTAAAAGCAAGAGTAACTTGCGATTTTGAAATGGAATACCTTTCTACAATAAATGAACTAGGTGAATTCCTTGGCGGAGAAAAAATGTCAATTTCTCCAATAACACTTGTTGATTCACTTATAATAATTCATGATGACTGGGCAGCATCAAGCAGAAAAGAATTTGCAAACAGAGTAGGTGTTGCTTACAGTAAAGATGATTTTCTAGATAGTCTGTCCGAGTGGGGAGATGGAGATCTTTCAAGCCTAATAAGAGGCCTATGGCTTTATCCTGTAGGTGGAGTGATCGGCGAAGCCTTTAGTGCCATTAATATCATTTACGGTACAATGCAGCCCATTTTAGATATTATTTCAACAGCTGGAGATATTTTTGGAATAGAATCTCATTTTAACGATCCTATTGATCCGCGTGGTCATTACTTTAAAGACAATAATGCTCCGGATTTCGCTAATTAAACACTTCTAATAAGCAATATGAGTATATCACAAATAAGAAGAACAATTAAACGCCTCAATAGCAATACAGGAGGACAAGTCCTTGTCCTTTTCCTTGCAGTTGCTGCAGTTCTAGTCATGATAATCGGTTCTGTTTATAATGTAGGAATTGTTATTGGAGAAAAAATGAACCTTCAGAACATGGCAGATGCAGGTGCATATTCACAGGCTGTATGGGAAGCAAGGTCTTATAATTATTTTGCATATACAAATAGAGCAATGATAGCTCATTTTTGCACTATTTCATTTGCTACTGCTATTGATTCATCCGAACAACTCTGGAGAAATTTTTCTTATACCATAGGCTGGATCCCCTATGTAGGTCAAATAATCATACAGATACATCAATTTTACCGTATGGCAGATAGCATTCTAAATCCTCATTTTCCGGAAATGATAAAAAAAGTGCATAATCCACTGTTTCAGGAAACTCAACAAGCTTTATTCCGATCTATGTGGAGCTCAATACTCTATTCTGATATTGCAGATGATATCATAAGAACAACTGAAAATATGAACAACGAACCACATACCGTACAGGTAAATAAAATTGGTGGTAAAAGATACACTGTTACTGGTGTAACCAGATGGGGTTGGCCCCGCTGGGGAATTGCTGATCTGATTGGATACACGAACGCAAAAATATATAGCGATATAATCGATCATGATAGCTGGCGTCTTAAATTTAAATCAAATTTTGATATGCTGAAAAAGGTAATTGCTTCATCGCAGGATTATTTTGCAACAGGCTCCCCCTATTTTCCAAGACATCTGATGGTATATATTCCTCCAAGATGGACATGGCCAGGAGGTCGGCCATATCCTGGATGTATGCAAACAGGGCTTCAGGGAAGATATGAGATACAGGGAAACAGCAGGAATAACTGGTGGTCATGGTGGGGAGGAGGATGGGGCAGCAACCGCGGATTAGGAGGCTTTATGCAGGAGGATTCTTTCAGGTTTCAAATATACAGATGGAAAAGATGGAAACTAAGATGGAGAGGTCCTGTATATACTGTAAGAAAACATTTTTACTATGATCTTACTAATTTTGAATACCCTCATATGGATTCTTTAAATAAGATTGACGGAGATCCGGCAAGACGATCAGTCTACACGGTTCTGACCCAGCCCAAAACAGCAATAACAAAAAAGCTGTTTCCGGCTCTTGTAGGCCTTAATGACCCTAAAAAGGTTCAAGCAATAAGCAGAGCAGAGGTATACTATCAGAACCCTGAGAACACTTCTCAGGGCCCTACACAGTTCAATGCTTACTGGCATGCCAGACTTGTTCCTGTTTATGATCCAAGTTTTAAATACACTCAATTGGAAAAGCAACTATTTACAATTTTTAAAACATATAAATATACTGCTGGAAACTGGTGGGATCAGAATTCTGATATGCAGATACATCATTAGAAAAAGAAGTGCCTAAAGTGCCTTAAGTTAAAAGTGTCTAAAATTAAAGAACGCTTCGCTTAAGATATTGTAAATTTGTCAGGAATAATTGTTCTTTTGAATAGAATGATAATATATGTAAAAAGATTTATACAAAAATAAACAAAAAGTAAGAAAAAATTCAGTTTACTATTACAAATATTTATAAAGAAAATATATTGTCTTTTCTATTATAAACGTTTATAAACATTAAGGTTGGAAATTTTTGTGTTTTTCGTGATTAAGATTAAATATTGTGCAATAGCACTCCTTAACTTTAGGCATTTAAGTGCATTTTAAAATTTTTTTATACTTATGAAATCAGTCAAGCATACATCTGTCATTTGCGATCATCCACGTTCGAGCCACTATAATCTGCGTTCTCAAAAAGGCAATGCTATGACAGAATTTGTTTTTGTCATGCCTATACTCGGAATCATCTTTATGGTCATGTTCCAGCTTTATCTAATTGTAAACGCCAAGCACAAAGTGATTGAAGGTGCACGCTATGCTGCATGGGAAGCAGTTTACAGGCCGGGTGATACAGGTGCAATTAGTCAGGAAATAAAAAATACTTTTTTTAATGATCCTGCCAATACTAGCGTAACTATCTCAAGAGGATCATGTGTATCAAGAACATCTGCAAGAAGCGCAGAATTAGGCCCCCTTACACAGATCATAGGAGGATCCGGCTATTACTGTGACAGTCTTTTTTCAAATGCCTTGTTTGCCAGATTCGGAGGTTTCGGCATGGGGCTTGCCCGTCCTTTGGAAATAAGAGGAAACGAAAAAGTAATGGTAAAGGTGGAATATAATAAAGAACTTGAATATATAGATATTATTAATGAACTGGGGTCCTTAATAGGCGGTGATAAAATGACTATACCGCACATTAAGCTTTCAAACGCCTCAGTTGTATTATATGGTGACTGGTCAGCAAGCAATAGAGGAGAATTTGCAAGACGTGTCGGAGTACCTGCGGGTAAGAGTAATCTATTTGACTTTTCCTTTGCTGTAAAGGGACTTTGGCTGTATCCGATAGGTTCACAAATAGGCAGTCTTTTCAGGGGACTCCAGATCGTTTATAGGGTTGGTTATACTTTAATGAGCAAGCTTGCTGCTCTTGGCAGAGCTGTTGGTATTGAAGTTGAGTATGAGGAACCCATTGACCCGAGAGGACGATATTTCCGCACCGACAATCCTCCTGACATACCGGTGCAGCAACAACAATTACCATGGTGGATGAGATGGAGATAGATTAAACTCTTTATTCTAATTTTATGAAAAGATTTTTCCTCATATTTTTATTTTCTTCTTTTTTGACTATTGTTTTCCTAGTAGGGATGAACGATGGACAAAAAACTGCTGATGAACAAAATCTTCAAAATATGATCTCTCGGGCTGAGGAGAGTACTGCATTCCTTCGTGAAAATGATAATTTACAGGATAAAGAAGAAATGTGGGTATATGGGACTAAAACAAATTTTGATATGTTCGAACTGGAGCATAATAATATGGAAAAAGCATCTGAAGATTTTTTGATAATGTTAGAAAAAGAGGGGCTTGTCGCAGACATAAGAAAGAGTAGAAATATGTGCTATGTGTTTGGTGTTTCTCAGGATCATCAATACGGAAAAGCTATACTTCTTATAAGAAAGAAAGACAGCAACAGCATAATAGCCATTCCTTCTTCTCATTCATTAAATGATCCTTCCTTATCCCCTCCTATTGTACCGATAAGGATAAAATATATCTTCGGAGAAATCGACATTAATAAATCCTTTTATTCCCATTCTTCTCAAAGAACAATGATGACATTTACTTTTAATAAACCATTTGAAGAAACTTTAGAACTTATAGATCAAAAAATGTATGAACAGGGTTTTTTAAAACAGGAACGAGAAAACAGCATTAATAAAAACAGTGCATTAGTGTATTTTTTAAATGCAAAAAGGGAATGTTTCTTTGAGATAACACCTAATGACCTCTTTTCCGTAAATATTGTTACTGCAGAATATCCGAGATAAATTCGTCGTGCGTCATGCGTGGTGGGTCGTGCGTTCAAGGAACGCTTCGCTGATGATTTTGATAATCTAGCCATCCGCCACGGCGGACTTTCAGCCGGACACAGAGAAAAAATAAAACATATGTAGGGACAGGGCTTGCCCCTGTCCGTGTAAAAAGAAAAAGTAGTTTGTGGTATAACATGAAAATATATATCAATAAGGTTAGAAATATGGAATAAATAAATGTAACCCCTGAAGATTTTTTGATAACAGCAAATTTAATAGAAACAATTGTCATAAAAAAAGAGAGAATTTCCTCTACCGAACCATACATCCACCTTTTTACACGGTTCAGGCAGGCCAGAACCCTACTCACTTTTTATATCTTAATTTGTCTTTCTACGTTCCACACGGGCGCAGACAAGCGGCGCCCCTACTCACTTCGTACTTCCGACACTATCATCTGTTTCCGCTTATGCGGAAACTCCATCAACGCACCACGCACTACGAATTTATAAATAAATGAAGCTCTTTGAGCTTCATTTTGATTTATAAATTCACACTTATAGTTTATAATACTTTTATGAAATATTATCTATCCGGCGTAGCAGGAACGGGCATGAATGCTCTTGCACAATATCTTATTGCTGAAGGACATACTGTATTTGGTTCAGACAGATCCTTTGATAATGGATTATCACTTGATTATAAAGTATTCCTTGAAAAAAAAGGGGTTGAAATAACTCCTCAGGATGGCTCTATAATAGATAAAAGTTTTGATGCATGTATTTTTTCCGCTGCAGTAGAAGATACTGTTCCCGATTATCAAAAAGCTCTGAGCCTAAATATTCCTATTATTTCAAGATCAATATTTTTAAAAAATATATACAATAAAAATAGATCTATCGGTATTGCAGGAACAAGCGGAAAAACAACTGTTACAGGTTTGCTTGCAACAATATTTCTTGAAAATAGTATTGATGCGACTATCTTCTGCGGAGCAGAAATACTTGATTATTCAGAAAAAGGTATCGGAGGAAATTTTTTTCATTCCAAAAGTAATACACTTATTTCTGAAGTCGATGAATCAGATAAAAAAATCGGTGATTACATCTCAGAACTAGCAGTTTTAACGAATATATCAGTTGATCATATGTCTTTAGAGGATGCAAAAGACCTTTTTTCAAAGTTTATAAAAAACTCAAAAAAAGTAATCTATAATGCAGATTGCCCGGTACTCAAAGAAATTATGCGTTTCACTGATATACCTATTGTAAGTTTCAGCACAAAAGATGCTTCTGCAAATATATTTATTGAAAACATAAAAACATCTAGGGATAGCACTTCTTTTGATGTTTCTGGCATTCCCTTTGTTATAAAAGTTATTGGAAATTATAATATTGAAAATGCTGCAGCTGCTATAGCCATTGGACACGAAATGAAAATATCACTTCCCCATATATCCAGTTCTCTATCAACATTCAATGGTATAAAGGGAAGGTTTGAATTAATTCAAAAAGATGATATTAGATCTGTCATTTATGATTTTGCACATAACCCTGCAAAAATAGATTCACTTCTTGTTACTGCAACAGATCATTATAATTCCATAACCTTATTTTATCAGCCTCACGGCTATGCTCCTTTTAAAAAACAGCTGGCAGATTTAGCAGATATTTTTGCTAAAAGACTTCGTTCAAAAGATAGGCTAATAATCGGAAAAATTTATGATGCAGGAGGCAGCATAAACCGAGATCTTACATCAGATTCACTTAGCAATATTTTAAAGGAAAGATCTATAAATGCATTCTATGCTGAAAACAGAGAAAAATTGTTCTCTTTAATGATTGAAGGTACACCAACTGATGCTTATTTCATAGTTGGTGCTCGCGATAGAACTCTTAGAGATCTATCATCTCAAATAGTTGATCTTTTTAAGAAAAACAGTGGATAAATAATTAGGAATACTTGCACCTAGTTGTATTTGAGAAATAAACCGGTCATTTTTATATTATATTTCAGGTACTATGGTCGCAATTACTTCGTCCATCATAACTTCGTCGCCCTCGTCAAAAAAAACCTCATGTAACATTCCGGATTCATGAGCTTTTATGGTAACTATACTTTTTTTAACCTGTATGTCTACAAGGTTATCATTAACTTCAACAATATCACCGGCCTCTGCATGCCAAAAAACAATAGTAACTGATTCTACAATTTCTTCAAGATCTGGAATTGTTACTTCTTCAAGCAAGTCAATATTATCTTCCATTTTAATCCCATATATAAATTATTTAACATATCTAACATTTGATATAAATTTATACAGTACTTTATCTTTAAAAATATCAATTTCAATTATGTATAATAAAAAAAAAAGAAGCAGTCAATATTTTTTTTTGACTGCTTCTTTTAATTCTTGTGTTTCTTAAAAAAGTTTCTTTAGTCCGCCCAGCGGAGACTTCTTTTTTTCCTCTTTAGCATCAGATCCTGAGTCCTCTTTTTCTTCTTCTTTTTTTTCTCCAAGACCTCCCAGCAAACTGCCTAGGCCGCTTTTTTTATCTTCTATTTTCGCATCATTATCATCAGATGTTGTCTCTCCCTTTTCTTTTAAACCATCCATCATACCACCCAGTGGAGATTTACCTTCTTCTTTAGCATTCCCTTTTTTAGTATCTCCTTCTTTTTTATCTTTACCACCAAAGAAACCGCCAAGAGGTGACCCTTCCAATTTGTCACCAAATTTATCCTTAAGCCCCTCCTGTAATTTTCCTCCAATAAGAGATTTTGGATCAAGCAGTTCCTTTACAAACTGCTCAAAGGCATCAGTCTTAATATTCTCATAATTATTAAGTCCCATACTTCCAAAGACATGAACAGTAAACTGAAGGTCTGCAGGAGGATCAATACCTTTTAATTTTTCTTCTTTAAGCTTGTCTGTAACCTTTAGCCCTTTTATTGATATTGTCTGTGTACTTTTTTCTTTATCTATTATTCCTTTAACACAAACTATGCGGGAAGTAATAGAAAGTTTGCCTTCTTCAATACCTGTTATTTCCTTATATACTTCCAGGCGTTTCATATCTATCTCTTTTATTTCCGATTTAAGATCAAAAGTAGGATTCTTCAAATCTGTTAAAGGAGGCATCTCAAGATTAATATCAGTAACAAATTCATTTTCACTATCCCTTAAATGTCCTTTTATAGAAAGCGTACCCTTTTGTGTCTCAGGCCCTATAGTACCAAGATTTCTTGAAGCTATTTTTGTAATAAATCCTATTTTAAAAGGTTCTTCTGCAATTTTTTCATCAAGATAATCTAAAGTAGCTGAAATATCCATTTTTTCAAGTAAAAATGGTGGTAGTTCGATTTCTTCAGTTTTTTCTGTTGAAGCTTTTTCTTCTGCTGGCTTTTCTTCAGCTGAAGCCTCTTCTTTTTTCTCTGTTTTTTTAACAAGTTCCGATACGTTTAATTTTCCTTCTTTGTTCCTGCTTATAAAAAGGTCAGAGTTTTTAATAGTTATTTCTTCAATAACTATTTCTCCATCAATTAGTGCCATAAGACCCAGATCTTCTTTACTTCTTTCAAGTTTATAAAGATAATCACCTGTAAAACCAGCTGGATTATGTACTTTCAAACCTTTTATATCAACTGAACCTCCTAGAATATTAAAATCTAGATCAGCTATTTCAACTTTAGCTGTAAGAAACTGATCAGCATTCTCTTCAACAACTTTTTTTATTGTTTTCCCCAGAAAAGACTGTAAAAACACAAGAACAATTACAAGAACAATTACACCTATAATGGCTACCCATTTTAAACATGATTTCATTCACTTCCTCCTTAATGTTTTTTGTTTACTAATATATTCCGTGAAATTGTATCTAAATTTACATTAAATAAAAAGCCTTTTCTTTAGTAGATCTCAGGTTTTTGACTTTCAAATTTCTTGAGCATTTCAAAATTTTTCTTTAAAAAATCTTTTTCGATTGTTTCCGGAATATCTTTAAATTCCTTTATAAAGACTATTTCTTTTTCCCCATGCACAGTGTTGCCAAGTATTCTTCCTGAAAAAACACTATCTTTATCCTGATATTTACCGTAAAAAACTATTTTCCCATTTTCAAAAAGGTCAGGAATGACCAAAGGATATATCCCTTCGATCCCACGTCCAGTATGCTGAAATTTCACATTAAGGACCACAGGGTCTTTGATCTCTTCAAACAAACGTCTTAGTTCATCATCAACTCTTATAAAGTTCTTTGCATATAAAGAATACCCCCTGTTCATATAAGAAAGCATATCCAACAAGTAAGAATCTGCCCTTTCATTACCAAAACAGTAAATACGCCATTTGGCATTATTTATCTTTGTTATTTTTTTTATTACCTCTTCGGGATCTTTTACGCCCTTTGTAGAGCGTCCGTCTGTTATTAACACTAAAATTCCTGCTCTATTTTTTTCAGTGCTCCACAGGGACATGATTTGGGATAGAGAGCCATAAACATCTGTCTGTCCCTGCGTTAACACATTTCTAAAAAAAGCATTCAATTCATCCTTTCTTTTCGTTATTCCGCAAGTTACTAAAGTATCACTGAAAACTTTATTGACTTGACTAAATAAAACTATATTAAAGCGGTCATCCTGCTCAAGGTCTTTTGAAATTATGTTTTTTATAGTATTCGTTATCTTAGCCACTTGTTCATCTTCCATTGAACGAGAAATATCAATTACAAAAATAACATCTTTCGGGAATGTCTTTATTCCTGTGTACATATGTTTCATTTTAAGCTGTATCTTAAAATAGCCTGCATCTTCTTCACTAAAAGCATGACTGATATTAACATCAATAAAATCATCAAGATTATCGACAATTACAACATTCTCGATGTCAGTTGACTTTGAAAGTAAAGTATCTTCTATATCATTTATATCTAATTCCTCACCTGATATATCTTCTTTTTGTTTTTTGGAAGCTATACCAGATTCTAATCCAAAATCACTTTCGAAATTTTGATACCTCGGCATAAGATATGAAGTTTGATTTTCTCCTGAGATATTCCTTCTTGCCCTATTTTCAATTCCTGCGATTTCATCTTTAACATTAATTGCTGAATTATCCCGATTTTGAACAAAAGACCTCTTTTTAGAAATCATGATATTTTCTTTAGCATGTGCATCTATTGCACGCAGAACTTCAGGAGTTTCTTCAACAAATTCATAAAAGTTAAACTCTTTTTCAAGTTTTCTGCTTACATAAATATTTTCATCACTATTTATAGATTCCTTGTCATAAGGGGTGCCATCAAAAACAAGATCCTGAGCTTTTTGTATAAGATCTTTTGTCATATCAGGAAACTGTATCTTTCTAATTTCTTCAACAGGTTTTATATCTTTGATTTCACGAAGAAAGGTTATATTTCTCATTCTGAAAGTTCTTTTGATATCTTGCTCAATTTTTCCTCCGGGGCTTACAATTATATGTTTTGATGCAATCAAAAAAGACACATGAAATAAAAGAGAAAAAGTTACAACAAGAGAAAAAATATATTTTTGGTCATTCACTTAAAAGGACCTTTGCTTCTTTTGATTCCGGCCATCTTGTTATTATCTCGTTTTTACATTTTTCCATCGAATCACTGTCACCTATTTTTTTATAAAGGCCATATGCTTTATAAGCTGCTTCTGCACTCAATGGGTGATCATACAAAATAGACAATCTAAGGTATTCGCGGGCAGCCGCATCAAGTTGATCTTTCTTTTCAAATAAATATGCTTTTTGATAAAAAGCACGAAACATTATATCTGTATTATCTGTTTGTGCAAGAGACTCTATTTTCACTAAAGCCTCTTTAAACATGTTTTCTAAAATTAATGATCTTATTTCAAATAATTTAACTTCATTTATTAAAGAGCTTTTAGGATACTTTTTAAAAAAATCACTACATAGCACTTTTATTTTATCAACATCCTTCTTTCCAAATGCAATTGAAATTGCATAAAAAGCAATTCTCTGTTTTTCCTGAAAAGATATCACCTTTTCTTCTAATATTTGGAGCGAACTCGTCGCATGTTTATAATCTTCATTTTCGATAAGTTCTTCTGTTATCCAAAAAAGAATAGAGCGTGTAAAATTCTTGCTCTTTCCTTTTTCTAAAAGTTCCGTAAAATATGACAATGCCTTTACTTTATCATCAAGAGAGTAGTAAGCAATTGCAAGCCAATAAACGCTGTCATCGTAAATTTCTGACTTTTTAGATTTTTCATATATCTCATTAAGCGGTTTTATCGCACTCTCATAATTACTGTCACGTAAATAATTCCACCCTATCCAGTATAAAGCTTTGGGCCTATAATTTGAATCTTCAGGAAATTTTTCTAAATATTCCTTAAATGTTTTTGACATTTTTTCATATTCATTCATTTTCATATAATTAATGCCTATTCTGTAATAGGCATCTTCTGAATGTGTAGAATATGTGTTTTCATTTATGAATTTTTTTAATATTTCTATTGCCCCTTGAAGATCACCTGAGTAAGAAAGATATTCGGCATATTTCAAGAATGCATTTTCTCTATAAGAAACATCTTTAAACTTATTTATAAATTTCTTCATTACTTCAGATGCCTGCTCATAATTACCCTGCCTATAAAGACAATCTGCTTTTTCAAAATATGTTTTCATTAAAACATCAGACTCATGATCAATACTTATTATTCTTGTAAAAAATCCCTCTGCATCACTTATACGGCCAATTTTTTTTAAGGCTTTTGCTCTTAAAAAATAGATATCACTTAACTCTTCCTTTAAAACTTCCTTTTTTTCAGCCCTATCAAGCATTGCTAAAACTTTTTCATATTCACTTCGAGCAAATGCTATTTTTGCCTGCAAAATAATACTCCTGATATAATATGGTGAAAACTCATCTTGCTGAATTTGTTTCAAAAAATATCCTGATTTATCATAATCCATTTTTTCAAAAGCTGTTCCTGCAATTATTAATAAAGAAAAACCCTTTTCTTTCGAATATTTTTCTGTTGCTTTATAAGAGTTATAAAACTGCTCCATCTGAGTTAAATTTTTCAACTCTGAAAGTGAATAAAGTGCATTCTTATATGCATCACCTATCAATTGTGAATCAGGATAATTATTTAAAAATTTCTTGTATTGCTCAAAAGATTTATTAAATTCATATAATTTAAAGTAAAGTTCTCCTGCCTTAAACATAGCATCTTCTTCGATAGCATCATGTTGCGAAAAACCAAGTAGTGTATTAAATGTTTCCAGAGCATCTATGTTTTTTTGTTGCCTTATAAGTAAGTGACCTTTGCGGTAAAGAGCAATGCGAACGTTTGTGCCATTTTTATTAATTGTTTTGTCGTAATATTCCAAAGCATTTTCAACATTTCCAAGATCTGCATTAATCACCGCAGTTATATAATAAACGATCGGCAGCATTGAGCTTTTAGGATATGCATCTTCAAATTCTTTTAAAAGAGAAATTGCTTTTTCTTCCTTTTTTTGGTTTTTGTAACAAAGAGCTTCTCTTAACCTAACTACTTCATTTTTTGGACTTCCAATATTTTCTCTTTTAAGGCGTTGATAAAAAGAAAGAGCATCATCATACTTATTCATATGCCACTTTGATTCAGCTATACGATAATATGCATCATTAATAAAGGTACTATTTGGATATTCCTTTATGAAATGCTTATACTCTTTTTGTGCAAGATCATACATTTTTCTTACATATAAACTATTCGCAAAATCCCAGTCTTCCTGTTCTGATGAAAAAGCATCTTGATTAAACAGGAAAAAAGAAATTGAAACCAGTAATAAAAGTATGTATTTATTCTTCATATTCTTTTACAGTTGCAAAAGATATATTCCATATCCCTGACTGAGAACAAACATCAAGAACTTGAATAATATGCTTATGGTATGCATGGCTGTCTCCTCGGATGATAACAGGTTGCCCTTCATATAAACGTGAAACCTTCATCAATACCTGTGCTAGTTCGTCTATCGACAGAATTTTTTGGTTAACTGAAAATATACCGTCTTTGGAAATATTTATGATTATCTCACCAGGAAGGCGTTTTTGATTACCTGAAGTTGCAGCTTTGGGTACTGTTATATCAAGCGCCATTTCCATATTATGATACACATTAGTTACCATAAAAAAGACTAAAAGTAAAAAAACGATATCAATCATTGGAGCCAATTGAAAACCAATCCCGTCGTCTTTTATATCCTTTATAAAATTCATTTTATTTCCTATTCTTTTTTTCTTTATTTATTTTTTTCAAAATAATCAGCAATAGACTCTATTATAGTCTCTGCATGAATGGAAATTGCCTGTAATCTTGATTTAAAGTAAAAGAAGAAAGCCATTGAAAAGATGCCGACGATAAGCCCTGCAGCTGTTGTAACCATAGCCTGAGAAACCCCATAAGCCAAATATATAGGTTTAACATCGCTTATATTAAGAGCAATAGCATTAAATGCTCTGATCATACCTAAAACAGTACCGAGTAATCCAAGCATAGGCGAAATAACGGCTATATTTGAAAGTACAGAAACACGCTGCCAATAAGCTGCAATAACTCTTCGTCCCTCTTCCTCCATTTTTTTGTTTATGACCTTACCCGGGTCTTTATAGGTACAAGCACCAGTATATACAACTCGTTCTAAAAAGTTTTTACGATTTTTGCAAAGTGCAGCAACTCTTTCAATATCATTTTTTTCGATTGATTGCTTTATGTCAAGAAGCTGTGAGGTTGGGATCAAAACATTATTTCTTATCGTAAAAAGGTAAAATAAAGTTAAAGCAAACGAGACTACTGAAAGAAGGCCTAAAACAGCCATTACCCATCCGCCGTTTTTTATTAATATCCAAAGGGTCATTCCTTCAGCAGATGTTTCATCGATTTGACCTCCAAAAGCTGTAACGGTTAAAAACAACAAAAAAATAATAAGTAAGTACTTTTTCAAGACTGATCCCCCTTTAAGAAAATAAGACTTTATAGATTATAATGAAAAGCAATTCTTAAGCTTTATTAGTAACTTTTTTTGAAAGCAAAATGGAGCCCCACGGACTTGCGTCCGTGGCACCTTTAAACCCGCCTTCGCCCTGCGGGCTTCGGGCGAGGTCCGTCCAGCACAGAATCCTCCTTTGCAACATCTCGCCGAAGCAGAAGACATTTTAGTGCATTCATCCCCGGATTTACATCCGGGGTCTTCTGTGCAGGCGGATAAACTTATATTATACTATTCACCATTTCCATTATCCTGTTTCATATCATCTGATGCCCACAATATAAGCCCGGGCAAATACTTATTTATAAGTTCATCATTTTTAGGTAAGATCCGAATAGATATACCAGATTGACCGCTTGTTGTGAAATTAACAGTTCCTGTATAATGATAAGTCTTATCTTTTCCATCACCTGTTGTTTTAGACGGATCGATCTGCATAATAGAAGCACCCCCTGCAGACATCTCTTCACTTGAAGTTACCTTTCCATAATAAACTTCTACGCTTACTTCCTTTGGAGAAATATTACCAAGGCGAATATCAGCTTGTATCGGAAGATCCTCATCAATATGATATACATTCCTCTTATTAGCATTAACATTTAAAATAGAAATTGAATTCCAGTTTTTTCTTAAACGTTTTTTCCAGCTTCTTAATTCCTTTGCTTTTTTATATTCATCTGACATGAAACGTCTACTTCTCTGAGATGCAGGGAAATAAAACTTTTCATAATATTCCTTAACCATACGGTTTGTGTTGAAGATCGGACAAATAGATGTCATTGCGCTTTTCATCAGTTTTACCCATTTTTTAGGGATACCATCAGTCCCCCTCTCATAAAAGCGGGGTACTACTTCTTTTTCAAGTATATTATAAAGATCTTTACTCTCTAAATTGTCCTGAAAGCCTTTATCATCACTAACCGTTTCATCATTTCCTATTACCCAGCCATTTTTCCCGTTATATGCCTCACACCACCAACCGTCAAATGTACTTATATTAATACAACCATTAAACTGGGCTTTCATACCGCTTGTACCGCTTGCTTCCAATGGCCTTCTAGGAGTGTTTAACCATACATCTGCCCCTTGTACAAGATATCTTGCAACCCGTATATCGTAATTTTCAAGAAATACTATCTTTTTCCTGAATTCGGGCTGTGATGAAAAATTTATAATAGACTTTATTATTTCTTTTCCATTATTGTCATGCGGATGAGCTTTTCCTGCCATAATTATCTGTACAGGATAATCTTTATTATTCAAAAGAGCCTTTAACCTGTCAAGATCCATAAAAAGCAAATACGCACGTTTGTATTCAGCCATTCGCCTCGCAAAAACTATCGTCAATGCCTGTGGGTCCAGCACTTCTTGTGCTAAAGCTATTTCAGATGCGGTCGATCCTCTGTGAAGAAGACTTTTTTGAAGGCGCTTTCTTGTAAAACCAATTAATCGCTCCCTCATTCTTGCATGGCCTCGCCACAGTTCTGTATCTGGTATATTTTCTATTCTTTGCCAAATAGTCTGGTCAGCAGGACTAAAGCGCCATCTTTTTCCAATATATCTTTCAAAAAGTATTTTCATTTCATCAGAGATCCACGAACTTGTATGAACACCGTTTGTTATGTAACCGATCGGAACCTCATTTGTAGGAAGTCCCTGCCATATATTTTTCCACATATCACGGGAAACATCTCCATGCAGCTTTGAAACACCGTTAGAAGATGAAGAAAGTTTTATAGCAAGGACCGTCAGACAAAACGGTTCATTACTATCACTCGGATTTTCTCTTCCAAGTCCAAGAAAATCCTCCATCTTAATGCCGAACTTTTCTTTGTAGGAAGAAAGGTATTTCTTCATTATTTCCGCAGAGAACCTGTCATTACCTGCCGGGACAGGAGTATGTGTTGTAAAAACATTACCTGTTGTGACAGCTTCACATGCATCTTCAAAGGAAAGTCCCTGAGATTCCATAAGTCCGTTCACTCTTTCAAGAGAGAGGAAAGCAGAATGCCCTTCATTCATATGAAAAATATCAGCTTTGATACCCACAGCCTTGAGAGCTTTTATACCTCCGATGCCAAGCAGGATCTCCTGTCTGATCCGCATCTCTTTATCACCACCATAAAGTTTAAAAGTGATCTCTCTCTGATGCTCCGGATTACGCGGAATGTTAGTATCAAGAAGATATAAAGACACTCTTCCTACAGTCATTTTCCATATTTGCGCATATGCTTTTCCTTCAGGATAATCGACTTCAATAAATATAACATTTCCGGAATCATCCCTCTGTAACTGTATTGGCATATTATAGAAATCGTTTACAGGATACTTTTCATACTGCCAGCCATCATCTTTAAGGAACTGGTTAAAATATCCATTTGTATAAGCTATTCCTACCCCAACTAAAGGAAGCCCAAGTTCACTGGCAGATTTAAGATGGTCACCTGCAAGAATACCAAGTCCTCCAGAATACATAGGAAGGCTTTCATGAAGCCCGAACTCTGCAGAAAAATATGCAATTGTAAACTTTTGGTCTTCCTGAATACCGGAATCATACCATGTTTTTTCTGACATATATTCCTTCATATTTTGGCAAACACTATCAAGATGATCAAGAAAACCTTCATCATTAATAAGCTTATTAATAGTCTCTTTGCTTAATGACCCCAAAAGTGCTAAAGGATTATGATTTGTTTCTCTCCACTTTTCTCTGTCTATTCTCCGGAATAACTCTACTGCATCAGCATCCCATACCCACCAAAGATTATATGCTATATCCATAAGAGGTTTAAGTCTATCCGGTAAAGATGGTATGATTGAAAAAGTCTTAACAGCTTTCATTTTTTTCGCTCCTGACTAATAATTAAATTAATTACATATTAATAATACTCAATATAATAATTCAACGCTCCTTAAAGGGCAATAGTAAAAGCGGGGTTCGTCGTTCGTGGTTCGTTTAAGGAGCTCTCTTGTGCGATATTATAAGATTGGAACATGTCCTATGTCCTCTACCTAACGACATTCATTCCACATTTTACCTTTTTACACGGATACAGCACGCTGTATCCGTACTACTTTTTCACGGGCGGATTTGGAATCAGCCAATCTTTTAGGAGACATACCTCTTACTTTCTACTTCTTACTTTTTTCCTCTGTTCTCTGCCATCATTCTTCTGTCTTCTGCTTTTCTCCCTTGCATATTAATTCCTATCTGATAAAATCAAAAATTCATTTAACTTAAAAAACAGGAAAAAATGTTTGATTCAACTCTTTTATTCAATATATTAATATATATACCGATAGTGTTATTTTCTATCACTATACATGAGGCGGCACACGGTTATGCAGCCTTTAAAATGGGTGATCCTACAGCAAAAATTTTAGGCCGTATTACGCTTAATCCATTAAAACATCTTCATCCTATAGGATCGTTTGCTCTGCCAATTATCCTATTATCTGCCGGTCTTCCTCCTTTTGGCTATGCAAAACCAGTACCAGTTGATTTCAGGCGTCTTCGCGATCAAAAATGGGGTTACGCAATTGTTGGTTTTGCCGGGCCTCTTGCAAACATATCTTTTGCTTTTGCGATAGGTATTTTGATCCGTATACTTTATTTTATAATAAATACAGGGCTTGTCACAAACATGACCACGATTATTGCAAGCATGATAGATTTAATGTCCTTTATATTTTTACTAAATATGATACTTGCGCTATTTAATATGATCCCTATGCCTCCGCTTGACGGCTCACGTATTCTTTTTGGTTTTCTTTCGACTAAAAACCGAATGATAATGCATAGAATGGAACGATATACATTTTTTGTTCTGATCTTCCTTATTCTTACAGACAGTTATACAGGAATATTCAGTTTTATTTTTGATTCAATTTTTATTCCTGTGATTAGTCTCTTTTTTTATATTATTACTGGTCTAAAATTTTGATTTTGACAGCAAAGCTGCACTATTTACGCCATAATACATCCGTTTGAGATCCACAACCTTATAATTATAGTTTATGCAAAAGTGCACAAAATTTACCTTGTCTATACTAACAAGCAAAGTTTATTATCTAATACGAACATTTTTTAACATTAAAAAAGGATATAAAATGTATAAAAGATTTTTTATCTTATTGATTTTACCTATTTTATTTTTAAACTTTAATTCAAAAGTATATTCTGACGAAAAACCTGCATATGGAGGAACGCTCCGGCTTTCTACAATATCAGATCCTAAATCATTTAATCCTGTTATTGCTCAAGAAACTTCTACAACAAGTATAACAAGATACATATTTGAGGGATTACTTGACCAAGATGTAGATACACTAGAGATGAAACCGCATCTTGCTGAGTCCTGGACGAAAGACAAAGATGGTCTTGTCTGGGAATTTAGTTTAAAAAAAGATATTCAGTGGAACGATGGCACACCTTTTACTGCAGATGATGTTGTCTTTAGTTATAACTCTCTTGTCTATAACGAAAACATACCCTGCAGCGCAAGAGACATACTTACAATCAAAGGTAAAAACATAAAAGTTGAAAAAGTAGATGATCATACCATCCGTTTTACTCTTCCCTCCCCGTTTGCTCCTTTTCTTCGCACAGCAGGAATGGTAGAGATCCTCCCAAAACATGCATATGAAAAATATGTTAATGAGAACAAATTCAACTTTGCTATGTCTCTTAATGCAAAACCGGAAGAGATCATCGGTACAGGACCTTTTATGCTGAGTGAATATAAACCAGGGCAAAGTGTAATTTTAAAAAGAAATCCTCTATATTGGAAAAAATCAGAGATAGGCAGACTTCCGTATCTTGATAAAATTTCTTTTTCAATATATGGCGATGAAGTCGCAATAATACAATTTCAGCAGAAAAATATAGATATATATGGAGTTAGGGGAACTGATTATCCTATTTTAAAGCCGTTAGAAAATAAAAATGATTTTACTATCTATAACCTTGGTCCTGCATTTGGTTCGAACTTTCTGACTTTTAACTTAAATACCAGCAAAAATGCTGATGGAGGATCATACATAGATAAAAGGAAACTAGATCTTTTTAGAAAAGTAAATTTCAGAAAAGCTATTGCTCACGCTATTGATAAAGAGTTTATAATAGACTCTGTTTTTAATGGCTTTGCTCAAATACAGTATTCGCCGGTAAGTCCGGCAAATACTCTTTTTCATAATAAAGAGACAGAAAAAAGTTTTCCGTATGAATATGATCCTGAAAAATCAAAAACACTTCTATCAAAGTGCGGATTAAAAGATATAAATGGAGATAAAATACTGGATTATCCGGATGGGACCACAGTAGAATTTAATCTATTTACAAATTCCGGCAATAAGCTAAGAGAAAAAATTTGTGAAATAATTAGAAAAGATCTGGAAACGATCGGCCTAAAGGTTAACTATCGTTTGTTAGAGTTTAACTATATTGTAGAAAAAACACTTAATACATATGATTGGGATTCTATTGTCCTTGGATTTACCGGAAGTATTGAGCCTCATTTTGGTGCAAATGTCTGGCGTTCTAACGGCCATTTACATATGTGGCATCCAAAGCAGGAAAAGCCTGATTTTCCTTTTGAAAGTGAAATCGATAATATTTTTAATAATGCTCTCGAGATCATGGATGACGGGATAAGAAAAAAACATTACGACAAATGGCAGATCCTTGCAGCAGATAATCTCCCACTTATTTACACTGTCGTATCACAAATGCTTACTGCTGTAGATAACAGGCTTGGTAATGTTAAGCCAAAAACCAACGGTGGCGTACTTCACAACATAGAAGAAATTTATATAAAAAAATAGGTCAGAAGATGTGTTTTGATCTTAAAATCTGCTTTTATTTGAAATTTGGAATTTGATTATTGGAATTTCCTCTTGGGAGGCTTTATGGGTCGTGTTATTTTAAGAAGATTGTTCACAATGGTGCCTCTTTTACTTTTAATGTCTTTTTTTACATTTTTATTTTTAAGTCTCGCACCCGGTAATTTTTTAAGTTCTATTCGGATGAATCCTGCTTATTCTGAAGAGACCATAGAAATGCTGGAAAAGCAGTATCATCTTGATAAAGATATTGTTACAAGATATTTAATATGGATAAAAGATATTGTTCGGCTTGATTTTGGATACTCATTCACATTTAAACGCCCTGTTGGTGAAATAATAGGTTCAAGACTGCTTTATACACTTCTTCTTTCCTTTTCAGCCTTTCTCTTCACCTGGCTTATTGCAATACCGCTTGGAATAATCTGTGCTCTTAACAGAAACAAGTTTCTTGATAAGTTCATCTCAATTTTTACTTTTGCATCTTTATCAATGCCAAGTTTTTTTCTGGCGCTTATACTTCTTTATTTTGTTTCTATAACTAATATACTTCCTGCCGGAGGATTCAGTTCTCCCGGATTTGAAGATATGTCGCTAATAAATAAAATTCTGGATGTCCTTAAACATCTTATTATCCCAACTTTTGTAATAGGAATAACATCCATGGCAGGCCTTATTCGTATTACTCGCGGAAATTTCTCAGAAATACTTTCAAAAGAATACGTAATTGCTGCAAAAGCTAGAGGAATAGGAAATTTTCGTGTTTTTTATTTGCACGTCCTAAAAAATGCAATAAATCCACTAATTACCATCTTCGGCTATAATATTTCTTCTTTGTTAAGTGGAGCAGCCCTAACAGAAATAATTTGTTCCTGGCCCGGCCTAGGTTCCATTATGCTGCAAGCTGCAAGAAGTCAGGATATTTATCTGGTTATGACAAGTATGCTTATAGGAGGTGTTATGCTTATTCTCGGCAATCTCACAGCAGATATACTTCTTGTATTTAATGATAAACGCATTAAAATTCAGACAGCTTAATCTTTAAAAGACAGTAAAGAAAGGAGCTAATGATGGGAAAGACACTTATTCTTTATGCTTCTGCAGGAGCAGGGCATAAAAGCGCTGCATTCGCAATAAAGGAATTTCTTAATGAATTTTATCCAAAAGAAACTGTTGTTATAGAAGACATCCTTTCATTTTCTAACTGGTCATTTAAAAAGCTCTATACATCGGGTTATTTATCTCTTGTAAAAAGCTCTGAACATCTTTGGGGATATATTTATGATCTTAGTGATAAAGAACTATCAAAGAAAGAACAGAAAATACGTTCCCTCTTCAATAGCATTAACCTCTATAAATACAAAAAATTCTTTCTAAAAGAATCTCCGGACAAAGTAATATGTACCCATTTCCTTCCTCTTGAAAGGACAATATCTCTTCGTGATCAAACTAAGATCCCTTCAAAAATATATTGCTGTATTACTGATTACTGTGTGCATTTTCTCTGGGTAAAAAAAGAAGCTGATGGCTATTTTACAGGAAACAGCGAAACTCTTCGTGAACTCACATATTACGGCATACCAACTCATAAAATATCAGTAACAGGTATACCAATATCAAAAAAATATCTAAAAAAGAACAATGCTGCAGAAATAAGAAAAAAGTTAAAAATATCCAATGAAATACCGACAGTACTTTGCATGTCAGGAGGTTTTGGTGTAGGTCCCATAGAACAGATACTGGATTCTTTTTCACAAAACAAACAAAAAACACAGGTAATTGTAGTATGCGGCCATAATGAAGATATGAAAAAAAATATCTTAAGGAAACGGCGCAAATGGAAATTCCCGTTAAAAGTACTGGGTTTTGTTAATAATGTAGATGAACTTTATGATATTAGCGACATTATAATAAGCAAACCGGGTGGCCTTACAACATCAGAAATAATGGCAAAACAAAAACCATTAATAATCATAAATCCTATCCCGGGCCAGGAAGAGAGAAACAGCGATTTTTTACTTGAAAAAGGCATTGCTGTCAAAGTTCATAGCCCGCGTGATGTCTCGTTCAAAACACAAGAAATATTAGCGGACAAAAAATTATATAACCGCATGGTAAAGATGTCAAAAAAATACGGTAAACCAAACGCTGCAAAAGATATTTTAAAAAGCATTTTTAAAAATGAGCGCTGATCACGCGATTATTATATTTTTGCCACAGAGCACACCGAGAACGCAGAGAAAAAAACAAGAAAACACGAAATCAGAAAGTAAGTCCTCCCAACAAGATGGCGAATCTTCGATAGGGGCGAATAATCATTCGCCCGTGTAAAAAGAGATAAAGTGTGTAGGGACAGGGCTTGCCCCTGTCCGTGTTTTAAAAGTTTAAAGGTCGAGTAAATGTATAAGTGTTTTATAAACCTTTTGACAATTTAATAATTTTCCTATCAAGACCGATTATTTCAAACCATTTATATAATATTCAATATTTTGAATAAATTTTAAACAGACTGTTATTGATATTTAATTCTGTCTTCTTTAGCTTTTGCTTTTCTGTCATCTGTTTGGTTATTTGATTTTTGGGATTTATTTTTGATTTGGGATTTTCCGCCCGAGGCAGATCCGCCTTTGGAGAAGATTATTGGTGCTTTTACTCTGTGACCTCGGTGTACTCGGTGGCTAATTTCTTCTGTCCTCTGTACTCTGCCTTATTTATTTGTCACTTAACAATAATCATAGCAGCGTAACCGACTACACGATTTTTATTTCCAATTGGTACATCTCCTGAATTTGCATATTTAAGTAGTTTAATTTTTTTTGCTCCTGCTTTTTCTGCTAAAAACAGCATTGTAAGTACAGCACCACGACCACAGAGTTCACACTCCCTATTTTTTACACAATTATAAAACCCAACAGGATCTAATTTATTTATAGCATCTATGGTAAATAAGTCTTTTTTGACAGCTTCTTTGTATGGCAAATAATGAGAAAGATCTGTAGATGCAATAAAAAGAACTTTTTTTCCTTTAGTAATATCAAGAAGGCTGGTCGCAAGTGTGCGAGCACTTTTCTTTGAAAAATCCCCCAACAAAACTGTAACTATCTTTAAATCCTCTACTATCAACTGAAGAAAAGGCATCTGTACTTCTAAAGAATGCTCATCCCTATGCGCATCAGGATAGAAATTAAAAATTTCACTTTTCAATAATAATTTATCCACTAGATCAATATTGATTTTAGCATTCCCCAATGGTGTTTTATATGCACCATATTTACCAATACTTGCACCTTTAAACATCCCCCTGTGGCTGTTCCCTATAATGATCACTGCATCATATGTATTATTCTTTATCTGTTTATAAGACCATGCAGCAACATGACCTGAATAAATATAACCGGCATGAGGAACTATAAGTCCGAATAACTCCCCTTTTAAGGAAGAATCATCTGCAAATTCAAGATAATTTGAAACGTTTCTGCGAAGTTCTTCCTTTTCCGAAGGATAAAACATTCCGCTTACAGCAGGTTCTCTTACAGGATCCGAGAAAATAAAAGAAGGTGACAAGATAAAACATAAAAATATTAATGACTTATAAAAATTTACCAATATTAGTTTATAATATTTCATAAATAAAACCTAACCGTATGAAAACAGAAAACCTATTGTTAAACAGTTTTATATTTAGTAAACTAATGCTGTTTTATTTACAATTATGTTTTAAATCTCTAATATTTAAAAGTAAAAAATAATATTGATGGAAAAAAAACGCCTAGCAAAACTTACATTAACTATCGTAATATTTAGTTATTTTTTTTTATTCTGTCCTCTAGTTTATTCACAAGTTAATGAGATCCAACACTCTGTCGTTAAAATAATAACAACATCCCAGCAGCCGGACTATTACACCCCTTGGAGAATGAAAAAAATATCCACCCAAAATGGAACGGGTTTTATTATAGACGGTGAACGAATAATGACAAATGCCCATGTTGTAGCTAATGCAAAATATATCATCATACAAAAGAACAACGATCCCAAAAGATATACTGCCAAGATCCAACATATAGGTAATGATTGTGATCTTGCAGTATTAAAAGTGATCGATAAGGATTTCTTCAAAAACACTACTCCTCTTGATTTTGGAGGAATACCAAATATCAATGATACTGTATTAGCCTATGGTTATCCTGTAGGAGGAGAAAAAGCATCCGTGACAAAAGGTATAGTTTCAAGAATAGACTATATCCGTTATAGTCATTCAGGAATAGACTACCATCTGGCAATACAAGTAGATGCGGCAATAAATCCCGGAAATTCAGGCGGCCCTATAACCAAAGACGGGAAAGTAGTCGGTGTTGCTTTCCAATCACTCATGTGGGCTCAAAATTCAAGCTATATGATCCCGTATCCTGTTATAGAGCGATTTTTAAGAGACATCTCTGATGAAAAATATGACGGGTATATTGAGCTTGGTTTCTATTACCAAGAACTTGAGAATAAAGCTCTTCAAGAACATTATGAATTACCAGAGAATAAAACAGGAGTAGTAATATCAAGCCTTTTTATGGACAATGCAAAGAAAATACTAAAACCCGGTGATATACTGCTTTCAATAGATGGTTATAAAATTGCCAATGATGCTTCAATAACCATATGGAATGAAAGGCTTCCTCTTACAGAAGCAGCTGAAATTAAACTAGCCGGTGAAAAAATCGCAGTAACATTCGTGCGTGATGGAAAAATTCTCAACAATAAAATAGTTCTGATGCGTTTTGTCCCAAAGATAGAACTTGCAAATAAGTATAATGAAGAGCCGGAATTTATTGTATTTGCTGGACTTGTTTTTATGCCGCTTTCCAGAGAATATATAAAAACATGGGGAAACAAATGGTACGATGAGGCTAATAAAAAACTTTTATATTATTATTTCTATTATGTGCCTGATGAAATTTATAAAGACAATCCATATCCAATAGTTTTATGCAAAAGGCTTCCGGATCCTGTAAATACTTATTGCGAAGACTATGAAGACCTTATCATAACTTCTGTTAACGGAAAAAAAATGAACAGTCTGCGTGAAATGAGGGATTTAATAAATAACATTAAAGAAGGTTTTATAGTAATTGAATTTGAAAATGATGTGTCACCTATTGTTTTAAAAGCTGAGAATATACATGATGCTGATCAAAGAATAATGAAACGTTATAATATAAATAAAATGGAAAATTTGAAAGAATGATAAAGACTCCCAACAAAAAAACATATTTTTCTTATTTTAAGCTTAGCCTGATCCTAATTATAGTTTTTTCTTTTACTTCTGTGATAACAGCAGAAGATATGAAAAAATCACATGAAAAGAAAATAAAGCCTTATATTGTAAAAATCTATGCAACATATCAAAGTTATAATTCATTTTATCCATGGGAGAAGAAAAGATTTAACGAACAATCTGCCTTTGGAACGGTTTTAGATAAAAATTATATTTTAACTACTGCTGATACAATATCTGACAGCACTTATATAGAGTTGAAAAAAAACTCCGATGAAACAAAATATCCGGCACATATTGTCTTTGTTGATTATTCCAGCAATATCGTTCTTTTAAAAGCTGATGATGAAAATTTTTATAATGATCTTTCATCTCTTCCTCTAGGAAAAGGAATAAAAAAATCAGATTCGATAGAGCTAGTTCAAATTCAAAAGAACAACAGCATAAAATCAATTAAAGGTACATTAGAAAAAGTATCCGTTGAAGACAGCTTCATTGGATGGGACAAACATCTTTCTTATCATTTATCGATTAAGCTTGATCAGCGCGAGCACTGGGCAGATCCGGTAATAAAAGATGGATTTCTTGAAGGCATTCTCACATCATATGATGCAAACCGATTCATTGCAAAGGTAATACCTGTAGAACTTATTAAACATTTTTTACATGATATCTCCGATGGAAAATATGACGGATTCCCTGATTCCGGATTTTATTGGGAACCTTTAAAAAACCCTCTTTTTAAAGAATATCTTGGCATGGACAAAAAAACTACAGGAGTATATGTAGCTCGTGTTGTTCCTGGTAGTTCAGCTGACGGAGCATTACAAAAAGGAGATATTTTATTATCACTCGATAATAAAGAAATAAACGATAATGGATATTTTATTGATGATACTCACGGAAAGCTAAAACTTTCATATCTTTTTACAAGAAACTTTCCTGACAACATTTTACCTGCAGTTATTTTAAGGAATGGCAAGAAAACAACTGTGAAACTGACACTCAAAAACTACACATCTAAAGACTATCTTATTCCTGTCTATAATTTTGACTCACAGCCTAAATATCTGATTGAAGGTGGATTAGTTATTCAAGAAGTTACAACTGATTATTTAAAAACCTGGGGTAAAAACTGGCAGGACGTAGGCAACAAAAGACTTCTTTATTATTATAATTATTTCGCACGGTCTCCTTTGGATGATAGGAAAAGACTAATAATGTTAAGTTTTGTTCTTCCTGATGATATTAATATTGGATATCAGAACTTTCGTTATCAGATAATAACAAAAATAAACGGAAAAAAAATAACTAACTTAGAAGATGCAGCAAATGCAATAGATAGCAGTAAAAGTGAGTTTGTTCATATACTTTTTCAGGGAACAAAGGAAATTATTTTAAAAAAGAGTTTTTTAGAAACGGCAAATAAACGTATATCAGAAAGATACAATATTCACAAATTAAGGAATTTATAATTTTATTTATAGTATAACCTTATAAAAAATCATAAAGTAATCATCAAGTGAAATCCTTTTTCAAAAAAATAGATGTATATCTTTTCTTATTTATTTTAATTTCCCTTTATTTACTTGCTGTTTTTGCTCCTTTTTTTGCTCCATATCACTATGATAAAGAGCAAAGAAAAGATATATATAAAAATCCGGATAAAATACGTTTTTTTGATGAACACGGAAAATTTAAGATCCGGCCTTTTTTTTACCTTCAAAAAAGGACTTATAATGAAATACGCCAAAGAATATATGTAGAAGATAAAAGCCAACCTATTCAATTAAAGTTTTTTGTTAAAGGAGATACTTATAAGTTACTTGGTCTCCTTGAGACAGACCTCCACCTTTTTGGTTCAGAAAAAGCTACTGTTAACCTCATGGGAACAGATTCACGAGGTAGAGATATATTAAGCCGGATATGTTTTGGGGCAAGGGTATCTTTAAGTATAGGTCTAATTGGAGCATTTATTTCATTCTGCCTCGGTATTACCTTTGGAAGCATTGCCGGATATTATGGGAACAAAGTGGATTTTGTTATTATGCGTTTATGTGAGATGATATGGATGTTCCCTATGTTTTATTTGATGTTGAGCTTAAGAGCAGCTATTCCGCCTGAGGTTTCCAGTGTTAAAATGTACTTTATAATAGTATTTATTATGAGCTTTATAGGTTGGGCGGGTATGGCCAGAGTAATTAGAGGAATGGTCCTTTCTTTAAAACAACAGGAATATGTCATTGCGGCAAAAGCAATGGGTTCAAAAGATGCAAAAATAATTTTGAAGTATATTCTTCCCAACACTTTATCATATGCTATAGTTTATGTTACAATAAGTATTCCCGGATACATACTGGGTGAGTCAACATTAAGTATGTTAGGATTAGGTATTCAGGACCCTGGGGTCAGCTGGGGAAATCTTCTTGCTGAAGCAATGGCTATTTCCCAAATAAAATTACATCCTTGGATACTTTGGCCGGGGTTTTTTATTTTCTTAACAGTACTTTCTTATAACTTTTTAGGGGACCGTTTAAGGGACACTGCTGATGCAAAAACAAGATAAACTTAAAGATAATGATATTATTCTTGAGATTAAAGATTTACACACATATTTTTATAATAACAGCAAAAACCCGGTAAAAGCTGTCGAGGGAATAAACCTTACTTTATATAAAAAAGAAGTTCTTGGGATTGTAGGCGAATCAGGATGCGGAAAAAGCTTAACAGCAAGATCTATCTTAAAAATACTTCCTACGGGTGCGAAAATAGCACAGGGAAGTATTTTTTTTAATGGTGAAGATATCCTGACTCTTAAACAAAAAAGATTGAACGAGATCAGAGGAAAAATGATCTCTATGATATTTCAAGAACCATCAAGCTACCTTAATCCGGTATTAACAGTCGGTTTTCAGGTATCAGAAACATACACTGCACATTTCCCGAATGATAAGAAGAATGCACTTAAAAAAACCATACAAATATTTAAGGAAGTAGGAATACCGGATCCTTCAAAGCGTATTAAAAACTACCCGCATGAATTAAGTGGAGGTCAAAAACAAAGAGTAATGACAGCAATGGCTCTTATAAATAATCCTGATATTATAATCGCCGATGAACCGACTACATCTCTTGATGTAACAGTGCAAGCTCAGATAATAAAACTTTTTAAAGACCTGCTTAAAAATCATTCTTCAAGTATTATCTTCATAACACATGACCTGCCACTTGTTTCAGAAATAGCAGACAGAATAATGGTTATGTATGCGGGGATGAATGTTGAAGAAGCACCAACTAAAGAATTAATAAGCAAACCACTTCACCCGTACACTAAAAGTCTTTTAGAAAGCATTCCTCCGATAACAGAAAAATGGCAGAAATTAAAGACAATAGAGGGACAGGTTCCAGATCCTTCAGAAAAACCAGCTGGTTGTCCTTTTCATCCCAGATGTATTTACGCTGAAAAAGACTGCAGTACTAAAAAACCTTATATGATTGAAGTAGAAAAAGGTCATTATACTTCTTGTTATCATTATGACAAAATATAAAGAATAACCAATTATGAATGATATTAAAAATACTGACTGCTTAATAAGGACAGAAAATATATCCAAATTTTTCGAACAAAAAACTGGATTATTTAATTCAAAAAAAGAAATAGTTCGTGCTGTCGAGAATATTAATATTCATATACTTAAAGGTGAAACTGTAGGTCTTGTAGGTGAATCCGGTTGTGGCAAGACAACACTTGGGAGAACAATCTTACGTCTAATTGATCCAACAAACGGCAACATTTTTTTTGATGGTAACAATATTACTAGTATTTCAGGTAAAGAACTTAGAAAATTAAGACGTAACATGCAAATAATTTTTCAGGATCCTTACAGTTCTCTAAATCCTCGTTTCAAGGTCAAACATATTATTGCAGAAGGATTATATAATTTTAAGAATGAACTAAAGTTAGATAATATTAGTATAGATAAGATCGTATCAGAAATCTTGGAAAAAACAGGTCTATCTAAAGATGCATCCACCAAATATCCACATCAGTTCAGTGGAGGCCAGAGACAAAGAATTGGAATAGGACGAGCAATAGCTCTTAATCCAAAATTCATTGTCTGTGATGAACCTTTATCAGCTCTTGATGTATCAATAAAATCACAAATATTAAACCTTCTTCATGAACTAAAAAAAGAATACAAGCTTAGTTATCTCTTTATATCACATGACCTGAAAATAACGGCATCTATAAGCGACAGAATATATATTATGTATTTAGGCAGGATCATTGAGGAGCTACCTTCATCACAATTATTTAAAAATCCATTTCATCCATATACAAAGGCTCTTATATCAGCAGTACCTGAAATAGATAGTGACAAGAGAAGAAAAAGAATTCTTCTTGAAGGAGACGTCCCTTCTCCTGTTTCTATTCCATCAGGATGCCCTTTTCATCCACGATGTCTAAAAGCAATGGAAATTTGCAAAAGTAAGACACCTAAATATCTTAAAAAAGGTGATAACCACTTTGTTGCATGTTGGCTATATGATCAAAACTCAGACTCCAGACACAAGACTCAAGACTCAAGTAAAAGCTAAAAAAACTAACAACATCCAACATTTAAAATTTTTAATTTTGTTTTTTTATAAATAATGATATATTTTTCAAAATCATAAAATCTAAGGAGGACTACATTGGCAATAAGAGGAATAAGAGGAGCGATTCAAGTAGACAATAATACGTCTGAAGAAATTATTAGTGATTCCAAGCATCTTTTAGAAAAGATGATTGAAAAAAACAATATTAATAAAGAAGAAGTGGCATCTATAGTTTTTACGGTTACTACTGATCTTACAGCAGATTTCCCGGCCATTGCTGCAAGAAAATTAGGTTTTAGCCATACACCGCTTATTTGCATGACAGAAATCCCTGTTCCCAATAGTCTTAAGATGGTCGTTAGAATACTTATTCATTATAATACTGATACATCTCAAAAAGATATGATCCATGTTTATTTAAAAGATGCCGTAAATCTTAGACCAGACTTAAATTGTAAATAACTAACCTAAAAATGAAAATGTAACGTTTTTTATGTTCCATTACCTTTTAGCTGTGAATTTTAAGTAAAATCAGATAAAATTTTCTTAATAATGCATTATTTATATGCTAAACTGTTGATTATAAGGAGATTTTCACATTGGATATATTAACAAATATTTTCGGAAAGCTTACTACTATTGATGTTACACTGCCTTTATGGCACATTCTTCTTCTTGTTTTTTTGAGTACTCTTTTTATGCTTATGGGAAGGTTCCGTTTTGTTGTCCTTACACTTTACTGTTTTTCTTTTATTTGGATATTTGTAAAAAATGAAAATTCTATCAGTCAGGTATTATCTTCAAAACCACAGTTTACATTTGCCTTTATTATTTCAGGAGCAGTTTTAATAGGACTTGGCATTTGGTCTTTCTTCATTGAGGGTGACTAAATCAGCTATTAGCATAATAGCTATGTAGCTTAGGATATAATTCGTCTTTTATTCTTTCTCTTGTATCTCTCTAATCATGTCAATCCTGCCACGTGAGTCGCGTACCGCGACAACGCGGTCACGCTGATTATCCTGTCTAAATCTTCTGTTACTGAAATTGTGAAACACTACACTTCGGAGGATGGATATTTTTTCAACTTTTTCTTGACTTAAGAATGTACCATATAACATAATTACTGCCTGTTTATTGTAGATATGATATAATTTATTAAAGGAGATCACAAAATGACATTTATAAATGATATTCATGCAAGAGAAGTTATTGATTCTAGAGGAAACCCAACAGTAGAAGTAGACGTTACTCTTGATTGCGGAGCAGTTGGACGCGCTATAGTACCGAGCGGAGCTTCAACAGGCGAACACGAAGCTGTTGAGTTAAGAGACGGAGATAAATCTCGCTATCTTGGAAAAGGTGTCCTTAATGCTGTTAAGAACGTTGATGAAATAATTTTTCCTGAAATAGAGGGCTTAAATGCAGAAAACCAGGTTGAAATAGATAGAATTCTTATTGAACTTGATGGAACAGAAAACAAAGATAAGCTCGGGGCAAATGCCATTTTAGCTGTTTCTATGGCTTGTGCCAGAGCAAGCGCCAATGCCTTTGGACTTCCTCTTTTTCAGTACCTTGGCGGAACTAATGCAAAAACACTACCTGTTCCAATGATGAATGTTATAAATGGCGGTCAACATGCTGATAATAATGTTGATATACAGGAATTTATGATAATGCCCAAAGGTGCATCATGCTTTAAAGAAGCTCTTAGGATGGGTTGTGAAACATTTCATTCTCTAAAAAAGGTATTGAACAGCAAAAATTATGCAACAAGTGTCGGCGATGAGGGAGGATTTGCACCTAATTTGAAATCAAACGAAGAAGCAATACAACTACTTATAGAAGCAATTGAAAAAGCCGGATATAAACCGGGTCATGATATTTTCATTGCAATGGATCCAGCTTCAAGTGAATTTTACAAAGACGGAAAATATTTGATCGATGGAAAGCAAATTACATCTGAAGAGCTTGTTGATTTTTACGCAAATCTATGTGATAAATACCCTATTATTTCTATAGAAGACGGCCTTTCTGAAGACGACTGGGATGGATGGAAGCTCATGACAGACAAGCTCGGGAAAAAGATCCAGATAGTAGGGGATGATCTTTTTGTTACTAACACAAAAAGGCTAAAAAAAGGAATTGATACTAATACTGCCAATTCCATTCTTATTAAAGTAAATCAAATAGGAACACTTACAGAAACTTTCGACGCAATTGAAATGGCAAAAAGAGCAGGATATACTTCTGTTATAAGCCATCGTTCAGGAGAAACTGAAGATACTATCATAGCAGATATTGCTGTAGCTCTTAATACAGGTCAAATAAAGACCGGCTCAGCTTCAAGAACCGACAGAATAGCTAAATACAATCAACTACTGCGGATTGAAGAAATACTTGGAGCAAGTGCCTGTTTCGGCGGAACCATATGAGCAAGAAAAATGATAATTTTTCATTTTTTAAGAGGATTAATACCTTATTGTTTTTAATTTTTTGTTTGTTCATATTTACGATGCTTTTTTATCCGAAATTCAGCAAACTAGTTGAAATGAAAAAGCAGGAACAGAATGTTGATAAAAGAATTGCTGAAATGAAAAATGACATAAAGTATCTTAATGAAAACCGTAAAGCTTTGATTAAAGACAAAGATTACATAGAAAAAGTTGCAAGAGACAAAATGGGATGGTCCGGTTCTAATGAACTGATTTACCAATTTGATGATGAAGAACAGCAAAATTGACGAATCTGCATCAAAAGTTTTTTCTTTATCTGAAAGCTGCAAAAAAATACTTTATTATCTTTTTAATAATGTAATTCGCTTTGCAATATCAAATTTTTTGTGGTTTTTTATATCTTTATTAATTCCTTCAATAATTATTATTACAGGTCATACAAAACTTGGTATGGTCATCCTTTTTATTCTTTTGCCAATTACTTGTTCAATTCATTTTATTTTTACCGCAAGTATTATAAAACTTAATAAAGATGTATATAAAAACTCCTATATTTTCAAAGTTTTTATTATATCGCTTATATGGATAACATTGTTTTTCTTTTTTATTCATAACACTGCTTTTTACTTTTTTTCAATTACTTCAAATAAAATAAATCTAATTAACTCTTTCTTTTTCTTCTTTTCATTATGGCTTACTTTTTCAGTTTTCAACTTTATAATATTTGTACTGCCTCTTTGTTTTAAAAAAATGAATATTCTTGAAATTCTTAAGGCCGGCATTTCTATTTATTTTTATGATGTTAAAAAAAGCATATTAACATCTCTGTTTTTTTCTGTCATAACATTTTTATCATTTGTTTTTTTATTTATTTTTGCCATGCCTATTCTATCTCTTATGATATTTTTTCTTTTTGATTCAATAACCTGTAAAAATGAGTATTTTGAGAAAAACATAAAAGCTTAAACTATTAGTTATTAATTTATAATTTTTAGTTCTTCATTTTCATTTTTTCTGTTATGATTGCATGGTTTCTTTGTAAACAAACAATTTAAATTTAACTTGAAAGATAACGTAATGAAAATATTACACATAGCGCCAACACCATTTTTTGCTGACAGAGGCTGTCATATGCGTATCCTCGGTGAGATGAAAGCTCTTATAAAAAGAGGACATGAGATTACACTCTGCACATATCATAATGGAAGAGATATAGAGGGAATAAAAACTCTACGAAACATCCGAATACCATGGTACAACAAGCTTGAGGCGGGCCCCTCTTGGCATAAAATTTACATTGACCTTCTGCTGCTTTTAAAATCCATTCTAGTTTTTCTTAAGGAAAAACCTGATTTAATACACGGCCATCTTCATGAAGGAGCCTTAATAGCCGGAATAATTAAATTTCTTTTTTTCTGGAAAAAAACGCCTGTTGTATTTGATGTTCAGGGCAGTATGACTTTTGAACTTGATTCTTATGCCTATTATACCGGCCTTAAAAAACTTATTCGTCCTATTTTTTTTATTGCAGAAAAAACAATAAACATATTACCCGATTTTTTTGTTTGTTCGTCTGTTTCCAACAGAGATCTAATGGTAAATAAATTTAATATTCCACAACATAAATGTGAAGCAATTATTGATGGCGTACATACAGGATTTTTTCAAAACGTAAAAGATGCAAACAAAATAAAGAAAAATTTCAATCTAGATAATTCTTCAAAAATAGTCATATTCACAGGTGCGCTTTTAAAATCTAAAGGAATTGATGTACTTTTTAATGCTATACCTCACATTATAAAAAAAGTTCCTGATGCTATATTTTTTATAGTTGGTTATCCAACTAAAGAATGGAAAGACTATGCAATAAAAGAAAATCTACAAAAACACGTACGCTTTTCAGGGAAAGTTGACTATTTTGACCTTCCTAGTTATTTGAACATAACACGCATCGCTGTTGATCCTAAAATAGATGCTGCAGGTGAATCTAGCGGCAAGATCATTAATTATATGGGAGCAGGGCAATGCGTAGTTTGTTTTGATTCCAAAAATAATCGTAAATTCCTTAATGAAGGCGGAATTTATGCGGAAAATGGAAATATTAAAGACCTTGCAGAGAATATTATTTATGCTCTCAACAACCCAAAAGCTGTAAAAGAAAAAGGTATAATAAATAAAAAAAGGGTTGAAGAATTATTTTCTTGGAACGCTGGTGGTGAAAAAATAGAAAATATATATAAAAAACTCCTTAAAAAATAACTTCACAAATAAAAACAAGACATGTGTACGGGTATTAAAAATAAAGAAGACTCTTTATTCTGGGGGCTTTTTTACTAACGACTAAGAACTAACTGCTATTATACTGGCAAGCCTATTTACTCAAAAATCTTATCAGCTTTATCAAGTATTTTTTTGGAAATTTTAAGTTTCATAAGTTTTGCAGCTCTTTTACTAATAGAATATTTTACATCAGAAGGATTCTGTAAAGGAATATCACTTACACTTTTTCCTGCAAGGATCTCTCCGGCCATTTGCGCTGCCTGAGTACCCAGTACAGGGTAATTACAATACATAGCAAATAAAGCACCCGCTTTTACCTGATTAGGAGAAAAGCCTATTAGAGGTATTTTATTTCTAAACGAAAAAAGTAAAATAAATTCCATGGAGTTTTTATTGTATACTGTGTCATCTACCACACCCCATAAAACATCTATTTTTCCCTTTAAACTCTCTATTTTATCCGGAACTTTAGATGCATCATTTACAGGAATATTGCCAATAACAAGGCCCATTTTATCTCCAACCTTCACTCCCGCGTTAACGGAAAGAGAAGATTTTGAAGGATCATATACAACACCTACTCTTTCAGCCTTTGGCATCAACTGCTTCAGTAGTTTAAACTGCATCTCCGGAGAAACAGAGATTAAAACACCTGTCATTTCTGGCAGCGGATCTCCCTCTTTTGTGCAAAAACTTTCACCTATAGGATTTACTACCATTGTAAATATTTTAGGTATTCCTGACATCTTCTTTGCAAGTACAGTAGCCTTTGTTCCAACAGAAAAAATTAGCTCTGGGGCAAATGCATTAATTTCGCCTATTGTTCCTCCGCTTGCTACGAATTTTTTTACGCGTACACCGGGATTCGAAGATTTTATTTCGGTTATAAATTTGCCGAATATGGCATTATATATAGGTATATCTTTTGTTAACACAATTGCTACATTTTGAGCACATGCAGCTTGTGTATAACAAAACAGTATAAATAAAAGTAATATTATTTTCTTCATATATTTTACAAAAAAGACTTAATTTTAGTATATATTAATATATTTTACATAAAATATTAAATACGTCAATAAACTTATACATTTATTGGTTAACTATTTTATCAGCATTTACAATTATATTATGTGATATTTCTATATTGAGCCTCTCAGCTACAGCAAGATTTAGTGAATATCTCCATTTATTTGTGAATTTAAACGGTATTTCCTCACAAGTTGTACCATCAAGTAACATTTTTATTCTCTCAGCAGCTACTTTACCTATTGAATCAAAATCAATATACGTTGAAAAAATAGCACCTGCCTTTGTTATTGTATGAGAAAACCCAAAAACAGGTGTTTTTCTTTTGAGACATCTTAGAAGAATATGCCCCATTGTGCTAGATCTATATACTGTGTCATCTACTATTGCAAACAATACTTCTATTGTGCCTTCAAGTTTTGATAGCGCCTGAGGAACCTCCGGACTACTTTTAACAGGAACCTCATACACCTCCAGACCAAGACGTTGTGATGTTTTTATGGCCCTTGCAATCGTATAACCAGACTTGCTAGGGTCATAGATTACTCCTATCCTCTGAATACGAGGAATAATCTTTTTTAAAAGCTTAAACTGCTCTTCAACTGGAACCTCAATTGATATTCCGCATAGATTTGGAAGCGATGCCTCATCTTTACCAATAAATCCAAAATACTTAGGATTTACAACCATTGAAAAAACAGTAGGAACAGTAGCAATATCTTTCATCATCTTCGTGGCATTAGTCCCTATTGCAAATGCTGCATCAAAGTTTCCGCCTTTTATTGCATCTTTTAGATAATCAGAATTATTTCGGTTATCCAAAACATATTTCTTTATTATAATATTTTTTATATCTGGCGATGATTTAAAGTTTTCGTATATTTCTTCATATCTTACATGCTGGTTACTTAGGATCACAGCAACTCTTTTTTCACAAAAAGATTCCACTGGAAATAAAAAACAAAAGAGTATAAAAACAATTAGAAAGTTCCAAAAACTTTTCAATTAATTTTCTCCTAAAGAAAGATATAAAAGGTAAAACAAAATAAAGTGCATAATTTTATCCTGTTTCAACGCCTCTAAACTCTAAGATTTTAAATATAAAATTTTGTAACACTTTATGCTTATCCGAATCAAGATCAACAAATTGGACTCCACAATAAATCTTGTTATCTTTTTCCCTATACCAAGCAATCCGACCTAAACATTTAATTTCTATAATACCGTCTGAAGTAGGTAAGGAAAAATCAAGTCTTATGTCTGTTCCCTCATCAATTTTCTGCATGCAAATGATCTTAATACCACCCTCACTTAAGTTATCGCTAAGTGAATGATATTCCTTTTTATCTTTGTCATCTGCTAACACATATTTAACTGGAAAAATGAAAGGAACCCGTACAAAACGACGTCTTTCTGGTCCTGAATAATCTATCACTTTATTCACTCCCTTAAAAATTAATGCTATTTATCTTATTTATATAAAATTCAAAAGATCTTTTTAGTTCTTCTTCCCGCTTAGACGGAAGTTCAAACTTAATTATTTCCTTCACTCCATATTTATCCAATAATACAGGAAGCCCAATAAAAGCACCATTAAGGCCATATTCACCTTCAACAAACACCGAACAAGGGAAAAGACGATTTTTGTCTTTTATTATTGATTCTGCCATTAATACTGCAGATAAAGCAGGAGCATAATAAGCACTTGTTTCCTTTAGATGCGCAACTATTTCAGCTCCACCTTTTCTTGTCTTTTCTATCAAAACATCGAGAACATCCTCTGAAATAAGTTGGAGTAAAGGAACACCTGAAACCGTGGTATGTTCAGGAATTGGGACCATGGTATCTCCATGTCCACCAAGAACCATTGTATTTATATCTGCAGAAGATAAATTAAGTTCTTTTGAAAGATTATATAAAAATCTCGAAGAATCAAGAATACCAGCTTGCCCTAAAACCCTGTTTTTAGGGAAATTTGTATATCGCATGCAAGCATAAGATAAAATATCTACAGGATTAGTCACCATAATAACAATACTTTCCGGAGCATGCACCTTAATTTTCTGAGAAACATCCTTTATTATGGAAAGATTTATCTTTAAAAGTTCCTCACGGGTCATTCCCGGTTTTCTGGCAATACCGCAAGTTACAATAATAACGCGGCTACCCTGGATATCTGCAATATCCTCGGAACCATATATTAAAGGATTTATGCCTAAAAGGCCTAATGCCTGATTTTGGTCAAGAGCTTTTCCCTTAGCCAGCCCCTCTTTAATATCAATTAAAGCTACGCTGCCAAGTTCCTTCTGCGCACAAAAAAAAGCTGTATGACCGCCTACATGCCCGGCCCCAATAATAGATATTTTATTCATAGTCAATTTGTTACCGAATCTTTTTTAAACATTATAACAAATTTTTTGTTTAATGTAAAATCGTTATTTATATGTCTATATATAAATATTTCTTCTATTTCCTGAAATGCCGTAATGCCATCAATAATATAACTGTCAAGAGAACCTGTGATCTTCAGCAAAAAAAGCAGATTTGAGATCCTTACAAGGTCTTCATCCTCTTCATTTTCATCAACAAGCATTAGTTCATTTATTGCATTTTTTATTTTTTCCCCTAAAATATCAGGTTTTAAGTAAAAAAAAGAGACCAGTCGGCCTTTTTCGTTTTCTTCAACATTTACTCTTTTACTTATATTATTTTTGTTTTCACTATTAATCAAAGAAGATTTAAGTGTATTTAAATTATTTGATAAAAAAAGATTATTCTCTTGAATGCAACTTAAGACATAAGGCCGACTTAATTTTTCTTTACTCAAATTTGCAAAGGTATGATCATCAGGTAATACATACAAAAAAGAAGGATGTTCTGATGCCATTTGTTCAAATAACGAATTCCATTTTTTCGGTTTTTCAATTTTCAAGATAAATCCTTTTGATAAAAGATCATTATCCGTATATGGTTCTTCGATAAAAAACACAAAACTATCACCTATTTCATGCACCAGCTTATTTTTAGATATTTTTTTTAAAAATGACTTTAAAAATATAAATGTATCCGTGTTATAAACAAATCCGTAAGTTGATTGCTGGCAAGCCTTTTTCTTTTTATAATCATTTTCAAATGACTTTAAAAAATAATCAAAGTAAACACTGTTCGCCTGGTCCATTGAATAGTAAAACAAAACCGTTTTATCATTATAAATAGAGAGCTTTTCATTTATCTCCTTTTCGCTAAACAAGTTTAAGTCCTTCATTCTTATATCTTTATCTCTTGCATCAATCCTGACTTTAGATATAATTTCTCCTTCTAATTTTTCCTCAAGAAATTTTATTCGCAATAATATTGAATCAGTATAATTCAAAGTACTTTTAAGGTATTCTGTGATTAATTGTAAATTGGTTAGTGATGAAGTTTTATTTATAATCATTTTTTCAATATAGGGATACAGATTGCTCATATCTGTCCACACCGTAACAGCAGTACTATCTTTTTTATCTAAATCCTTTAACATTGAAGAATATTTAATATTCTCGTTGTTTACTTTATTGTCTTTGATTGCATCTATTGTTAATAATATTTCATTTTCCACCTTTCCATATCCGATCAATAGTATATTTCTTAACATAACAACAGTTAGTTTTTCAGAATGTATATCTGGAAGCATTATTATCTCTTCGTCTCTATAGCGAGTGATTTTTAAATCCCTGTTATTTGCTAAGTACCACATTTTCATCATAACCAGTTTTCGCCTTGCTTTTTTATCAATATCCGCAATCATCACAAGACCTGGCAAAAAAGAATCCTTTTTAGGATAAGCAAAAAGAATCGTCGATCTAAATAAAATTCCTTTTATTTCATCATCTGATAATGGCAATAATAATTTTTCTTTTATATTACTAACAATATTTTCTTTCAAATCCTGATCCTCACTAATATTAAAAAGAGGATAACCTTTCATAAGTTTTATAAAATTCCAGCTGGATATATTATCAAGGATCTTTTCTGTTTGATGCATTTTTAAAATAAAGGCTGCCTCCGATGGTATTTTTTTATCGAATATATCAATCTGATAATCTGATTTAAAGAGTTCTCTCAAATCATACAGGCGAACTCGATATCCTATAAAAACTGCAAAAAATAAGATAATAATTGACAAGATTACTGCTGCATAGATTTTAATATTTCTTTTCATATCATTATATTTTAAACAAAAAACGCACTAAGACAATTATTAAAATAAAATATTTTAAGATAAGAAGCTTTATTTAAAAACTAATAACGAAAAATTTGGACAGGATTAACTTGTCCTAAGCAAACGCAGTGAGTCGAATGGAACAGAATAAAATGGATTTAATAAATGCTTTTTATTCTTGCTTATCTGTCCTCTGTCTTTTCATCCTGAGCAGCCTGCAGTGAGCAAGGTCGAACTGAGTGCAAGAAGTCGAAAAACTGCCTCCCGCCTTCGCGTTCCGCTGTGGCGAGGCAAGCTGTTTTTCCTCTGTATCCTCGGTGTTCTCAGTGGCTTAAATTGCTTTTTTTTTATCCTCTTTTATCTGACCTCTGTCCTATGTACGTATTGGATATTCCCAAAGACAATTTCAGCAACAAGCAGTGTGCCAAATATAATAAAAATAATAAAATATATTTTCAAAGGATGAATAAAAGCTATTAACAAAAAGGCTACTAAAAAGAAAAGTTCTACTCCAACTCTTAACATTTTGTACGATAATATTTTAAAAGCATCACTAAATATATTTTTCTTAAACTTATCCTCTTCATTTCTATTCGCACAAAGTTTATCTGTAGCGCTATTTATCTCTTCCAGCAATTGACTATCTATGCAAATAGGTATTTTAAATTCATTTGTTGAAACATCATTAAAACTACTGTTGTAAATAATATAAGGGTATAAAAACTTGCATATACGATCGATCTCATATTTTTTTAACCCTTTCCAGGACAACCTCTCACTATTATTAAGATGTAGGCACAGATATTTATTATGCAAAATATCTTCTTTCCATTCAAAATTACATATATTTTTATAAAAAAAGAATTTTATATCTTTCAAATATCTTTTGTCCTGATCAAAAGTAAGTTCAATTGCTCGTTTATCTGTAAAGACAAGAAGTGTATTTCCTTTATTAACAGCGTTACTACTGCTCCATCTGCTTAAAGGAAGAGCTGAGTATATAATGACCTCTTTCTTCTCAAGAATAAGTTTTATCTGCTCTTCATATCTTTTAAATAGTGAATATTTCTTTTCAAAATATTTTTTTTGAAAAAAACCTTCATACTTTTCTGTAAATATTCTCAAATTAATATGGATATCTTCATTCGTCTTTATTTTGTTGATTATTTGCTGCTGCTTTAACTTCATGTTGTAATATGAAAGAGCCTGACAATATTTTACAGGAACAAAATCATCCTGATTCGGCTGCCTTACGAGATCTGAATTATGTATCTTACCATCTAAAAGAAGCTGGGTAAGCTCATCAAATCGTAATTCAAGTATACAATTTTCTTTTGACGAATCTAAAATCGCCCATTTTGCTAGTCTCATTTTTCTCTCCTTAACTGATCAATTAGCATATAACATACCAAAGACATTTTTTTGAAATTTTAAAAAAAATAAAGGAGAGAATATGCTCTTTATAACTTACTTGTTATTAAGATGTTATAAAAACAAGACTAAAAATACAACTCATGTAATATACTTTACGATATATAAAAAAACTGCATCAAAATAATCTTAAATAAATAGTATCATTTTGATGCAGTTGATATGTTTTATTGCTTATTTTTTTTGGAAAACAAGCAAATTATGCTTTGTTTGCACTACCCAATACTTCTTTGTTCTTGTGAGCATACATTTCAATTAAGGCTACGCGTGCTGGTCCTAAATATTTTCTAGGATCAAAATCGCCAGGTTTGTCATTGAAATGCTTTCGAATAGCAGCAGTCATCCAAAGACGGCCATCAGAATCAATATTAACCTTACAAACTGCTGATTCAGTAGCTTTTCTTATTTGTGATTCCGGGATACCAACAGAATCTTTTAATGCACCACCATTATCGTTGATGATCTTTACTGCTTCAACTGGAACTGATGATGAACCATGTAATACTATTGAAAAACCAGGGATTCTTTTTTCAATCTCTTCTAATATATCAAATCGTAGTGCTGGTGGTATATAAACGCCATCTTCATTTTTAGTACATTGCTCAGGCTTGAACTTGTTTGCACCATGAGAAGTACCAATTGAAATAGCTAATGAATCAACACCAGTTCGTTTTACGAAATCTTCTACTTCTTCTGGTTTAGTATAAGTTGACTTTTCAGCAACAACTTCATCTTCTATTCCAGCTAATACACCCAACTCGCCTTCTACTGTAACATCATGAGCATGAGCATATTCAACTACTTTTTTAGTTAAAGCAATGTTATCTTCATAAGAATGGTGTGAACCATCTATCATTACTGATGAAAAACCTGAATCTACACATGATTTACATAACTCAAATGTATCACCATGATCAAGATGTAGACATATAGGTATCTCTTTTAGACCCTTCTCTTTAGCTAATGCTTTCATCATTTCAACTGCGCCTTGTCCCATGTACTGTAATAGGGTTTGGTTGGCATATTTACGTGCACCGCTTGAAACTTGCAAGATAACTGGAGACCCCGTTTCAACGCATGCAGTAATTATTGCCTGTATCTGCTCCATGTTGTTAAAATTGTAAGCTGGTACAGCATATTTCCCATCTACAGCTTTCTTAAACATTTCTATTGTGTTAACAAAACCTAGATCCTTATAACTGACTGCCTTATCTCCCATACTTTTCCTTCCTTTCACATTAGATTAGTTAAATAATAACTTCACTTTAATTGAGCCATAATAATTATCATATTCAATGATTTTATTCAATAAGAAAAATCTGCGGGCATATATGCCCGCATCTTCTTATTTTTCTTTTGTCAATTCATCTTTTATTTGGATCAATTGTTTTATAAATTCTTTTTGTTCTTCTGTAAGATAATCAAACTGCACTCCGATCTGATTTGCTTGAACCTCTTTATAAGCTGGAACACTCCAAATAACTTTTGCCTGAAAAGTCATAGAAGGAATAATATCCTTTGTTTCAGGAAAATTGAGTTTCAGATCAAGCATTTCTCCATTTTCATATACATGCTGAGACATAAACACCATATCACCCATGCTTATGTTTTCACTCAAAGCCTCAAAATATTTTTCTGTACCAACAGTACGGTGCATGACTTTAAAATCATAATCAAAACGAACATGATGTCTTTGTTCCTGAAAATTAACCTTTTCTTCCATAGCAGGAACAAGCACTTTTTCTTCTTTTTGAAAATCCTTTCTATATTGTTTTATAAAGTCTTCAATTTTTTCCTTTATCTGAGGCTTTGTAAAAGGCTTTATTATATAGTCACAAGCTCCCAGATCACCAATCTCTCCTAATTCTTCTTCAACTGACGAAATGGATGTCGAAACAAGGATCAGCACATCCTTATTCTCCTTTCTGACTTCCTTAATAAATTCTATTCCGCTCATCTCAGGCATCATAAGGTCAGTGATGATGAAATCAATGCCTTCCAGCAACGTCAAACCCTCTTTTCCGCTTTGAGCCTCTTTGATATCTTCATGCCCGGCAGATCTTAAAAAACTTTTAACTATTTTGCGATGGACACCAGAATCATCGATAACAAGGATCTTCATTTTTTAACTTACCTTTTTCTAATCTAATCTGAAAATCTGTTTTATTTCTTTTGCACTTACATCTTCAGTAATAACGGTCTTACCTATACCATCAGGTAAAATAAATCTGTTTTTTCCTTTTAATGATTTTTTATCATTGCTCATTATTGCAAAAAAACGTTTAAAATCTTTTGGAGGATAAACAGAAGAAAAGCCGAGATCATAAAAAATATTTTCTATCCTTAATAAATCTTGTTTTGAAAGGAGCCCTTTTAAAGTAGAAATACGCGCTGCTATTATAATCCCGTTTCCGACAGCATAACCGTGACTTAAGCCTTTATATTCACTTAATGCCTCATATGCATGCCCAAAAGTATGTCCAAGATTAAGTATTGCACGAAGTCCTGATTCTAACTCATCCTTCATTACTACTTCAGCTTTTAATTGCAGACATTTTTTCACAACTTCTTCCATTACTTTCATTTCTCTAGATTTTATGCTTTTTATATTTTTTTCAAGAAAACAAAAAAAGCCTCTGTCCATTATTATTCCGTATTTTATGACTTCAGAAAGAGCAGAAATATACTCCTTTTCCGGTAATGTCATTAAAAGGCAAGGATCCGCAAAAACAGCTCGCGGCTGATGAAAGGCACCAACAAGATTTTTTCCCTGTTTCAGATCAATACCTGTTTTTCCACCCACACTGGAATCAACTTGAGCCATAAGACTTGTTGGTATTTGAAAAAAGTCTATCCCTCTCATAAATGTAGCAGCAGCAAAACCGGCCAAATCACCAATGACCCCTCCACCTAAAGCAATAATAGCCGATCGTCTGTCACACTTTTTTTTAAGCATAAAGTCATAGATCTTTTTTAAGCTATAACTACTTTTTGTTTTTTCACCGGCAGGAAGAACATAAATCTGTGTTTTTATTTTTTTCTTTTTAAAACAAGATAGGAGTTTACTTCCATAATATTTATTAACATTTTTATCTGTAATTATTA
>JAGLFH010000023.1 GCA_023144635.1 Candidatus Auribacterota bacterium | reverse complement strand
TTTGATCTTTCTTTTAATTTTAAATTTATTAAAGCCATTTTTTTACATTCCGCGCGTTACAAAAGCAATATATTTAGAAATAACAAAAGAACCATAAAAGATAGAGATCACAGCACCGGCGGCAAGGTATGGACCAAAAGGTATTCTGCTTTGCATTTTTGCCTTACCAAGCAGCATAAACGACACTCCTGCTATTGAACCAAGAACAGATGAAAAAAAGATTGAAAGCAAAGTCAGCTTTATTCCTATAAATGCTCCAAACATAGCTACCAGCTTAATATCTCCCATCCCCATTGCTTCTTTCTTAAAGATCCATGTACCTATAAGAGCTACCATTAAAAGTATTCCGCCGCCGCTTAAAGCAGAAACAAAAGAAAAAAGCAAACCATTTAAAGGCTCCAATTCTCCTTGCATCTCAGGTACAATAAAAGAAAAGATCATCCCCAAAATGATTCCTGGAAGACTTATAACATCAGGAATAATATAATATCTTAAATCAATTGTAGTTATAACGATTAAAGCTGCAACAAATATAAAATAAAAAACCGCTAATAATATATTATGCTCTGATGTTTGAAAATGTATGTAAAGCGCAAGAGCAGAAAGTCCGGTAATAAATTCTACAATAGGATAACAGATAGAGATATTTTCTTTACAGTTAGAACATTTCCCACGTAAAACAACATAACTAATGACAGGAACATTATAATACCACGGTATCTTTGCCTTACACTTTGGACAATGTGAAGCAGGAAAAGCAATCGATTTTCTTTTAGGTATCCTATAAATACATACATTCAAAAAACTTCCTACACAAAGTCCATAAGCAAAAATAATTATTTTAATCATTATTTCGGGAATCATAATTAGCCTCTATATTTGTACTAGTAAATGATTTTCTTAACAGCTTTTCTCATTAAACTTATGTCCGGGGTTTTTCCTGTCCATATTCGATATGACTCTGCGCCCTGATATAGCAGCATATCCAGGCCATTTGCTGCTTTGCATCCTTTTTCCTTAGCAGAAGCAATTAATTTTGTGTCAGCAGGATTATAGATCATATCAAAAATATACTGTTTCTTTGTTAAATCTTTCTTTTTCAGCGGCATCGGATCCTTCTTCTTTAGCCCAAGTGAAGTCGCATTAATTATGATCTGGGAACCGTTAATATAATCACTTGCTTTACGGCTGTCTTTCTTTGCTGTAAATATTTTATCACCTGTTCCTTTAAAAGACGATGCAAGTAAAACAGCTTTTTTTAAAGTTCTGTTAACGATAACAATATTCCTGGCATTTTCTTGCAAAGCAAGATAAAGAGCTGACGAAGCAGCACCACCTGCACCCAAGATACAGACATCCTTACCTTTTAAAGACAAAGAAAAATTCCCCTTAAGAGCTTTGTGAAGGCCTATAAAATCCGTATTATAACCTTTTAAAACATCATTTTCTCTTTTTACTGTATTTACAGAATTCATTCGCAGGGCATGTTTATCTAAAAGGTCAATATAAGAGATCACATCTTTTTTATAAGGTACTGTTACATTTAGTCCGGAAAATAAAAACTTGGCTGTTTCAAAAAATATTTTAAGCTGAGTTTTTTTTAATTCAATTGGAATATAAACAGCACGAATACTATCATGATTAAAAAGGCAATTATGCATAGCAGGAGATGCTGTATGTTTAATTGGACAACCAACTATCCCATATAAAGAAAAGTCACCCGATATTTGCATGGATCTCATATTTATATCTTTGAATCTGATTTGCTTTTCTTCTTATCATAAGAAACTATCTTATTAAGAGCATTAACAAAGGCCTGTGCACTTGCTTCAATAATGTCAGTACTCGTCCCCCTTCCAGTAAAAACACTCTTTTTCTTTGATCTCACCTTTATCGAGACTTCTCCAAGAGCATCTTTTCCTCGGGTAACGGATTTTATATTGTAATCAACAAGTTCAACGCGAACCTTACATATCCTTTCTATAGCTTTATATGCAGCATCAACAGGACCATCACCGCATGCAGCATCCTGATATACTTCTTTATCTTTTTTTATTCTCACTGTTGCAGTCGGTATATTTGGACGGCTTCCGCTTGTAACATTAAGGTAATCCAAAATGAAAGTCTCTGGTACAGAGCTTATTTCATCTTCAATAATAGCGATTATATCCTCATCAAAAACATCTTTCTTTTTATCAGCTATAATTTTGAAACTCTCAAAAGCCTTTTCCAGTTTTTCATCTGTTAGGTTAAAACCTATTTTTTTTACATGTTCCTTAAAAGCATGTCTGCCTGAATGTTTACCAAGAACTAATCTACTTTCCTTAAAACCAACATCTTTTGGATCAATGATCTCATATGTTTCTCTTTTTTTCAAAATCCCGTCTTGATGTATCCCAGATTCATGCGCAAAAGCATTACTTCCAACAATAGCTTTATTAGGCTGAACCAATATATTAGTAAGCCTGCTTACCATTTTTGAAGTTTTAAGTATCTGGCGATTGTCAATATTAGTCTTAATACCTTTATAAAAATCTTTCCTTGTTTTAATAGACATCACTACTTCTTCCAAAGAAGCATTTCCAGCACGCTCACCTATGCCGTTTATAGTACATTCAACCTGACCAGCGCCGGCAACAACTGCTGTAAGAGAATTTGCTACTGCAAGACCAAGGTCATTATGACAATGTACCGCAATTACAGCATCATTTATATTAGGTACGTTATTTATCAAATAATGTATCACCTTTGAAAATTCATCAGGAATACTATATCCCACAGTATCAGGAATATTAACAGTCTTTGCACCAGCCTCTATTACTGCCTCAACTACTTTAGCAAGAAAAACAAGTTCAGTCCGAGATGCATCTTCCGGTGAAAACTGAACATCGCTTACCTTTTTTCTTGCATATTTTACTGCATCAACTGCAAGTTTTATTATCTCTTCCCTAGCTTTTTTAAGTTTATATTCACGATGTATCTTTGATGTTGCAAGAAAAACATGTATGCGCGGAGCAACTGCCTTTTTTATAGAATTGTACGCTGCATCTATATCCTTTTGCACAGAACGTGCTAAAGCAGTTACAACTGCATTTTTAACATTTCCTGCTACAAGTTTAACTGATTCAAAATCCCCAGGAGAAGATATTGGGAACCCGGCTTCAATAATATCCACCTTCAATCTTTCGAGTTGCTGAGCTATTTCAACCTTTTCTCCTGCGTCAAGACTAGCTCCCGGAGACTGTTCTCCGTCTCTCAGGGTAGTATCAAAGATCTTTATAATTCTATTACCCATAATATCACCTTTATATTAAACTTCCTTTGAATCGATCCAGGACATCATCTTTCTAAGTTTACGTCCTACATCTTCTATTGGATGTTTTCTACCATCATCTTCCATACGTTTAAAATTTTCTTTTCCTGATTTACATTCGTCGATCCATTCTTTTGCAAATGTACCGTCTTTCACTTCAGAAAGGATTTTTTTCATTTCTTCTTTAGTTTTATCAGTAATAATACGTGATCCTCTTGTAAGGTCACCATACTCAGCCGTATTACTTACGGAGTAACGCATATAGTTAATTCCGCCCTGATAAAAAAGATCAACAATCAGTTTAAGTTCATGCATACATTCAAAATATGCTATTTCCGGCTGATATCCTTCTTCAATAAGCACTTCAAATGCTTTTTGCACAAGAGCTGTAACCCCTCCGCAAAGAACAACCTGTTCTCCAAAAAGATCTGTTTCTGTTTCTTCAGGAAATGTCGTTTTAAGTGCTCCGCCTTTTGTTCCGCCAATGCCTTTAGCATAAGCAAGAGCAAGCTCCATTGCTTTCCCGCTAGCATCATTTTCAACGGCAACCAGTACTGGTACTCCGCCTCCCTTAACATATTCACTTCTAACAAGATGTCCCGGCCCTTTTGGTGCAACCATAATAACATCTATATTTTTCGAAGGTACAATCTGTTTAAAGCGAATATTAAAACCATGAGAAAAAAGAAGCGCTTTACCATCACTTATATTAGGTTCTATAAATTTTGAATAGATATCTCCCTGTAATTCATCTGGAAGCAGTATCTGAATAATATCACCTTTTTGTGCTGCTACTTCCGCACTTACAGGCTCAAATCCATGTTTTTTTGCAAGATCAAAATTATCTGTCCCTTCTAGCTCTGAAACAATAACATTAAGTCCTGAATCACGAAGGTTCTGTGCCTGAGCATGTCCCTGACTACCATAACCTATTATGGCAATAGTTTTATCTTTTAAAACATCCATATTTACATCATTATCGTAAAGAATCTCAACCATTATCAAACTCCTTTCTTACCTTCTTGCAATAGCTATTTTACCTGTTCTTACACTTTCTATGATCCCAAACGGACTAATAAGTTCTATAAATGCATTTATTTTATTTTCACTACCAGTTATTTCTACTGTGATATTACTCTTAGCAACATCAACTATCTTTGCACGAAAGATATCTGCTATTTCCATCAGCTCTGCTCTGCTTTTTTTAGAAAGATTGACTTTGATCAAGACCAGCTCTCTATCAACATAGTCTATGTCTGTAAAATCCTGTACTTTGATGACATTGATCAGCTTATTTAATTGCTTTTTTACTTGTTCAAGGATCATTTCATCTCCTCGTACAACAATAGTCATCCTTGAAAAATTTTCATCTTGAGTCTCTGCAACACACAAACTGTCAATATTGAATCCTCTCCCGCTGAAGAGTCCGGAAATACGCGCTAAAACACCAAACTTATTTTCTACCAAAACCGAAATTATTCTCTTCATCATATGCTCCCGAATTTATGTTTATTAATAATTCTTTTCTAAGTCCTTATGTCATACCATTTATCATTTGATTAAGCGAAACTCCTGCC
>JAGLFH010000022.1 GCA_023144635.1 Candidatus Auribacterota bacterium | reverse complement strand
TACCATAGGAAAAACATTTTCTTCTTTTTCAATTATAAATTCCATAACAACAGGGCCATTTATTTTCATTGCCTTTTTTAGAGCTTCTTTTACGTCTTTATTCTTTGTTATCCTCATGCCTACAGCACCATAAGCCTCGGCAAGTTTTACAAAGTCCGGTGTGTATTTATGACTTTTTCCACTATCAAGACAGATTTTAGGACACTTTGACCCCTCTATAAGGCACGTTCCAGAATAACGTTTGTCATAAAAAAGCCTTTGCCACTGATGAACCATTCCAAGTACACCGTTATTTAGAATAATGATCTTTACGCCTATGTTATTTAAAACAGCTGTTGCCATCTCCTGAATATTCATCTGAATACTTCCATCTCCTGCTATATCAAAAACAGGTTTATTCGGAAACGCTATTTTCGCACCGAGAGCAGCAGGAAAACCATACCCCATCGTTCCAAGACCTCCTGATGAAAGCAAAGTACGCGGCTTTCTATATGAATAGAACTGTGCCGCCCACATCTGGTTCTGCCCTACTTCGGTTGCAATTATTGCTTCACCTTTTGTTATCTCATGAATACATTCAATAACATATTGAGGAGAAACATAATCCGCTAATTTTTTGTATTTCAGAGGATATTTCTTTTTCCAAGCATCAATCTGATTATTCCAAGCATTATGCTTCTTTACATTTACTTCTTCAATAAGACCCTGAAGGATATCTTTACAATCTCCTACTATTGGAATATTTACTTTTACGTTCTTACTGACAGATGTTGGGTCAATATCAATGTGTATTATTTTTGCATGCGGAGCAAATTCAGAGAGTTTTCCAGTTATCCTATCATCAAAGCGAGCTCCAACTGCAATAATAAGATCACACTGCATAATTGCATAGTTAGCATACTGCGTACCATGCATTCCAAGCATACGAAGCGAAAGCTTATGGTCTTCCGGAAAGCACCCAAGCCCCATTAATGTTGTTGTTACCGGAGTATCAATCTTTACAGCAAACTTCTTAAGCAGATCTGATGCTCCGGAAGTTATTACTCCCCCTCCGGCATATAAAACAGGCTTATCACTGCCTGCTATCATATCTGCAGCCTTTTTGATCTGCTTTCTATTTCCCTGCAACGTGGGCTTATAACCTGTAATATCTATCTTCTCATGACTTATCTTTGTTGTCTTTGCCTGCTGTACATCTTTCGCAATGTCTATGAGAACAGGTCCCGGACGCCCTGTACGTGCAATATAAAAAGCTTCACGCACAGTTTGTGCAAGCTCATCAATATTTGTTACAAGATAATTGTGCTTTGTAACTGGCCTTGTTATGCCGGTAACATCCGCTTCCTGAAAAGCATCATTTCCTATCATTGATGAAGGAACTTGACCAGTCAACGCTACTAAAGGAATTGAATCCATATATGCTGTAGCAAGTCCGGTTACAAGATTTGTAGCTCCTGGCCCTGATGTTGCAAGACAAACACCAACTCGCCCAGTTGCCCTTGCATAACCATCAGCAGCATGCGCCGCAGCTTGCTCATGCCTAGTAAGATAAAATTTTATTTCTTTTTCATGATGCAGCACATCAAAAATATCAATGACAGATCCGCCGGGATAACCAAATATAACATCTACTTTTTCTTTCATCAGGCAGTCAATTAAAATTTCTGCTCCGTTTTTCATCTTTTTTTCTTTAGCGCCTTTCATAGAATTCTCCTTAAAAAATGCCGAGTACTTATTTTTTATCGTTTCATTCTTGATATTAATGCATTATGGTTATTAATATAGTGAATTAAGATATAATAATATTTTTATATTGTCAATAATAACCCGGAAAACATTTCATAAAAAGAAAAATATATTCACAGTTGATCTTGCTTGTGTTTTTCATCAATTTTAAGTGAAAATATCATAAAATAAAACGACTTCAAAATCGTATTAAATACTGAAAACGGAGTTAGAAATTGGAAGAAATAAAATGCCTTAATAAAGAGGAGTTAGAAAAAGTGTTCGTGTCATACAAAGACCAGCTGTATGGATTGATCATGTCAAAGGTTGGAAACAGCCATGAAGCAGAAGATCTTTTTTCAAAAAGCTTTATGAAATTCTTTAATTATGCCCAAAAAAAGCCAATAAATCCAAATACTGTAAAAAGTCTTCTTTTTAAGATAAGTATAAATACAGTGAATGATTATTTTCGAAGGAAAAAAATAATTAAATTTATTTCAATTGATAATGCCGTTAAAGAAGACACATCAAATTCATTTCATGATTTTTTTAAGGATACTAGATCTTCAAGAGAAATAGATGAAATAGATAATAAAAACCTTCTTAAATCTGTCAATTTACATGCATCAAATCTTCCCTCTAAACAAAAAGATGCTTTTTATTTAAGATTTATAGAAGGTCTTTCTTTTTCTGATATTGCAGATATTCAAAAAACCTCGATATCTACAGTGCTTTCACGGGTCAGATATGCTGTTGAAAAAATTAAACTTGATCTTAAGTCTGAAGGGCTTTTGGAGGATCTATGAACTGTGCAAAATGCAAAAATCTCATTCTTGAAAACAATCATGAAATGATAAAGGATCATTTATCTGTTTGTACAGATTGTAAAGAGTTTTATAAAACGTATAATGATATTCTAAAGCTTGAGCCTAAAAAGACAGAAGCTCCTTCAAATATTACTTTTAATGCTCTTTATAAAAAACCTAAAAAAGAAAAACCTTCATACACACTGATAAAATGGGCTGTTCCCGCAGCAGCAGCACTATTACTTTTTTTTACATATTTACCAAATTGGCTTAATAAAACTGGTAATCTAAAAGTTAAAGAAGAAATTTTCTATATATCAAAAAACATATCCAATGAAATGGAAAATATAGAAACAGACATTTCGTATTTAGAACAAGATATCTTATCTGCAGATAGTCTGATCGAAAACGAAATAGAACTTTTAATGGATGAAATAGAACTCTACAACTTGGAGGTTTAAAATGAAAAAGATTCAAGTATTTATTGTATTCAGCCTGATTATAGTATGCCTTCCTTTAAATCTTCTATCCCAAGAAGCTCCACCGGATAGTTTTAATGGAAAACATCCCCGGAAAGGAGCATATGACAGACAAGAAGATAAAAGCAAACAGGCTATGAAGGCAATTATGATAAAAAAATGGCTGGAAAAGGAAATGCCGGAATTACTTGAGCAGATTCAAGTTATAAGTGAGCAGTATCCTCAAGCAGTTAAAGAATTTAAGAAAAGTCTCAATAGCAGGGAAAAACAGCGTCTTTTTAGGCACAAAGGCGGTAAAATGGACAAAGATATAAAAGTACTTGCTGAAGGATACCTTAAAGCAGAATTGGAAAGTTATGTACTCGCTCAAAAATATAAGGAAAGCACTGATGAAAATGAACAGCAAAAGATAAAGGATGACCTTTTAAATATACTTAATAAAAGTTTTGAGATTAAAGAGAAACTCCAGACAAAAGTTATTGAAAAAATGGAGCAGCGAATACAAAAACTTAAAGATATGTTAAAAAAGAGAAAAGGCCTTAAACAGCAGATTGTATCAGAACGCATTGAAACTATTACAGACAACAGAGATCTTACAAAATGGTAGTTCACTTATTTCATGCATAGCATGAAATAAGTGAAAGTTGTGCGTCGTGCGTTCAAGGAGCACTATCGTGCGATATTATAAACTTGGAACACAGATTTAAAAGATCAGAAAAATAAAATAACTTTAAATTTCACATTTCTTTATTTCTGCTTTTGCTTCTCTGTATAATCATCTGCCACCCTTCGCACGTCATCCCGCGGTTTAACCGCGGGATCCATGTAGAATGTTCACTTTTTGCATCCTATATTTAACTTTTTTATTGATTTTTTAAAAAAGTAGTTACATAATGATTTGCTATTTATTTAAATATTAACATAAAAGGGGAAAAAAATGACTGCCTTCGAACCTATGATATCTATTATCGTGCCTGTAAGAAACTTTGAGAGGACACTTGCTAAAACTTTCGAGTATTTACTTAATGTGGAATATCCAAGAGAAAAAATGGAAATACTTATTGCTGACGGCGGAAGTACTGACGGAACAGTAGATATCATAAAAGAATGGCAAAAAAAATATAGTTTTATAACACTCGTTGAAATACCTAATTGTCCATCTCCAGGATATGCAAGGAATAAAGCACTGGATAAAGCAAAAGGCGAATTTCTTTTCTTTACAGATGGGGACTGTGCACCATGTAAAGAATGGATTACTGAAATGCTAAAACACTTTGAAAAAGATCCTCAGATAGGAATGGTAGGAGGAGAAATAAATACATTAAAGACTGAACCCGATAATATTCTTGAAGATTTCTGTGAAAGAACTCTTTTTAACCATGTAGCTTCACGCTATGCCACAGATAAGGGGTTTAGGGAAGAAGGTTATTTTCCCCCTCTTTCTGATATGTCTCCAAGTGAAGTTTGCGGACACAGGGCTTTTTTCTTTGTTACTGCTAATGTGGCCATTAGAAAAACCGCTATTGATAAAGGCAATCACCGTTTCTGGGCACGCCCCACTGGAGAAGATATGGAATTTAACATCCAGTTAAAAAAAGACGGATGGAAACAGTACTTTACACCCAAAGCAGATGTAAAGCACATGCATAGAGCTAGTTATCAAGCCATGATGAAAGTTTGGAAGACTTATGCCATGGCACATGGTCCTCTTTTGGAAGTACATGCAACAAAAAAAATGGACATTGTATTTCAATTCGTAAGCGTAAATATGCCTAACATTAGAATTCCCTTTCCAATAAAGGGTTTTATTTATTTTGGAAACTTCCACATGATGAATATTTTTGGATTAATAACCATTTTTTCATTTCTCTCAGCACTTTGCGGATCTGGATTTAGTTTGGCTACAGGTTTAGTTTCCCTTGCTCTCACTGCCTGGTTCTTTTACAAATTTAATTACTGGGTACTTAAATGGCCAAAGAAAAATCTTCTTAAGTACTTGAAATTAAAATACATGAGTAATCTAATGTTTTGCTGGGGCGGTCTTTTGGGCGGTTTAAAGCACAAATCTTTCTGTATAGAACCAAGCTTTGGCTGATATAAGACTCAAGCGACAAGATTCAAGTTTCAAACAAGTAAGTTTTGCTTATACCGTTATAACTAGCCTGAATACGTATGTAAGCTAAATAAAGCTACTTACTTAACCGTTTTTTTTATAGGATAAAAAAAAATCCATTTTTTCATATTTTTGCTAAAGTTTTCGTAAAAAAATACGATATTATATAATCAGAAGTGTTTTGGGGAAATGGACTTCCCTTACCTTACAAAAGTATGAAACTTCAAGGATGTCTTTTCATACAAAAAAGTAGGAGGGATACCATGGCAATAGATGGTATTAGTCGTCAAGAGCAGAATCTACAAGCCTTTCAGGCTCTTAGCACAAAAGAAGCCGAAGGTCCTGACCAGAGCAAGAAGAATTCTCCTGGTAAGCTCGATAAGCTTAATAGTTCCAAAGATGAAGATGCAAAAAAAATCTTCCAGTTAAGCGTTGAAAAAGAGCAAGGCAAAGGCATTAATGTTAATCTTATAGGGTAACGAGAATAAGTACGCATAATCTGCTTCGTTATTACTCGTAATCGCATTCCTTCCCGCCAAAGGCGGGACAAGCGATGTACTTGTCCTGCATACGCAGGATTAAATACATACGCCTGCGTTACACAATACTCGCAAGCCTCGCGTCTTACGCGTACTTACTCTCGTTAAATTTTCGGGTGATCTTTTTTAGTGAAGTAAAAAACAAACTGAAAAAAACTATGGTTCCTTTGATTCTATCTTTTGATAAATAATTTTCTTGATGGTTTTATAAAAACCTTCTGCCATAAGTTTATTTCCCTTTTTTGTAAAATGGACAAGATCAACATTAACTGTTTTGTCACCCTTCGGCATCTCTTTATCTGCATCAAAAAAAATCATTTCGTTTTCTTCAAAAAATTTACGCAACTCACTATTAATTTGGTTCCTTATCGCATTTCTTTCAAAGTAATGTAATGTCGCTGAAGTAAAATATATGTTTTCAGATTTACACATATTACTCATAGTTCGATAGTGTGCTAATAACATTTCTATTCCTTTTAAATTTTCAGGATCCCACCATATTTTTCTTCCTTTATATGTCTCATACCAATTTTTTTGTTTTCTTTTTTCATCAGGAATAATTGCCTCATAAAAATTCTTGCTTTCATAACCATAAAACTTGTCTATAATCTTCACAATAGCACAAACAAAATAGGATTTTATAACGTATTCAGGCAATAATAAAGCAACAGATTTGACATTCTGAAGACTGAAATCTTTATATGCATTAGAATAATCAAGTTTTGTTTTATAATTAAAGAACATCGCAGCATCATTTATCCCATCATAAGCTATAACAATATCCGGTTCTAATTTAAGTCCTATTAACGACAAGATAATCAGAGACATTGGGGATGTAGCCGCATCAAGAGCAAGATTATAAACATCCACCTCTAATTCAGGAAAATCCTTTTTAATTCTCTCTTCGAGAAGAGAAGGCCAAGTTGTTGAAATATTTCCTCTTTTTGTTTCTAAATCTATCCCCATGCTCCATGTTGTCGATCCTCCTAAAGTAATAATCCTTAAACTTTCTGGCTTCTTGGGTAATTTGAATTCATCACCCAAAAAACCATAAGAATTTGTATTATACTCAAAAAGAACCTTCCCAACAAAATCATGAATATACCCGACAATTCTCCTATCATTCGGATACCCTGCATATGGCAAAAAGGGATGCCCCACAAATCTTGGTTTCAACCTTTTAGCTCGAATTTCATCTTTGATTTGAGGTAAATAAGCACGTATAAAAACCTCTCCGCATGAAAAAAGATAAAAACTCATCAAAAATAATATAAGAAAGTTTTGCAAACTTCTTTTTTTGCAAAGGAACTTAAACCATTCATATTTATAAGACAAAAATCCTAAGACAATGAAAATAATTCCGAGCAAAACAAGATAGAACATTGATCTGTAGATGAGTTGATTATTAATTAATGTACGAAGATTCTCTTTAAAGATAATCTTTACAAATAAAGGATTTAGAAAAAGAAGCAAAAAAAAAGAAAAAAGTCCAATGGAAAAAAGACAATATGAAAGCATCTGATGTTCTTTCATAATTCTATTTTTTCTTAAATCTTCCATATTACTAGGATATAAATGCATTTGGTTTTTAGCAACTAAAATATTTATAAAAAAACACCGGACGTCTTAAATTCTCTTTTTCATCTAAATAAAACTCTTTTGAGAAGAATAAAGTTCTAATTTATATGTCATTTTCTTTTCTGTACTTTTCAATAATTTCTCTCAGATATGGATTAATTTCTCCCCCTAATTTAACAGCTTTATCATAATACTTTAAAGATCTTTCATGATCTCCCTCTTTCAAATAAATAACTGAGAGATTTATATATGCTTTAGCAAAAGAAGGATCTTTACTTATGATCTCCATAAAAAGCCCTTTTGCTTTTGCCTTATTCTGAGAAGCATATAAAATTCCTAGGTCATTAATAGCATCAAGGAAAAAGTGATTATGCTGTATGGCTTTTTTAAAATATTTTTTTGCTTTATCAATATCACCACTACTCTTATACATCAAACCAATATTATAATAAGAGTGAGCATATTTTTCATCCTTTTGAACCGCTTTAAAAAAAAGATCCAAAGACTTCTCCTTTTGACCTGAATGTAAATAAATTACACCTAGAATATTATAGAGCTCCGGATCGTTGGAATTAACGTTTATAGCTGCCTTCGCTATTTCAGATGCTTTTTCATAATTACCGATTTTAAGGAAGTGCATACTAAGATTTTTATATGGCGGCAAATATCTAAGATCAATCTTTATTGCTTTTTCAAAATAAGTAATAGCTTTCTTGATATCAACTATTTTATTATATTCATTTCCCAGAGCATTGTATATTCTGGCACTTTTAGGTGCATATTTTATCGTATGCGTAAAAAAAGTTATTGGATTTTTCCAGTATTGATTTTGTTTTATTGTCAAGACAGAATAGAAAAGAATGATAAAAACAAAAACACCTCCAGCAAGATAATGAAATTTCATATGTCGATAAAGGAAAAGAATCATTTTTGCTATGATAAGAAAAAATCCAACAGAGGAAAGATAAAGCCAATGCTCAGCCATAAAAGCATTTAGAGGGAAAATGTTTGACATCGGTAAAAGACACAGAATAAACCAGCCTAATGAAAAAAACAACAACTGGTTTTTTTTTCTTATTTTTTTAATGGAAACAAGAAAAATAATGAATAAGATTATTCCTATTACAACAAATGTATCTTTAAAGGAAAATAGCTTATATCCGTATTCCATATGAAGGTCATAGGGTCTGATTAACAGATCAATATATTTTGTTAAAGCAAAAAAAACTCCTGGTAATCTTTGAATGAATGATGTTTCTACAGTATTAGATAATATTTCAATAAAAAACAACCTTAAAACAATAAACATACTTATTATACCGATCAAAGGCAAAAACCATTTAAAAACGATCTGCTTTTTAAATGTGTAATGATACAGCAATATAAGCAAAGGGAGGATAATACTTATTTCTTTTGAAAGTAAAGCCAACAGACAGGACAGCAGCATAATTACAAACCATATGTTTTTTTTAGAAGAATGGTAAATTTTCGCATATGATATCAAGCATAGAAAAATGAACATCGCTGATAAAGAATCAGCTCTCCCCGAAACATATGCAACAGCCTCGGTATGTATCGGATGTACAACAAAAAGTGAAGCTGTTAAAAATGATAGAAGGTTATCTTTAAACAGTATACGAACATATAAAAGAACACATAACGATACTAAGATATGCAATACAATATTTGTCAGATGATATCCTGCAGGATTTAATCCATACAATTGGAAATCAAACAAATATGAGATTATTTGTAAAGGACGGTAAAAATTATTTTCTTCTCCAGCAGCAGCTCCGATATTTGCTGTAAATATTTCAATAATATTGTTCCAATTTCTTATCTTAATGTTTTCTTTTATTAAATAATTATCATCCCAAATAAATTGCCCTGAAAATGAATTAGAATACACCGCCATTCCCAGCAAGATAATAATAAATATGCCCAATATTATTTTAAAATGATCTTTCATTACAATCCCAAAAAAACGAATAATATTCTGCCTGAATTCTACTTCTATTGCACATTAACAACTCATTTTTATCTTATTTATTTAATTTATTCTTATATTAATCATTTAATACTTCAAAATCCATCAAATATATTTTAGAATTACTTTCTAATAAAATTCGCTTTTAAATGAAATATTATTATTGTTTAAACACAATGGAGAAAATTATTATGAAAAACCGCTTTAAACAAAGATTAATTTATTATTCCATATTAACATTTTCAACTCTTTTCTTATTAAATGGATGCAAAGAAGAAAAAAAATCTTATAAATATGGAGACCTTGCAACATCTGCAGTCGGAGAGACTGATAAAGAAATAAGCAAACATGGTTTTATTGAAATATATGAACATATCTTTTCCCCGTTAAAAGATTCTACAACAAGATTTTGTGAAATAGGCATCGGAAGAGGCGGATCTTTGATAATGTGGAGTAACTTTTTTAAAAATGCAGATATTTTCGGAATAGATATTTTTAAGATGACACATCTCAATACTAAGAGGATCAAGACTTATATTACAGATCAATCAAAAAAAGATCAGTTAAAAAAATTCATTGAGGATTCAGGTGGTAATTTTGACATCATCTTAGATGATGGCGGTCATGCAATGGATCAGCAGCAGATAAGTTTCGGTTATCTATTCAAGCATATAAAGCCAGGCGGATATTACATAATTGAAGATGTTCATACATCCCTTCCTCTTCATTCAAAAGGCTATGGCATATCAGATGATGAAAAGAATGCTACTTTATTGATGATAAATAATTATATTAAAACAAGAGAGATAAAAAGTAATTACCTAACAGAAGAAGAGATCAAGTATCTTAATGACAACATATATTACTGTAACTTATTTTTTAAGAATAATAATATCCAGAGCATTACCTGTGTGATTAAAAAGAAATAAATTATAAAAATCAGGATTTTATCTTTCAGGCATTGTCAGTAATAATATTGACTCTTTTTGTAGTGTTTGAGGTCTTATTCAAAAGGGCATAAGGAACTCGAAGCGGGCATGGTTCAAGAGCCTCAAGCCCTTGAGAGCGAGAGTGACGCTTGAATGAAGAGCGGCCTCGCTGGGGACGCTCAAATGTCCCTGTGAATAAGACCTCAAATACTACAAAATTATATCTCTTATGACAGTGCCTGTCATATAAAGTTTAAGTTTTTACAAATAAATTAATCTGACATCAAATAGAAATATTTAAAAGACTTATTAGTTTTATTTATTTGCTGTTTTTTCAAGAAAATCAGCTATATCCTTTTTATTGAGGTTTCTATATCTTTTTATAAATTTTGTTAATATTTTATAAGAATGTTCTCCATTTTTTATTCCATCTTTTATAAAAGCACTGGAAGCCTCAAGCTTCCCCTGCTCATAAGTAATTAGCGCAGCATTTAAATAAGCTTCAAAATATCCTGGATTACTAGCTATAATCTTTTCAAAATATTGAAGAGCCCTATTTTTTTCCCCCATATATGCATATGTAATACCTGTTTTATTCAAGATATCGATATTCCCCGGAGAAAGCTTTTCTGCTTTTTTTAGTATTTCTATAGCATCATTATAGTTTCTTTCAGATAGGGCTATTATGCTTAGATTTATAAAAGCTCTGCAATCAAAAGGATCCCTCTTAACAGCAATATTAAGATACTTCTTTGCCTCTTTATATCTTTGATTTTCAATCAAATAATGTCCAAGACTTGTATACGGATGAGAAGACTTCTTTGTTTTAAGTGCTGTATCTTTCCAAAGAGTATAAGAATTTTTCCAGATTTGCGTCCTTTCTTTTGAAATTAGACTTAAAACGATCAATATTGATACTAAAAAAATAACTTTTATACTTTTTGATAAAGACCTTTTTTTATCAAATACATTTAAAACACCTTTAATAAACAATATGGACAATCCTACAATAAGAAGGTAAAGATAACGGTCATTTGCAATTGTAGCCAAAGGGAACATAAATCCGCTCACAGGAAGAAAAAAACAAGTTATCCAAACTATCCAAAAAGCCTCATCTTTTTTACTTTTTGTAAATGAATAAAGGCACATAAATAGTATTGAAGATACGATCAAACCTACAAACAGATATATATAAAACAAAACATTAAAATGAGATAGTTCATATAAAAGAGAAAGATCTGTTGGTAAAATAAATAATCTTATATATAGACCTATTGCTGAAAATGACACAATACTGTTTAATAAAATGCTTCCCTCTCTGAATTCATATATTGAACCGGCACTTTTGTGAAAAAGAATAGTCGAAAGAGCACAAGCTATTGATAAAATAAGATATAACATCTTGTTATCAAAAGCTTTTCTCCATGTTCTTTTAATTATCACAAGATCATAATAATAAAGAACTACGGGAAAAAGAACATATATAGGTTTGCTTAAAAGTGATAAGATAAAGAAGATAATACTTAAGAAAAAGCCTTTTTTTGTCCCCGAAGCACTGTTTTTCCTGTAAAAGTAAAATGACAATAAAATAAAAGCTGAGCTAAGAAGTGTTTTCCTCTGACTTATCCATGCCACTGTTTCCACCTGAACAGGATGTATAGCAAAAATAATAGATGTTATTAAAACAAGCCTCTTATCTTTACAAATACTAATTAATAATACATAAACCATTAAAACATTTAGGCAATGAAAAATAATATTAATAACATGGAAGCCTGCTGCGCTTTCCCCAAAAACAACATGATCAAAAAGATAGCTTAACATTGTTATTGGTATATAGAGACTTACATATTCTTTTGAAAATATATTTTTAAGATTATTTAAACTTATTTCTTGTACATCAAGGTTATCATATACATATTTATTATCATCCCAATTGACAAAATCATAATTACTTACAGGAAAATATATTAATAACACAATAAAGAAAAGGAACAATATGTTGAAGTAATGTAAAAAACGTAAATATTTAGAATAGATACTTTTATTGTTCATATTTTCAGTATAAAACTTTAAATTCCTCTATTAAGCCCAACCAGGCGGGCTGACTTATATTTTACCACGAAGAGCACGAAGGACACGAAGAACTTTTAAAACATATTTATTGAGACCTTCTTTGAATGTAAACATATTAATATTTATCAACTCTCAATCCCATTTAACAATGCTCTGAAAAAGCATGTCTAATTATATCTTATTTCTTTTTTAATGGGCTAAAAATGCTGTATCTTATCACAATTTCATAAGTTTTATTGGAGAACAACATGTTACGTTCACTACTGAGGTATGCCTACAACAAAATGTCTTTTTACTCTTTATTAACTCAATTTTATTGCGTCAAAGCCTACACTGAACTCTTCGACTGCATTCAGGATATAGACTATCAAAAGGTTTAGAACAAACACACTTAATTTCTTTTTTTTCCTTCGTGCTCTTCGTGTCCCCATTCGACTCATTTTATTCGCTCAGGATGGTGAGCAAAGTCGAACCACTTCGTGGTTATTTTCATACTCTCAGCAACAGTAATATCAAGAATAAAATAATCATCAAAGTTTGCGTTTATCAAGTATGTTCTTTGCTTTTTTCTTATAATCACCAAATAATTTGTTTTTGTCTTTATGAAGATCAAAGAAATTATAAGCCATTTCGATTGATCTTAAATTATATTTTGAAATAGAGATTATCGAATCGAATTTCATCAGTATTTTATTGGTATAATCAGTTTTTTTATCTAAAAAATATAGATTCCCTAAAATATAGAAGCTGTTCATCTTATATGCAATATTATTCTTCATCATTTTTTCAGCATATTCCATTTTAGATAATGCTTGTCTCCAGATTTCAGGATCATTTGGCAGTTTTCCTTCTATTGAAAGGATCATTTTAACATCATTAACATTTTTCTCAGCAATAGATAACTTACATAAAAAATATGCTCCGTATAAGGAATTTAAAATAATAAAAACTGTGATTATAATGGGAATGAATTTTAAACCCTTCTTTTTTCCTTCATTATTAATAATGCTCATGAATAAAACGGATATAAACATAAAAGAAGGTATATAAAACACGTATTCAAGAAGAGAGAATAAAGATAAAAAGATAAGTGAAATACCCAAAAACAGATTTAATCCTCTCTCTTTCCTTACCTTCAGCCATACCCCCCCCCAAAAGATCACCAGCAAAACAAGACCAATGATTCCCATCTCAGCATAAAACTGAATATAATCATTATGTGCATAAAAATGAGTTATATCTTTTTTAAAATACTTACTTTTATACCACGGATAAGCAGTTGCAAAACTATTATAACCACACCCAAAAGGGGAAAAATCACTGATAATATAAGAAGCACTCTTCCAATAAAGAGCTCTTGCCCCCACTGAACTTGCGCTCTGCGGGGCAGTTAGAGAAATAAGCCTTTTTTGAGTATAATCTTTTTGTGCAATAAATGAATATGCAAAAAAACTTATGATAAGTATTAAAATAGAAGATATTAATATTAGAAGCTTTTTTTTATTTGAATTGATAAAACTTATTTTTTTCTTACAGATAAAATAATTGCATATAATTATAATTACCGGTGCCAGCAAAACTAGAAGTATTAATGGCACAGATCTTGAGAAAGAACAAAAAATTGCCATAGAATAAATAATTATTAGTGTTAAATAGAATAAAGATCTTTTATTTTTAGAAGAATCAAAATAAAAATATAGCGTTGTTATAAGCAAAACCGCACAATAACCTGAAAAAGTATTTGGTGTTACAAAAGCAGAATGTGCTCTTGCAAGATTAGAACTTAATTGATAATTTCCTGTACCGGTAAGTGTCTGTTTAATTCCTATCAGGGCAAGAAAAGCACCATATATGAGTAGTATTTTTAACAGAACTATTTTTTCTTCTTTTTCAATCCCAAAACAAAGCACAAAAAATATCATTAAAACTGAAAGCACCTGTAGGCTAGCAATATTTGTGATATTTGGATCTATAGAAAATAACTTTGAGAGCACTATTAAAAGATATATTAGTAAAAAAGAGAATAAAGACACTGGCAAAGATCGTATGCTGTTCCTCAAAAAGATCATTGTCAGCAAAAATGCCGCAAATGAAAAAGAAAAATAAAGATATAATAGATCAAAATTTTGCAGCCCTTTTTCAAGGGGAATAAGGATTAAAACAGATAATATTAATATAAAATTAAATCTTTTTATTTTCATTTGCATAAAAAAAAAGAGGGGAAATATATTCCCCTCTTTTCTCAAATCAAAAAAACTTAATTTGAATGTCCATCGATATCACAACCTACTGTACCTGCAGATGCAGTATAAGTATAATTACCTGTGTCAGGACATGTAGGAACATTACCACCAGCATATAGATTGCCATCAGTGTAATCAGCTGGGAATGTTGGAG
>JAGLFH010000021.1 GCA_023144635.1 Candidatus Auribacterota bacterium | reverse complement strand
CTGATTCTATAGCACCAAGGTTTGATTTACAAGCAGCTTCATTTGCCTGTGTAGAAAGGTTAACAAACTTTGGTATTGCAACAGCAGCAAGAATACCAAGTATAACGATAACCATGATCAGCTCGATCAATGTAAAACCTTTGCTATTTCTCATCTTCCACCTCCAGTTAGTTAATTAATGTTCAACTTCTGAGAATTATTTTAGCATTTATTGTTCCTTGCTACAATAAAATTAAAATAAATTAAGATTTGATTTGTAACTTCTTATCTTGCAAATAATTACAGCTTTAACAATTTATTAGTGATACAAAGTAAAACAATATCTTAACAAAACAATACTATCATATTGTTATAACACTATAACATTTTGGTAAACAAATTATAACATTTATTATATTTAATAATCTAGACTCCCGTTGCATTAATTCACTTTTTTTTTGAAAATATGTTCTAATTCCTTTATCTTTGGGTGGGATTCATCATAAATTTTCTTTCTTGTATTATATAAATATTTGGTTATATCCATATTTTCAGGATTTATGATAAGACTTTCTTCAAACCATTTCTCAGCCTTTTTTAGATTTTCGATATCTCCAAGTTTTGTATAAAAAAAGCCCAGCCTAAAAAATATAATATAATTCTCACTTTTGGTGACACTAATACCCAATTCATATGTTTTTACAGCTTCTCTGATATCATTTACCTCAAAATACATATCCCCCAACGGGAAATATACAGAACTATTCCTAACACCGTTATTTATAGCATCATTTAAGGTCTTTATAGACTCATCTATATTTTTTTCCTTAAAATAGTGCCAATTTGCTTTTGTTATATAATATGTTGTATAATCCGGTGGCATTATGCGGCGTAACTTTTCAAGATATTGAAGGCATCTTGGATCACCCTTTTCTGCATAATAAGCAGCAAGGTTGTTATAAGCTCTGAATGGAAATTCTGATTCCTCTTCAATATGAGTATATAACATCTCACTATTTATCCATGATTTTGAATATTTAAAATGAAATACTAGAAAAGAAATTGCTAAAATCACCAAAATCATTTTATATCCATATTTAGTTACAGCACTATTCAATCTTTCAACAATACATGCAAAAAGTATAATTAAGAACATCATAGGGAAATACATAAAATGGTCTGCAAGAAAAATATAAAAATAGCGGTATTGGTTGTATATAGGAAAAAAATTTGAGACCGGAAAAAATATAACAGCAAAACTAAAAAGTGAAAACATAGCTCGTCTATCATGTTTATTTCTATTAATAATCAATAAAATAAATAGAACTGTCATCACAATAAAAGCAATTGCTATGGGTACACTTTTTATGACAGGGAAAAACCGTTCAAAATGAAGATCATATGGAAAGATTATAATTCTTAAATATTCCAGAAGAGAAGCAGCCAGTGTACCTAAAAAGCAGATATTGATGTCTAATGACCGTATGTCTGAAAAATTAAGATAGTATCTTCTCATGATCATATATATTGCTGATAAAAGAATAAACCAGACAACTGATTTTGATAATTTTTTGTTAATAATAACATCCAATCCTAAAAGCACACCCGGCAGCACAACAGCATCTTCTTTTGTAAGAAGTGAAAATGCAAAGAACACAAGTGATGTTACATTTTTTTTATCCCAATATGAAAAGATGGCAAGAAGCATAAAAAATGTTCTTAGCACATCTGTTCTTCCTGAAATATATGCAACACTTCCTATATGGATTGGATGAATGGCATAGATCAATGCACCTATTAGAGCATAGTAAAAATTAAATTTAATGCGCTTCATGAAAAAATAAAAAAGATATGCCGTAAATATATGTAACATTATATTTGTTAACCTAAATCCATATGCATTCATCCCCCATATCATCTTATCCAGAACAAAGCTTACCCCCACCAAAGGACGGTAAAAGCCTGTATCCGTTCCAAATGAATAAGGTAAACCTGCGTCAAAAAAATGTCCGGTAAAAAGATCTTTAATATAAGTTAATGTTCCAAAACCTGGATTGTCAGTAATTGATATACTATCATCCCAAATAAACGGATATGAAAGCATTCCCATATATATAAAAACAACAGCACTGAAAATTAATAAAAAAGCGACCACATCATCTTTTTTTATTCCAGCAAAACTAATATTTGTACTTTTTGATCTCAATTTAAACACCTTATTTTAAGTATAATAAACTTTTAAAAGGTATAGTCCGTGAGGAGGAAGATTGCGTCCCGCATATTTTCTTTTTTTTGCTTTAAAAATTGAATTTATATCAAGATCTTTTCCATTACCTATTTCCACGAGAGTGCCTGCAATAGCTCTTACCATTTTATACATAAAGCTCTTTCCTTTAACATCAATACTTATAAAGCTCCCTTTTTTGGAAACACGAACAGAAGATATCTCACGAATAGGATCAACTTTTCTTTTTGCGTTTGATGCAAAAGATGAATAATTTTTTTTACCAATGAATAAAAGTGAAGAGGATTTCATTTTTTCAACATCAAGATTAACATTAAGACAATATGCTCTTTTCCTTGCCAAAGGAGAAGGAATCCTACGATTAAAAATAAGATATCTATAATGTTTACCTGTCGCACTTCTTCTTGCGTGAAAATTAGTTGGAACTTTTTTAGAAGTAAGAACCGATATATCTTCAGGTAAAACAGAATTTAAAGCCGGAGCAAATATATTATTTTCAATCGATGAAGATGTTAAAAAATGAGCAACTTGTCCATAAGCATGAACGCCCGCATCTGTTCGTCCTGCACCAGTAACACGAACACGTTCTTTTGTTATTTTATAAATAGATTTCTCTATTTCCTGCTGAATGGTACGCATTCCAGGCTGGACCTGCCATCCAAAATATTCAGTTCCGTCATACTCTATAATAAGTTTTATTTTACGAAGCTTTTTCTTCATCTTCTTATTATAATACCACAGAAAGACCTTTAAAAAAGATACTAAAATAATATGCACGTTTTAAAGCATCATAAAATATGCGGACTAATCTTAAGGCATAAAAAAGTTTGATAATTAAAAGGTAATTAAACAAATTTAATATACTAGTTTGACAAAATGATAAAGTTTTAATCTACTATATTTCACAAAAGTATTTAAACTGACCTATATACTTTCACCATGAATTTGTTAACCAAATTACTTTAGATTTCGTTGCGCTGCGAAGTTTATAGGCTAAGCATAAACCTTATAGTCTATTTCATTAAAAATATTATCTTTGGATTCAATATCATTAAGCCATTCACCATCAATAGTTCCGCGCTTTATATCTTCGTATAATCTTGTAAATCGAGCAATATGTTCACGTGTACGCCTTATGGCATAAGGTACCATTGTATCGGTTTTCATGATAAATGCCCAGTCACTTGATTGTGCCAAAACCAGCTCGCGTGCTGCCTGATTAAGAGCTCTTCTTTCAATTCCATAACTATCCGGTCTTGACTTTGCAAGCTCAACCATCCTATCTGCCGCTTCATGAAGATGACGATATATCCAATCATTACTGCCTTCCAGCCAGACTTCATGATAACCTTTATACCCCCAGCTTGACATAGAAGGTGTACTAACCTGTATTTTCGAATTTTCCTCAAGATATTTCATTGGAGTAGTAAGTTCAATAGTATCTTGATCAAAAGCTATCTTTCTTACTAAAAAATCTATCCACTTTGGCCCTTCAAACCACCAATGCCCATAAAGCTCAGCATCATAAGGCGAAACGATCATTGGTTTTTTGCCTCCTAAAACATCATAAAGATACTCTACCTGCTTTTCTCTGTTAAACATGAAGTTACCAGCATGAGATGCAGCTTTTTCCAATGCGATCTGAGGTTCATAAGGAGCTTTATCCTCACTCTCTCCCGTTATTCTGTAATATTTAATACCTGTCATCTTTCTTATACCATCAGGCGATATATAATCTTTCACATAATCAAAATCAAGGTCGAAACCTATATCACGATAAAAATCACGATAATAATGGTCTCCAGGATAACCCTCTTCAGCGCTCCATACCTGTTTGGAACTTTCAACATCCCTTCCAAAAGCTGCTACACCGTTTTCCGTAAAAAGAGGAGCAAAAACACCATATTTGGGACGCGGTGTTGCATGTAAAATAGAATGTGTATCAACAAAGAAAAATTTTATCCCTTCCTCTGCAAGAAACCTGTCATGTCCTGGATAATATCCGCACTCTGGCAGCCATATTCCACGGGGACGACACCCAAAATGCTTTTCATAATTTCTTGCTGCTATTTTTATTTGAGCTCTTACAGCATGTGGATTTATATCCATAAGAGGCAGATAACCATGTGTTGCACCACAAGTAATTATTTCAAGATGTCCGGAATCTTGAAATTTTTTAAAAGCTGTTAATATATTACGATGATACTTATTTTCAAATATTTCTCTGGCTCTAATAAACATATCCTTATACATAAAAGCTAAATGCTGAAAATCTTTTTGCCAGCGAGTACGCTCGATCTCTTTTGATGATAGTTCAATTAGCTTATTAAGATGCTTAATATATCTTTCTTGAAGTAGAGGATCGCTTAACATCTCTGCTAAGGGAGGTGTTATAGACATGGTAAGATTCCAAGGCACACCATCTTTTTCAAAGCCCTCAAAAACCTCAATAAGCGGAATGTATGTTTCTGTTATTGCTTCATATAACCAATCTTCTTCCAAAAAAAAATCATGTTCCGGGTGTCTGACATACGGCAGATGAGCATGAAACATTAAAGCTAAATATCCTTTTGACATTTTTTATCTCCGATTCAAGTTAGCAGTTATCTTGTCTCTTTTGTTACAACAGGAGTTATAGTTATTGTATCTTCTTTATCTTCGGAGATAGCTGTTACAGGTATCTCCTGTACACCTTCAGGAAGAGCAAAACGAACAGAAAAAGTTCCATCGTGGTTTAACTTTTGATCTCTTCCTTGTATTGTAAGATGTGCAGAAGGTACTGTTTGACCATAAACGATTAATTCAGTATTTACCACAAGGAAAAATGTTTTTTCGGATTTACCTGATTGTTTCTTTTTACCAAAACTTGTAACAGCTCCTGATGCTCCTGAGAAAAGTGATTGCTCAAGCCTCTTAACCATTTCTTTTCTTAGCTCACCTGAACTCTTACCTGTATCAAAACCTCCAGATAAAGCATAGATCTTCTCAAAATCAATTAATGATGCCCATTTTTCATCAACAATATCCGAAGGTCCAAAAAGTGGCATGTGAACAACATTAGAACGTGCTATTAAAATAAATTCATTGTTAGCAAGAAGAAGCCCTATTTCAACACAATAAGAAGAATTCGGCTTTGCAATGTTTACATACCAGTTTTTTGTTCCTATTGGAGGAAACAGATCAAATACTTCATTTGGGTTTTCAGGACCTTGTCCTGTGATTTCTTTTACTCGAAGCGTAAGTTTACTATTACTTATTGCATCATCTCCGTAAGCTGTACGTATCTCTGAAAATTTTTCTTCTGTGATATTCCAGTATGTATACATCCAGTAAGGGTCTCTTATCATTAAGACAATATTATTTTTACCGTAATTTGCAGGAAATACAAAATTTTCTTCGAAACAAGGTTTAGGGACACTGTAACCAGTTATATATTTTGATTCAGATATCATTGATTGACCATCATCAATATTTGATGTAGGAGCCTTTTCTTTGATCTCTTCTCTTTTTTCTGCTTTAAGATCTGTTTTGGTCTCTTTTGCATTTAAACGGGAAGTATTTTCTTCAGATTTTTTAATTGATTCTGCAAGCTTTTTCTTTGTCATTTTCCCATACCCCCTTATTTTCAATTTCTTTGCAATATTTTTTAACTCATTAATAGTCTTTGTCTTTAAATCTTTAACCATTTTAATCGCCCCCCCAATATGCTATTTTTAAGCATAGTTTATTTTTGTGGCCGTATTCTATTATGTTAACTACATATTGTAAATAAAATAATTTATATTATTAACCTTATTATCCATTAGTTTATTCAATTATTTCCCAACAACTAATCCCATGATTACAAAGCACTTATCAAGATCATAGCCCTTATCCCACTCTTTTCCTTCTTTTTTGAACCATGTCCGACCTCTTAATGATTTATTCCATCCGGCTGTTGAAATAGCACCAGTTTTTCTGTCAACATTCATAGAATATAGCGCAAGACAATTTTCTAATGAAACAGGCTTCCAGAGAGGTTTTTCTAAAACCCATGCAGTACGATTGTTATGTCCTGAACCGCCAAGCCATACTTTGCCGTTATTATCAAGCACAGAACAATAAATATCAATAGAACTAGGTACATCTATACCGGGTCCCCACTGCTCACCGTTAAATATCCACACACCCCCCTGATGCTTTGCTCCATGTCCAGAGCTAACAGCTTCTCCACCTTGATTTATTTTTTGACCACAGGCATATACAGTACCTTCATTGTCAGCAACTAGAGTATTTATCTGTCTGGAATCATTAAGAATATCACCAAGATTCCATGATCCATTTCTATATATCCAAACTTTTCCATGCGTATAAAAAAGGCCTCCCACAAAGATCTCGCCATTCTTTCCCTCACAAAGACCATAAGCAATACTGCCTTTATTAAGTATAGAAGATATTTTGAAAGAGCCCGTTTCACTTCCTACCCATGCACAAGCCCCCATAAACTTATGAGATCCAACAACCCAAACCAAACCGTCTTTTGCTTTTTTAATAGCATAAACTACATTTGCTTCCGGAAGATATTCTGAATGTACAATTTTACCGTTTTCTAATATCCAGATCGTACCCCTATTTTCTGTGACTCCACCTACAATAAAACGATTTATCCCAATTTTCTCAACACAAAAAACTTCTGCCTTATCAGCAATCAAAAAAGAACTGTTAACCTTATCCTTCTGAAAACTCCAAAGCATACTTGTGAGACCATCACCACGCCCTACCCCTATAAAATCACAATAACAAATTTCGGAAATTAATATGGAACAAAACAAAACACATAAAAAAACTATTCTTTTCAATTTATCCTCCTAATCTTTGAATTACAGATACTACATTTTTTCGGGTGCTCCAGCACCAACGATTTCAAGTCCGTTTTTTATTATCAAAGCAACAGATTTAATAATATGAATACGCATATCCATTTTTTCCGTATTATCAGGATCAAGGATTTTGTTTTTATTGTAATAAGAATGAAAAACTGCAGCAAGATTTTCTAAATAAAGCGTTATACGTTGAGGTTCAAAATTTAATGCTGCACCTTTTACCGTATCAGGGAACCTAAGAAGAGATTTTATAAGAGATCGGTCGCCATTCTCCATAGAATTCCAGTTCAGATCACCATATGGATTGATCTTTCTATTACCGAATTGTTCTTTATATTTTCTAAGTATACTTGCAATTCTGGCATAAACATATTGTACATAAAAAACAGGATTATCCGGTGTCTGTTGTTTAGCAAGCTCTATATCAAAATCTAGAAGGCTTTCTGGTTTCCTTCTTGCAAAATAATAACGTGCTGCATCTATTCCAACTTCATCAATAAGTTCTCTTAATGAAATAAACTCTCCTAAACGAGTTGACATACGTACTTGAGTTTTTCCCCTGTAGAGGGTAACAAGTTGCACAATAAGAACCTTAAGTTTTTCTGATCCCTTTTCATCATAAGCATCTACTGCTGCTTTTAGTCTTGATATATATCCATGATGATCAGGTCCCACTAAATTTACAAGTTTTCCAAAACCACGCTTAAGTTTATCCCAATGATATGGTATATCTGATGCCAGATACGTTGTACTTCCGTCTGATTTAACAAGGACTCTGTCTTTATCATCACCAAAATCAGTTGTACGAAACCATAACGCACCGTCTTTTTCATAAGCAATCTTTTTATCTTGTAAATCCTTCAGAGCATTCTCTATCCTTCCTTCTTCTTCAAGCTTCCTTTCACTGAACCAGGTATCAAAATGAACATTAAACTCTTTAATATCATTCTTTATTTCATCGAAGATCACATGATATGCTTTATCAGAAAAAGCAGATATTGCTTTTTCTTTTTCCCAATCTACATATTTTTTATTCTCATCCTGAAAAATAGATTCAGCCAGATCAACAATATATTCACCTTTATATCCATTTTCAGGAAAGTCTGCTTTAAAGCCGCACTTTTCCATATATCTTGAATAGACAGAATGGCCTAGATTATAAATTTGCACACCACGGTCATTAAGATAATATTCTGCACACACATGATACCCTATCTTTTTATAAATACGGCATAAAGTATCACCTACTGCTGCTTGTCTAGCATGTGCTATAGTAAGCGGCCCAGTTGGATTAGCGCTTACAAATTCAAAAATTATGTTTTTTCCATTACCTATATTTGAGCTACCGTAAGCCTTATCCACATTTTTAATGTATTGAAGCCCGTTCGAAATAAAAAGGTCAGAAAAATAAAAATTAAGAAAACCTGGGCCAGCTGTTTCAATTTTATTAAAATTTACCGAAAAAGTACTTTTTTCAACTATCAATTTCAGTTCTTGAGCAAAATCTCTGGGTTTTTTTTTAAATTTTGAGGCTTTTTTAAGAGCAAAATTCGTTGAAATATCCCCCATGACTTCATCAGAAGGGCGTAAAAACTCTATATCATCAATTAAAACATCATCGCCCAAACTTTCAACCAGAAAAATCTTTAAGTCCTGTATAAGATCTGGAAGCACATTATATTTTTTTAATTTTTGCATCTCCCCATAACCTTTCTAATTCATAGTATTGCCGAAGATTTTCATCAAAAATATGCACTATAAAATCAGTATAGTCAACAACAATCCATTGTGAAACAGGGGTACCATCGCTATGCTTCGGGAATAGACCAAATTGCTGCTTTAATCTCACCTCAATTTCATTTTTTATTGCTTTAATCTGTCGGTCGTTTGAGGCGCTAATAATAAAATAATAATCAGTAATATCTGATAGTTTCCTAACATCTAAAACAACAATATCCTGGCCCTTTTTATCAAGTGCACTTTCTTCTATTTCCTTAAAAATTTTCTTTATCTTGTCCATTTAAACCTCTTATCAGTTTTATAAATACATTTATTCTATTTTGATTATCTTAATTAAAAGGTAATATTATAAAACACAAATAAATATCATTCAATTGCATTTTTACGACTAATCTTAATAATTTGCTAAAAAAACATATTTAGCTAAAATATATTCCAATAAAATACGTATATAATCTTACACATAAAACATTAAAATTGAGTTGACAATAATATATAATAGATATATATTTCATAACTAAATATTAATAATCAAAATCATGAAAATAAAATATATAAAAATACATTTAATAATTCTTCTTTTATTTGCTTTATTTTCATCTCATGCACTTATTGCCGATGAACCTTTCAAGAGAGGTAAATTAGTTTTCAACACACCACCTGATATAGAAGGCCTTTCAGCAGAAGAAGTTATGGAAAAAGCTGCTCGGCTTGAAGATAAAGGTGATCTAAATCAGTCTCTTGAGGTCCTAAAGTCCTACAAAAAAAATGATCCTGATAATAAATATGTACCTGAGATAACTTTCCGCATAGGAAAGCTACTTGTAAAGATGAATAAATATTCAAAAGCTTATCAAACTTTTCAAAAAATATTTGAAAAGCATTCAAACCTAAGTAATCCGGACCGTGTGCTTGAAAAGCTTTATGAAATAGCTGAAGCTTTTTATGAAGGTAAAAAAAGAAAAGTCTTAGGGATTCCTCTTGCTAAGCAATACAACAAAGCCATAAAGATCTATGAACAGGTAATTAGTCATGCTCCTTTTGGGAAATATGCTGATGCCTCACAGTTTAAAATAGGTAAGACTTATTTGCTGCTTCATAAAGAAGATGAAGCAATCAAAACATTTAGAGTTCTTTTAAAAGAATATCCAGAAAGCATTTATGCTGAAGAAGCACTTTTCTTAATAGCAAAAAACAATGACTTAACTTCAAACAAATCTGATTATGATCAGAAAAAAACAGAAAAAGCTATTGAAACCTATAGAAAGTTCTTGAAATTGTATCCTGAATCAACGTATTATGAAGAGGCTAAGCAAAGATTAAATGTTCTTTTAAATAAAAAAGGCAAAGAGATTTTTATGATTGCCAAATTTTATTTTGACAGGGGAAAATATAAAGCTGCAAAAATATATTTTGATTCACTTATTGAAAATTATGCAACAACAGAGTGGGCTGAAAAATCAACACAATATTTATCACGGATAGAGTTAAAAGAAAATGAAAATGAAAACCATTCTTCTTAGTCTTACTATATTATGTTTACTTACTGGATGTGGTTATCATCTAGGTTCTGTTCCGCCTGCAGGCGTGACATCTGTTTATATACCAATGTTTGAAAACCTTACCCACAAAGAAGAAATAACTGCTGATGTCACTGAAGGAATAATAAAGAGATTTAAAACAGATGGTACAATAAAGATAACAGATAAAGAAAATGCAGATGCGATTCTCATTGGTAAAATAGTTGATTATAAAACTGAAGCTGTTCTTTTTAACGACCAAGATGTTGGAGAAGAATTCAGAGTAGTCATTACAGTAGATGTTTCACTTGTAACAATATCTGATAAGAAAACTGTTAGTTCAGGATCAGGACTCCGTGGTCAAGCAACAACACAAATAGTTGTAAACCAGATAGAAGCAGAAAAAAGAATTCTTCCTGATATCATAAAAAACCTCTCTAAGAAAGTCGTGGAAGTTATTATAGAAAGTGCCTGGTAAAAGCAAACATAAATTTCCATCCTATAAAAGTCTTGAGCAAAACCTGAAAAACGGTATTTTTGAATCTTTCTATTTTTTTATAGGTTCAGAAGATTTTTTAAAAGATCAAATTCTTACTAAGCTACGTAAGCTTCTCCAAATTACACCAGAAGGCATAAATAATATTTCACTTCACCATGATGCTCCTAATATTACAGATATTTTTCATGAACTTGAGATGCAATCATTTTTTAGCGAAAACAAGCTTGTAGTGGTAAAAAATGCAGATAAACTTCCCAATCAAATTCTCAATCAACTAAAAGAAATACTTCAAAGGGAAACACTTGAGGCATATATAGTATTTACCAGTAATTCTTTTCCATATCGAATCAATACAAAAGGGATAGATAAAATAATTTCAAGGAGTTACAGCTTCGATGTTTCAAAAAGGGATTTTCGCTACTTTCTCCATCAATTCCTTAAAAATGTAAACAAACGTATGACAGATACAGCACAAGATATGATTCTTGAAATGTATACAAACTTATATGATCTTCATAACAACATAGAAAAGCTTGCTCTTGTATCCGATGATAGAGAAATAATTGATGAAAACGATCTGGAAATAGCTACTACCTGCAGTCATGATATACATAGCTTTACATTCATTGATGAGTTAGCCGGAAGAAATATAACAAAAACACTTCGTCTTCTTAAAGAACTCTTATCAAAAGGAGAATCTTTTTATTCTCTTATTGGTCTAATAAGATATCACTTTATAAACCTTTTAAAAGCAAAACAGATGCTAAAAAAAGGAACATCTAAAGAAAAAATATTTCAAGACCTTTGGGTCGCTTATTTTAAAAGAGATCTTTTTATGCGACAGACACAAAAGTTCTCTTTAAAAAAATTATTTAGTAACATTCAAATATTAAGTCGTTTTGATCATATGTCCAAGACAACATCTATTATTCCTGAACATCTAATGCAAATGCTTGTAATAGAACTGTGCAATGATTAAAAATAAACCTTTTTAAGCAATTAAAACTATTATGGATAAAATAATACATATCCCGGGATTTAACCTTAAGATTACAAGACGCCTAATTGTTGATCTTTCACTACATTTTTTTACCACTCTTTTAGCAGCTTACCTATTTTATAGTATTACAAATAACATCATTTGGGTGATTCTAGTCTTTGTCGGCGGTATCCTTATAGATACCGACCACTTCATCGATTATTTTCTACATCTGGATAAATGGGATATTCACTCTTTTCTTCACGGCCATTTTATTGCATCAAGAAAATTGTATTTGATTTTTCATGCATGGGAACTAGTTTTAATAATAGCTATTTCATCATTGATCTTTTCTTTTCTTATTCCTTTATGGGTAGGAATGATGATCCATTTGATTATAGACAGCCTTATGCATGCTAGAACAACGCCTTTAAAATATTTTATTTTATTTAGATGGAAGCATAATTTCTGCTTTGATAAATTTGACTATTACTTTTATAAAAAACAGATGAAGAACTTAAGAAATGCTGGCCTATTAAAAGAAGACGAAAAAGTTGAAGAATAAATAACAATTATCAAATTTCAGATCACAAATAATTTCCAAATACCAAATCAAAAACATCAAACAAAAGCAGATGCGAATAATTCACCTTTGATAACAAAAAAACGCAAAAGGTTTTCTTCTGCGTTTTTCTTAGTGACCTTAGTGGCTAAATTACTTTAAGTTTTATTCGTCATTGCTATACAGCGGTGTTCCAAATAAACGCCTATTCCTTCTTATAAATGTCGGTGTCTCAAGATCTTCTTCTTCAGATTTCTGAGCAAATAAAGAATCCTGCTCAAACTGGATATCTACAGGTCTCCTCACTTGAACATCAGTAATATCTGTAGTGAATTCCCTGTCAAAATTCATTTTTTCGACCACAGAAGCAATAGGATCTATCCCTGTTGCTACCATTGAAATATACACTTTATCTTTAATATTTTTATCTATATTGGTTCCAAATATAATATTAGCGTCAGGATGAACCATTTTAGTAAATCTTTTTACAGCATTGTTTACTTCAAAAAGAGTCATATCATCACCGCCAACTATGCTTAAAAGAAGACCTTTAGCTCCTTGTATCGTTCTATCTTCAACAAGGACACTTGATAGTGTAGCATCAACAGCATTAAGTGCCTTATTTTTTCCTCTTCCTTCACCAAAGCTCAAAACCGAATCACCCTTTATACTCATAATTGTTTTAAGATCAGCAAAATCAAGATTAATAAGCCCCGGTTCGGTTATAATATTCGTCATATTGCTTATTGTGTCACTAATAATTCCATCCACTGCTTTGAATGCATCGGCAAAAGGTGTTTCTTCATCAATCATATCCAGTATTTTGTCATTTGGTATACAGATCATTGTATTAACATGATGCTTAAGTTCTTCTAGACCCTCAATTGCATTCATAGCACGTTTTTTACCTTCAAAACCAAAAGGCCTTGTAACAACACCAATACAAAGAATATCAAGTTCTTTTGCGATCTGAGCAATTATCGGAGCAGCTCCTGTTCCTGTTCCACCACCAAATCCTGCTGTAAGAAAAAGAATATCAATACCATCAACAGTATCATGAAGCATCTGCAGGCTCTGCATAGCAGCTTCCTTGCCCACCTCCGGCCTTGCACCTGAACCTAATCCTCCAGTCAATTCTGCACCTATTTGTATTTTTTCGCTTGATTGAGCCATTTGCAACCCCTGAACATCTGTGTTAACTGAAGCAAAAGAAATATTTTTGAGGCCAGCATTTATCATAGTGTTAACAGCATTTGTTCCACCACCACCAATTCCTATAACTTTTATTTTTATACAACATGGTTCATTATTGCCTGCTTCAAATTTGATCATTCAGAACCTCCCTTATATATATTCTTCATCTTACTAAGAACACTTTGTAATATCCTCGTTGTTTTTATTTTTACTTTCTTTTCCCCACCTTCTATTTTTGCAAGAAAACCATAATGTATGAGTCCTACACCTGTAGCATATATAGGGCTCTGGATTATATCTATAAGTCCTGTAACACCCCTTGGCTTTGCAATCCTTACAGGTATGTTCATGACCCTTTCTGTAAGTTCACTAACACCCTTTAACATTGAACATCCACCTGTAAGCACTATTCCAGAACCTATTTTTTGCTGATAACCTGATCTTTCTATATTTCTTTTTAACAGCATAAGAAGTTCTTCCATTCTCATTTCTATAATAGAAGCAAGATCTTTAATAGCCATGTTATTTGAAGCTCTTCCTACAACTCCCGGAACAGTAAATTTTTCTTTTATATCTATTTTATGGCTTACGCAGGAGCCATATCTTCTTTTTATTTCCTCTGCTTTAATAGGAGGAATCCTTAATCCAATAGAAATATCATTGGTAACATTATCTCCCCCTAAAGGCAAAACATGAGAAAAATGTATTTTTTTATCCAAAAATATAGCTGTATCCGTTGTTCCTCCACCAATATCAATAAGAATAACACCCATTTCAAGTTCTTCCTCAGTGAGTGTAGCCATACTTGAAGCAAGAGGCTCCAAAACTATTTTCCCCAATTCAAGTCCAGCCCTTTCAATACATTTTTCTACATTTTGAACTGCAGTAACAGAGCCTGTTACAATATGAACTCCGACTTCTAGTTTAACTCCACTCATACCTACAGGATCAGATATACCACTATTTCCATCAACCTTATACTCATAGGGTAAATAGTCAAGTACGACTCTATCAAGAGGAAGAGAGACCGCTTTTGCAGATTCAATTGCTTTTTGTACATCTTCCTCAGTTATTTCATAATTTTCCCTGGTAATTGGTGTTGCTCCGTTTGAGTTAAAGCTTCTTATATGTTCACCTGCAATACCAACAAAAACAGAATAAACTTCAACTCCTGCCATTTCTTCTGCCCGTGAAATAGCTTCGGCGACAGAATGAACAGTACTTTCCATATCAACAACTACACCTTTTCTAAGTCCCTTGGAAGGAACAGTGCTGATGCCGATTATCTTTTTCTCCATATCCTTTCCTATCTCAGCAACGACTGCACAGATCTTTGTAGTACCAATATCCAAACCTACAATGATATCACCTTTCTTTAGCATAAATTCTTTCCTATCTACTTGTTTTTTTTAACTTTTTTTATCTTTATCACGCTTAACCACTACATTTTGAAAAGTAAGATCTATAGATTTAAAGCTAATGTCCTTTTTATTCAGGTCATTATAAACATAGATCAAACGCTCAAGATGTTTATTTTTAACAGGAATAGGAAACTTAACTTCTGTTTTATCAGAAAAAGTTATTACAATACATTTCCTGCTTTTCATTATTACTGATTGAATTCCAAGCGGTATTTTATCACCTATACTGTAAAAATGACGTATAGCTTTTACACTTTCCTTATAAAGATCCAGTTGAGTTTTAACGATATTTCCATTCTTATCATAATTGAAACCGATAATACTCGGAACATTATAGCTTTCCGGCTCAAAGGGGAGTTTTATTCCATCCTCATCAAGCAATACTTTTTTTTCTGATGAAATAAAAAATGGATCCCTTTCAGTAACAGAAATTAAAATATTTCCAGGAAAATGCTTTTTTATTTCCACGTCTTTTACAACCAGAAGGCAACTTATTTCTTCAGCTTTTTTTCTAAGATCAATATTTAAAAGTGTATCCTCTTCGCTTATAGCTGCTTTTTCCAATATTTTTTGATTACTTACAAAACAATTCCCTGTAACTTCAACTTTTTTTATCTGAAAATCGTCCAAAGACAAAAATCCTTTATAAACCTCTTCCATTATTATCAACATTGGAAAAAAGAGCATACTATACCCTACAATTTTCAATGCAACAAACAGCACAACAAGGCTTTTTCTAAAAAACTGGACAAGAGATGTCATCTTTTTACGAGACATTCTTGCATGAAGTGTTTTGGTCCTATATGGCTTTTTGCTGCACGAACTGCCTTTTCCAAAAGGAAGTAAGTTATATTTTCGTGCTTTCATATATTTCATTATAATATCCTTATTATAAACAATAAATGTGATAAATAACATGGTTATTTATCATATTCAAATAAATTCTACCTCTGTTTTCAATTTTATCCCAAATTTTTCAAAAGTTTTTTTCTGAATTCTTTTGACTAACATTTTTATATCTTTTGAGCTGGCATTATTCTTATTAATGATCCAGTTTGAATGCACATTAGATACACATGCTCCACTAACAGAAATGCCTCGCATTCCAAGTGTATCTATCAGTTCCCAAGATTTGAAACCCTCTGGATTTTTAAATATTGACCCCGCTGATCTTCCTTTTGGCTGATTCTTATTCCTTTTTAAAATCGCATTTTTCACTTTCTTTCTTATATTGTGTATTTTTGCTTTTCTTTTTTTAAATAAAGCCTGGATGATCACTCCACATTTTGGAAATCCTTTGGCACTGCGATATCCAAATTCGAATTCAGCACTATTACACCAACATATTTTGCCATTAGGAAATAACAATCTGACATTACATAAAATATTACTTATGCTTTTAGAAAAAGCACCTGCATTCGTAAGAATCATTCCACCAACAGTTCCTGGTATTCCAGCAAGAAACTCAAAACCTCCGACTGAATGCGATGTACAAAAATCTACTAGCCTTTTGCTTGATACTGAAGCGCCGGCTATTACACCTTTATCAGTTGCTTCTATTTTTTTAAATATTCTCCCTTTTAGTCTAAAAATTATACCTTTGTAGCCTGAGTCCCTAAATATTAGATTTGACCCATTACCTATAACTCTGTAATTTATTTTTGTTTTTAAAGCATAATTCACAAGACCAATAAGTTCCGCTTCATTTTCCACATCAACAACTATGGGCACATTACCTCCGACTTTGATCGTTGTGAGCAAAGAGAGTGAAACATTCTGCTTAAATTTGCTTTTCATATTATTTTCTTTTATAAACATTAGATAATCTTTAATTTTATTCATATTTTTCTGCCAGTTTACGCGCTGTATGATCGATTGAACCTGCTCCTAAAAAAAGTATAACTGAAATATCTTTTAATTTTTCACATGTATCTTCAAGTTCATCAAAAAAAGTAAATATAGATTGAACTCCATATTCATTTTGAAGTCTTTTTACCATTTTCTTTGGAAAGCTTTGATTATCCCCTTCTTCACCTGCACTATATATTTCTGAAACAACAACAACATCTGCATTGCTAAGAGCTTTTAAAAAATCTTCAAAAAAATAATTAAATCGACTAAATCTGTGCGGCTGAAAAACCACACATATCTTTTTATTTTTATAAACCTCTCTTGCTACAAAAATAGTTTTTTCTACCTCTGTAGGATGATGAGCATAATCTGTTATTAAGATAATACCCAAACGTTCATCTGTAAGTACTTCAAATCGTCTTTTTATCCCGCTAAAGCTTTTCATTGCATTTTGAATTTTGCCACAAGTTATGCCCGAATTAAATGCGCACGAAATAGCTAATGCTGCATTTTCAATATTATGCCATCCGAAAAGATTCTTATTTTTAATTTCAATTATATTATTATTTGGCAGCCTAACATCACCTTTAAGAAAGTCAGCATCCCAGCTATAGCATATTTCATTTTTTGAATTGGAAATGCCTTTATTAATAGCTATACTATTAAGTGATAATCTGTTTATCATTTTTGTAATACATTCATCATGTTTATTATAAAACACAATACAATCCTTTTTACAATTCGATAAAAATATTTCAAAAGTATTAATTATATTTTCAAGTTTTTTATATTTATCGACATGCTCCAGTTCTATATTTGTAATTAACACTTTATTTGGATTAAAGGATTCAATCGTTCGATCACTTTCATCAACTTCTGCTATATAGTAATCCGTCCCGGTTTTAATATAGTTTTCATTGTAATTATTTGAGATGCCTCCAAGATACATTACTGTACCAAGACCAGATGAAATAAAGATATGTGATAAAAGAGCAGTCGTTGTCGTTTTTCCGTGTGTCCCCGTAACAGCTATACGTCTATCTTCCTTATTGAATATAGAAGCTAATTTATCACCTCTCTTTATTATAGGAATATTTTTTTCTTTTGCTTTTTTTAACAAAAAACTTTCTTCTTTTATAGCGCTGGAATATATGACCTCATCAATATCTTGCCAAACAATATCATTTTCGTTGCTTACTATTTCTATACCGTTTTTTTCAAGTAAGCTTAAATTTGATGATTTCATATTATGGTCGATTCCGGAGACTTGTGAACCAGCGTCAATCAGCATACGCCCTAAAGCGCTCATACCTATACCACCAATGCCTGCAAGAAAATATTTAATTTTTCCATTCTCCGTCACAAAAACTTACCCATATCTTTAACAATACTCATCGCTGCATCATGCGGCAGTGAATTATTTATTGCTTTTGCCATTAATTGTCTCTTATTTCTATTTAACAGCAGTTCTTTAAATATTTTGAGAAACTTTTCCCTATCTTTTAAATCTTCATCCTCAAAAACCATCACCCCGCCTGATTTAGCAACATAGTCAGCATTGCTGTTTTGATGCATGTCCTTTGCATATGGATAAGGAACAAGAACAGCAGGTATTGAAAAATACGAAAGTTCAAAAACTGTGCTGGCACCACTTCTGGATAACGCAATGTCAGACATAGCATATAATCGAGGCATGTCATCAGCAAATTCTTTTAATATAAAAGGAACACCGGATTTTGAATATACCTCTGAAAGTTCACTATAACCATTTGATCCTGAGACATGAATAAATTGAATATTTGGTACTTCTTTTATAAGATCCGTTGCATATAAAGCCATAGCCTTGTTTAATGATAATGCTCCTTGTGATCCTCCTATTATAAGAAGAGTTACACGATTCAAATCAAGGCCAGATATTCTCTTTTCTTTTTCACTTTCCAGTAGTTTTCCTTTAATCAAGGATTCTCTCATCGGATTACCTGTTACGAGATATTTTGATGCTTTATTTCTTTTTTTTAGCGGAAAAGAAAGATATATTTTTTTTGCCAGTAATGATGCCACACGATTTGCCCGTCCCATTACAGTATTTTGCTCTAGAAGAATATAAGGTTTGAAAAACAAAATTCCGCTTATAATAGCAATAAGGCTTGTAGCACTGCCAAAACCTACAACAAAATATATTTTTTTTTCAAAAAAAACTTTTACTATTTTCATAACTCCCAAGAAAAAGTCTATTATTGACCTAAGAGAGTCCTTTATTCCTGAAAACTTTATTTCTTTTATGATTACATAATTCTCTTTAATATCAGAGATGAACATTTTTTCAATTTTTTTACCCGAAAAAACATACATTACATCATACTCTGACATTTCATTTTTTATAGCCTCTCCAAGAGCCACACCAGGAGTAATGTGCCCTCCAGTCCCACCACATGAAATAAGAATTGTTTTTCTTTTATTCAATTTCTTCTATCCACTAGATAAATACTTTTTTTGTACTGTTTTAAGTATTTTTTTATTTCTGCTCCAAGCTGACTTATTTCAGCCAAATGCTTATAACGCTTATTTCCCTGACTTACTGCAACAGCAATTGATAATGTCATCATTGAATATATATTTGTTCTACCCTTGCGATCTCTTCCGATAATATATTTTTTTTTACTATCTTTCTTATCATATAGTTCGATTATTCTTTTATCAAATTCACGAATAATTTCTTTTGATATCAGATCTACTTTTTTAGGACATGTCAGGAGTACGAAGTCATCACCACCAATATGTCCTATAAAATCCTCATCTCTTTTAAAATCATTTTTATTAAGAGTCTCTATAAGTATTTGTGCTGTTAAGTTTATAGCTAGATCTCCACGCTCATAACCATAGCAATCATTGAATACTTTAAAATTATCAAGATCAACATAATATGCAGCAAAATCACACTCCTTGATTATTCTTTCTGTTATTTCCTGTTTTAAAGAAATGTTTCCTGGAAGTTTTGTCAGAGGATTAGCGTTTAAAGCATTTTCGTTTGCATGTATTACTCTATTTACTCTTGCAAGCAACTCATCATCAAGAAAAGGAGAAACAATATAATCATCAGCACCACCATTAACTGCATCTATTTTTTCTTTAATTTCTCCACCTTGAGTTACAATAATAATAGGCGTATGCCTCAATAGATAATCTCTTTTCATCTTTTTACAAAATCTAGGAACATTTATATCTTCAGTCTTAAAATCACCAATAATAAGACTTGGAGAATGATTATGTGTTGCTTGTTCAATCTCTTTTTCATTTTTTACATATACAATATCAAAGCCTGCTTCTCCAAGAACATGTCCTAAAGAATCATGATGTTTATCAATAACGACAACTTTTTGTTTTTTATCTTTTTTCATAATATTGCTGTTTTATTATATTTCTAGATTCTACTTTTCTTTTTCTCCGTATATTTCTTTCCTGAATAACTGTTATTTTTTTTTGTTTTTGCACTGAAAGTCGTGAAATATTCAGCAAAACTCCTATTGCTATCATGGTCATTACCAGGTTAGTTCCTCCATAACTTATAAAGGGAAGAGGTAAGCCTTTAGTAGGTAATATTCCTGTTACAACACCCATATTAAGAAATGCCTGAAGACCTATCATTGAGACCAACCCAAAAGCTAATAACTTTCCAAACGGATTTTCACATCGTACAGCGATCTTTAATCCAAAAAATATAAACATGGCAAAAACAATCAAAACGCTTAAAGTCCCTATAAAACCTAATTCTTCTCCAATGATAGAAAAAATAAAATCGGTATGAGCTTCTGGTAGATAAAAAAGCTTTTGCCGGCTCCCACCGAGTCCAAGTCCGTTCCATCCTCCTGATTGAAATGCAATAAATGATTGAATTATCTGGTATCCTGTAGAACGTGCTTCTTTCCATGGATTAAGAAACACCATTACTCTCTTTAAACGGTAAGGTGTTTGAACTATCATAAAATATACAAATGGTAGAACTGCTATAAAAAGACTAAAGACATATCTTAATCTGCTGCCTGCTGCAATTATTAGCAAAATACCTACCGTGCCGACCAAAGCAGTCGTTCCAAAGTCAGGTTCAATAAGTATTGGAAGCGTAGACATTCCTATAATGAACAAAATAGGAAGAAAAAAACCTGAAAATGATTTACGATGTTCCAAACGGCTTGCCATAAAATAAGAAAGAAACAGCACAGAGATGAACTTCATTATTTCTGATGGCTGGAATGCAAAAAAGTGAAAATTCACCCATCTTCGTGCACCGCCTGCTTCAACTCCAAAAGGAGTAAACACTAGAAACAGAGCAATAAAAGATAATATAAAAAGAGTTAGAGATAACCTCCCCAAAAAACGATAATTTATAAAAAAACCTACAGCCAGACCTATTAAGCTGATAAAAGAAAATATTACGCTCTTTTTAAAAAAGAATAAATAATCATTATATCTTTTACTTGCGTAAATTGCACTGGTGCTGTAGATCATGACCATTCCAAAACCTATCAATGCAAACACCAGTATTATAAGTATAGTATTTTCTCTTAGTTTCATTTTAATGGTATATAAAGTATTTGACCTGTATTTAATGTCGTATCACTAAGACTGTTGGTATCCATTAAAGTATTTACATCTACTCCGTATATTTGTGCTATTCCCCAGAGTGTCTCCCCGGGTTCGACTTTATGCGTAATATTGTTTTCATCAACTGAATATGATGTTTCTTCTTGTTTCTGCATACTTGAAGGAGGTATTTGAAGGTACATTCCTACTCTAATGCGGTTTGGATCAGCAATATTATTAAAATCTGAAATATCACTTACACTGACATTAAACTTCCTGCTTATATTAGAAAGAGTATCCCCTGGTTGTACCTTGTATTCACGAACACCTTCAACATATACTTGTTTTTCTGTCTGCCAGTTGGATGAGTTTTTTTCTGTTGTTTCTCCAAACTGATATACAGGGACAGTTACTTTCCTATATTTTTTCTTAAAGATGCATCCTGAATCAAAAAAAGCGGTTACTATTACGACACCTCCCAGGATTAAAACGTTTCTTACTTTCATATAATTCCTCCCTTAGATCAAAACTTCACCCTTAATATTTTTTAAAGGGATCCTAATTTTTTCACCGGTTTTTATTTCTTCCGGATCATCAATTTTATTTTCTTTTAAAATTTCTTTAAGAGATACACCATATTTTTTAGCTATCCTAGTAAGGCTTTCTCCCTTTTTTACTATGTGATCAACGACTTTTACAACACGAAGTGTCCAGGCCGTTTCACATACAGGACTTGTCCCTAAATTTTGCACGGCAATAGTACCAGCACATATTGCCCACAAAAAAATGAACAGTCCGCCAAAAACAAAAACTGTTTTTCTTTTCATGTTTTCCTCCTTTATTTATTTTTTTTAATTAAGCTGCCAGTTTTCTTACTATACGTTTAAAGATTGCCCCTCGTTCTTTATAGTTTTTGAACATATCAAAGCTTGCGCAGGCTGGTGAAAGCAGCACTATTTCTCCTACATTTGCTTTTCTTATTGCAAATTCTACAGCGTTTAAAAGAGAATCTTCTGTTTGAACAGGAAAAACATCCTTTAAGGCATCTTTTAAGATACTTTGTGTCTCTCCTATTAGAATAATGTTTAATATCCTTTCACGAGGGATCGTTCGAAGAACATTAAAATCAGCACCTTTCGAACGTCCTCCAAGAATTAAATGCACCGGAACAGTAAAAGATAAGACCGCCTGTAAAGTAGAATCCGGTGTAGTTGACTTTGAATCGTCAACAAACTGTATACCTTTCCAAACATGAAATATTTCTAAACGATGAGGTAAAGGATTAAAATTAATTAGTGATTTAAATGCCTTATTTACATCTACATCAAAATAAAGAGCAGCTATCAATGAAAAAACGGCATTTCGAAGATTATGTTTTCCAAGAACAGATAATTTATTCTTTTCAAAACTAACAAGTTCTCCTTTTCTGTCACATAATATGATCTTTTCATTTTCAATCTTTATTTTTGCCTTTTTTGAGCAACCGCTTTCATCAACAACCACCTTTTTACAACCTTCTGGAATAAGATCATCATATTTTTTTTGAACAGGCTCATAAATAACCGCCATTCCTGATTCCTTCTGATTTCTAAAAATGCCAAGTTTTGTTTTAGCATACGCATCGAAATCGTTGTAGCGGTCAAGATGGTCTTGAGAAAGGTCAATAAACATTGCAACATCAAAACAAAGTTTTTCAATATGATGCAGCTGAAAAGAGCTTACCTCAATAATTGCTACGCTGACATTTTCCTTTTCAAGAATCATTTGGGACAAAGGATACCCAATGTTTCCACATGAAAATGCTGAAATTCTCTGATCATTAAATATTTTTTCAATCATCTTTACCACAGTACTTTTTCCGTTTGTTCCTGTAACTCCAATGGTTTTCCCTTTAAAAAATCTGAAAGCAAGCTCTATTTCACCTATTATTTTTGTACTTTTTCCTAAAATCTTTTTTATGTCTGGCCTATATGTATCTACACCCGGACTTACTACAACTGTACCTTCTAAAACATATCCTTTTATTTTATCTTCACCTATCAAGCATCTGATGCCGCGTTTTTGTAGATCTATAGACCTTTCTTTTACTTGTCTATCATCAACACTATGGTCAATTACAGTTATTTCAGGCTTATCTGTTTTTTGAAGGATCAGCCTGGCAGCCCAATAGCCGCTTATGCCAAGTCCAAATATTGTAAATTTCTCTTTACTATTCAATTCTCACCTCAGTTTCAAACTGCTTAAACCAAGTAATGCAAAGATAATCGCAATTATCCAAAGCCTTACAACTATCTTTGTCTCAGGCCATCCTTTCATTTCCAGATGATGATGAAATGGGGCCATAGCAAATATTCTTTTTTTTCTAAGTTTAAATGAAGTAACCTGAAGTATTACAGAAATTGCTTCAAAAACAAAAACTCCTCCAACGACAGGGAGATAAAGTTCTTTCTTTATTAAAACAGCAACGACACCGATAGTGCCGCCAAGAGCCAAGGACCCCGTATCACCCATAAAAACCTGTGCAGGATACGAGTTATACCACAAAAAGCCTAAGCCTGCTCCTACAACAGCAGAACAAAAAACAGCAAGCTCACCGGCTTGAGCAATATGTTGTATATGGAGATAGTCAGCAAATTTAATATGACCCACAACATAAGACATTACAGTAAAAGCCAGCATTGCAATAATAATGCATCCTGTAGCAAGACCATCAAGGCCATCAGTAAGGTTTATGGCATTTGAAGCACCAGTTACTATAAATACAATGAATAAAAGATATAGTATTCCCAGATCTTTTATAATTGGAGACTTCATAAATGGGAGATATATAACTGTCGCAAAATCCCGGGTATTCGGACTGTATATAAAATAGAGAGCAACTGCAAATGCACCAATTGTCTGGGCAAGGAATTTTTCACGTGCAGTAAGCCCTTTAGAAGAATGACGCTTCAACTTTAAATAATCATCTAAAAAACCAATTCCTCCAAACCATATAATTGATAGAACAACAACAATAACATATTCATTGAAAATATCTGCCCATAGAATTGTTGATAATACAACAACAATAACGATTAACAGGCCTCCCATAGTAGGCGTTCCTTCTTTTGACTTATGCAGAGCATAAAGAGGAAGACAGTCTTCTTTTCTTATATTCTGGCCTATCTTCATTTCATAAAGCTTTTTTATAATAAAAGGACCTAGAAAAAGCGTAAGCACCATTGATGTCAACGCAGCAAAAGCTGCGCGGAAAGTTATATAGCGAAACACATTAAAACCGAAAAAGAATTCTCTCAGTGGATAAAATATATAGTAAAGCATTTTTTACTTTCTCCCAATTGTCCGTATATCATTCAATATTTCTTCTAGTTTCATACCACGCGATCCTTTTAAAAGGATCATGTCTCCTTTTGATAAAACTCCGTTTATTTTTTTCACCAGACTATTTTTTTTTGTAAAAAAAAAGGCCTTATTCCCATTTGTGGCATAACGATTAAAGCTATATGCACTCTTTTTCGTATGATTACCAGTACATAAAAAAAGATCGATTCCTTTTTTAGCAGCTTGAATTCCTGCTTTTTTATGATAAAACTCCGACTTATCACCAAGCTCAAGCATATCAGCAAACACCATTATTCTTTTTCCTGAACATTTTATTTCTGTAAGCGTTTCTATTGCTTTTTCCGTTGAAAAAGGATTTGCATTATAAGCATCATTAACTATTACAATCCCTTTTTTTGTTTTTGTTATATTCATTCTCATTTTTGGAAGTTTTATTATTTTTAGACCTTGCTTTATTTTTCTATAGGACATTCCTTCTTCCATACACACTGCAATTGCTGCTAAAACATTATATGTGTTATGTTTTCCTGGAAGATCAATATTAAAGCCCAGATTTTTTCCCTTATTTCTAATAGAAAAAGAATATCCGGTTTTCTTATCAGTTAAGTTTTTAAGCTGATAAGTAGAATTCCCATGAACTCCGAATGAAACCATTCGTCTACGGCACCTTTTCTTTAAATATGAAAAATATGAACTGTCTCTGTTCACTACTCCATAACCGTTTTTTTTCAACTCATAAAATATTTCAGCTTTTGCCGAGGCAATGCCTTTCATACTATTAAAGAATTCTATATGCGATCCTGCTACATTGGTGACCAAAGCAATATCTGGTCTTACAATTCCGCCCAGTTTTTTTATTTCACCCGAATGGTTCATACCCATTTCAATAACAGCATACTCAGTATCATGTGATATTTTCATCAAAGTAAGCGGAACTCCGATATGATTATTAAAGGAACCTGATGATGAAATTGTTTTAAAATTACGTGTTAGTATTGCTGTTAAGAAATCCTTTGTTGTTGTTTTTCCGTTTGAGCCTGTTATTCCGATTATGCGAGTTTTACTTTTATTTCTGTTATAAAAAGCAAGCTGCCACAAAGCCTTTAAGGAATCTTTTACTGTTATGTGATATATTTTATTTTGAACTAAGAACTTTTCATCAGATGAAGATAGTGTTTTTTCTGATATAACTGCAGAAACACCGTTTTTCACACTATTTTTAATAAAAGAATGACCATCGAGATTATCACCTTTTATCGCAACAAAAATCGAATTTTTCTTGATAAGGCGTGAATCTATCTGGATATTTTTAAAAACTCTTTTTATGCCATTTTTTACTTCTATGACATTATAGGCAAGAGCTGTTTCAATATCAATTTTTGTTAAATGAAACAAAACATCCTCCATAAAAAGGTTTACTATTCTTTTAGTCTTTCCCGCATAATTCCTTTACAACTTCAATATCGTTAAAGGGAATATACTGGGAGCCGATTATCTGATAATTTTCATGTCCTTTACCTGCTATAATCAAAAGGTCATTTTTTTCCATTGACAATAGAGCAGCCTGAATAGCTTCTCGCCTGTCTTTTATAATTTTAAAGTTCTTCTTAATAAATCCTTTTGCTATTTCATCAATAATGGCATCAGGATCTTCTTTTCTCGGATTATCATTAGTGATAAAGACAACATCTGCATTAAGAGAAGCTATTTTTCCCATTGCTGCACGTTTTTCGCTATCTCTTTCACCACCACATCCAAAACAAAGTATTAGGCGTTTTTTTGCATAAACTCGCAGAGTTTCAAGAACATTTTTTAACGCTTCAGGAGTATGGGCATAATCAATGAAAATATTCCTTCCTTCATTATCTGTGATCTCTGTAAGACGACCTTCTGGTGGGATAAATGTTTTTATAGCTTCACATGTCGTTGATAGATCAAGCTTAAGAACATATGCAGCAGATAAAGCAGCAAGAATATTATATGTATTGAATAAGCCCTTTAAAGGGGTTTGTATTACATATTCTCCCGATGGGGTTTGTACGCGAAACTCTTCTTTATTTATTTTTTTTTCTGTTAGGAGAACCTTAAAATCTGATTCTGCATAAACGCTGTATGTTGTGATATTAAAACTACTTCTATATTTTTCATAAAGATACTTTCCAAAATCATCATCTTTATTAATAATGACAGGTACTTTTTTATCATCAAAAAGAAAACTCTCTTTTGATTCTTTATAATTCTGCATATTCTTATGATAATCAAGATGATCTTGTGAAAGATTTGTAAATATCTTCAGATCAAAATCAATACCGGCTATCCTTTTCTGGTGAGATGCCTGTGACGATATTTCTAAAATTGAAATATCACAACCGGCTTTAACCATTTGAGACAAAAGATCGAAAAGTTCAGGATTATCAGGTGTTGTCATTTCAGAAGGAATAGATCTACTAGCAAATGAGTATTTGACTGTAGAGATAATACCCGGGCATCTTGAATCATTTTTTAATATGTGTTCAAGCAAAAAGACAGTAGTTGTTTTTCCATTGGTTCCAGTAATTCCGACAAGATCAAGAACTGATGAAGGATTTCCATATAAATTTAAGTTAATAATCCCCATAACGTCTCTTATATTTTCACAATAAAATATAGGAATTTGATTAGACATATTCTCTAATTCTATACTTTTTTTAGAATCCGTAATGATTGCTGAAGCTCCTCTTGATATGGCATCATTAATAAATGATGCTCCTTCTCGTTGTTGTCCTTTCATTGCAAAAAATATAAATCCCTTCTTAGCTTTTTGAGAATTCACACAGCTGCCTAATATTTCGATATCAATATTTCCTTTGATCAGTTCAACTGGCATATTTTTTATAAGTTTTTCCAAAAGCATCATCAATTAGGAACCTTTCTTACTTGATTTGACTGCTTCTACATATATATTGCGATCTTTAAACACATGAAGATATTTTAATATTTTATCGGCAATAACCGAAAAAGCCGGTGCAGCAACAGTGCCTCCGTAATATCCGTTCTTTCTCGGTTCATCAACAACAACAAGAATAGTAATCTGTGGATCATCAGCCGGAACAAAACCGACAAAAGAACCGACAAATTTTGAATGAGAATACCTACCGTTTTCATTTAGTTTTTGAGCCGTACCTGTTTTTCCTGCTACTAAATATTTTTCAAGCTTTGCTCTTATTGCTGTTCCATTCTCACTTACAACTTCTTTTAATGCTTCTCGCATCATAAAGACAGTTTGTTTCGATAAAATCCTCTTCTCTCTTTTTTCTCTCTTATATAGAACTTTACCTTCGTCCGACTTAATATTCTTAATAATTCCTGGCTCCAAATAATATCCTCCACTCGCAATAACGTTAACAGCAGTTATCATTTGTAAAGTTGTAACAAGAATTTCATGTCCCATAGCAAGAGAAGGTTTTGAAAGCCTTGACCATTTTGAAGGTGAATGCACTAATCCGTTTGCTTCTCCTGGTAATCTTATTCCTGTTCGACTTCCAAAACCAAAATGTCTTATATATTTATAAAAAATATCATCTTCCACCATATCAGCTATTTTTGCGGCACCGATATTGCTTGATTTTGAAATTATTTCTTTAACAGTAAGATCCCCATAAGGATGACTATCATGTAAAGTATGTCTCGCTATCCTATAAGCTCCCTGCTCACAGAAAAAAACATCGTTAATATCAACGACTTTTTCATTTAGAGCAGCTGCAGTTGTTATAATTTTAAAAACAGAACCGGGTTCATACATATCAGTTATCGCCCTGTTTCGTCTCGCCGCTGGTTTAAATTTTCCTGGAGATTTCGGTGCAAATGAAGGTTTTGAACACATAGCAAGTATATTTCCAGTATTGGATTCCATTACTATAGCAACGGCTCCAACAGGATTATGTTTTTCAATAACTTTATCCAATTCTTCATTTACTATTTCCTGTATGACCTCATCAATAGTTAAAGTAATCTGGTCTCCAGGAAACGGTTCATTTTCTACAATGGTATAAGAGAGAATCTCATTTCCCTGAGCATCAATCTCACATTTTTTTGTTCCTGCTATTCCCTTTAAATGTTTTTCCATGTACCGTTCCATCCCCTCAAGTCCTTTATTATCAATATTCACAAAACCCAAAATATGACAAAAAACTTCTCCCTTTGGATAAAACCGTTGATATTCTTCTCGGAAACCTATTCCAGGAAATTTATGCTTCTCTATATATTGATATTCTTCATCTTCAAGTTTTCTTTTAAGCCATGAAAAATATGATTTTTTAGTCATGCGAGAAAAAAGGTGATCATACTCTAAACCTGTTATCGAACTTAGTTTACGTGCTGTTTCTTCTTTGTTCTCCACTTGCCCTGGAACGCAATACATTGATTTTACTTTACGAGTAAGAGCAAGGATATTACCGTTTGTATCTAGGATCATTCCTCTTTGAGGATTGAGATCTTTTTTTACAATACGCTTTCCTCTTGATATATTTATTTTGGAAAAATATTTTTTATTTACCTGCAAATCATACAGGCGGTATCCAAGAAAGCTATATAGTAATCCAAAAGCTATAAGTACAACAAAAATTCTGATGTCAATAAAATCGTATTTATGTTTTTTCATGGTTTATTTTGATTATAGATTCTTCTTCACATGGTTTTAGTTTCAAGCCGTATTGATTTATCTTTTTTTTCACAAATGCAGGAGATTCTATCTTTGAAATTATCACTTTTAGGTTCAATATTTTTTGTTCAAGCTCCTCAACTTTTTTTTGTTTTGTCTTAATGCGATATCCTGCTCTTAAAACATATATGTTTTGATAGACATAAAGAAAAGCAAAGAACCCGATAACAAGCAGTAAGCTTATACTTTTTAAAGTTAATACTGTTTCTCTAACAACAACTCTTTTTAAATACTTCTTTTTATTCTTTTTTCTGCAAACCATTCTTTATCCTCACTTAACGTATTTTTTCCGCAACGCGCAGTTTTGCGCTCCTTGATCTTGGATTATCATTAATCTCTTTACTTGAAGGAACTATTGGCCTGGATGTAATTATTTTCAAATCAGGTTTTATGTTACATGTGCATACAGGCATACCCTTCAAGCAAATACATTCATTTGATCTTTCTTTAAAAAAATTTTTAACTATTCTATCTTCTAGAGAATGGAAGGTAATAACAGCAATTCTTCCACCAACACGCAAATATTTTAAAGCTAAAGGTAGTACTGAACTAAGGCTTTCTAATTCTTTATTAAGAAATATCCTAAAAGCCTGAAAAATTTTTGCGCAAGGATTCTTTTTAAAATGTCTATTTCCTTTTACTTTTTTTATTATTTTTTCAAGTTCTTTTGTACTGGAAATAGGCTTTTCCATTCTGTAAGTAACAATAGCGTTTGCCAGTCTTTTTGCATCTCTTTCCTCACCATATTTAATTAAGATATTTTGTATGCTTTCTTTAGTCTGGTAATTGATCACATCAAAAGCTGTTTCCTGTGATCCTGTATCAAGACGCATATCCAGCGGAGAATCATATCGAAAACTAAAACCTCTTTCTGGGGTATCAAGCTGATAGGATGAAACACCAAGGTCTAACAAAAATCCGTCTATTGAATCAATTTTATTTTTATTAAGGATATTATCCAGCTGTGAAAAATTTGTATTAACGATACAAAACCGTTTTTTAAACGGAGCAAGTCTCCTAGCTGCTTCTTTTATCATATATTTGTCCATATCGAAACCTATTAAAAAGGCCTCCCCGTGCTGTTGTAAAATTTCCTGCGCATGCCCTCCACTTCCTAAAGTGCCGTCTATAAAATAGTTTATTTTTATATCTTTAAATGCACAGGCAACTTCATGTAAAAGAACAGGCCGGTGGCTGAATAATTCTTTATTCATTTTTATAAAAATTAAATGTTCGCTTTGATACTATATTTTTTAAAAATTTTTCAAGAATACTGTCATACCCCATAACATTAAAAGGTGCATTTAAGGATCGCAGTCTTTTCAGTTCTTCAACGTTTATCCCTTCCGGAAAAGCGGTTGTATGGTCGGAATGATATTGGGTATCCTTTGTCCTTCTAAAAAGAGACTGGATATCATAGCAATCATGTTCACTTATACGATGCACAGCTCTACCTGAATACTTTTTCGAATGAGAATTCGAATGCTTCATGACCACCTCCCGTGAAAAAAAGTTAAATAACGGCACAGACCAAGAAAATTAAAAATCAAACCCAACAATGTCTTCAGCAGCCTGTTCATAATTTTCCAGAGATTTTTCACTGTAGATCTTCCAGTTTTCCTTATCCCAAACCTCTATTCGTTTACTGACCCCGATAATAATAACTTCCTTCTGGAGGCCAGCGTAATCAAGAAGACGTTTAGGGATCAGGATGCGCCCTTGCTTATCACAATCTGATTCACAGGCGGCGGAATAAAAATTTCTGGCAAGACTGCGTGCTACGGATTTAGTGATAGGAAGCTGGCGGAATTTTTCTTCGATCCTTCTCCATTCCTGCTCAGCAAAGATAAAAAGACATTTCTCAAAGCCCCGTGTTACAAAAAACCTGTCGATGAAATTATCTTTCATCGGAGCTCTTAATTTTGATGGAACGATCAACCTTCCTTTTTCATCGACCGTATGCTCATATTCACCGTAAAACATATCTTCTCCCACTTTAAACCACTTTAAACCACTTCATGACAATATATAGCATTTTATATTTAAGTTAGTCAAGTAAATATTTTTGTAATATTTATATATTCTCTATAACTATCTATTTACAAATCAGTTACAATAGTTCATAAATAGACAGAATAAATTACTATTTTTCTATCTAAATGCTATATAAGAAATAAATTTTATAAAATTTTTAGAAAGCCACACAAACGCAATAAAATATTTAACGAACTACCACAACATACTCTGTTCAAGTTATTTAAGTAATACAGCTTTTAATATTAAAATTTTTAATTACCAACTAAACTCGCTCGCCTGATTTGCCGATATAAACATGGGAGGTTGTTATGAACGTTTCAAATACTTATTATGATCCTAATGGAGTACTAGATATTGTTGCTGAAGCTTTGAAAAAGCAGCAGGATCTCGTGCAAAAAATAACGCGTGCGCAGTTAGAGCTTTCGATGGAGGAAGAAAAAATGCGCATTGCAAATGAGTCTCTTGTAGACTTTTACGGCTAATACTCACTGATTTAAAAGCATAAAGCCAAGATAATTGTTTGTTAGTAAACAATTATCTTGGCTCTTTTTATTAATATAAAAAATAAGCTTATTGCTTCTTTAAGTTTTCCTTTTCAAAATGTTTTTCAATTTTGTTAAGAAGGTAAGAAAGTGTTTTGATCTCATCTTTATTTATAAATTTCATTATATCTGCAACTTCATTCAAATAAGGCTCACTTAACGAAGCTAGAGTCTTTCTGGCCTTTTCTTTTAATTTAATAATATTAATTCTTCTATCTTTTTGAGAGCTACTCCTTACAACAAAACCATTCTTTTCCAACCTATCTATCAATCCGGTAATATTAGACCTGTTAACAAGAAGTTTTTCGCTAATTTCAACTTGCGTCATTCCCTTTTTATTTGCTGATGCTAACAGTTCAAGTATTTTATATTGAGATTCAGTTATACCATATTTTACAAGAAATTTATCAGTTACTTTTGTAAGAATAGATGATAAACGAATTATTTTATAAAGCGTTTCTTTTTCTTTTGAACTTTTAGTTTGATTAATATCTAATTCCTGCTCGAACCACATAAAACCCCCTAGCTTAAAATAGTATACATATAAACGTTCCATCTGGCAACATCTTTTATAAGCTTCCCTGGAAAATGTTATTTACTTAAATTATTATCATATATAGTATCTTAGAAAAAAATTATCCTTTTTTTCTTTATATAATCAAAAAATACTTATATAATCATTTTCAATGAAAGATGTAATTGTTATTGCTGAAGACCACAAAGAACTTAACGATATTATTCGTATAAGATTAGAAAAATCCGGCTTCGAGGTTGTTTCCTGCCTTAATGGTGCTGTAGCTTATGAAAAGATCATAGATATTCATCCGAATCTTGTGATCCTTGATCTTGACCTTCCTGATATTTACGGATTCGAATTGTTAGGAAGGATTAGAAATGTCCCTGGGTTTGAGGATATAAAAGTTCTTATTCTGACAGGAGTAGCAAAACAAATGAACAGTGACACAACAGATGAACAATGGCAACAGATAACAGGTGTACATGCTTTTTTATCTAAACCATTCAATTCAGAAGACCTGATGGATAAAATCCAGGAACTTCTTAAGAAATAAATCATGCTTCTTTAGTTTCATCTGTATTGTGACGTGCCATCATTTAAATATTTATAACTTTAATCTGATAACATTATTATAGAGGGCCAAACTATGGATACAAATAATGTAGATATTAAAGAACTTGATGATCTTTTTCGATTGATGTCCGAAAAAAATGCTTCCGATCTGCATCTTCAAGTAGGCTCAAAACCTGTTTTACGTATTTCCGGGATACCTACATTTTTAGAAGAGTATCCTGTCTTAAGCGAAGAAAAGATGAAAGAATTAATATACCCAAAACTCCCTCCTTCACATATAGAACATTTTGAAAAAAAACACAGGGATCTTGACTTTGCATGCGGAGTATCCGGAATTGGACGTTTTCGTATAAATCTTTTTTACCAGCGAGGTTCAATAGCTTTTGTGGCAAGGCTTGTGCAATCAGAAATAAGAGATTTTAAACAGCTATACCTGCCGCCTTCCATTGAAAAGATATGCCATGAAAAACAGGGGCTTGTTATTATTACAGGTATTACTGGAAGTGGTAAATCAACAACACTGGCATCAATAATTGAAAACATAAATACACAAAGGGAATCTCACATTCTAACAATAGAAGATCCTATCGAATATCTGTTCAAAAACAAAAAATCATATATTAACCAAAGAGAAGTCGGAATAGATGTACCAACATTTAAGGATGCACTTAAATATGCTGTCAGGCAGGATCCTGATGTAATTATGGTAGGTGAAATGCGTGATGAAGAGACTGTTCAGTTCGGACTTTCAGCTGCTGAGACAGGACACCTTGTTTTTGGAACTCTTCATAGTTCGAGTGCTGCACAAACATTCGGAAGACTTCTTGATCTTTTCCCGTCAGAAAAGCACGATCAAATAAGAAGCAGTATGCAGTTTAATCTGAAAGCTATTGTTTCACAAATGCTTGTACCAGCCATTGACGAAAAATTAAGCCGTGTACCAGCTGTTGAAATACTGTTTTCTAATCCAAGCGTAAGAAAACTTATAATGGAAGGAACATTTGAAAAAATACCTAATGTAATAGAAACTGCCGAAGAAGAAGGAATGCAGTCTTTTAATCAATCTTTATATAAATTGGCAAAAGAAAAGCTCATTACTGAAGAAACTGCTTTGAAGCATTCACCTAACAGTGAGGCTTTAAAAATGCAGTTCAAGGGTATATTCTTAAGAAAAAGTGGCCTTATAGGATCTTAGCCTGCATATTTTAAAGCGCAATGAACTCTCAGGTAATTTGATAAACAAATCTGAGATAAACTAATTTAAATTTTAATCATTTTTGACAATTATCTACTTCACGAGATATACCGGTTAGCTATATCAAGTTGTAACTTTTCTTATCTTCGCATGATAACCGCCAAATGGACTTTTCAAATTGGGGGTTACTATCTCTTCCTCTTCCAGAAAAAAATTTCTCTCATCTTCTAAAAATTTACTAACCACATTTTTGTTCTCTTCTTCGAATAAACTGCATGTAGAATATATAAGCAACCCGTTTTTTTTAATCAATTTTGAAGAGCTCTTGAGCATCAAAAATTGAATTTTAGAAAGCCTTTTAATATCTGCTTCCTTTAATCGCCACCGCACCTCAGGACATTTTGACATCTCTCCTGTATTTGAACATGGTACATCCAGCATAATACGATCAAAATAACCCGACAAAAAAATTTCATTTACATAAGTTACATCTGCACACAAAAAATTTGTACGGATTTTACTATTACAAAGTTTTAATGCTTTTGTTTCCCGGTATTTTTTTTGAAGCCTTAATTTTTTAATATTTTTTTCAACACATACTAACTCACCATTACCTTTTAATAAATGTTCAATAACCCTTGCTTTCCCACCTGGAGAGCTGCAAAGGTCAAGAACTTTTAATCCTTTTTTTATTTCCAGCATATCCACAGAAGCTTTTTGAGAAGGAGACATTACAAATACTTCTTCATCTATATCAGATATAGTATAATCCTTTTTTTTATCCACACATTTATTGGTATTGAAAAAATGTAACGGAACAAAGGCAGGCTTATTAAGGGAAGCTAATATATTGTTTCCTTTTTTTGTACCAAACCCAAAATGTATTTTTTTAACGATCCACTCCGGATACGATAAATAAGATGCGACCAATGATGCATTCTTCAATTCTTTATCACTAGGTACAACTTTCAATTTGGATTTTTCTGAAACAACCTTCCTTAAAACTGCATTGATAAATGCGCTTTCTCTTTTGAGCCCGCATTTTTTTGCAACTTCAACTGATTCATTTACTGCAGCATAGTCCGTCACGCTGCGCATAAATAATATTTGATAAACCCCCAAGGATATAAGCGCAAACGAAGGGGTTCTTTTTCTTTTAACAAAACGTTTAATGATGCTTTCAATAAAAGCCTTTTGGCGGCAGGTACCATATAAAAGTTCAAACAAAAAGGCCATGTTTTGATCACTAAGAGAAACTTTTTTTATTTCTCTTTCTATACCTTTTGAGAGAAACACGCCTTTTTCAAGGTATAGCTTCCACACTTTATAAGCAACTTCCCTGGTCAAAAAAATCGGTCTCCCTTTTTAAGCTGAAATCCGTTTATTATATCTTGAGCGTTCATGACCCTTTTCCCCTCTATTTGAAGCTTTTCAATATCAAGCGATGTATTATTCCCTGCACAAACTTTTAAAACATTGTTATCTATGGATACTATCGTTCCCGGTAAAGATGTATTGTCATTTGAATCGTTGAGGTTTGATGGAAAAGCCTTTTTAATCTTTACAAGACTATCCTTCCCATGCAGATTGATTTTTGTAAAACTTCCAGGCCATTTAATAAGAGCTCTTACTTCTCTTTCAATTGTAGAGGATTCCTTTTCCCAATCAATTAGACCTTCCTCTTTTCGTATTTTTGGAGCAAATGTGACTTTATCCGTATCCTGAAGTATTTTATTTACTTCTCTTTCATCTGCTAGATCTTTTAACAATTTGACCATTAGCTCTGCACCACAAGAAGACAGCTTTTTTGATAGACTAATAAAATCATCATTTTTTTCAATTTTCACTTGCTTCTGAAAGGCTATCTCTCCTGCATCAAGAGCTTCATTCATAAACATCACGGTTGATCCTGTTTTTTCCATTCCATTTAAAATAGCCCTTTGTATCGGTGCCGCACCTCTTAGTAAAGGAAGCATAGAAGCATGGAGATTAAAACATCCCTTTAAAGGTATATCTAAAACGTTTTTAGGTAATATAAGACCATAATCAATAACAATTATCACATCTGGTTTAAGATTCTCAAGATAAAGGATGGAATCTTGTTCTTTAAATGAATATGGAATTGAAACTTGGATTTTTCTGTCTTGTGCTATTTCTTTAACAGGAAATTTGTTCCTCTTGCGATGTAAACTCTTTTCAGGTTTTACAAACACGGATACAATATCTACAGTATTGCTTTCAATTATTCTTAATAAGCAATTCGCTGCAAAATCTGAAGTTCCCATAAAAACGGCTTTCATATCTTCTCACCTGATTCATATTTTTTCTTAAGATTCAAATAGGCTCCAATAAAAAAAGCAATATAAACTATTATATACATACTCAGAAATTGTTCCGGTTTTAGCCATAAATCAAAAAGATAAAACAAAGATAGGAATAATATTACCAAAATAGCACCTGGTGTCGAAGCATAAGCGGATATATTAAAAACATATAATAAACTGTCTCTTTTTTTTTCAATAGTTCTGGTTTCTGATATTTTTAAGAATAAAAAACCAAAAGCAGTAAAATAGATAACCCAGGTAATCATTCTTACGAAATACAGTACTATCCATACAGGAAAGAGTAGAAGAGGTAAAAAATCAGACAATGAAAGCAAAGTCGTAAAAAACCTATCAGTTAACTTGTTTATTCCCAAAAAGTTAAAAAAGTTCAGAACATCATTCCATGAAAAGTATGAAATAGTATAATTATTACTTGTAATTATAGCTTCATTAGATAACAACACTTTATTTGTTCCGTCCAAAGATTCAAGGATATCCTCTGCTTCTTTTTTGTCATCTCCCGGATAAATAACTAAACATAAACCCCTTTTATTCATTATGACAGTTTCAGCACTTGCAGTAGTCATTTTTCCGTTTTCAACGGTAAAAGCAGGTACATCTTGAACAACTTTTTTAAGAAAAGGTTTTAAATCCATTTGTATATATACAAAAAAGAATATCCCGCCAAAAAAAGCGACAAGTATAGAAAGATATGACAGGTATATTAGCGTTCTGTATAATGATTGCTTTATGATTTTATTATAGAAATCAAAAGACAATGCACTGCCTTTTAAACATAAAAAAAAGTTTTTAATTTCATTATTCATATTCTAGTTTTGAATCGGTCAGTATATTATATTATATAAATTAAACATACAACGTATTTGAAAGTATTCAGTTTTATCCTAAATAGTTTTTTTTCTGCATATATTATCTAATATTGACATAGACTAGTATAAAAATGTAAAATATTGTAAGTTAAATTACATATAAATCGTTTTTTTCATTATATCAAGGAATTTAATATGGCAATCGGACAAAAAGTCATTAAAAAAAAGATCGGTGAAATTCTTATTGATGCAGAAAAAATCTCAAGAGAACAGCTTGATGAGGCTTTAGCTCTACAAAAGGAATCTGGCAAAAGGGTCGGCGAGCTCCTAATTGAAAAAGGATTTTGTTCTGAAGAAGATATTATTGTCTCTCTTGCTACACAATACGGATATCCATATATCAAAATAGAAAACTACGAACTGACACCTGATGTCCTTAAAATAATCCCAAAAGGGCTTATAAAAAAATATCACTGTATTCCCCTAGATCGTATAGGCAATCTGATTTCATTTGTCGTCTCTGATCCAGTTAATCTTATGGAACTCAAGAAGCAAGAGGAATATCTGAACTGTAAAATGCAGTTTTTTGTAACAACTCCTACTTCACTTGAAGCTACCATAAAAAAGTATTATGACAATCCCGTCAAAGAAGAAGAAAAAACTAAAAGCGAATAAAGAGAACAATTATGGCTAAATCTCTTAAGGAACGTTTGACAGATATTTTGCTGGAAGGAAACCTTCTCACACAAGAAGATCTACAAAAAGCTACTGAAATACAAAAAAAAGAAGGTGGACGTCTCAGTAAAATACTCGTAAAGCATCAATTTGTTGAAGAAAGAAAGTTAATGGCTGCCATAGGTGAGCACCTTGGTATCCCACCACTCGATCTTACAAAAGTAAAGCTAGAACCTGAGATTGTAGAACTTATACCTCAAAATGTCGCTGAATTCTATCAGCTGATTCCAATAGCAAGGATAGGTAATGCACTTTCAGTAGCCATGGCAGACCCTCTGAATATTTTTGCTATTGATGACCTAAAACTTATGACGGGTCTTGATATTGTTCCAATTATAGGCACTGAAACCGACATAATGGAAGCTATTACAAGCTATTATTCAGGTAAAAGTGATATGAGCGACATCCTTCAGGATGTTGAAGAACCTGATGTAGAGTTAAAAAAAGATGAAGCTGAAGAAATAAGCCTTGATAAGCTAAAGGGTGAATCCGACGAAGCTCCGGTTATAAAAATTGTGAACTATATACTTGTAAAAGCAATCGAGGAAAAGTCAAGTGATATACATATAGAACCTTTTGAAAAAAGTTTGAATGTAAGATACCGAATTGATGGTGTGCTTTACAAAAAAGACTCCCCGCCTAAAAGCCTCCAAAATGCCGTTATTTCAAGATTAAAGATCATGTCCAAACTTGATATAGCAGAACGGAGATTACCTCAAGACGGAAGATTTAAAATTAAGGTAAAAGGAAAAGATATTGATTTTCGTGTTTCATCGTTACCCTGTGTTTTTGGAGAAAAAGTCGTTTTGAGAATTCTAGATAAAAGCACTGCTGTAATGGACATTGAGAACCTTGGATTTCATGAACAAGCACTTATAGATATTAAAGAAGCTCTAAAAAGACCTTTTGGAATGATACTCGTAACAGGACCTACAGGTTCAGGTAAGACAACAACTCTATATTCATGCCTTACCCGCCTGAATCAACCTGATGTAAATATAATTACAGTAGAAGATCCTGTTGAATATCAATTAAAAGGCATAAATCAAGTACACGTAAAAGCAGAAATAGGACTTACTTTTGCTGCAGGTCTTCGTTCTATTTTAAGGCAAGACCCTGATATTGTGATGATCGGTGAAATACGTGATCTAGAGACTGCAGATATTTCAGTAAAAGCTGCTCTTACAGGCCATCTTGTTTTAAGCACACTTCATACAAATGATGCAGCTGGTGCGATTGCAAGGCTTGATGACATGGGAATAGAACCTTTTTTAATATCATCATCGATTCTTTGTGTAGCTGCTCAAAGGCTGGCAAGAAAGATCTGTCCCAAATGTAGAGAAGAATTAAAAATATCTAAGGAAGCACTTATTGAGGCTCAAATGCCTAAAAAATATGTTGATGAAGGTGCAAAAGTCTATCACGGTAAAGGCTGCAGATCATGTAATAAGATTGGTTATTCTGGTCGTCTTTCACTTTTAGAAGTTTTTTTAATAAATGATCACATACGTAAAATGATAGTGGCAAGGAACACCGCTTCAGAAATAAAAAAAATGGCTGTTTCTCTGGGTATGACCACACTCAGACAAGTTGCGCTTTTGCGTGTAAGAGAAGGTGTTATTTCTCTTGAAGAAGCACTTCGGGTAACAACACCTGATGAACCGGATGAGGTTCCTGAACAATAGTTATCATTTAATGGCTTAAAAAGGAGAACCAAGTATGCCAAAATATAAATATACCGTAAAAGCACCTGATGGACGATCTATTCAGGGGTTTATGGATGCACGCAACGAAGGCGATGTTATTGAAGAGCTGAAGAAAAAAAGCCTAATGATAATTTCTGTCGAAAGAGCAAGAAAAGCTCCTATAAAACAGACCAGAAAAAAAGTAAAATCAGATGAACTTGTTGTTTTCACAAGACAGCTTTCTACCATGATAAGTGCAGGACTTCCTCTTTTGCAGGCCCTAGTTATTCAGGAGGAACAAACAGATAATCTTTCTTTTAAAACAGTCATAAAAGAAGTACAGACAAAAGTTGAAAGCGGTGCTTCTCTTTCAGAAGCAATGATAGAATATCCAAAAGTCTTTACCAAGTTATATGTCAGCATGATCCGTGTAGGAGAAGCCTCCGGTATGTTTGCAGAGATTCTTGAGCGAGTTGCAACATATCTTGAAGAAGCAAATGCCCTACGACGAAAAGTAAAATCAGCAATGATCTATCCAGCCGTAGTTAGCGCTATGGCAGTTCTTATAACTGTAGTCCTTCTAATGAAAGTAGTTCCTGTGTTTGAAGAAGTCTTTGAAAGTTTTGGCGCAAAACTTCCTGCCCCTACCCAATTTTTAATTAATGTAAGTCATCTATTAAGAGATTATTTTGTATATGTTTTTGTCGGTTTAATAGCTGCTATCTTTGCTGTCCGTGCATGGGCTAAAACACCTATCGGACGCTATCAGTGTGATTCCTTTATATTGCGAATGCCTATATTCGGAACAATATTAAAGAAAGTAGTTATTTCTAGGTTCACAAAAACACTTGGCGTTCTTATAAAAAGCGGTGTGCCTTTACTAAACTCTTTAGAAGTTGTTGAATCTGTCGCCGGAAACGCTGTTGTCGAAACTGCAATCCGTAACGCATCAGTTAAGATATCAGCAGGAGAAGGTGTTGCCGAGCCTCTAGGAGAAGCAAAAATTTTTCCTTCAATGGTAGTAAGAATGATAGGTGTAGGAGAAAAAACAGGTAAGCTCGATCTTATGCTTGAAAAGATCGCTCAGTTTTATGATGATGAAGTAAATGCAGCAGTTAATGGCCTAACATCTATCATTGAGCCACTTTTAATCGCTTTCCTGGGTATAGTCGTAGGTGGAATTGTAATTTGTATGTTTATGCCTATATTTAAGCTTTCAAGTATTGTAAATGCCTGATGAGAAATACTGAAGATTATAAAAAATTTAAGTATCTGATACTTATTAGAATAGTTCTCGGATTTGCTATACTAATAGTCGGAGCATCCGTCTTAAAGATACAGCAATCAGAAGAGATCTGGATACCTTTTTATTTTCTAGTAGCCCTTCTTTTTATATTATATATTTCATGGCTGATAATACTGCAAAAAAAACTTTTATCTCCCTCTCTCCATGCAAAGCTTCTACTTTATACTGAGCTTATAATAGAAATAGCGATCATCCATTATTCCGGAGGTCTGAATTCAAATTCTCCATTCATATACCTTCCTCTTATGTCGATCATTTCTTCTGCTTTTCTTGTATCAGCGAAAGATGTAGTCATATACAGCATTTCTGCTGCTATTTTATATGTAATAGCTTCTGTGCTGGAATTTTACCAATGGATGCCTGATTTTTTACAAGCCAGTTATAAGATGGAAATAAATCCAATAAATTTTTTCTATTATATGATATATGTCAGAATTATTGTTTTTATAGGTATCGGATATCTTGCTTCTGTGCTTAATACACGTATAACACAGAAAAGTGATGAACTTGCAAGGTTTAAGCATCTTTCTGATAATATTCTCTTTCAAATAAAAAGCGGACTTATAACTATAAGCAATAATAATAGGATAGTTTATTCAAACAAAGCTGCAAGTGAGATACTTGGATTTAGCAATGAAGACCTACTCGGTAGAGACTGGCATTTTATATTTTTTGGAAGCAAGGACATGGTAAATCTTGAAATAATCAAGCAAGCTAAATCCATAAGAGGTGTTGAATTAACAATAGAGACTAAAAGCGGTCAGACAAAAATAATAGGGTTTAGCCTTTCTGAATTAAAAAATGAAAGTGATGAAACCGTCGGAAAAACCATGGTTTTTCGAGACATTTCAGACATTAAAAATCTTGAAGAAAAATTAAAAATTAAAAACAAGCTTGAAGCTATAGGAGAACTGGCAGCAATAATGGCACATGAGCTCAAAAACCCTCTTACATCGATCTGCGGCTCCATAGAAGTCTTGAAGGAAAGCGGCACATTTGCAACTAAAAGAGACCAAGAACTTATAAATGTAATTTTTAAAGAATCAGAACGTCTCTCGCGCACACTTGGAGAATTTCTTGCTTTCACAGGGGAAACAATGCTAAAAAAAGAAAGAAAAGAAATTTTAAGGATTCTTGACGAAGTTCTTTCACTTATAAAAAATGCTCAGGACTTTAAAGATAATATCCTTATTGATAGAAAATATAATTCTAAAGAGATTTATTTTGCTTTCCTTGATGATAAGCAGATCAAGCAGGTCTTTTTCAATTTAATACTAAATGCTGTTCAATCAATGACCGATGGCGGAACTCTAACACTAGAGGCAAAATCTTATAAGAAAGATAATAATAATTTTTTAAAAATAGCAATAAAAGATACTGGAAAAGGATTTAAAAAAGAACTCTCAGAAAGAATATTTCAGCCCTTCTATACATCCAAAGAAAAAGGTATCGGCCTGGGATTGACTGTGGTTAAAAAAATCATAGCAAAACACGGATGGCATATTTGTCTTGAATCTGAAGCAGAAAAAGGCTGCGTTGTCATAATTGACCTTCCTATAACATCATAATTATCAAACCAAGGAGTTTTTTTGGAAAATAGACTGACCATTATAGTAGTAGATGATGAAGAAAGTATAAGAACAGTCATATCTGCACAATTAGAAAAAATAGATTACAATATAAACACTTTTTCTAATGCAAAAGAAGCTCTTGATTTTCTTTCTTCAAACACCGCTTCTGTTATGATATCGGACATAAAAATGTCTCCTATCGATGGAATAGACCTTTTAAAGGAAGCTAAAAGAATAGATCCAGATCTTGTCGTCATACTTATAACAGCATATTCAAGCAAAGAAAATGCTCAGATTGCAATGAAGTTGGGAGCTTTTGATTATGTAGAAAAACCTTTTAAAATGGATCACTTACGCTTTCTTGTAAAGCGAGGTATTGAACTTCGTAAAACATTAGAAGAAAACAGACGTTTAAAAGGTAAGCTTGAGCTAGGATGCTTTCATAATATAATCGGAAGATCTCTTAAGATGAAAAAAGTTTACAATCTAATAGAACTGGTTGCAATACGTGATACTACCGTATTAATAACAGGAGAGAGTGGAACGGGAAAGGAACTTGTTGCCAGATGTATTCATGATATAAGTCCAAAAAACAAAAATGCCTTTGTTGTAGTAAACTGTGCTGCCATTCCTGAAACTCTTCTTGAAAGCGAGCTTTTTGGTCATAAAAAGGGTTCTTTTACAGGCGCAATAAGTGATAAAAACGGTCTTTTTCAAGAAGCAGATAAGGGAACAATCTTTCTCGATGAGATTTCTTCAATGCCTCTCAATCTTCAGGTAAAGCTTTTAAGAGTAATTCAGGAAAAAGAAGTACGAATGGTAGGTGATACAAAAGTAAATAAAATAAATGTAAGAGTTGTTGCAGCATCAAACGAAAATCTTGAAGAATTAGTAAGAGAAAAAGCTTTTCGCGAAGATCTATACTACCGCTTAAATGTTGTTCCTGTTAACCTTCCTCCTCTTAGAGAAAGAAAAGAGGATATTCCTTATTTGGCAGAACATTTTTTAAAATCCGGGGATAATTCACAAGTTTACATAATAGCACCTGAGGCCATGAAACTTTTAATAGATTATGACTGGCCCGGAAATATAAGAGAGCTTGAAAATGTAATAGAACGATTAAAGGTTCTTTGTCCTAAAGACAAAATAACACCTGATATGTTTCCTGAAAATTTCTTTAAAAGTAAAATGTCATTTTTATCTGATTCAGATATTGATGAGACAGCAGGAAAATCTCAGCCTTTAAAAAAATATTTAAATATTCAGGAAAAGAAATATTTGATAAAAATACTGGAAAACTGCTCGGGTGATAAAAAGAAAGCAGCAAATATTCTTGATATTACACTTATGAGCCTTTATAGAAAAATAGATAAATATAGCCTCTAAGACATATGTCTAGTAAGATACCGCCACTTTACTTTTTTTATTTTCAATAACTTTGTAAAAAATAAAAGCTAACCTGAATATTTCACGAATTGAGTGTGTTGTAAATGCAATACATCACGCATCGTCGTCATCCCGGACTCTGATCCGGGATCCAGATATACTGCTAATGGATGACGACAAAACAGATGCTGCACAATCAGTTAGCTTCATGTAAACACAAGTGAAAAATCATCTCTTTTTTAAAATAAATGGTTATAAAATTATTATATGATTTTTCTTTTGTGTTTATGCAATATTCATATTAAATATCGGCACAATAAATGCGTAAATAAACCTAGAATAAAGAGGCCGATATGAAACATTACAAAGGATTCACATTAGTTGAAATAATGATCGTGATCGCAATAATGAGTTTGCTTACAGCTTTAGGTATGCCTGCATTTATAAGAGTAAGAGATACTGCCAGAAGAAGTAGATGTCATACAAATATGCGAATTATTACTGAAGCAGTACAGCAATATTCATTGGATTTAAATATAGCTTCAAATACAAACGTGACCCTGTATAATGACTTCATTATGCCTACAACAGAGACAAAAGACATGTCTCTTTATATACCACAGTATCTTACATGTCCAAGGTCTGAAACAACATATGATAATTTCGTAAATAACACAAACCTAAATGTTACATGCCCGGTAGCCGAGGCAGACAAAAATCATGGTACATACAATTACTAATACCAAATTAGAGCTGTATTGCTTTTTAACAAAAATGTTAATCGCATTAACATTTTTGTTAAATATTATTAATAAATATGCCACAATTTATTACTTCTTTTCATGACATTCACTTTACTACTATTTTTATATCAGCTTATTGCAATATGTTATATACATTTATCATTTAATGTTTAATTAATTTCAAATAAGGCATTATTTTTGCATAGTATAAATTAAATCAGAATGAAAACCCAATACAAAGGAGGAGTAGTATGAGAAGGATGAAAGGTTTTACACTTGTAGAAATAATGATCGTTGTTGCGATCATTGGTTTGCTGGTAGCAATAGGTGTTCCTGGCTTTATTAAAGCTAGAGACAATGCCAGAAAGAATACTTGCTACAACAATATGCGCGTTATTGCACATGCTGTTCAGCAGTATACGATCGATAATAATTATCCTTCAGACAGCACAATCACTATATATGGTACATTAATGCCTACAACTGATGCCCGTGATCCAGATATGTATGTTCCAAATTTTTTGAAATGCCCTGAAGCAGATCTAACATATGGTGCTGCATCTGGTGAACCTGATGTAAACAACACCACTCTTGATGTAACATGTCCTGCAACAGCAAAAAGCCATGGTACATTTGGCGATCTTGATTAAGTTTTGTTAATATTAAAAACGGGAAAGAATTAATTCTTTCCCGTTTTTTTTTGTTCAAATATATTTTGTTTTATGTAAATATATATATATGAAAAGAATACTTGGTTTTACACTAATTGAGATTATGATTGTAGTTGCAATTATCGGATTATTAATGATAATCGGTATTCCTGGTTTTATGAAAGCCAGAAGTGCTGCAAGAAAAAATAAGTGTTTTAACAATATGCGCATTATTGCACATGCTGTTCAGCAGTACACTATAGATAACAAGATTTCTTCAGACATAACTATCACAATATATGGCACATTAATGCCTGCATCTGGTGAACCTGATATAAACAACACCACTCTTGATGTAACATGTCCTGCAACAGCAAATAGCCATGGTACATTTGGCGATCTTGATTAGAGTGTTTCTTTATAACTTTAAATTCATATTAATGATTTGAGGTGATTTTTTAAGAGATCCATCTAAGGAAAAAGCATTATTAAAAGCATCAAAAGATTCTTTTTCTTTACCCATTTTTTTCAAAGAAAGACCTAAATTAAAATAAGCTGCTGCTTTGATTTTAGCATTCTTCGCTACAATTGTTATTTTTAAAAAAACATTTCTTGCTTTCACATAATCTTTTAACTCAAAACATATCATTCCTTTATAATAAAGAAGTGTTGTATCGAGTGGTGTTATTTTAAGTGCCTTATCAACTGTTTTTTTTGCTTCTTTATAATTATGTTTTCTCATATTTACACGAGTCAGTCCCAGTAATGTTCTAATATCCTTTGGGTTTAATAAATTTGCACTGTTATAAAACTGATTTGCAGTATCAATTTGATTAAGCAAAAGATAAGTATCTGCTGCATCACGATGAATATAGAAACTATCAGGATTTATCTTAATTGCTTCCATTAAATAAAGTATAGAAAGCCTCGTATAGCCCAGCGCTGAGAGTATTTTTCCATAATAATAGTATTCCATTGGATCATTATAATAAAATGAACTTTCTGTTGATTTTAGCTGAGATCTTTTCTTTATGTTTTCCTCAAGTTCGATTAAATGCTTATTTAATATTCCGTTAAGGTCATCTCTCTCTCCTTTTCTTAAAAAGACTACTCCAGAGTGTGAAAAATACACCAGCTTCCATTTCTTAAGCTTCTTGAACCTTGACATCAGTTTCACACCACTCGGATCAAATCTGAATAAGATAACAGAGAAATTCTTCTTTTCTACGAAATTCTCAAGTCTATTAAAATCAGAAAGCATTTCAATGTGCTCATTAAAATGCTCATCACCCATTACTTCCAACCTACCGTCAATATAGACTTTTCTGCTCGGATAAAACCTGTATATCGCATAAGAACCTGTCCCAACATCATTAAATATCCTTCCTCTAATATTATTATCAAGTATGAAATCAACTGCCTTTTTCGGATAAAAAGTATTGTTTATGCCAAAACCGAACCTCTTCAGGCTGTTTTTCTTAATGTAATATCTATTAGATACTACACAATAAATACATGTTATATAAACAATGATCAAAGTGGTTAAAATACATTCTCTAAATATTTTGATAAGTTTTGTTGTCAAAAAAGACTCAATCTTAAGCTTATTTTTCATCAAATGATCAAAACCTGATATAACAAGCGGAATACTTGCAAAAACAAATATATTTATATTCCTGTTGGCTATTACTGATAAGAAAAAAAGAGATATTGAAAAAATGATTTTGTGTAAAGAGTGTTTTTTAAAAGATAAAATAAGCAATACAATAAATAATCCGGCATAAACCTTATATAATAAATATCCGGAAGTAGCAAAAGGAGACATAAACTCATTTATATTCAAACGGAAAAGATTTACTTCGGGTCCAATTCTTGTAAAAAGCTTTAATGGGAAAAGAAGCCCCTTTAGGCCATAAGGATTAATAAAAGAAACAAGTATCACTAATAAAAGTAAGATCGCTCCAAAAGTTATCTCTTTTTTTTCTCTTTTAATAATAAGTTTTTCCAAAAAGAAACAAAAGCAAAGATATATCCCTAAAATAAATAGTCCTTGAGTATTTACCCACAAAAGCTGAATTAAACAAAGCAAAAAAATGATTTTCTTATTAGAATATTTAGCTGATCTTGAAAGGACATATAAAAAGAGTAATAAGTACACATATGAGAACAATTCAGGGCGTATAAAAAACCTACCCTCAAGAATAAATGCGGCAATAAGAAGTATCCCGTATTTAACCGTAGTTGAAATATTTGGGCTCAATGATCTCGATATTATAAAAAAGGAAAGATTTATAAATATTACAACAGCAAAAATAAGCCCTGTACTTCCTGCAATACACCAAATCTTATAAACAATTATTTGAAAAAACCAGTGAAGATCTATCCATATATTATTTGCTACTGAATAAGTAAATATATCATAAAAAGGAACTGTCCTGTTTTTTAATATATACTCTCCTGTTCTTAGATGCCACCATATATCATAGTTAAAGAGTTTATGGATACAAAATGCTGTAATTATGATAAAAAACAAGATGGATAGAGAAAGCTTTAAAATATTCGTTTTTTTTTGTAACATTAGTAAATAATATTAATTTAATGTACTAAATACAATAATATAATAAAATGCCAACTTTATTTGATCAGCATAAAAAAACAGCGGTTAAAGTCTCTTTATTAGCATCACTCTCTATTTTTATTTTATACTATTACAATGATATTTTTTTTAATACATTTATTCAATCCGTCATTGGATTTGTTATAAATACATTATTATTAATACTTGTAATAATATCTATTCTAGGAATCGGGTTTCCGTTTGTTTTTAGGATTAAAAAAGATATTATTCATTTTTCCATTATTAGTTCTTTTTTATTCGGAAGCATTATTGTATCGCAATCACTTTTCTTTTTAGGACTTTTTAAGATCTTAATATTTCCATTAATTTTAATAATATTTACAATAGGTATTCTTTCTTTTTTTTATCACTTACATAGAAGAAAACAGATTTTATTAAATGCTTTCAAAGATTTTAACGCCTCCTTCTCCAAGTTAAATGGTATAAGCATTTTTCTTATCTTTCTTATACTCACAACAATTATTATAACTTTTATAGCATCCTCCTACCCACCTTATTTTTCTGATGAGATAGGTTATCATCTTCTTAATCCAAAAAGGTTTATTGAACAAAAAAGCATTGCAATAGACATTGAAAACCCATACACAGTATTTCCCATTAGCATCGAATTACTATACACTTACATAATGTTTCTGTTTGGCGATCAAATACCTAAATTATTTCACTGTTTTTTGAATATTTTATCGGTTATTCTCATATATAAAATAGCAAGAAAGGAATTTTCTCAAAAAGCAGCAATTACTTCTGCATGTATTTTTTCTATTACTCCTGTAATTGCTTTTTATTCTTCAACTGCTTTTATAACATCCGGGATCATAGTCTTTTTTCTGGCATCATTTAATTTTTTGTTTGACTATTTACAAAAGGGAGAGACAAAAGATCTTTTGTCTCTTAGTGCCTGTGTGTTTTTTCTTTTAACATCACATCATAGCACTATCATGTTTGTTCTCTCATATATTTTATGTATTATCTTACTCTCTAAAAGAGCAAAACAAAAGGTCTTACCTTCTGCAAAAAAACTTATTTTAATCATTTTTCTTTTTGTTTTGATAGCTCTGCCGTTTTATTTAAGAAATTTTATTCTCACAGGAGATCCTGTATATCCGGTCCTTGCATCAGCTTTAAAAATAGACAATTGGAATTCTCTTGTAGATTACACTATAACAAAACAGTTCTATTTCTCAAAAGGATATGGTCGTTCGATTAAAGATCTTTTATTGCTTCCTTTTCATTTAACATTTGATTATAAATCATTTTCTACACTTGACCACGCTGTAGGATTCGGTCCTTTATTTTTAATTCTTCTGCCACTTCTTATAGTGGAATATCGTAAAAAAAGATCTCTTCTTTTTACACTATCTGTCATAATTATACCTTTCTGCACTTTATTTTGGTTTATTTTTATGCCGCACTTTGGAAGATTTCTTTTTCCTGTTATAGCATTGCTCTCTATTCCTTTAGGGGTAATTTTAACGAACAGCCTTTTTCCGGATGGAGTTCAGTATTTTAAAAAAATACTTTTATTCTCAATAATCATCAGCATGGCTATAAACATTATAACAATCATCCAATGCCTGCATCCGTCTTATCTCTTCCTGAAAATAACAGGACAATTTGAAAAAGAATCTTTTCTTAAAGATGTATCAGGATATGGATACATCTCAGCACGCCTTCTTGATCAGTCAAAAAAAATTGGTAACATTGCATATTTGAAAGAATTCAGTCCATACCACAGTAAATTTAAAAGCTATTCTTTTTATACATCACCGTCACTTTCAAAAGTATTTATGACACCCCTTAGGCTCACAGCCATAAGTAAAAAAGGGTTTAAAGGTAAAAAGCTATATAATTGCTCTGCTTATTCTAAAAAAGAAATAGAATTGATCATAAAAAAAATGAATATCCGTTTTTTAGTTTTAAGCAAAGAGGAATATAATAAAATGAAAAATGATAATCTTGACAATATTATTATAAATTCAAAACCTTTATTTAAGACAAAAAATTGTTTTGTATATGAGATTCCTTAAAATACATTTCAAAAATAGTAATAAAAACTACCGGTAAGTCTTTAGATGTTCTTCTATCTCTTTTTTTGATTTGTTAAAGTAACCAAGCTTTATTCTATTAAATTGTTTTTGTATATTTTCGATCACTCTATAAATTCCTATTAGCTTGGATCTGCCACCTCCTGCTTCTTTCATCTTTTTAAGATAAAAATGAGGATCAATATTAAGGTTTTTAAAATGAATAAGGTGTGGTTTTGTTTTTACAATAATTTCTTTTAAAGATTTCCATTCATCCGCCTCATCTGTTATTCCAGGAAACACAAGGTAGTTTATGGTCGTATATATGCCTCGTTTAGAGCACATAGCTATGCAATCTATTACATCCTTAAATTTATAGTCTTTAGGTTGATAATATGCGTTATACAGCGCCTCACGTGCGCTTGATAATGATATTCTTATAGAATCAAGTCCGGCATCTATCAGCATACTTACCTTTTCAGGACAATACCCGTTTGTATTAAGATGGATAATGCCATTCGTTGTATTTTTTCTAATCTCAATTATTGCATCATTTATCAGCTTATATTCAGTTAACGGCTCACCTTCACACCCTTGACCGAAACTTACTATTGCCTCCTGCGCTGTATTAAGGTGAGGAACAGCTATCTCTACTATTTCTTTCACACTTGGTTTAAAAGAAATCCTATCGTGTGATGCCTTAAAAGCACCTTTTTCCTGCTTTGATATACACCCGAGACACTGGGAGTTACATCCTCTGCTTACAGGAAGCGGAGCTTCCCATCTTTGTAAGAAAAGGTTTTTAGCGGCAAAACAGTGATAATTTACAGCACAATTTGATAAATGTTTTATCAATCGGTTAGTTTTATACTTCTTTTTAAACTTATTTATTTCAGGTACTAATGTACGGTCATCGTAATTTTTAGGATTCCACCTATTACAATCATCTATTAATATAGCAGGCGCATAATATTTATCAACTAAGAATCCGACCGCACTGTAAGCCCAGAGAGGAAGCGTATAATCTTTTTTTTCGCTATATGCAGGATGATAAAGCCTAATATATCCGGGCGTTAGAAAAGCAGACACAGCATTCATCTTATTAGCTGTATCAAACTTTTTTTTGCTTTTATTCCAGCCTATAGGATTGCAATTTGGTACAGTAAAAAGCTGGCTGTAATCTGGTAATGGAATTAATAGGTCTTTGTGGGGTTTCATAATATCTTTGCCGTCAAAAACAGCCATAGAAAACCCTGGATCATCAAAAACATTCCCTTTTGCATCAGCATATAACAGATTAGGATAATTTATCATAATAAAGATTATACTATAAAGAATAGAAGAAAGTAAAAAGTTTGAAGTTAAAAGTGCCTAAAATTAAGGATTATATTATAAAAGCACAAGATTTCAGACTTATGGCGTGCTGATCACGCAATTATTGTAAAACATCAGTCAAACTAATAAGAAAGTAGTTAATAATTATTAGTTAACTTAAGGAATACTTTAACAATGATTTCTTGATTTCCAACAAGATCATTATTCTAATTAAAAATAATAATGAGAAATTTCTTACCAATTTTAAATAAAATTGTTTTAAGTTATCGTTAGTGATAAAATATTATTTCAAAGGAAATTCAATAATTACATAGTACTGATTATGTTAAAATATTTTCAAATAATATCTTATAGAAAACAGGTCATTTTTTTTATTATAATTTTGGGAATTATTATTTATTCAAATAGTTTGGATTGTTCTTTTAACTTCGATGACTCAAATTCTATTGTTAGAAATACTGCTATTAAGAATATCGACAACATTAAAGAAATCTGGAAATTTTGGCCGACTCGGTTCCTAACATATTTATCATTTGCCTTTAATTACCATTTTCATAACCTGAATGTATTTGGCTATCATGTTATTAACCTATTTATTCACTTAACAGCTTCTATCATGGTCTGGTGGTTTATCTTTCTTACTCTCTCCACAAAAGTAATGAAAAATAGTTTGCTTAGTAAAAACGCCCATCTGATTGCTTTTTTTTGTGGGGTACTCTTTCTTGTTCATCCAGTCCAGATAGAAAGTGTTACTTATATTACCCAAAGAGCCACCTCATTAGGAGGTTTATTTTATATTTCAGCTATGGCTTTCTATGTTAAAGCAAGACTCCTCAGGATTAATGATATTCAGCCTGCGATATCTATACAATTTTATGTTTTATCTCTTTTTTCTGCTATATTTGCCATGTTTTCCAAAGAGATGGTTATAACCTTACCTTTGATGTTACTACTGTATGAATTATTGTTTTTTATCAAAAGAAAATATATTGCTCTTATTCCTTTTTTTGGAGTGGCATCTCTTTTGCCTTTGACCATGATCATGACAAAATCTATAAGTTTTACAAACATGACGAGAACATCAGAATCTTCTGCAATGATTCAACCGATACATTACCTGCTTACACAATTTCGCGTAATAATTACTTACATAAGGATTCTTTTCTTTCCTGTTAACCAAAACTTGGATTACAATTACCCTCTCATAAAAACTTGTCTTCAACTAAATGCAGTACTTAGCTTAACAGCTATAATCTTTATTCTATTTTTTGCTTTTAAATTTAAAATTAAATATAAAATGCTTTCCTTTGGGATTTTTTGGTTTTTTATAAGTCTTTTGCCAGAGTCAAGTATCATTCCTATAAAAGATGTTATCTTTGAACATCGCTTATATATACCATCAATAGGCTTTATCATTTTTTTTGTTTGCGGTATTTTTTACATAATGTCTGAAAAGCATAAGAAATTATTGTTATCAAGTTTAGTCTTAATAATTTCTATTTTATCAATAATGACTTATATGAGAAACAATATATGGAAGACTCCTTTTTCTCTTTGGAATGATGTAATTAAAAAATCCCCAAACAAATCAAGACCATATCTAAGCCGTGGCCTTTTTTATTACATGAAAGGTGATCTTGATCTAGCTATTGCAGATTACACACGAGCCATTAAATTAAAGCCTGATTATGCACAAGTTTATATTAACCGGTCTATTTCATATCGATCGAAAGGACTATTGGATAAGGCATTAGCTGACATCAATAAATCTATTTATTATAAACCTGATCTTGCAGAAGCATACAACACTAGAGCAAACCTTTTCTTTTTAAAAGGGGAAATGGACCAAGCTATTTCTGATTATAATAAGGCTCTAAAGATCAACCCTGCGTACGGAGAAGCTTATTTTAATAGAGCCTTAGTATATTTTCATAAAGATGAAATTGAAAAATATCAAGCTGATCTTAATAAAGCTGAATCTTTCGGAATAAAGATCAAACACAATCTTGAAAAATAAAGTAATAGAGCGCTTCAGCCTTCGCCAAGGCTACGGCGGACATATCGCTGATAATTTAGATTTTGCCACAGAGAGCACCGAGAACACAGAGAAAAGAAAATTGGACGCAGATTTGCGCAGATAAAAAGGATCATAGGGGTTTGGTTCTAGCTTACAGCTTATTACTTATAGCGTATAACTGCTTTTATTAGCACAATTCTCGCACATGTGCTTGTAACTTACAGGTATTAGCTGCTTGAAAAGCAGAAGACACATATATTAGGTGAGTGGGAATGCTGAAGATTCAAGACGCACGAAGCGAGCATGAGGAAGTCGTATTAATTTATACGACGACGAATACGAGACTGAAGTGCAACGAAGAAGATTCTGTATTCCCGCTCACCTAGCTTTTTTGAAGCATTTAGCTACCCGAACAACATCCTCCTCCTGCATCTCCGCAAAAAAAGGAAGCGAAATAATCTCACGTGAAAGGCGATTAGCAACAGGAAAGTCGTTTGGTTTAAATTTATATTTGTTTTTGTAATAAGGGTGAAGGTGGAGGGATGTAAAGTGAACACTGTAGGCAATATTGTTCATTGATAAGATTTCCATTAATTTTGTTCTTTTTATCTTACTTTTCCGGGTATTAAGATCAACAACAAAAAGATGGTGTGCATGAGTTACCTGTTTTATAGTTTTTTGAAAGCGGATGCCATCGATATCACTTAAAGTTTTACGGTATAAAGCATCTACTTTTTTTCGCATTTTGCGCATCACACTTATTTTTTTTAGCTGCGCTCTTCCGATTGCAGCCTGAACATCAAACATGTTGTACTTAAATCCGGGATAAATTATCTGGTAAAAAGCATTACCTTTTTTTGAATATCGCGACCAAGCATTTTTGCTTAGTCCGTGAAGAGAAAGAATTCGTATTTTTTCCATTAATGAGCTGTTCTTTGAAGTTACCATACCGCCTTCACCTGTAGTGATGTTTTTTGTAGCATAGAAACTATAACAGGTGGTATCTCCATAATTAGACACATGTTTTCCATTCCATTTACCTTCTATGCAATGCGCAGAATCCTGAATTATTTTTACTTTTTTAGACTTACACATCTTTTCTAATCTTTCAAGATCACATACGCTTCCGGCATAATGTACGGGAATAACTGCCTTTACTTTAGAAGAAAGCACTTTTTCTGCTTTATCAAGATCAATTGTAAAATCATCTTCATTTACATCAACAAAACGCAAAGATGCATTCATATGTTCTATTACATTAGCTGTTGAAGCAAAGGTGAAAGGAGTTGTTATTACAACATCATCTTTTTTTATTCCAAGAGCAATCAATGAAAGGTGTAAGGCCGCTGTGCAGGAATTAAGACCAACAGCATATTTTGCTCCTGTAAACCTGCAAAATTCTTTTTCAAAAGCTTTTGTCTCAATTCCTGTTGTAAGCCAATGGCTGTCTAGTACACGTTTTACATTTTTCAACTCATCACCTGTAAGGAATGCTCTAAAAAAAGGTATTTGTTTTTGCATGAAAACTCCGGTTAATTTTTTTAATTATATTTTAGTCTTAAATATACTACCATTCTATCTTAGAAATATCTTTTTTTGCAATTAGTTGTAAACTCTTTTTTGATTCTTCTGAAATATCATCATTTTTAGCAAGTTCAAATATATGCTGTTTATCAATATCTTCTGCCATTAGTTCTTCCAGTTCTTCTTCGAAAAAGATGTTCTTTGTATCTTTTAGGTGAACTCCTTCAGAAAAAAGATTATATACATTAGCAGTATCGTATTTTTCGATTAAGTGCTCCATACTGCGAGCATAACTATAAAGACTCTGATATGTTGGTACAGGTATTCCGTTAGAATTATTAAGAAAAAAAAGTTTTTGACTTCTAATAGCATCGTAGCTCATAGTTTCTATTGAATTAAAACGATTTACTGAATTTACCTGCTTTTTGAATTCAGGAGTATCAGTTGCATAAAACTTCCATCCTGGAAAGCTATAATCCATTCCTGCAAGAATAATATTATCAAATCCCATTTGCGCTGCAACATCAAACATTATGCATGAAACAGACCCGCCTGCTTTAGTAAGGCCTTTTGTATCAAAAGCATCTCCGCATATCTCCCTTGCAAGAGAAAATTCCTGTATAAGAGAAAATATTCTTTTACTTTTTACATTCATGACTTTAGTGGAAGAAGAAGGAAGAACAACAAGATTACTTAGCTCTTCAATATTGGTAAAATTGTAAATACTTTCATCCTTAGGATCAACGCTTACAACAAAATCAGGTTCTATACCATTATTATATAAAGGCTTAACAGAACTATCTACAGAAAAGATAAATGCTCTTTCCTTATATTTTTTTAAGTATGGGATCACTTTATCAAGGCTCGGCCCTGCACCGATCAAAATTGCAGAAAGATCATTACATGTATTTTTAATGCTTGATATAGAATAGGAATCAACAAGTGTAGAAATATTGTTTTTAAGATTTTCTACCATCTTTTCTCCCAACACATAACGGGCTCGTTTTTGAAAAGAAAAGATTTCAAAAGTATCTTTTATACGTGAAAACTTTTTGGGGATAGCATCTAGGGAGGGATTAAAAAAAAGTATTTTTTTCCTTTCATCATCTATGTTTTCAAGGGCCCAAAAAACTTCTTGATCAAGCCTACTGGCAACATCAATATCGTCTTTCCCTGTAATTATAGTAACATTATCGTTATTAATGATACTTGTCTGGTCAACAATGGAAAATGCAGCTTTAAGAATATCAAAATTACACTCTATCACATATAAATAACCTTCTTCGCTTAATTTTTCTGCAAGACTTTGCACATGATAACCAAGTCCATATCCATAAAGGACAATAAAATCATTAGGAAACACATGGTTTGACTGACAATACTTTTCTGCCTCTTTTAGAGGATGTCTGCGGCTATGTATGAACCTGTTTTGATAAGATATAGTGGGAACATCATCTTTAGTATCAAAAGCTTGTATATTATCAGAAACAGAGCTGGCATTTAAAACAGAAAAAAGATATGGATCTTTTTCTTGTAATAGCTGAAAATTAGCATTATATATTTTTTCATTTTTTTTAAAGGAAGAATAGTTTTTCATTAAAGATACGTTTTATTTTTTACCACAAGCAACTTTTGGTTTATGTATTTTGCTGTTTTCCTAACCTTACTAATATCGTTTCTATGGGAAAGATAGGTAAAAGTAATTTCATCCTGCCCTCTCCATAGCACTTTTCCTGTTTCATCCGATTCACTAAGCGAATTATATAATCTCAAAAGGTATTTTGAACTTATTTCTTCATACTCAACCATTGGAACATTATAAAGAGATGATTTATCGCTGATTATTGACAATGCTTTCTTTTCATCAGATATGTCCACCCAACCTTCCGTTGCGCCTAAACATGTTGTCCCGGATGCTTTTGGTACAACAGGCTTGTTATGCATGACCCTTCTTCCATTAAGAAAAAACCTTTCGACTAACTCTGTTCCATTAACCGTAGCAAAAGAAAGAGTTCCTTTATCAAATGCTTCAGGGTTAAATGTAGTTATAGCAGCTCGAAAATAAACAGGATTAAGATCAAAAAAAGTAAACCTGAATTTTATATCTACTCTTGGAACATGCGTATAAGTGTAAACAGTTTTCCAGCATTTACCAAAAGGCAGGTCCATTGAAAAATATACAGGTATTCTTATTGGATGATCTACTTTCCCAAAAGTTTGTGTAACACCTATGGTATCGTTAAAAACAGTTCCATCATTATTGCAGTATTGATTCCATCCTGAAAAATAATCGTTTGAATGCCCTATATGGTCAAAATAAACAGGAGGCAAATATTTGATAAGAGGGTCCGGGTGAATATTTTTGAATACCAACTCTCGTATATCAGCACCTGTGCTGTTACAAAGAGAAATATATACTTCAGGGGTGTCAATATTTATAAAGTTCTTATCTATTCTAACAAGTCCTTCGGAGGAATTTTGTTTATCTTTTGGAAAACAGCTGCAAGATATTTTTTCTTGCTGATCAAGTGTTAGTTCAGTGATCATTTTTACTTTTCTTATACTTCCATCTCTATAATACTCAAACTCCTCACACTGGCAAATCAGCTCTTTACCATTTGCAAGCAACCCTATTTCTGCTTTTTTATATTTTCCTTTTTCAAATTGAAGAGAAAGTTCTATAGGTTCACGAACAAGATCTATCCCTATTGTATTTACTATTACAAGATCTTCTTTAGGTATAACTGCGGATATTTTTTTTTCTTTTAGGGATATTGCAAGAGATAGTTTTTCACCCATATTATTTTTAAAATAATAATGCTTTTCATTTGTTGTTTTAGTCCTGTAATCACTGCCCCAAAGCGCGCAAAGGTCCTTCCAAAGTTCTATTATCTCATCTGATGATGCACCAAGTCCTTCTAGAGTTTTAATATCGTTATAGAAACGATAACATTGGGTGTTGATCTGAACATCATCACGTCCGCTTACCGCCCATCGGATAATATTATAATCATCTCTATTTTTACATGGAAGCGGACATTCAGGAGAACTTATAAGTATCTCTTCCTTAGGAGGTATTTTATTAAGCACCTCCGTTGGCCTTACAAGCTCAACAGAAGGAATATTTTTAAGTTTAGTAAGTATGAGCTGAATCTTATTTATCTCTCCCTGAACTGTCTCTCCGGTCATTGGACGGTAATCGAACATCTCCCAATCTGTACCGTATAGAATAAGTGCTCTATCTTTTTCCATGCTCGAATGCGATGTTACACTTGATAAAAATTCATCTATAGGTAATCGATCATAGATACATCTTTGAAACTTGTAAGAATTAAGAGAGCTGTTCCATAAAAGAGATATTTTCTTATTATTTGATGCAACAAAAGCTGTATTGTATCTTAGTTCATCCGGGTAATGGTTAAATTCGGCAGCATTGTCCCAATCCATTACAAGCGCTTTATAGCCCTCATCTATGTATAAAGACGGGAGAGTAGGTGAAAACGTTTGTTCATTAACAAATGCAATTTCAGGGCATCTTCCAAAATATTTTTCATATATTTCTTTTCCGAATGAAATATTTTTTTTATTAAGATCACATGGTATTAAGGGAAAGACTGATTGGGTATAGCTTGAGCCTATAAAATCACATTTTCCTTCATCCCATAAGTTTTTAAGTTCTTTTATAAAGGAAGAATCTATTTTTTCAATTTCTTCAAGAGTTTGACCTGGAAATTCAAGCCCGAGCTTAAATCCTTTTTTTACCATTTCTAATACAGGCCAAAAACAGTTATCCAATACAACAGAATACTGACTTGTCGGTATACAGGAAAAAGAAAGGTTCCCGTGAAGTATCATGTAAACATAAAGTTTTTTCATTTCATCACCGTTACTATATTAATCTTTTTCATAGCATTTTTACAGTTTTCTATTGCTTCACTTCTTGTATCCCCAAAAGCTATAATATGACATGCTTTTCCCATATTTGAAGTTACAGGGTTAAGGTATTTCCCGATAGAAGTATTAAGAAATATTTTATATATTCCCTTCATTTTTAAAGCATCCTCTACTCCGTTAATTTCAACTACTTTACCTGATTTAGGGTAAAGAGACCTTTCACAGGCTGCTTTTTCAAATTCAGGGGTAACATCTTCAATATTTAGTTTTTTTCCCATTGCAATATCTATTGCAGCCTTCATGGATCTCATGCCTGTTGCAAGAGGGTCAGTATACTGGGAATGAAAGCCTCCGCTAAGGCGTACAGTCATCTCTCCTATCATAGGTCCCTTTGGTGTAACTTTCATATCAACTTTGGAAGCCCCTATATTTATTCCAAGCGCTTCAATTCCAAGCTTCATAACTCTAAAGACATCTTCTATTGTATCAGGCTTAAGCTGGGATGGTATTGTGTGTCCTCTTTCAATAAAATACGGCTCTCCGCTAATGATCCTGTCAGCAACTGTCAGCATGTATACAGATCCATCATAGACGATAGTGTCCATACTTAGTTCAGGCCCTTCCATAAACTCTTCTATTATTACTTGTTTGGATGAGCTGCCCTCAACCGCATTTTCAAAGGCAATTTTTAAGCTAGCCTCTTTTTTTATCATGCTCACCCCTCGGGCACCCATATTGTCAACTGGTTTTACAACACATGGAAACCCCAGCTCTTTAACTGCAATATCCGCTTCTTCAAGAGTTTTGACTATTCTGAAATCCGGTGACGGCACGCCGAATTCTTTAAAGCGTTTTCTCATTACTCCTTTATTGGTAGCAGCAAGTGCGGTCTCAGGTGACACTCCGACAAGACTAAGAGCATCGCATACTTTTGCAACAGTATAAGAAAAATCTGTACCTACAGTTATTACTCCTCCTATTGGAGATATTTTTTTAGAGAAGTTTTTGGAAGCCGCTACCACTTTTTCCCAATCAGAAATATCTTCGTTTATAAAAAAATCTGATATCTTTCTACCAATGGGATCAATAGCACCGTCAACAGAAACAATTCTGTATCCAGCATCTTTTGCCGCTTCTATTGCAGGAGACTGCATAACTCCTGCACCTATCATCATAAGGATATCAGACATAGTTTATCTCTTTTTTTATAGACAATTAACAAAGATGCTACAGGACACATTATAGATTTTATACGATTTTCCCGTATAAATTAAAATACTGATTTCATCCTGTAAACCCTGCCAATAAACTGGAAGAAACTTAACCCCAAAACAAATTAGTTTACTGCTATTTTTAAAAGCATATCTTTTGATGTACAGATATCCTGATAAAATCTTTTAATAATATTTATAATTCTTTCTTTACCTTTACCATCAACAGCTTTTTTGCCTTTTTCTGCAAGAATACTTCTATATTCGTAAGATTTTTCTATTCTTTTAAAAGCTTCCAGAAATACTTCTTTTTTTAGGTCTTTGATATAACCCATAGAAAAGACAGCTTGTTTTGATGAAAGAAGATTAATATTATTGAGCTCATGTTTTACCTGTGCAATTGCTATTGTAGGTATACCTACCGTACAGGATTCACACATTGAGATCCCGCCGGATGCAATACTAAGATCACAATCTGCCAGAATATCAGGTACCCCATTCCAGTCACTAACCATAATAACACTGTTATTATGGTCAGAATATATCGCAGAATCATTATCAACGCCCGCACCTGTCATCACATATAGTTCATACTGTTTATTAAGGCTAGATAGCCATCCAATTACTTTTTCCATCATTTTGCCTGCATTAGTACCACCAGGCATAACACATATCTTTTTGACATCGGGCCTTAGTGTTGAGGGACGGTTCTTAAAAAATTCATCTCGCAGAATAAGGTAATCCATACCAAAGAATCTATACAATTTTTCACATGTTTTATCTTGTGGTATAAATGCATCAATAAGTACATCGGCAAGTCTTGCTCCTTTTCCAATATCATCTATATTTATAGTAAAATACCCATATCTTTTTAAGGAGATCATGTAATTATGTGAAGTTCCCTGAACATCATTTATGATTATTTTTGAACCAGCATCGCTCAATATTCTTTTTATAAGATCAATACCATCAATACTTTCATCATAATCTTCATTAATTAAATAGATGGGAAATCCTGCTTTTTGAATAATATTGTACCCTTCTTTAAAAGGCTTCATAATAAAGATCGATGGTATTTGATTATCACTTAGCTCACGAGCAATAGAAAGCATTCTTACAATATGCCCCATCCCGCGCTTAAAACTACCATCAACTCTGATCGCAATTGGACTTTTTATCAAAGTAAACTCCTAAAAGTTTAAAATTACTACAATAAAATCGGTATTTTTACCAAAAAGCTTGAATTATTTTATATAAATAATAGTAAAAAGCAATTAATATACCATTTACAAATACTTAAGAGCATTGTAAGGAAAATGGCAAAAATAATCAATAGACCACTCGAAAAATCATGAAAAAGACTCATATTTTAGTATTTTTGGTTGTTTTTTTTATTTTTTTAAAAATTTCTGGATTCTTTTATTATGACGTAATAGCAAAGGATGGAGTAACTTACGCAACATTAGCAGAGGGTTTTCACAAATCTGGGCTAAAAGAAGCACTAAACATCACATTTCCGCCGCTTTATCCGGTTATAACAGGCTTACTTGCATACATAATAGAGCCTATTTTTCAATTATTTCCTATAATAGGAAAATACTTCGATTTTTATGAATTCTGCGGAATTTTTAGTTCTACATTATTTTTCATAGTTCTGGTTTTCTCTGTGTATTTCATAGGGAAAAAGTTTTACGGCGACAGAGTTGCTTTATGGGCTTCTGTCATCACATGTACACATCCATTATTATTTCGTTATTCTTCAGAAGTTTTAACAGAAACTCTTTTTACGCTTCTTCTTTTCTGGGGTATATATGGGCTTATAACGGCATCACAAAGAAAATCATATATTTTATCTTTTCTGTCTGCTTTTTCATTTGGACTTTCTTATTATGTAAAACCGGAAAGTATTGCAATAGCTTTATTGCTTTTGATATTAGTAAATATTTTTGATAAAGAATATAGAAACCGGTTTTTTAATACAGTAATTTTTGTATCAGTAATATTACTTACCATAACGCCATATGTTATCTACCTTTATAATGAAACAGGTGAGCTTATGCTTAGTAATAAACAAAATATTGTGTTTTATCTTTCCGTTAAAAGAACATTTCCCGAGATGAAAGATCTTGAACCTATAGGAGTGATCTCTTTTACCATGCAGCACCCTTTTTTTGCATTAAGAAAACTTATTTATGGATTAAAGGAAACTATATGGCATCTTCCGGAAGCTTTTTTCAGGCCTTATTTTATTTTGCTATTGTTATTCTTTTTTTCAAAAAAACAAAAAGATTCATTAAGGGTTATAGTTCTTTGGCTAATAGCAACTTATTTTATAATAATTTCTTTTTATAATCTTGACAGACGTTATTACATTCCTTTTTTTCCACTTATTTCATTTTATGTTGCTCGAGGCTTTTTTATATTTGACGATTGGCTTTCAAAAAAACTCCATAGGAAAGTCAGCTCTTATATAGTAGCTCTTATTTTTATGATCGCAGCCGTTAAAGCTGTCCCGCGTTATGATAACACTAATGGAAGCATTAAAAAAATAGCCATGGGCCTGCAACTAGGAAAAAGTAAGATAAAAATCGCAAGTAATGATATACGTTATTCTTTTTATCCCCGCGGGGAGCATATACCTCTTGAAGATTTTTTAATAAGATCTGTTCATGAAAACGCTTGTGCAGCAGATATATTGATACTTAACAGAAAAGAAGATCATGATACTATAAAAAAGATGAATCAATTATTGTTTATATATAAAAACATGCCGCATTCTAATAGACTAAAAGTTAACGGGGAAGATTTTATAATTTATTCGAAGGAAAATATTGAAATAAAAGTAGTTAATTAATAGACAAATTTTCACCCTTCAAGAACAGCTGACTTTATCTATTTACTCATCAATGCTATAAGCTTCTCAAGAAATTCGGGTTGAACAGCATAGTTAAGTTCCTGAGCTTTGCGTACATCTTGCAAACTTTTTTTGAACTCACGCTTATGAAAGTATGCTTTAGCCCGGTTGTAATACGCTTCGCTATATGCTTCATCAACTTCAATTGCAATGTTGAAATAAGAAACAGCTGTTTCAAAATCGCTTTTAATTGTATATGCAATCCCCAGATTATTGTATGCTTTTATATAAAAAGGATTAAGTTCGATCACTTTTTTATTATCATTGATAACATTGTCATGGTCACCTTCCATACCATATGCAAGACCTCTTTGATAATAGGCATCAATATGTTCAGGTTTTAGTTCGATTGCCTTGTTATAATCTAAAATAGCATTCTCAAAATTGCCTTTTTTTGCATACGCAACACCCCTGTTATAATAAGAAGCAACAAGACCAGGCTTAAGCTTAAGTGCCTTATTGTAGTCTGAAATAGCATTCTCAAAATTCCTTTTTTTGAAGTATGCAGCACCACGAGCATTATAAGCATCAGTAAAATTAGGCTCTAGTTCGATCGCCCTATTATAATCAGAGAGAGCATTCTCAAAATTGCTATCATTGTAATAGGCAAGACCTCGGCCATAATATGCATTTGAATTAACAGGATATTTTCTTATCACATCACTCCATAATGATATGCCGTCTTTCCAGACACTCGCCCTTTTGTGTGTTAATATTGATAATAAGCATATGATTCCAGCTATTATGAACACCAACATAAACCTGGCATATTTTTCATACTTATTTTTTCTTAAATAAACCCAGCACAAAAGTTCACTAATGATATAGAAAACACCTATAGAGGCAAGATACATATAGCGATCTGCGGCAATTGCTTGACCTACAGGAATAAATTGAAGAACAGGCAAAAGACTGATTACAAAAAACAGACTACCAAAGATCAATTTTTTTTTATATTTGGCTGACATTGTTATTGTCAGGATAAAAAATACAACTATCATAGGTAAAAACATTAATTCTTTTAACAAAGTTCCTGCTTTTATCTCAGGATATGGATAAAAGCAGCATAGCTCTATAGGTAAAAAAAGTTTTTTTAAATAAAAAATAATCCCATAGCTTGCAGCCCCTATTCTCATCAAAAACGTTGTATGAGAGACAGCATCGCTCGAATACTGCGCAAAAACAGCCACAGTACCAAAAACGACCGACAGTGAAAGAAAAGGAATTTTTTCCCAAAACCTGCTTTTGTCACTTTTTCTGTTAAAAAAATAATCAATAGCATAAAGCATCAGTGGAAGAGTAACTGCCATTGCCTTTGATAAAAGAGATACTGTAAACAATAATAAAGCAAAATAATAAAACCGTAATAATTGATCTTTTTTAAGATAATAAATATATGAAATAAGCGCTCCCAGGTAAAAAAAGGAATACAGGACATCTTTACGCTCGCTTACCCATGCAACTGATTCCACATGTAAAGGATGCACTGCAAAAAGAAGCGTTGTCACAAGTGAAACAAAATAGTTTTTGCTGATCAGGAAAATGAGCAGGAAAACAAGAAGGCAGTTCAAAAAATGTATGAAAAAATTTGTCGCATGGTATATCGATGGATCGAGGCCAAAAAAATAATATTCAATCAAGTATGACAACATCGTAGCAGGATGGTAATTACCAAGACAAAAAGAAGAAAATATTTCTTTAATGTTTTTCCATGATACATCCTTAATCACCGAATTCCCAACAATATATATATCATCATCCAATGTAACAAAACCATTTTTAAAAACCGGAAAAAAAGCAATAAAAGACAATGTTAATATCAATAATAATGAAATAAATATTCTACTCTTATTCATTGTTCAATCCATTGATGTTAATAGAAATTGAAAGAGATGAAACTCTGTTTTTTAAAAAAATGACTTCTGTGTGCAAAAAACTAAATTTTCCTGTTCTGATATTTTCACCTTGTTATAGATAATAATATATTTCCTAAAAATTAAATAAGACTACATATTAATACATCTTGCACACTTTTCAGATATAATAACTTACTCTTTACAAATCACTTTTTGCATTACATTTTTTACTTCTTATTTTCTCCATCTATCTTTTTTTCATTAAGATATAAAAGCCTGGCAAGGAAAACAAGTACGATCAGGTTTACATGAAACATTGATGCATCAGTAAAACGTCCGTTGTATGTAGAATCAAATATCGAATATATAGAATAAGCAAAAAGGGCACATATTAAACCATAGTCTTGAGTCTTTTCATTTATTTGTTTTTTTAGAGATCCTATTATAATTAAAAAATAAGCTATAAGAAGCATTATTCCTACGGGCACACCTGATTCTGAAAAAAACTGCAATAGTAGATTATGGCTGTGATATTCTTTTTCTTTTTCTTTTTTTCTTTCAAACTTAAAGTCAGAATAATTATTAAAAAAGACTTCTGAAAAATGCGAGGCACCAACTCCAAGTAAGGGCCTATCTTGAATCATTTTCATAGTTCCTTTCCATATAGCAATTCTTTCCTTAGTATTGTAATCTTTCCGCATAACACCTTCTTTTATGCGGTTTTTTATTCCTGGAACAAAATTTGCAGATAAAAGTAAAAAGAAAAGTATTATGATACTTGCTTTTCTTTTACCTCTTCTCATAAAAAGAAAAGCAATAAGACCTATTACAAACGATAACAATGCTGCTCGTGAATAAGCAAAAAGCAGACTTACAATACCCAATATCAGTAATGGTAGAAGTATATTCCTTTCCTTTTTATTTGTAGCAGAAAACATCTCATCCATTATCACAAAAAGCCCAAGCATCAAAAAAACCGCAAACATGTTCTTGCCGGGCCAGAAAGGGTAAGATTCTATTATTTTGTCCATTCCGTGAAAAACATGAAAAACAATATTCGTAACAGCAACAATAAAAAACGAACATATTAATATTTTCTTTATAATCTTCCAATCTTTCACAAGACCATTTTTCATTATAAAGAAAAACAAAAAATAAACCGTAATGACCATTATCTGCTTATAGTCCTTAGAAAAGTCTCCGTAAGGTGAAAATATTATGGAAAGGATTATTAGTAAATAAGAAGATAAAAGAAGAAAAGAGACTATTTTACTTTTTTTCATGCTTTCTTTTAATGATATAAACGCAGTTGGTAGATATAAAATAATAAAGAGTAAAACAGTATTTTTCACCGTACTAATTGAGATCTTAGCATAAGAAGTTTCAAACTTTAAAAAATCTGCTCGTAAAAAAAGAAGTAAAAGCATTATGTAGAAAACTATAAAAGATATTTTTTTATATATTTCAAAACGTGTCTTTGTCATAAATTATTCCTACCAATGCAGCAAAAAGTCAAAAAAACAATTTTTAAGGAAATACTTTCTAAAATCACTCTTTTTTTTGCGCTTTAATCTTTTCTTATTAGAAACAGCAGGAAAATATTCAATAATAATATCTGCAATGATCTCTAAGAAAAGGTCTATTAGGAACATGGCCTTAAAAACAAGAGAAAAGAAAAGTTTTTTTATTCCTTTTAAATGTTTGCGGAAATAGTATAAAAGAGATCTTATATTTACAGCTCTTACAAACCCGTTTTCATTTTCGCTGCTTTTTCCGCCTTTATGGATTATATTGATTTCGGGATCATATATTATTTTAAACCCGTTTTCATATATCCTTTTGCAAAGATCTACTTCTTCATAAAAAACAAAAAAGTTTTCATCAAAAAACCCTACTTTTTCAAAAACATCTTTTTTAACAAAAAATGCCGCACCTGATATCTGTTCAACTTGTGAAGAGGTTGAAAAGTCAAAATCTCTCATGCGGTAATTTTTTGCAAGGTCTCTTACAAATGGTATCTTTCTCAAAAAAGTAAGCCTTACTATTGTGTCAATTACTCCCGGAAATTTTCTTATAGCACCTTTTTGAATAGTATTATCACTATTTAATAAAAGAGGCCCCATAGCGCCGATCGTGCTATCAGACATAAATTTATTAATACCTGCTTTAAGCCCAACACCTGTAATAATTGTGTCCGGATTCAGAAAAAGTAAGGTTTTTGATTTAGAGCTTTTATATGCAAGATTGTTTGCTTTTGCAAAACCAAGGTTTTCCTTGCTTTCTATTACTAAACAATCAGGAAAATCTTTTTTTACCATTTCGGAAGATCCGTCTTTGGAGGCATTGTCTACAACGATTACCTCCACGGAGAGATCCTTTATGTTGCCAAATATTGATGACAAACATTCTTTAAGGTCATCAACAACATTATAACTTATGATCAAAATCGAAATATCCACTTAAAATTTGCCTTTGTACAATCAGTCTACTTCTTTAAGAAAACTTATTAATTTATTAGCTGTTACTTTTAGAGAATATTTTTCAATAAATGTATCTTTTGCAGCCCGGCTGATTCTACCATAAAGCTCTTTATCTGTTAACAAAAGAGATATTTTATCCAGCCATTCATTATCGTTTGAAGCTAAAAATCCGTTTATTCCGTTTTTTATTAACTCTTTATTAAAACCTACCGGAGAAGCAACAGGAGGTATTGAACATGCCATATACTGAATTATTTTAAAGCCGCATTTCCCCTGGCACCATTCATTATCAAAAAGAGGCATAAGCCCTATATTTCCTTTTTTAATAAGATCGTATTCTGCTTCTTTTTCCCACGGAACATGTATAGTATGGATACCTTTTAAAGGAATGATCTTATCACTTATAATATATAACCTTATAGATGGAAATTTTTTTGTAAGTTTGTCAAAAACGCCTTCCAGCATGCTTAGATACTTGAGTGTGGCTGAAGACCCGACCCATACGAGATCCTTATTATCCTTATCCTGTGCATGTAGATCAGGAGTATCTTCTTCATATGCAGATGGCGTTGGAAGCACTTTTATAGATTTTTTTTGATACTGTTTTGCAATAGAGGCCAAATGATCATTTCCAGTAATGACCATATCAGCTTTTTCAAGAATTGAGATCAATTTTTTTTCCGCTTTAAGATCTTTTTGAGCATTTTCATTAACTTCTCTAAAGATCACATTATCATCAAAATCGTAAATGATCTTGTTTCTGAAAAGTTTTATTATAAAAAGCTCTAGTCGGGAAAGTAATTTTTTTTGAATGAATATAATATCATTAGAAAAAGAAGATAAAAGAAATATTAGCCTTTTAATAAAACTTTTTCTAAGTTCTACAACCTTGCAAGAAAAACCTTCTTTTTCCAGACATGGAAGATACTGCAGCACCCTTAAGCGGGAGCTTGGTTTTTCGCATCGAGAAATAACAAAAAGTATTTTTTTCATATATAGTCCATTAAAGAGTAAAAACATACATATTATACGTAATCATAAAAGGAAAGTAAAATAATTCAGTATGATCAATTTTAAGTTTGCATCGATATATGTGCATAAAGGTTTTCAATAAGACATTTTATTCTAGCAGCAATCTCTGAATCGGCATGATCTTCAAATACAAGCCTTCCTGCAAGTAAAGAATGAAATATCTCCTGACAGGAGTTGATCGTACCGAGATTGATTATATATTTACTAAATTCCGGGTTAACAGATTTGCAGATCTTTTCAAAAAAATCCATTGGATCATTCTTTTTCTTGATCCGTCCAAAAACAATACCTGCATATGAGATAGTATTTTTACTGAAAAGTTTTTTTAGAATATTGGAAGTTCTTAAAAGAGCATCTATCTTATCATTTGTGATAATAACGACATTTCTCACCATTTTAAGGACCTGCCACATATTGTTTGTAGCATCAAAAGGAATATTCAATAAAACGGATCTTTTATTTTTGGAATTTGATGTTTCTTTTTTATATTCTTTTTCTAAAAATATTGTAATCTCATCAAAATTTTTACATTGTTTAACATATTCAGGTTTTTCTGATATACAGGAAGATCTTTCATACACATTACTTTCCAGAATATTATTTTTATCGAAAAAGCATTTTGTGTTAGGAAAATCCTGGAAAAGATCCAATATGGTTACATCTATTCCTTTTTTAATAAGATGCCCTGCTACATGTGCTGCGATGAATGTTTGAATAGACGTATCCTGATAGCTTAAAATACCTATAGAATTATCAAGGATGTTTTTGTTTGTTAAAAAATACTCTGATATTTTTTCTAAACGGATCTTTTCCTTAAGACTATGCTCCATAAACTTCCTTTAATAACACTATACTCGAATATTTTTTTAGTTTTCATTTAAAGAGACTTCTAATAAGGAATTATATCCGCCAAAAGGACTTTCTATCCTTAAAGGATTACAATCATCTTCAGACCATTTACCATCTATGAGTAATTTATATTGATATCTTCCCGGAGATAATTGCAGTGTTGTTTTCCAGTTACCGTCTTCATCCTTTACCATAATATGTTCATCATCTGCAGTCCAGTCATTAAAATCACCGGCTATTCTTATTTCTCTTGCTCCTACTCCATTATATACGACAGGAACATTCACAAGATCGACAGAATCTTCATTATTAAAGCGTGTTGCAAGTTCATGCACAGCACTTTGAAGCCTTATAGGTGTAAGTTTTTCACACGTTGCTATTACTTCTTTTGCTAATTCCTTATAGTCTTCATAACCAGCAGATCGTTTGTCATACTTATTGATACCTTTTCCATGGAAAGCAGCTTCTTTCAAGCGGACGGTCTGACGTATTATTGTTTCAAAAACATTTCGCTTGAACGTATCTTGTATTACATGAGCCATATAAGCAGCAAACTTAGTTCGTTTATCATAAATAGTTATCAATGCTTTTGTTCTTAGTGAGTGAGTTGTTTTTTCTTCAATAAGTTTTATAGTATCTTTTAGTCTTCCTATACCTTGCAGGGAAAACTTACTTGGTTCGACTGGGACGATTATTTCATGTGCAGCCATTAAGGCATTAAAAGTAAGAAGTCCAAGGCTTGGGGGGCAGTCAAATATTACATAGTCATATATATTTTCCAGGCTTACAAGAGCATCTCTTAACCTGTATTCATGTCCGTCAACTCCGGAATAAGCCTGTTCAAAAACGCTTAATACAAGATGCGATGGAATAATATGAAAGTTATCTTCGACTCTCACTATTACTTGAGAGATATCAAAGTCATCTTCTCCTGCATATTTCAGAAAATCGTATGTACTAAAATCTATTTCTTCAGGATCAATAGAAAGACTTATAGTAGCATGTGCTTGTGGATCAAGATCAATTAAAAGAATTTTTTTCCCGAGTTCTACCAATAAAGAAGCAAGGTTGACAGCAGTTGTTGTTTTTCCGCAACCGCCTTTTTGGTTTATGATCGCCAATTGATACATATTCCGCCTCCTATTATTTTCGCACAAAGTTAAAATAAAAAAAGCATCTCAACAGCTATCTATATAAATGTCGCTCTTTTTACTTTAAGTAGAAGCATCAAAATATGTATACAACTATCCTTGCTGCAATTTTATCAGATTTTAAATTTATGTCAACATATAATTATATATTTTCAAAGACATACAACATATAGTGTATATAGCAGAAAAACAAATTTGTTATTTCCTAATTAATTCTTGACACTATCTACTTTACTTTAAGCGAATTTTATTTTTTTTTAACATTAAACAGTTGATTATGGTTGATTAAAAACAAGAAAATATGTTTATACTAGTAATGAAATTATTAGATGTTAATAATATACTTTCTTGGGTATTTTTTTTACAATTATTAAAAACAAATTTGGGGTCTATTTATGAAAAGAGAACGAATACTTGCTATAGATGATTCAAGGCTTGTCAGGGATATGCTTATAAGTCTTCTTACGGAAAATAATTTTGATATACATGTTGCAGCTAGCGGAAACGAGGGTTTACATTACAATAGAAATAACAGTTATGACCTCATACTGCTTGATTACATGCTTCCTGATATAAACGGACTTCAGATGTTAACAAAACTATCAAAAGACACCCCTTCTACCCCAGTTATAATGTTAACATCAAAAGGCAATGAAGGTATTGCAGTACAGGCCATGAAGCTTGGAGCGATCGATTACGTTATTAAATCATCTGATTTCATACTGCAATTGCCTCTTATAATCCGCTCAGCCATTAAATCAAATAAAAACCGATTACAAAAAGCTTATAGTAAAGATATAAAGAAAGAGTATATTCCTTCTAAGATCCATTCACAAAGAATTCGTGTACTTCTTGTTGATGACAACGATGTAATGAAAACGCTTATGGGACAGATCCTGGAGATAAACAATTTTGCAACAACTTTAGTAAAAGATGGTGAAGAGTGCCTTGAAGTGTTGAAATCAAAAAGTAAAGATTTTGATCTTATTCTTATTAATTTTCTTCTTCCTGATATGGACGGACTGGAGTTGATGGAAAAAATGAATAAGATAAAAATAAATTTACCGTCCATTTTACTTTCTTCAAAAGGAAGCGAAATAACAGCAGTAAAGGCAATGAAGCTGGGAGCGATCGATTATATAGTAAAGCAACCGGGTTATCTTGAATTGCTTCCTGATATCATAACAAATGATCTCGCTGTTTTTAAAGAAAGAACTTTTGGAAAAGAGCCTTCAAATGATGTTATTGAAATAAAGGAAAAAATACTTTTTCTTTCGGTAAATGCTGATTTATCGGATAAATTATCAGAACATCTTATAAAAAAAGATTATGAAATACTCTGTGAATCTAAAATAAACAGATTTCTCAATGAACTCATCTTTAATAATTATGATATTGTTATAATAGATAATGATCCTCCCCAGATCAACAGCAGTAAAGTGCTTGTAGAGCTTAATAAGATACCCGAAAAATTTCCTATTATTGTTATTGATAACGATCACAATACCGAAAGTGCCACCTTGGCATTAAAAAGTGGAGCTTCACATTATATTTCAAAAAGCGAAGTATTATCTGATCTTCTTCCATTGCTTATTAAGCAGACTCTGGAGCATTTAAAAACAGCAAAGAACAAAGAACAGCTTGAAATAGAAGTACGGGAAAAGAATAAACTTCTTAATACAAAATTAAAAGAACTTAAATCCTTGAATGACATCACGCGTCATATTGTAGAAAGTCTTGATCTTGAAAAATCTTTATATAACATAGTTGCAAAGATCTCCGAACTTACAGGCGCAGAAAGAATAAGTATCATGATCCATAATGAAAAAAGAAAATTCTTAACTATCCGCGCATCCAAAGGCTTTGTTGAAGATGAAGCAAAAACAGTAAAAGTCTATCTTGGAGAAAATATCGCAGGATATGTTGCGCAAACAGGAAAATCTCTTTTTATACCAGATATAGAAAAGCATCCTAGATTTAAAAAGGTATCCGCCCCTCAATACAAAAGCAGGTCGCTTATATGTGTGCCCGTTTCTTCAAAGAACGAGATAATCGGAGTAATAAATGCAAGCGATAAATCATCCGGAGACACTTTTACGGTAGAAGATTTCGATACTATAAGTAATTTTGCCAATTATGTAGCAATAGCAATTGAAACTTCTAAACAATATATGGAAATAAAAACATTATCATTAATAGATGATCTTACAGGATGCTACAATAAAAGATTTTTTAATGATTATATAGAAAAGGAAATAGAACGTTCAAAACGCTATAAACGCATCTTTTCAGTAGCAATGCTGGATATTGATAAGTTTAAGGAAATAAATGATACATACGGCCATTATACAGGTGACCTTTTTTTAAAGGATTTCTGCAGTTTTATACAAAACATAATTCGTCTTCCTGACATATTAATTAGATACGGCGGCGAGGAATTTCTAATTATTCTCCCAAACACATCCATTACAAAAGCAACTCTTTTCTCAGAGCGTTTAAGAAGTTCTGTTGAAAAAACGCGTTTTATTCCTGATCTGATTGATGGTCAAAAAAAGACAGTAAGCATAGGTGTTGCTAAGTCTTTTGATAATTGTTCCACTAAAGAACTTATAGAAAACGTTGATAACGCGCTTTATGAGGCAAAATGGAAAGGAAGAAACAAAGTCTGTTCTTATAAGCAAAAACGCAGTTCTAAAAAAAAACATAATTAAAAGTAAAAATCACAAATAACAAAACCCAAATACCAAATTTCAAATAAATTCCAAAAAGAAAACATCAAACCCTAAATTTAAAAACACTAAATTTTATTTTACAAGAAAATGACGCGAATTACGTAAAGAATACAGAGAAAAAGATAACAAGTAAGAAGTAGTAGGAGCAAATAATCATTCGCTCTGCAAAATGCAAAGAAAAAAAGTCATCATTACCCTTCGACTAAACTCAGGATAAACTCAGAAGCGTGGCAATCCTCGTAAAAAGTAATTATGAATTTACATTAATTAGCATAAATTTACTCACCACGAGGGACACGAAGGTTCTAGGTTTTTGTTTAGATCTTAACTTTTGTTATTTTGAATTTGTTTGGAATTTGTCTTTTGTTATTTTGAATTTGTTTGGAATTTGTCTTTTGTTATTTTGAATTTATAAAATATCACTTTAAAGTGATATTTTATTATGCTGCAGGAAAATCAATGATCTTAGGATTTTTTCTTTTCTGCCATTTTTTGACCGTTAGATACCTCCATAGTATCTTGACCGTAAAATAGCTTATAAATGCTGATAACACAGATACCACCATGCTTCCTGTCCAAAGATAAACGCCTTTAATAAAAAATGATTTTAAGTTTCCGGTTAAGTTCTTAACATATATTGCATCCTCAATATTTCCCAGGAGAAAAGATCCTAATTTTATTTCCATCTGATAGAAAAAAACAAGAGTAAGAGGATTTGTTATCCAGCATGATAAAACAGCTATCGGTAGGTTTACCCTAAAGACAATAGCACCTACGGCAGCAATGGCCATCTGCAGTGGAAAAGTCGGCGTAAAAGCCACAAAAAGCCCTAGAGCAAGCCCTCCGGCAAAAGATCTTCTGCTAAAATGCCATAGGTCTTTCTGAAAGAGCCTTTCTCCCAGAATGCGGAACGCGATACTGTTTTTCAAATAATCTTTTTTCGGTAATCGTTTTCTTAACCATTTTCTAGGCATAAAACTTTTCCTAAGAGACAGAGGACAAATTAAAAAAAGATTTCGTCCTTCTTTTAAAAATATAAATACAATTTTCTACTATTGTTAAAACATCCTTTTATAATAAGTTTGCTGCTATTGAAGCTAATGGACTTCTTTCACTTTTCTTAAATCTTACATGACCATGGAGTTTTTCTTTTTTTAAGTGTTCAATACAATATGAAAGCCCATTACTGCTTGCATCAAGGTACGGATTATCTATCTGGTCCGGATCACCTGTAAGTACCATTTTCGTACCCATTCCTGCACGGCTTATTATAGTTTTTATCTCATGCGGTGTAAGGTTCTGCGCCTCATCGATTATTACATATTGTTTAGGAATACTTCTTCCTCTTATGTAAGTCAATGCTTCTAATACCATTATCCCACTTTTAAAAAGATGATCTACTTTACTTTTTACCTCCATAGAACTTTGAGCAAAAAGATACTCTAGATTATCATATATAGGTACCATCCAATGCCCTAGTTTTTCTTCTTTGGATCCCGGTAAAAACCCTATATCTTTTCCAAGAGGCATTATAGGTCTTGATACAAGGATTTTGGTGAACATTTTGTTTTTAAGTGTCAGCTCAAGTCCTGCAGCAAGTGCAAGTAAAGTTTTTCCTGTTCCTGCTTCTCCGGTCAATGTAACAAGATGTATATTTGGGTCAAGCAGAATTTCCAGAGCAGCTCGTTGTTCAAGACTTCTGGCAGTAATACCAAAGACTTCCTTCTTATAATCACGTATTGCAACAAGCTTATTATCCGTTATCACATTTTTACAAAGAAGGGTATTTTCTTCGTTTGACTCTTCCCTAAAAATAACGAACTCATTAGGTGTCAAAGAATATTCTTCAGAATCAGTTATTCCTTTATCCAACAACTCTGCCATTTTTTTGAAATCAACTTTTACTTCTTTTATTCCTTCATATCGTTTATCGTAATCTATTCTTTGTTTTTCAAAATCTCTTGTATCAATCCCTAAGGCATCACTTTTTATACGGGCATTAATATCTTTTGACACAAATATTATTTTTTTATCACTATTATTCTTTTTTATTGAGTATGCGACTCTGATAATCCGATTATCAATAACATTACCGTCTAACACTGGAGTTTTAATATCAGGAGAGTCTGAAACTATTTTTATTATGCCACCTGTTTCAGTTGGAACACCCTGCTGCAGAGAGCCTTTTACTCTAAGTCTATCAAGAAGCCTGATAACAGATCTTGCATTACGTCCAAGTTCATTGTTTTGACTTTTGAATTTATCAAGTTCTTCTATTACAGACATAGGAAGAACAACAATATTATCGGCAAAAGACTGCAACGCACCTGCATTATGTAAAAGAACGTTAGTATCCAACACAAATATTTTCAAATTATACCTCCTTAGAAATGATAAACATACGTTCTCTTTATCATTTTTATTATATCACTATTATAATTCAAAAGGGTAGCTAAAAACACTAAATAGACACAAGAAAGCAGAGAGTCAATGTAAAAAGTCCAAATATCAATCATCAAATAGCAAATTACAAATAAATACCAAAATTCAATTATAAAATCACCAAACCCGAGCAAGACAAATAAAAAATCCCGTGATCTTCTATTTTCCCTTTTTACTTTGATCCCGTAAATTATTTATTTTTTCTTTTTCCTTATCAAAGATAAGGAAACTATCTATTTCCTTTGTGTGTTTGTGACTCTGTGGAAAAAAGCTTTGCAAGATACTAGGTGTTAGGTTTTTGGTGCTAGCCAGAACCTAGAACCCAGAAACTAAAACCTTCTTTTTTCATTTGTGTATATTTGTGGCTAAATTTACAATGTCGTCGCAGACTCCTCAATTATTAACTTTTCATTATAAATTTTTAATCCGCCTCAAAAGCTGAGATAATATGTTTTACTTCACCGTTCGCATATATTGCTATAACATCAAATCTAGAAAAGCATGAATCCCACATTTTATTTTCAACAAGATATTTTTTTGCCGCTATAATAATATTCCTTTGTTTTGGTCTTGTTACAGCATCTTCAGGTTTGCCAAAAAAACAAGAATTACGTCTTTTCACTTCAATAAAAACAATATTTTTTTTGTTTTTTGCTATTATATCTATTTCATATCGATGGAACTGATAGTTCACCTTCAGTATTTTATACTTTTTCTTTTCAAGGTATTTTACGGCTATTTCTTCTCCTGTTTTACCAATAGATCTATTTGAATTTTTCATATCTATTATTCTTTTTTTTCCAGCATTTGTTTGATTGGTGCAAATGTTTTTCTATGGATAGGACAGGGGCCTATTTTTTTTATAAGTTCCATATGACGCCTTGTTCCATAACCTTTATGTTTTTCAAATTCATATTGAGGATATTTCTTTGCGTATTCACATATAAGAGAGTCTCTTGAAACCTTGGCAAGAATAGAAGCAGCTGCAATAGAAAAGCTTCTGGCATCACCTTTTATAATTGTTTTTTGAAAGCAGTCTATATCAGGAATAGAAGCATTTCCATCTACTAACAATGCATCGGGCTCAACCCGCCTCCGCAGACAACCATAACTGTAAAGTCGTGGATGATACGGAAAGGGTATCTCGCCGTTGTCATTAAAAGATGTAAGCTGACACGCTTCGGCGAGGTTTCGCCTAGCCGGAGTATTAGGTTCAATACCATGTGGCTTAACTTTTAAAGAATAAAAAGCTCTTTTCATTGCCAGAAAAGTAGCTTTTAGAATATTAATTTCATCAATTTCGCGAACAGTGCTCATACCTATCCCGTAGGATATATCAGGAGAACTTGTTATTAGAGAAAAGAGTTCTTCTCTTTTATTTGAAGAAAGTAGTTTCGAATCATTAAGCTCGGGAAGAAGGATCTTTTTATGAAAGATAACACATGCAGCAAAAACCGGTCCAGCTAAAGGGCCTCTACCGGCATCATCACAACCTGCTATTACATTAAATCCTTGAGAGATAAGCTCACTTTCAAAAAGCCAGTCAGGTTGAAGGGAATCAAAAGAAAAAAGGAGTTCCTGAGATTTTTTATTTTGTCTTTTTTTGTTTAACTTTTGTAGCTTTTTTACCAATCCGATCCCTCAGGTAATAAAGTTTTGCACGTCTGACAAGACCTTGTGATTCTATCTTTATTTTTGTTATTTTAGGTGAATGGATCGGAAACACTTTTTCAACACCTTCACCATAAGAGATCCTGCGAACAGTAATTGTTTTATTGATACCGCTTCCGTTTTCTGCAATTAAGAGTCCTGTAAAAGTCTGAACTCTCTTCCCTTTACCTTCTCCAGCAATTACAGAAGTTATGCTAATTTTATCGCCAATAGAATATGCAGGAATGTTTCCTTCTTCTTTTTTATAAGTATCTTCAATCACATTTATTATGTTCATTTACATCCTCCGTAGAAAATTTTCTTCTATTTTTATTTTTCCATTTTTCTATTTCTTCATGATTCCCCGAAAGAAGTACTTCCGGAACATCAAATCCTTTAAAACTTCTTGGTCTGGTATACTGGGGATATTCGGTCTCATCAGTTTCATGTGTTTCATCAAGTAATGAATCACTGTTTCCTAAAACACCAGGTTTCAGACGAGAAATAACATCCACAAAAACAGCTGCTGCAATAGCCCCGTTTGTCAGCACATATGGCCCTATAGAAACAAGCTCAGGATTATATATTTCATTTATTCTGTGGTCAATACCTTCATAGTGTCCGCATACAAGAATAAAATGCTTAGAACTTTTCACAAATTCTTTTGCTTTTTCTTGTGTCAGCTGACCACCTGCCGGAGACATAATTATTATTTTGCTTTCACTTGTCTTACAGCTTTCAATAGCTTTAAAGACCGGTTCAGGTTTCATAACCATACCCGGACCACCCCCAAAAGGCCTATCATCAGCAGTCTTATGTTTGTCGTCCGTAAAGTCTCGTATATTGACTACATTTATTTCAATGATCTTTTCTGATACAGCTTTATTAATTATACTTTCTCCAAGAGGACCTTTAACGATCTCAGGAAAAAGAGTTAATATATCAAACCTCATCAAAAATGCCGCTTTTATTTTTTTGCAACTTGTTTTAGCAGGGAATCAACAGTTTCGCTGGGCTTAGCACCCTTTGATATCCAGTAGTTGACTTTTTCAGTATCTACAGAAACGTTATCATCTTTTTTCTTTGGATCATAGTAACCAACTTGCTCAATAAAACGACCGTCTCTTGGAGATCTTTTATCAGCAACAACTATGCGAAAAAAAGGTTTCTTATTACTTCCCATTCGCTTTAGACGTATGACCGTAGCCATAATGTTCTCCTTATAAACTATTTAATTATATTAAAAACATAATATATTAATAAAATTTGGTGATTTTACAAGACAATTTTTAAGTAATACTTATAAATATATATAAGTAATTTGACTAAAATACATATTAAACTTGTTTGCAACATGTTACAACAACGTCAATTCAAGAAAATTATCCCGGAAAAGCAGGCATTTTAAATTTTTTCCCGAATTTACCCATATTTTTCATCATTTTTTTCATCATCAAAAATCTTTTTAAAAGTGAATTAAGCTCTTGCACACTTCTTCCGGCACCATGTGATATTCTTTTTTTTCTGCTGCTGTCAATAACATCGGGCTTCATTCTCTCTTCCATTGTCATAGAGCTCATTAAAGCTTCAACATGGAGTATTTCTTTTTCATCTATGGAGAGTTTGCCCATATTTGCAGCTCCGGGTATCATTTTTAGCAGCCCTTCAAGCGGGCCCATTTTTTTTATTTGTCTCAGACTTTGGAGAAAATCATTTAGGTCAAACTCATTCTTACGGAATTTTTCTTCCATCTTAATAGCTGTTTTTTCATCAAAGGTACTTTGTGCTTTTTCGACAAGCCCTACAATATCTCCCATTCCGAGTATTCTTGATGCCATACGGTCAGGATAAAAAGGTTCAAAATCACCTAATTTTTCACCGATACCTACAAATTTTATAGTTTTGCCGGTTGTATAAGCAATAGACATCGCAGCTCCGCCTCTTGCATCACCATCCATTTTTGTAAGGATAATACCCGATAGGGTTAAAAAAGAGTTAAACTCTTTGCATATATTTACAGCATCCTGTCCTGTAGTAGCATCTGCTACAAAAAGCACTTCATCAGGAATAAGATTTTTTTGAATTGATGCAAGTTCTTCCATAAGTTCATTTTCAACATGCAGCCGTCCCGCGGTATCTACAATTAATCGCCTTATCCCTTTTTTTTGAGCAGTTTCTTTTGCCGCATTTATGATTAAAACGGGATTTACTTCATCTTCAATAGTAAAAAAATCACTTCCTACCTGATCAGCTATTGTTTTTAACTGCTGACGGGCAGCAAGGCGTTTCGTATCCGCTGCCACCAGCATCGTAGAAAGATCGTTCTTTTTGAAGTAGGAAGACAGTTTTCCTGCCGTAGTTGTTTTTCCGCTTCCCTGAAGACCTACGAGCATAAGAGAGGAAAAACCGCTTTTGATATCGATCTCTCCTTTTTCCTGATCCATAAGTGAGACCATCTCATCATATATGATCTTAACTATCTTCTGCCCTGGGGTTATACTAGTGAGTACTTTTTCCCCAAGCGATTTTTCTTTAACTGATGCCATAAACTTTTTCACGACTTTATAATTCACATCAGCTTCAAGAAGTGCTTTCCTGACTTCACGAAGCGGTTCCTGAATATTTTTATCCGTGATCTTTCCCATTCCGCGAATATCTTTAAAAATACCCTGAAAACGCTCGGATATACTATCAAACATGTTCTATCTCCTTACCACGTTTTATATCAGCCCCAATTAATGCTAGTTTTTCTTCTATTTTTTCATATCCTCTATCTATATGATAAACACGTAAGATCTGTGTTTCTCCCTCTGCAATAAGGCCGGCTATTACTAATCCTGCAGATGCTCTAAGGTCAGATGCCATAACAGAAGCACCTGAGAGTTTTTTAACACCTTTTACAATAGCGGTTGCTGTTTCAAGTTTTATATCAGCTCCCATACGGTTAAGTTCGCTTATGTGCATAAACCTTTCCGGATACACTTTTTCAGTTATAACGCTTAATCCGCCTCCATTTGTCATAAGAGCCATCATCTGTGCCTGAAGGTCTGTTGGAAACCCTGGAAACGGGAGTGTAATTATATCAGCTGACGTAATTGGTTTATCCCTTTCAACTTCAATAGAATCTGAGGATATTTTAAGTGATAAACCTGTTTCAAGCAGTTTATCTGTAACTGCTCTAATGTGTTTAGCATCTGCATTAATGAGAGCAACTTTTCCTCCTGTTGCAGCAGCAGCCATCATAAATGTACCGGTTTCAATTCTATCGGGTATTACATCTATTTCACAACCGTGTAATTTTTGGACACCTTTTACTGTTATCACATGAGAACCTGCACCTTCTACTTGAGCTCCCATCTTTACAAGCATTTTTGCAAGTGCAATTATTTCGGGCTCTTGAGCTGCGCTTTCAATATATGTAACACCTTTTGCAAGGCAAGCAGCCATTAGAACGTTTGCAGTTGCAGTCACACTAGAACCGAATCGTCCGCCAAGAAATATATCAGCACCGTACAATTTCCCTTCAGTTTTAATATAGCCGTGTTCAATAGACACACTGGCACCCAGCCCTTTAATACCTTTAAGGTGAAGGTCTACCGGCCTTGGCCCAATAACACAACCTCCTGGCATAGATATTCTTGTTGAGCCTGTGCGGGCAAGTAACGGCCCTAATAAGCACACACTTGCTCTCATTTTTCTTACAAGGTCATAGGGTGCTTCATTTTTATTTAATTTTGAAGCATTGAGGGAAACGGTGTGTGTATCTTTTTGTTCTACTGTCACACCGAGGAATTTCAGGATCTCTTTCATTGTTCGAATATCACGAAGGTCAGGGACATTATTAAGAATAACATCTTCTTCGGTAAGAACACATGCTGCCATCATAGGAAGACTGGCATTTTTAGAACCGCTTATTTTAACCGATCCATTTAGCTGATTTCCACCTTGTATAATGAATGTATCCATTTTATCCTGTTATTTTTAGTATTCTGTCAAAATCATTATAGTCTTTAATGAACTCATATTTCTCAAAACCGCAAGCTTGGCATTTATCGATAAGATTATTAGACTGATCCCATCCGATTTCCATGAGAAGGACAAATTCGCTCCCAATAAGATAGGATGTTTTCGTTAATATTTCAAGAGGATAATCAAGCCCGCTTTTTTTTCCAAAAAGTGCACTATGCGGTTCAAAAGCTATGACATGGGATGCAAGTGTATTTTTATCTTTAGGATCTATATAAGGTGGATTAGCGAGTATCATGTGAAGTTTGGGTTTTTCATCAAGAAATGCATTAAAAGAGAGGTTTTTGAAGACAATTTTATCGGATACATTGTTAAGTTCAGCATTTTTTTTAGCAAGCTCAAGTGCTGAGTTTGATATATCAATAGCCGTGATTTTTACTGTTGCACTCGTTCCTTTTGCAAAAGATACAGCAATATTCCCGCATCCGCATCCAAGATCCGCTATGTTCCAGGTTTTATCATTAAGGTCTTTTGATCTTTCATTAAATAATTTTAAAGCAGTATCAACAAGAATTTCTGTCTCTGGTCTTGGTATAAGAACGTTTTTATTCACTTTAAATACTGAATTATAAAAATCTACAGAACCTGTAATATATTGCACGGGTTCATGTAGAGCTCTTCTTTTTATATATTCCCGCATTTTATCAATATGGTCATTTTGCATTATCTTTTCAAATTCGAGGAATATTTGAAGTCTTGATATATTAAGCAGATGAGATAAAAGGTATTGAACTGATATTTCCGGACGTTCAATATTTTTATTTTTCAAATACTCAATACTTTTTTTATATATTTCGCCTATTGTATGTTTCATGTAATAGTCCATGGACCATAGTCGATAGTCCAAAAGTTAAAAGTCAAATGTGTGCTTCGCTAGATATTATAAGATTTAGCCACAAATGCACACAAATAAAAGGAGATTTTATCACGAAAGATAAAACGTGTATCCTCCCAACAAGATGGCGGATCTTCGATGTCCCTTCGTACTCTTAGTGGCTAACCCCTCTGATCTTTTTTACCTGTGCAAATCTGCGTCCAATTTTCTTTTCTCTGTGTACTCTGTGCTCTCTGTGGCAAATTACAATATCGTCACAGACACCTTGAACCAGTTAACAATTTAACCGGTTAACCAGCTAACTATCTTCCCCAAACATTCTTTTTTTTCTCTTAAGCCTGTGGTATTCGATTGCAAATCGGTGAGCTTCATCTCGTATTTTCATTATTTGAAAAAGTATATCTTTTTCAAACACCTGAAATACTATAGGATTTTTTCTTGCACTTATGTAGACTTTATCTTCTTTAATACCTTTTTTTGATTTATCCTTTGCTATAGATATAACATCAAATGGAAAAGTATCATTGTCAAAAGCCTTTAGTGTTTTTAAGACAATTTGAAGATGTCCATATCCCCCATCAATAATAATAAGGTCAGGGTATGCATCATTGCCGGTTTTTTTAAGGACACGTCTTTTTATGGCAGTAGATATTTTCAAATAATCATCATTGGTCTTAATATTTTCAAGGGAATATTTTCTGTATCCTGATTTAAAGGGCAAAAAATCTTTAAATTGCACTTTTGATGCAACAGAATCATCTCCTTGAATACTGGATACATCAAAGCATTCCATAGTATTCGGAGTATTTTTAAGGCTTAGTTTATTTTTCATTTTATTTTTAAGTTTTTCAAATCTTGCTTTTTCATCCAAAGTTTCTTTTAATTTTAAAGAGGCGTTATTGTTTGCCATATCAAGAAGTTCTTTTTTTACTCCTTTTAATGGAACAACGAATTTTATGTTTTTCTCATGTATATTTTCAAGCTCATCAGTCAAAATACTATGGTTTATTTTGTGCGGTATAAGGACTAATGATGGAGGCATTGGATATGATTTATAATAGTTATAAAAAAATGTTTCCAGCACATCAGTTATCTCATCGATTCTCTGTCTAAAAAACTTTTTTTCCTGGCTTATTAAGGCTCCATTGCGGATATGAAGTATTTGTATTACAAAAGCTGTTTTATCAAGATTTACAGCAGTTCCACAAACGTCTATATCTATTTTTTTTAGAAGCACTGCAGATTGTTTTTCAAACATACCAAGTAAAGCTTGAAGTCTTTTATGAAGTTTGGCTGCATCTTCAAACTTAAGTTCTTTTGAAAACGTTTTTATATCAGCTTTCATTTTTGCAGCTATCTTTTTGTTTTTTCCTTTTAAGAAATCCTCAAATTGAAGTACAAGGAAATCGTATTTTTCTCTTGAAATCTTTCCACAGCATGGTCCGGTACATTTTTCTATTTCGTACTTTATGCATGGCCGTTTCCTTGTTTTAAAAAATGTATCTGTGCATGTTCTTATAGGGAAGACGCCTGTTAAGAATTTTATCAGTTGTTTTATTTCAGTTGCTGAGTGGTACGGCCCAAAATAGTGTTTACCTTTTTTTATATCTACCTGCCGAACTAAACGCACGCTTGGAAATTTATGTGAGACATCTATCATTATGTTATAGAAGGTCTTATCATCTTTAAGGTCTATGTTATAAAGGGGTCTATGTTTTTTTATAAGGTTATTTTCAAGGACCAATGCTTCTTTTTCATTTTTTGTCACAATAAAATCACAATCGTCTATTATCTTTAAAAGAAGGCTGATCATGGGCCTTGAGTCTTGACCATATATATAGCTTCTCATTCTTTTCCAAAGGTCACGGGCTTTGCCAATGTAAACGATCCTTTCATCATGATCTTTAAAAAAGTACACCCCTGATTCACGCGGAAATGCGGATAATTTATTTTTTATTTCTTCTTTCATAGCATTAGAAAGTGTCTAAAATGCACTTCCGCCAAAGGGCGGATCAGCCTCTGGCTGAAAAGAACCACTTAAAGTGCCTAAAATTAAGGAACGCTTCGCTGATATTATATTAATTAACCATAAATAAAAGAAGATTTTATCACGAAAAAAGAGAAAACACGAAAAATAAAAAGGTGTGTCCTTCCAACAAGATGGCGGATCTTCGATAGGGGCCTGCCTGAACCGTTGTAAAAGTAAAAAGTCGTCATTCCTGCAAAAGCCAGCGACCTTGCCGCTAGGCAGGCAGGAAACCACGTAAAAAGGTAAGACGTCTTTGTATTTTGTGTCTGCTTTGGTGTCATTTAATCTTTGGAATTCATCTATATTTGTTATTTAATTATTGATGATTTTTACTCAGACTATGCTCTATGAACTATACTTGTTTTTCGTCTATCGTCCAAGCGAACTTGAACGAGCGGTCATCCCTCGTCCTTCTTTTATCTTTTACTCTTTGTCTCTGTGACTTTGTGGCTACTTTTTTACAATATCGTCGCAGACACCATAACTTTAAGTACTTTAGGCACTTTAAACTTTCTCTTTTACTACCCAAACATTTCTTCAATATTTTCTAGTTCTTTGATCTTATCTCTGCATTTAATAGCTTCTTCAAACTGATATTTTTCAGCAAACCGTTTCATTTTTATTTTCAGCTTAGCTATTTCTTTTTCAATATCTTCATACCCTTTCCATTTACCCTTAATGTTCTTCGAATCTTTTTCATCAACAGTCACATAGTCTTTTTCATAAATACTTAAAAGTATATTCGAAAAATTCTTTTTTATGGATCGTGGTGTAATATTATTAGTTTTGTTATATGATTTTTGTATTTTTCTTCTTCTATCCATCTCAAATATAGCATTGCTGATAGATCTTGTTTTTATATTACAGTAAAAAATGACAGTACCGTTCACATTTCTAGCGGCTCTTCCTGATGTCTGCACTAAAGATGTCTCACTTCGTAAAAATCCTTCTTTATCAGCATCCAATACAGCAACGAGTGATACTTCAGGAATATCCAGTCCTTCACGCAAGAGGTTAATACCAACGAGAACATCAAACGCACCATTTCGAAGTTCGCATATTATTTTTACTCTTTCCATTGTTTTGACATCGCTGTGAAGGTATTTAGCTTTAACGCCTTTATCTTGAAAATACTCAGTCAGCTCTTCAGCCATTTTTTTTGTTAGTGTTGTAACAAGTACGCGTTCTTTCTTTTTCGTACGTTCTAAAATTTCATTTAAAAGGTCTTTTACCTGATTATCCGCTTTTTTCAATACAACTTTTGGGTCTATAAGACCGGTCGGCCTTATAATCTGTTCGGCTATATGACCTTTACCGGCATCTCTTTCAAATTCCGAAGGGGTTGCTGAAACAAATATTGTTTGATTTGTTATTCCCCGGAATTCCTCAAAATTAAGCGGCCTGTTATCAAGCGCAGAAGGAAGGCGAAACCCGTGTTCGATAAGATTTAGCTTTCTTGATCTGTCTCCTTTATACATTGCTCTTAGCTGAGGCACAGTTATATGGGACTCATCGATTACAACAAGAAGATCATCGGAAAAATAGTCCAGAAGCACATAAGGTTTTTCGCCTTCTTTTCTTTTATCAAGGTATCTTGAATAATTCTCAATTCCTTTACAGTATCCTGTAGCTTGCAGCATTTCAAGATCATATCGGGTACGCTCTTCAAGTCTTTGCGCTTCAACTAACTTATTATTGTTCCTAAACTCAATTAGGCGTTTTTCAAGATCACGTTTGATCTTTTTCACTGCATTTACAATTACTTCTTGAGATGCTATATAATGGCTTGACGGAAAAAACGTAAAATTTTTAAGGGTTTTCTTTTTTTCAGCAGTAAGGGCATCAAAAGTGACTATATTTTCAATTTCCTCGTCAAAAAACTCTATTCTTACACCATCTTCAGAATAAGAAGATGGTATTACTTCTACATTTCCTCCTCTTACCCTAAAAGTTCCTCTTACAAAATCATAATCGTTTCGTTTATATTGAATTTTTACAAGATCTCGAATAAACTCATCCATATCCATTTTCATTCCTACTTTTAATCTTAGACACATATCATGATAAAAAGCAGGTGATCCCAATCCATATATACAGGAGACGCTGGCAACAATAATAACATCTTTTCTTGATAGCAAAGAAGTTGTCGCTGAATGCCTCATACAATCTATTCTTTCATTTATGGACGCATCTTTTTCAATATAAAGACCTGATGAAGGTATATAAGCCTCCGGTTGATAATAGTCATAATAGCTGACAAAATATTCCACAGCATTATCGGGAAAAAGCTCGGAAAACTCATTATAAAGCTGTGCGGCAAGTGTTTTATTAGGGGCAATGATTAATGTCGGTTTATTTATTTTTTCAATTACATTAGCGATAGTAAACGTTTTACCTGATCCTGTAACACCTAAAAGGACTTGGTCTGAAACATTTTTTTGTACGTTTTTATAAAGAGCATCAATAGCCCCTACCTGATCCCCCATCGGTTGAAATGTGCTTTTTAGATTAAATTTTTCCATATTATTACTCTTATTAAAATATTTAATAGATTAAACGCATAATATAAAGATTTAATAATAATAAAGCAAATCTCCAAAAAACAAATAACAAAATCCAAATAAAAAGAACTAGAACTGTTCTATTGAATTATATAACAACTTTGGCACTTTGCGGGGTTTAGCTTGATATGCAATATAATCTTTCTTTGTTTAAGAAATTTCTCCTGATCTTTTCAAGGCGATCTTGGTTAAAATCGGCCCTATAATTTCAAAAAATATACAAGTTGCTGTAATAGCTGTTATAACACTAGTTCCAATAGCATCAGCATGGGGAGAACCAAGAGCAGAAAACTCCTGTTTAACAATGAGAGAAAGACCTATGGCAACACCAGCTTGAGAAAGTATCCCCAGACCTATCCACTTTTTTATTTTTTTCTCTACATTACCAATAAGACCTCCTAAAAAAGCACCGCCAATTAGCCCGGATGACCGTCCTATGATATAGAGAATACCAATTGTTCCAAGTTGAGGTAATTTTTGGATTTCCAAATGAGTTCCTGCTAAAAAGAAAAACCAAACAAAAAGCAAAGGCATAATTTCCATTAGAGGAGCCACAACTTTTTTAACAGTTTTTTCATTGCGTGTATTAACTAATAAAAAGCCTAACATCATATTGGAAAGTATTAAGGAAAAATGAAAACGAAGAGCTAGTCCTGTTACAATAAATATTGAACCGAAAATAACAATTAATATATCACGGCTAGACTCAAGAAAACGAATCATTTGACAAAAGATAAAACCTGCCATGCCGCCAACAAGAAAACATAGCGCAATTTCTTTCAATGGTACTAATAAAGTAACCCAAATATTTTCATGAACACCTGAGATCTCAGAGACAAGAAGGCTCTTTGATAAAGCAAAAGCAAAGCCAAAAATAACAATAGCTAATCCATCATCAAAACCTACAACAGCATAAAGAGCTTGTGTAAGATTACCCTTTGCGCGGCATTCCTGTATTACAGCCACTGTTCCTGCCGGAGCACTTGCAGGAGCCATAGCACCAAAGATAAGAGCCATTGGCAAGTCTTTGGTGAATAAATAAAGAGACCCAAAAACTATTAAAAAAGCCATAAATGATTCTGATATAATGATAGAGACTATTCCATATCCAAGACGCTTTAATGAAACTAAATTAAGTTCTGCACCTATACTGAAAGCCACAAAACCAAGCACAATCTGATTGATAATAGTTAATTTATCTACCAATATTTTATTAAAGAAATTAAGTATGGAAGGGCCCATGATTACACCTAAGATCATATACCCTATAAGAGAAGGAAATTTAATACGACGCGCTCCTCTACCCATGTAAAAGCTCAAGATGGTTGCTATACCCAATATTGTTAACCCGGAAAAAGAGTGTTCCATAGTTTACCTTCTATTTAAAGCTGAAGTGCTCCTGCGGTATAAAAGAGGTTTTGAATTGTTACAAGAACTTGATTAGAATTATCCAATCCGCCCGTTATCTGGTCTATATTCCGGACAATTTCATTAGTCATCTTTTTGTCAACAACAGCAACTATGATCTTACTGAAATCTATCAACTTATCATTCCAGAAACCTGCAAAAAGAGGTATTTTTGAAAGATAGGCATTTTCATTTTGAGAATCTACTACAACCACCGAGCTAGATATCACACCAGTAAAAACCTGAAGAATATCCCTAAAAAGATTTTCATCTTGAACAAAAACATGAAAGAGATTTTTATTGGAAAACTCTTTTTCTTCTTCAGCATCACTTCTCGTGTGAAATAAAAATTTTTCGCTAATACTTTCCGGTGTCTGTTGGCTTAAGATATTCTCAAAAAAACCGGATTGGCGTAATAATTGTGATATTGTAGAAAGTAAACGGATATGTTGGTTTGAATCTTTGCTTGGAGCTATAATAAAAATGAACAATCGAATTTTCTTTCCATCAATAGCATCAAAGTTTACCCCCTCAGGCACTGTTACTACACCAACAACAAAATCCTTTACATTATCTAATCTGCAATGTGGAATAGCTATGCCTTTTCCTAAGCCAGTAGATATTAAATTTTCTCTTTCCTGTAAAGCTGTAAAAATTTTATCTTCTTCTACTTCTTGCAGAACTGAACATTTCTTTGCTAACTGAGCTATTTCTTTTAAAACGCTGGTTTTATCTTTAAATTTTAAACCAACACCAATACATTCATCCTTAAGAATATTGGAGAGTTTCATTTTCTGTTCTCCTTTTCATATAATAAAATCGTTTTGTTTTGAACAATTACTATATTCTTTTAAAAAATTCAAAATTACATAATCTGATTTCCGGAGTTCCTTTATCATCAAGGATCAAAGACCCTTTACTGTTAAGAGAAATGAGAAGATGATTACCTCTGAGGTTAAGGTCTTCAATACCAGCTTTAATTAACTTCTCTTTAGTTATTTGTAATAAAGAAATGTATTCTTTTTTATTGATGATGCCTCTCCTAAAAGCACGCAAAACATCTATTCCTTCATAATAATCGCTGTCTTGAGCCGCTAATTTTTCATCCGGTCCATTCCAATATCCCCATATGATAATATAACTATGACCTTTTTTTAATAAAGGCATCTCATCTATCGTTTTGTAACTTTCATGACTTTCATATCTTCCGTTATCGGAAAGAATAGCTGAAACTTCTGTTTTGTGACCTGTCATATATATAGCTCTAGGATAAGTGGTAGCCATACCTTTCTTACTAAGCCCTAAAGCAATGGAAAACTCTTCAAAAGGACTATTGTATCCATATTCCATGATCTTTTTCTCATCTTCCTTAAAAATATCCATATCCGGCTGTGAACCTACTTTGGAAAGCTTCCACACAACATGTATATTATCTTTAGTCACAGTATGGTACATTTCGTTGTATAAAGAGATCTTCACTTTAGGCGTTTTTTCCCATCTTTCAGGAAGAAAATAATCAAATAAAAAAGGGTCTTTTCCCACGACCCACAATCTTCCTTTTGTACTCTCTACATGACCGTAGATATAATCAACATCAAAAATATTCATATGCTTTAAATGCGGATGAAAAGCCTCAGGAGAATCTTCCAAGAATCTGTCTCTTTGTCGTCTCAAGTAATCCAGTCGCTTTATTTTTTTGTGTGATTCTTTTTTTTCCGGAGTTCTTTCAAGTAATTCAAAGTCTATTAATCCATAAATTATTTCACCCTTTTCATCTCTTACAACATCACCATATTCTTTTGGCTGTACAATAATATGATGTGGCTTATAGTCTCTGACAAGAAAACCATTTTTTTCCAATCTTTCATTCGCAGAACATGTAAGATGCTTTACATAATTTTCACTAAAGATATTTTTCTTTAATGCTTCAATTGCATCTACGCCCTCAATCCACTCATAAATAACAGCATAGGAACGGAACATATCTAATATTACATCTTTATGTTTACTAATAATCGATTTCATCATGTATTCTTTTCTACCGCTTCGCCATAATTCTACTGATTTTGATGGAACATATATTCCAAGTGGTCTTTGTATGATTGTTCCAGTAGAAGATTTCATCATGATCTTTTTCAGTTCCATCACCAAAGAAAACTCTTCAAATGGACTATTAAATTCAGCTGTCAAAAAATCTTCGTTATCTCCTAATCCGGGAATATCCTGTCCCATGCGGTTCCATTTTATGACAACATCCTTATTTTTCCCCTGTATTTCTTTTGTTCTTACCTTGTAAATACAACTTGTGCCGGATAATTTAATAGAATTCTCATTAAACCACTTTTCATCAGTATAAAAATTATCTGGTTTCAGGTTTTCAATAAATGGTAATCCATATTTTGTGACATAAAGATCATCATTGTTTTCCAATATCATATGCGCATATTCTACATCTAATATTTTTACTGCTTCTTTTTTTTCTTTCCCTTCATTTTCAGATAACCAGTTTTTAATTTGAGCATCTCTGATCATTATGTTGTTTCTTCCCTTAATAATTTAGTTGAATTATTTTAATCAAACATTTATTGCAATTTCTACATCTGTTTTTTTCACAAATGAAAGTATTTCTTCTTTTGAATTTGATTTAATTATTTTATCTAAAATATTTTCCTGTTTAAACAACCAGGATATTTTTGCGAGTAGACGAAGATGAGTAAGTTCAGATTTTGAGCAAACAAGAGCAAAAACATGAGTCAATAAACCATCAATAGAATCGAATTCTGTTCCTTCGGGACAAACAGCAAGTGCAATAAAAGGCTCTTTATTTTTGTTTTCCGATGGCTTTCTTAAGTGAGGAAATGCCACACCTCTGCTAACGGCCGTAGAAATCATTTCTTCACGTAGAATTAGTTTTTTTAAGAAATCATCAACATCCTTTATAAGCTTGTTTTCATATAAGTGGTAAGCAATTTGAGAAAGAATATGTGTTTTACTTCCAGGCTTTATATTCAATATAATACTTTTTTCCGTAATCAGTTTTGAAAGAGGTATGATCTTTTTAGCTGTCTTAATAACTTTGGCAAGTCCATTTTTTGGAAGGTTTTGTATTTTGTCAGTAATCCATTCATCCACAACAGGCCTTAAAAAACGCCACTGTCCACCGACTTTAAACCCTTTGATATTTCCCTTATTTATCATTCTCATTATTGTTTTTTGAGAAACTTTCAGATAATCTGCAATTTCCAATAAGGTTAAAATATCGCTTTCCTGAGCATAATCTTGTCTATTCATTATTCAACCACCTCAAACAAAATATTAAACATTAAGTCACACAATGACCTATTATAACCATTTTTGTCCATTATAGTCCATTTTTGTCCATTTGTCAATAAAAATTAAACTAATATTTATGGCTAGTTAAAATATCTTCATAAAAATATATTTAGCCTGAAGATGGATGTTTGGGAGTCAGCTGGAACAAATCGTTAGGCAGTAAACTTAATCTTCATTATTTAATATGATTCCATAATGCTTATCAGCACATTCCGGGCAGAAGCTATGAGTAAATTCTACTTCCGAACTATCTCTAAAATAATTTTCTATTGAAATCCACTTATCTTCTATATTAATTTTTTTACAAAAAGAACAAACTCGCAAGAAACCTTCTAAATATTTAATTCTTTTTAAAAGATGTTTTGTAAACGTTATGACCAAAAGAAATAAGATAAAAACTATTACTGTTTCAACAATACTTTCAGTGATATTTATTGGTGTAGGTCCATTTCCAAAAATTAAGTGAGGAACATCAAAAATTTCATTTAACCATATAAAAAATATTACAATTCCAAATCCCACAGAATCATAGAATATTATTTTCTTTGTAAAGGTATCTTTTGTCATTATATTTCTCCTTTATATTACAGATAATATCTAAACCCAGCTCCATTATTTATAAGCTGGCTTCATTAATAGAAAGAATAGCAGATGGAGAAATTTTGTTCAAGCAGCCAATAATAGAAAATAGTTTAAACACTTTTACACCAAGGAACTGTAATAGAGTAGGTTAAGCAGCTTGAAGGATTTTTATAACTTTGTTTACACACGGACATGGTATCGTGAACAAATGTTGAAATGACACAAATCTGCTACAAGCTTATGTAAGCTACTGGTATTCAGCGTATGGTTTCTGCTATGAAGGCGAGAACTTTTCCTGTTTTAAGGCTTTACCTATTTATATGTGATTTTTAAAGACGTCTAATTCTTTTCTTTGTATTCTTTTTCTTTTAATTTTCTATTTAAAAAATTTTCTGCTAAAGATATTGCACGCGGTACTTTTTCTCGATCATTTACTTCATTTACAATTTTATCAATAGATATTTTATTCAATTTAATATTAATTATCATAGATCTATAGTAGGATAAAAACTCATTACCTTCATTACGACAATTATATAGTAATACATAATTGATGTCTAAAATGTTTCTTATTTTGTTAAACTCACTTAATAATTTTTCAATAGTAATTCCTTTAGAGATCATAAAATCAAAATTGACCAGAAGAGACACAATATTATCAATAGAAGAACTTTCCTTTGCTATCCTTAATAATTCATCATCTTTTCTTGATTTCCACAATGAACTAAGATCAACCTTATTAGTAATTTTTTGATCTTTCTCATCAAATATTTTTAGAGTCAATGGGTAACTAGGAACAATACTGCTTAATCCACGATACCAAACCTTCCTGATAGATTTTTGATGCTCTTCTTTTTCAACAGCAAACAACAGTTTAATATGCGCTCTATAGTTTTTTAAAAGCACTCTTTTTCTTTCATCATCAATTTTATTAAAAACCTCTAACAATATATCCCTATGTTTTTTGATTTCTTTTAAATCTTTATTAGTAAGAATTATCAAATCCATTGAAATCAAATTTCCTATAATATCATTTTTATTCAATGCCAAGAGTTTTCCTGAATATTCCTCTAATAAAGAAAATTCTTTATTAAGCCACATATTTTTGATATCGCTTATTTCTATTTCACGTTCATCAGAATAACAAGGTAAACTAATTAAAATAAGAAAAATTAAAATATATTTTTTCATCATGGGTCCTTTATATCTAAAAATCCTGGTGAAGTCATTCCACCAGTAGCAGGTATATTATTGGGCCATAGTTTTTTGTGTTTATCATCTGAATCTATTTCCCAAAGATCATTAATATGAAATTTAAGACTAGTATCATAAATTCTGGGGTCATTTGCAACAAGATAGCCCATAACATATGATAATTTTGCACTATCTTCTTCAATGTGACCTTCTCTTAAAGCTGCTAATTCTCCACCAAATAGAATTTGATTTAGCGTATAACCTATTTTAGTTGCACCGTAAGCAAACATAAAATTACTCATTTTTCCTATTCTAATAGATCTTCCAAACCATGTCGCAACAGGTCCCATACCAGTTGTAGGATTCATTTGGTTATACAGAATAACAGTTGGAGCAGCTACGTTGTGAGGACGGTACAAATAATCTCCATGTCCGTAGTCATGAAACCAATCCCATAGATGAGGCAATTTTTGCTCTTGAAAAAAATACTTTTTATTTACCTTTGCGGCAAAATTATCAGCTCTAATTAAATCTTTTCTTATTATATCCTTTACTTCAGGACATGCCAATGGAAGAACAAGATTTGCTTCACTTTTTATTGAGCCATCCGTCAATTTGAAAATAAACTTATATACTCCACCTTCTTTTGGGTTTTGAAATTTCACATCATATGTAGTATTTTTATTTAAATTTCCTGATTTAGGAGATGATGGCTCTTTTTTTAAGGTCCAACTTTCATTCATTTTGTCTTCGGTGATATTCTTTGGAAATATTGATGCTTTTATATCAACATCAAAATTTTTAACTTGAAACTTATCATCTACAACATCTTTATAAAAAATGACTAAATGTTTTCCGGGATTAGGATATATTGTAGAGTCAAAAGGCCATTCACAGTGTCCTGTAAATTCTACTGGGCTATTATCCGATACATTCGATGATAATATAATATTATCGACCTTACACACAGTACAATTTATTGTATCTTTTACTGTACCAATAATGTCACTTGATGAACAGTCTGGAGGTATATATATTATATTAAGTTGAGATTTACCTCCATTAACACCTTCTATAAATAAACCACTTTGAAGTTTTTGAAAATCTTCAGATTCCTTTGAAACTTGAAATAATTTTAATAAACTATTTATATAACCAAATCCTGTGCCAACATTTATAATTTTGTTTGGTCTTTCTATTATTAAAGATCCACCCTCTTCCAAAGAAGACAAAAAAGACAAATATTTTTTATCACCTACGCCCAGAATTAGTCCAGGATCCATTTCCTCTGCTAACTGGTCGCTCTTGTCTATACCATTTCGTCCATCTATATCATAGGAAATATCACAGAAGACTAAAGATTGTTTAGGATCTCCAGCATGAAACCCGTAAGTAGGTTCTGTATATTCCCGATAAAGGTCTGGATCTTCTGCTAAATCACTATAGGCTTCCGGTGCTTCTTGCCATTTTGTAAGATTCAGAAAATAAGAATCTGATGTATATGGAATATTAATTTGTCCTTTAAAATACTTTTGTGGACCCGGTTCATTTTCTCCATTATATTCTGAAATATCTTTTATCGGCATATCATTTATACTAAAGTTAGACATATTCGGTACTAAAGTTCTTGGATCTAATAAATAGTTAAAATGGTTGCCGTAACAAGTTATATCCAATGTGACTTGCCAATTTAATTTTACCTGATCACTAGATATAAGCATATTAGGATCAATTATTGGGGGTTCTACTTCAAAATAACTAGTTTTTATAGAATCGTGCCCCCATATTTTCTCATCCAAAGGGTTATAGTACGTAAATAACATTTTATATTTATAATTCCACATAGTTAATGTAGGTGTATCCCCAAACATTGTTGCATCAGGTGGATTTAGTCTAAATTTTCCTGTTACAGTATCACGAGTATATGTACACTTAATATTATTCGTTATTTTATCAAAATAACTTGCCCTTGCATGACCTGGAGCGCTTGTATAGCTTTGTATTGCAAAAAAACTCATTTTAGCTTTTTTTACTCCACCTGGCTTTAATAGCTTAAAAATTTCATAATCCGCACCTTCTGAACCACCACCTCCCATGTTAGTATATTCTTCAAACGTTATAGGAGTTCCGCCAGAAGAAACGCTAACTTTAATTTCAGTAATACCAGGTTCAATAATTAAATAGTTTTCATCATAATCGCTAATGTTTTCTTCCTCAGCTGTTTCTCTACTTATATTTTTAGGACCAATCCAAGATCCTCCTATTAAAACTGCTGTAGGCTTTCCATTGATTTTTATTATAGGGGGTTCTCCACCCCAAGCGCCTGAAAAACGCTCTGGTAAAGATGTAAAGTTAGGATCATCAGGAATGTTTGTACTTATTCGTGTTACAGGATTTTCCACAAAGAATACAGTTATAAAATCTGTACTTAAATTCCCAGAAGCATCGGTAGCTTTAATATTTAACACATTTTCACCAGGTTCAATTGGGAGATTAAGAACATAAAAATCCTTATCTTTGATAATAGCTTGCCTTCCGTTTACTTCAACATTTGTATGATATTCATCAACTGTACCTCTAACAATTATTTTATTACTAATAACGGTATCACCATGTTGTGGATACACTATACTGATCTCAGGAGGAATAGTATCTTCTACATCAGTTAAAGTTTTGAATTGTGGCCCTCTTACTACAACAGGTACTGTATTATCACTTTCAAGAAATACGCTAAAATAATATGATTTATTCGGTTTTAGTTTTGATAGTGTAATTTGATGCTGTGTACCTGGAAAATCTTCTATAACATGCTTTGTGTAAGTTGCACTTGTACCATACTGTATTAAAGCAGTCATCTCTTCAAATGTACTAAATTCAATAAGCGCTGTTGTTGCAGTCGGTGTAACTTTTAGATTTATTGGAGTAATTGTTGTTATATAATTCTGAGGAAACGAACTACTATCTAGAGGATTTGTTCCTGCCATAACTTCTTCATAATCACTAGCCATATCTCCATCGGAATCTGGATGGTAAGCGTAGGTTAAATACACAAGAGCCTCTTCTGAATCTTTAAGACCATCGCCATCCGTATCTGTAGAAATTGGGCTACTATTATAAATACCGATTTCTATACCATCTGGTAAAGTATCACCATCTGTATCTGGATTGACAGGATTACTCATATAAACAAAAACTTCATCTCCGTCACTTAAGCCATCATTGTCACTATCAATATCAAATGGATCACTAATAAATGTAAATATTTCTAATCCATCATTAAGTTTATCACCATCTGTATCTGGATTATTCGGATTTGTTTTATAAACAAATAACTCATCTTTATCTGTAATCCTATCATTATCAGTATCCCATTTTGTAGGATCAGTACCATGTTTCTTTACTTCATCTCCGTCACTTAAGCTATCACCATCTGTATCTGATTTATTGGGATCGGTTCCATACTCTTCTTCTTCAGCTTCACTAAGTCCATCATCATCATAATCAAACATGGCCTCAACTGAGACATTTAGAGATGAATGGTTTCCTGCATTATCAATTGCATCAAATGTAATTGTGTTTATTCCTTTTTGAAGGACAAAACCTTGGATAGAAAAAGAAGATCCATTAACTTGCGTTTCAACTCCATTCACTTTTAATAGAGCTGTATCACTGCTTACTGTACCTGCTATATCCACTTTATCACTATTTATTATTGACCCATCCGTTGGTGAATCAACATTTATTACTGGTGGAGTTTTATCAATTTCAAAAGAGACTGATTCGCTTGAACTGTTAGTGAATTTATCTTTTGCCTCAACTGTTAAATTATATTTGCCATCAGCTGATATTATAGCTCCAGATGTAAATGGTGAACCGTTAAGAAGGATTGTGCTTGTAAATTCGTGTTCATCCTGAATATCTATAATAGGTGTTATATTTACATTATATAGACCAGCCTCTTCAACTCCCGATATAGTTATAACTGGAGGTTCTTTATCTATTATTACATTTATAGTTTTTGATGCAGTCGCAATCGGTACATTAAGTTTTTCAATTATCTTATCTGCATTTTTAAGAAGCTTTTTATAATTTTCTAAAGAATGTTTTTTATGTTTTGATTTCCAAAAAGAGGTTTCTAATTTATCTATTAGATTTTTAAGTTTAATTTTCTGCTTTTCAAGTTTGTTTATATGTTTTAGCCTGTTTTTACGATATATTTTTACTTTAAGTGTTTGTGCCTCGAGCTCCTGCTCTAAAACAGGAGAGAATGATAGTTTACCCCTTCCCGATTCAGTTATAGTTACATTTGAGTCATCATTAGGGAAAGTAGCTTCCACATCTATTGAATGGAGGTGCTTGTGATGTTTTCCATGCTTTATTTCAATATTAAACTGTGCAGTATCAAGTAAATCATATGTGTCTTTCTCTGATGTTATTGAAATTAAATACTTCGGCTTTGCATATGCATTATGAGCAAAACTCATACAAAGAGTAAGGTATAAGATAAATAATAGTTTTTTCATATATAAGCTCCTTATATTAAAAAAAGCCGAACTGCTTTTTATTTGCAGCCCGGCTGACATATTGCCCCGTGGCTTTGCGCTTCAGTTAAATACTGAATTGCCAATTTACCAACTATTAAAATGTTAATTTTTATATATTATAACATATTAATCTGAACATGTCTAACAGATATGAGGTTTTTTTCTTTATATTATAAACACAGCAAGATAATTTATTACATATTTGTGTCTATATAATTGACAACTTACTGCAAACATTTACTGATTTCAGGTAAGTTAGAAGGATTTTGTGTTAAGTTAGACGTATTATATTTGTCAAGCATTTAAAGGATAGATTATTTTATCTAAGCGTGAATACCTTTTAAAATCAACTTTTCCACCCTATAATGGGGAGAGGGAGGGAGAGAAACCCCGCAAACAATCAATAAAATTCCTTATAAGAGCATTCTGGGGCTTCTAAAGAGACATTCTAAGCACACTTATCATGCCAAGGAACGGTCATAGAATAGGTTAGGCAGCTATGGAATTTTTATAACTTTGTTTACACACGGACAAGCAAACATCACTCAAAATAAGACATAAGAAAAGTCGTGGCGTGATTCGTGTAAATTAGTGTAATTGGTGGTTATTTCCCTTTAATATCATCAGGAAATTTGCCAGCAAAATGTTTTATCCATTCTACGGCAGCTTCTTCACCAGTAAGAGTTCTACCTTCCTTACGCTGGATAGATTTTTTATAATGCTCGATATGGCATACTTGTTCTACCATGCGTGCTCTGAAAGCAACATCTACTTCATGAAACTCCACTCCTACATCAAAGTGAGAACGTTTTTTCTCACACCAGGCAACTTTTCCTGTAGCTTCAAAGATCGGATGCACAAGAGGAATTTTTATTTTAATAATCGTATCTTTTTCCAAAAAGACCTTTGATTTAAAAGATAGCCCGCCTATACCTATATTGTTAAGATACTCACCTTTAACGGATACAACATCTTCCATAAAGATCTCAATAGGAATATCTGAGGGGTGCCTAATAAATTTTCTGTTTTCTTTTTGTTTCTTTTTCATCAAAATCCTTTTTAATTATTACTTAACAAATATTTTATTAACCGACCATCCTCTTTTAGATATAAAGTATTCGACTGCCGTTTTAAGTACTCCAAGTCCGTATATAACACTTCTTTTAAAATTGATCGATGAAGCTTCTTCAAAATACTTTGCAGGGCACGATATCTCTCCAATATTAAAACCGAAGAATACTGATTGTGCAATAAACTGGTTATCAAACACAAAATCATCAGAATTTTTATGGTATGGAATATTTTCTAGTAGATTCCTACTGTAAGCACGATATCCCGTATGATATTCAGATAATTTCACATTAAGAAGTATATTTTCAAAAAGCGTAAGAAACCTGTTTGAAATATATTTATATATTGGCATACCGCCTTTTAAAGCACCTCTTACAAGTATTCTTGATGCCAGCACCATATCATATTCGCCGTAAGCTATCATCGAAGCCATAGCGCCTACCAGCTTTGGCGTATACTGATAATCCGGATGCAGCATTATTACGATATCGGCTCCTAGTTTGATCGCTTCGTCATAACAAGTCTTCTGATTTCCGCCGTAACCTAGATTTTTTTCATGTGTAACAGTTTTAAGACCAAGAGCTTTTGCAACATGAGATGTTTTATCATCGCTTGCATCATCAACAAGTATAACTTCATCTACTATTTCAATAGGTATTTCTTTGTAAGTCTTTTCTATTGTCTTCTCTGCCCTATATGCAGGAAGAACAACAACAATCTTTTTTCCATTTATCATAATAAATCCTTAGTCATTAGTTGTTAGTAACAAAACTCCTCTGATCCCTTTTATCTGTGTCCTATTACTATTATCATCCGCCGATTTATCTCGCCGAAGCTTTGCGAAGGCGGAAGGCACTTTAAACTTTTCACTTTCTCTCTTTCATAACATATAAAGCTGCAATACCTTTTAGCGTAGCATCTAATTCTACTTTATCAAATATTTTCAAAAACCTCAAAAGCTTAACACCGCCTCCGGTTAAAATAACCGCAAGGTCATTCTTTTTCAACGATTTTTTTATCTCTTTTATAGCCTTTTCAATAAAAGCAACTTTTGAAAGGACAATACCATTCTCAAGGCACATCTCAGTACTGTTGCCCGGTTTTGTTTTATTTTGGTTAAAAGAGATATTATTTTTTGTTCTTGTTCCTTTAGCAATTGACTGTATTGCGATAAGTTCCATAAAAAGACCACTTATGATATATCCGCCTTTATAATATTCCCCATCAAAAACATCAATATTTATGGTTGTGCCTACATCAATAATCGCTGAAGGTTTATTTATTTCTTTTAAAAGATAATAAGTATTAGCTATTCTATCTTCACCTAATTTTTTGAATGATAAATATTTCTTAAATATTTTTTTATCAGCAATTGATCTAACATTTATTATTTTCATACCAAATGTTTTAAGAATACTTTTTAATTTTTCTGTTGTATCAGGGTTGACATCTGAGACAACGGCTTCTTTTAAGGATGTATTTGAAAGATTATTCCAATCTTTTAAAATTTTTGATATTGCTTTTTTGTTCACTTTATTTTCAATAACATCAACTCTTCTCAATATCTTTGTTCTATTAAAAAGCGCAAAAGATGCTCTACTATTTCCTACATCAACAGCAATAAAGAATTTATTTTCAGTTTTATTTTTCATTTCATTTGCTTTTAATTAAATCTGCCTTTTTCTGCCATTTATCCATTATTTCAGCATAATTTTTGGATAGAAAAGCATTGTATAAATTTGAAAAGTGTTTTAAAAACAACATAAAAAGATCAATGCGTTTTATTTCTCTTCCCGTCTCTATTTTAAGTGATGTTGAAGTTTTTTGTAAATCTTCCGTTAGATCCTCTTTATCATAATTTATATTTATGCCTATTCCTATAATAATATCATATGCTTTTTCGCCTAGGGGGAAGCTTTCAGTTAAAACTCCGCATAATTTACGTGTCCCTAAAAGAACATCATTGGGCCATTTTACTTTTGTATCAACTCCAGCTATATCATCACAGGCATAAGAAGCAGCAAGAGCACCGGCAAAAGTCAACATACCTACATGCTCTATTTCATCCAGATCAACTTTAAGTAAAATTGAAAAAAGGAGTGATTTACCTTCTTTCATAAACCATTTTCTATCCCACTTACCTTTTCCTTTAACCTGTTTTTCTGTTAGGACTATCGTAGCACTTGGAAGAGTCTGTCTTACATTTTTAATATATTCATTTGTTGAATCCAGTTCTAAAAAAGAGATTATTTTTTCACAAATTGGTTGAGATGATGCAAGTAATTGTATTTGGTAAGGGAAAAAGGTATCTTTTATTTCAATAATTGCAGCCTCTCCATTATTATTTTCTATTATCATGCCTTTTTTTTTCAAAGAATTTATAAAAGGCATAGCATTTTTATATTCTACGGTTTTTTTACTAAAAAGATCATTTAATAGATTTATTTCTGGGGTAAGGAATTCTGCATATTTCATGATAAATGGTCCATTGTCAATAGTCCATGGTCAACAGTTAAATGTGTTCACACTTTTATTATAATTTTTTAACAGGATTAATTTGTCCTGCTTATAGTGAGCCTGTCAAACTATTTATCATCTAGGATTTTATGTTTGATGTTTTTCCAGTGGTTAATCTTACAATATCGCCGGAGGCTCCTTAACTTTAAGTACTTTAGACACTTTAGGCATTTTAAACTTTTTCTTTTTAAATCAGCATCAGTGTCATATCCATAGCTTTTACTGAATGGGTAAGAGCTCCTATGGAAATAAAATCAACCCCTGCTCTAGCATACTGCCGGACAGTCTTTAAATTTATACCTCCTGAAACTTCAACTTTGACATTACCTTTCAGGAACTTCATGGCTTCTTTAACTTTTTTGACAGGCATATTATCAAGAAGTATTATATCTGCTCCGGCATCAAGTGCTTGAATTGCATGTTTAAGCGATATGACTTCTATTTCAATTATTTTTCTAGGATTTTTACATCTTGCTTGGGTAATTGCATTCTCGATCGACCATTTGCCTTTTTTTGCCTGTATATAAAGATGGTTTTCCTTTATAAGTACTTGATCAAAAAGTCCGAACCGATGGTTTGTCCCTCCACCGACTCTAACGGCATATTTTTCAACAAACCTGAAGCATGGAAGAGTTTTTCTTGTATCAAGTATACAAGTCTCATAATCTTTTACTGCTTGAACAAATTTTCTGGTAAGCGTAGCAATGCCGCTAAGGCGCTGGCAAAAATTAAGTGCCGTACGTTCTGCGGTAAGTACGGCCCGTGTTTTTCCATTTGCTTTTAGTATTACGCTTCCTTTTCGAAGATATTCACCTTCTTTAACACAATGCTTTATCCTGAGGTCTGCGTTCATTTTCTTAAATATCTCTTTAATAATAGGTATCCCGCAGATAACAGCATTTTCCTTTAACCGTATCACAAAATCAGTGCGGTCTTTTGTATCTACAATAGAATTTGTAGTTATATCACCTGTTCCGATATCTTCTTTCAGGGCAAAAGATATAATAGGGTCAAATTTTTTTAATTCTGATCTTTTCATATTTTCAAGATTGCAAAAGATTGATGTGCTTCGTCAGACAAGCAATGTATTTAAAATGCTGATATTTTCTTTTATCTTTTCCATACGTGAGCGTGCATCTTTTAGTTTAAGCTTTTCTTTTTCAACAACTTCTTTTGGAGCTTTAGAAACAAATTTCTCATTATCAAGTTTCTTTTTAAGGATGATCTCATATTTTTCAGCCTCGATCATCTGCGCATTAAGGCGTGCTAGTTCTTCATCTACATTGATAGAATCTTTTGTTAATTTCATGTATATGCTTCCAAAGCTTAAGGCTCCGCTAGGCATTGGAGATACTTTTGCATCACCCTCTATTATTGATATTTCATCTGCTGAAGCAAGTCTTTTCATTACATCTATTTGTGTAAAAAGATATTCTTTAAATTCATCATCTGTGGTCTTTATTATGTATCCCACTTTTTTAGAAGGAGCTATTTTATATTCACTTCTAAGATTTCTGGCTACACGCATAAAATCATATTTCTTCTCTACAAGAATCGAGGTCCTTTCATCACCTGCATTAATTGGTTTTGGCCACTTTGATTTTATGATAGATGAATGTTCCTCTCCATGCAGTATTTGCCATATATTTTCAGTAATAAAAGGCATAAACGGGTGAAGAAGTTTTAAGAACGTTTTAAGTACATATAATAGGACGACTATGGTCCTTTCTCTTTCAGGATGCCCTTCTTTAAAAAATTCTTTAGAAAATTCTATATATTTATCACAAAAGTTATGCCAGAAAAAATCATACAGTTCATGAGCAGCTTCATTGAACTTGAAGTTATCTATAGCTCTTTCTATGTTTTCAGCAAGCAAAGATAATTTAAACAATATATATTCATCATCTGTTTTAAGATCTTTTTTAAATTTATCCATATATGATTCAATATCATTTATTAGCTTAATATCCTGTTTCTGAAGGTTCATATTTATAAACCTGAAGGCATTCCATATTTTTGTTGCAAAGTTTCTTCCTATCTCAAACTTCTCACTGGAAAGATATACATCCTGTCCCTGTGAAGTTATCATAATAAGGCTGAACCTCAGCGCATCTGCACCATATTGTTCTATTATATCCAGTGGGTCTATAGTATTGCCGAGTGATTTACTCATTTTCGTTCCGGTTTCATCACGGATCGTGCCGTGAATATAGACTTTGCTAAACGGAATATCACCCATAAACTCAAAACCTGCCATTATCATGCGTGCTACCCAGAAAAATATTATTTCCTGAGCAGTAACAAGGGTATCTGTCGGATAGTAAAACTTAAGGTCTTTATTTTCATCCGGCCATCCGAATGTCGAAAACGGCCACAACCATGAAGAAAACCAGGTATCAAGCACATCTTCATCCTGTCTTATATTTGATGATGAGCATTTAGAACATTTATCTATTTTTTTAGTTGATGCAGTTATTTCATCGCAGTCATCACAATACCAAACAGGTATCCTGTGTCCCCACCAGATCTGTCTTGATATACACCAGTCTCTTATATTCTCCATCCATTCGAGATATACTTTAGTCCATCTTTCAGGATAAAATTTGATTTTTCCTGTTTTTACAGCGGCAAGAGCGGGTTCGGCTAGTGGTTTCATATTTACGAACCACTGATCTGAGATTCTTGGTTCAATAACTGTATGACATCTGTAACAATGCCGCACCGAATGCTGATGGTCAGATATTTTTTCGATCAGTTGTTTTTCTGTAAGTTCTTTGACAAGTTCCTTACGGCATTTAAACCTGTCGTATCCTTTATATTTTCCAGCATTTTCATTCATTATCCCATTTGGTTCCATGACATTTATAGGTGTCATAGAATGTCTTAGACCTATTTCAAAGTCATTAGGATCATGCGCTGGTGTCACTTTAACGACTCCTGTGCCAAATTCTTTATCTACCATATCATCTGCTACAACAGGAATAACTCTTTCAATAACTGGCAGTATTATTTCTTTTCCTATAAAGTCTTTATATCGTTCATCTGTGGGTGATACAGCAACAGCAGTATCACCAAGCATTGTCTCAGGGCGTGTTGTTGCAACAGTTATTGTTCCGCTTCCATCTTTAAGGGGGTATTTAATATACCAGAGCTTGCCGCTACTATCTTTATGTTCGGCTTCTTCATCAGAAAGTGCCGTCAAACATCTCGGGCACCAGTTTATAATATAATTACCACGGTACACCAGTCCTCTATCAAAGAGTTTTACAAATACTTCGGCAACAGCACGGGAAAGACCTTCATCCATCGTAAATCTTTCACGTTCCCAATCACAACTACAGCCCATTTCTTTTAGCTGTCTTATAATGGTACTCCCGTGATGTTCTTTCCAATTCCATATTTCCTCAATAAAAGCGCGTCTTCCAAGGTCTTCTTTTCTTTTACCTTCTTTAGCAAGCTTTTTTTCCACGACATTTTGTGTTGCAATACCGGCATGGTCGGTACCGGGCATCCAAACAGTGTTTTTACCCTGCATCCGTTTTTGTCTTATAAGGATATCCTGTATAGTGTTGTTAAGGGCATGTCCCATATGGAGTATGCCTGTAACATTCGGAGGCGGAATAACTATAGAATATGCAGCACCTTTCGATGCGCTTTGCGCATGAAAAAGGTTTTCATCACACCATTTTTTATAAATATTCTTTTCGTATTTTCCGGGTTCGTACTTTGGGTGAATTTCTCTTATCATTTTTTCTTAATTATTCCTGTTCTTTCAAAAGTTTATACTCAATACTGTCTACAAGTGCTTCCCAGGAAGCTTCTATGATATTTTCAGAGACACCTACCGTACCCCAAACACGATTTTTATCTTTTGATTCTATAAGGACTCTTACTTTAGCAGCAGTTCCTCCTTTAGCATCCATCACACGTACCTTAAAATCAGCAAGTTTCACATCTGCTAAAGACGGATAGAATTTTTCAAGGGCTTTTCTAAGAGCGCTGTCAAGAGCATTGATAGGACCGTCTCCCTCTGCAGCAGTATGTTCTGATTTTCCATCTACAGTTACCTTGATAGTAGCTTCAGAATACATCTTTCCTTTTTCGTCTTTTTCAACTATTACACGAAATCCTTCGAGGTTAAAAAACTTCTTATATTTACCTGCAGTCTTTCTTATAAGAAGTTCAAATGATCCTTCTGCAGCTTCAAATTCATATCCTTTATGTTCATGTTCTTTAAGTTTTTTAAGGATTCTACCTATATCTTCATTTTTCAAAGATAGTCCGTATTCCGATGCTTTTATAAGGATATTGCTTTTCCCTGAAAGCTCAGATACAAGGATCTCTCGTTTTGCTCCTACAAGCAATGGGTCAATATGCTCAAAAGTTTTAGTATTCTTCTGCACAGCATTTACATGCATCCCACCTTTATGAGCAAAAGAAGAGCTTCCAACATATGGAAGTTTTGAGTTTGGTTTCATATTTGCAAGTTCATCTACAAACCTTGAAGTCTGCACAAGCAGGGATAACTGTGAATCAGAGATACAATCAATTCCCATTTTTATTTTAAGGTTTGGTATTATACAGCAAAGGTCAGCATTTCCTGCACGTTCACCGTAGCCGTTAATTGTTCCCTGAATATGCATAGCTCCGGCAGTTACGGCAAGGCATGAGTTTGCAACAGCAACACCTGAGTCATTGTGTATATGTACACCAATTCCTTTTTTGAACTTTTCTCTTACTTTTTTTATGATTTGGAGCATTTCATCAGGCATTGTTCCGCCGTTAGTATCACATAACACCAACCTGTCTGCACCAGCATCATTAGCAGCGGCAAGTGATTCAAGTGCATATTTAGGATCGTCTTTAAACCCGTCAAAAAAATGTTCAGCATCAAAAAAAACATCCCTACCTTCACTTTTAAGAAACTTTACCGTGTCATGTATCATATTCAGATTTTCTTTAAATTCTGTTTTTAATACATCTTTAACATGCAGGGTCCAGCTTTTACCAAAAATCGTGACCACAGGTGTCCCAACTTCCAGTATTTTTATAATGTTATCATCATTTTCTGTTTTAATATTTGCGCGTCTAGTACTTCCGAAAGCAGCAATTTTAGCGTTTGAAATAGGAATATCCTTTATTACTTTAAAAAATTCTATATCTTTAGGATTAGAACCTGGCCATCCGCCTTCTATATACTGTACACCAAGCTCGTTCAAAGCTTCTGCTATTCTTACTTTAGCAGCCACAGTAAATGATATACCTCTTGCTTGAGCTCCATCACGAAGAGTAGTATCATATAATTCTACCATTTTTGGTTTCATAGTTTTGCCTCGTATATTATTTCTTTATCAAGTTCAAATGCTTCATGAAGAGCATTAACAGCTTCAGCTGCTTTCTCCTGTTCAACAACAACGGAAACTCTTATTTCCGATGTACTGATCATTTTAATATTTATCTTCTTCTCAGCAAGTACTTTAAACATCTTATACGCGATACCGCTATGACTTTTCATTCCTACACCAACAATAGATACTTTACCGATATCGCTGTCATAAGTGATCTTTTTAGCAGACACATTTTTTTCCACGGGTTTCATAACATCCTTAAGCCTATCAAGGTCTGCAGCCTCGACAGTAAAAGAAAGGTCTGTCGTCCCTTGTTCACCAACATTCTGAATAATCATATCAATATTGATATTTGCTTCAGAAATTTCTCTAAAAATTTCTGCAGCAATACCGGGTTTATCCGGAACACCGATAATTGTTACTTTTGCTTCACTAATAGTTGATGTTACACCTCTAACCACTGGGGCTTCCATTTCATCTCCCTCCTCGGTTATAATTGTTCCTATTTTGTTATTAAAGCTTGAACGTACGTGAATTGTTACTCCAAATTTTTTAGCGAACTCAATTGATCTGGACTGCATAACTTTTGCTCCAAGGCTTGCAAGTTCCAGCATTTCGTCACATGCTATTTTTGATAATTTTCGGGCATTTTTTACAATGCGCGGATCTGCAGTATATACACCGTCTACATCAGTATATATTTCGCATTCATCTGCTAATAGAGCAGCAGCAATAGCAACAGCAGATGTATCGGATCCTCCGCGTCCCAAAGTAGTAATATTATCATCTTCATCTCTTCCCTGAAATCCTGTAACTATAACTACATTACCTTTTTTGAGCGATTTTTTAATTCTATCTCCGTTAATGTTAAGGATCTTTGCCTTAGTATGAGATGAGTCAGTAAGAATACCTACCTGAAAACCGTTAAAAGAGATCGCTTTATGCCCCAGTGCTTCTATAGCCATAGCAAGCAGTGATGCAGATACCTGTTCTCCAGTAGAGAGCAGCATATCCATTTCTCTTTCATTAGGTCTTTTATTTACTTTTTTAGCCAGATCTATAAGTCCGTCGGTCGCCCCGCCCATAGCTGAGACAACAACTACTACCTGGTTTCCGGCTTCTTTTGAAGCAATTATTCTTTTTGCTACATTTAATATTCTGTCAGGACTGCCTACGGAAGTCCCCCCGTATTTTTGTACAATTAAAGCCATTTCAATCAAACTCCTTCAAAAGTATTTTTTTAATTAAATCATGTCCTTTTACCGTACCAAGCTTACCAGTCGCACAAGATTTCTCTGAAAACGTCTCTACTTTATCAGGTGATACCCCTGTTCCCCAAACAAGAAAAGGTACAGCATCTCTTGTATGAGTTCTTTTTATTACCGGAGTAGGATGGTCTGGGGATATTAATATCCGTCCTTCGCCTCTTTCTTTTATAGCTTTTGCAACCGGTCCTACGATCTTTTCATCTATCTGTTCAATGCATTGTACTTTTTCCATCCTGTTCCCATTATGCCCTGCTTCATCAGGTGCTTCTATATGAATATAGATAATATCGAATTCATCAAGAGCATTAACAGCATACCGACCTTTAGCAGCATAATCAGTATCAAGATAACCGGTTATACCGGGTACTTCTATTACGTTAAGGCCTGCATATACAGACATGCCTTTTATAAGGTCAACACCGGATATAACAGCACCTTTAAGGCCATAAAGGCTTTGAAATTGCGGCATAATAGGAGATTTACCTTCACCCCACAGCCAGATTGAATTTGCAGGATTTTCACCAAGATCTACTTTTATTTTATTTATTTCACTATCTTTGATGACTTCAGTTACCTGTTTTATCAGGTCTTTCAAAAACCCGCTTCCCTTTCCGCTTGGAAGATACGGTTCAATATCCTCATCGAGTATATCGTGAGGAGGAATTGTACGTAATTTACCTCTTCCATGTGAAATAAGTTCTTCTTTTATAATTGCAAGATTTCTGTAGCTTACTCCGGAATAAAACTGAATATCCAAGTTATCCCTGAAAGCTTCTCTAACCATATTTATGAGAACACTTGATTCTTTGTTTGATATATGGCCTCCACTGTAATCAACCATTTTTCCATCAAAGATCGTTACAAGGTTACACCTAAAAGCTATCTCATCTTCTTTCAGTATTATGTTTTTACTTGCTGCTTCCAAAGGGCCTCTTCCACTGTAATATTTAGCTGGGTTATAGCCTAAAAGTGAAAGGCAGGCAACATCGCTTCCACAAGGCATAGAGCGCGGAATATTTTTTGCCACACCGCATTTGCCTTCACTCGCAAGACGGTCCATATTTGGTGTTCTTGCTATTTCTACAGGTGTTTTTCCATCAAATTCTTCAATAGGAAGATCACCCAATCCATCTGGAATAATAAATATATATTTCATTTTTTTAACCTCAGTCTTTCAACTATTTTTTCTACATCATTATCTATTACTTCCGGCTCCCCGGCTGTTGCAATCGCTCTATCAGGATCTTTCAGCCCGTGTCCGGTAACAACACAAACAATTGTTTTACCTTGTGAATCATCAAAATATCCTTCAGCAGCATATTTAATAACACCTGCAACTGATGCAGCTGAAGCGGGTTCAACAAAAACTCCTTCTAACCCAGCAAGAAGTTTGTATGCTTCAATTATTTCATCATCTGTAACAGCTTTTATCATGCCGCCCGATGAATCGGCAGCTTCTTCAGCTGATTTCCAGCTTGCCGGGTTGCCTATTTTAATAGCAGTTGCAAGAGTTTTAGGATCTTCAACAACGTGTCCCAGTACGATCGGGGCAGAACCAGCAGCTTGAAACCCTATCATTTTTGGAAGGTCAGATAATTTTCCTGCTTGTTTATAATCTTTATAACCTTTCCAATATGCAGTAATATTGCCTGCATTTCCTACTGGAATAGCATGAAAATCAGGTGCTTTTCCAAGTACATCTACAATTTCATATGCGCCTGATTTTTGTCCCTCTATTCTGTACGGATTAAGTGAGTTTACAAGTGTTACAGGATAATTTGAAGTTATGTCTCTAACTATCTCAAGAGTATCATCAAAATTCCCTCTTACTGCAAGCACTTTAGCACCGTGTATCATAGCTTGTGAAAGCTTCCCTAGTGCTATTGAATTATGAGGAATAAGCACAAAGCATTTCAGTCCACATCTTGCTGCGTAGGCAGAAGCAGAGGCTGAAGTATTACCTGTAGAAGCGCACATAATAGCAGTTGACCCTTCTTCAAGAGCTTTAGAAACAGCCATGGTCATTCCACGGTCTTTAAAAGATCCTGTAGGGTTAAGTCCTTCATATTTCAAGAATATCTTTAATCCTTTATTTATCTTTGCAGAGAGTCTGTCTGCAGGAATAAGAGGAGTATTTCCTTCTTTAAGTGTAACTATTGGAGTTTTATCCGTAACAGGCAGAAACTCTTTATAAGTCTTAATAACACCTTCCCAAGCCATTTATTTTCTCCTTTTAAATTGCTTATTGTGTCATAACTCTTATGATCACTACTTTTGCTAAGATACACTCGAGTTCTTCTATTTTTGCACAGGCATTCAGCATATCTTTTTCCATCGCAAGATGAGTCATCATAATAACCGGAACAATACCTTCTTTACTTTCTTCAGGTTGAAGCACAGAAGAAAGGCTTATATTATTTTCTCCGAAAATACCGGCAACTCGTGCAAGGACACCGGGTTTATCATCGGCTTGAATTCTTAAATAATATCTTGATACCCATGATCTTTTGTCAGCTATCACCGGTTTTTCGTTCACGCGATTAAAAATTTGCCTGTTTCCGTTTTCTCCGAAATAAAGCGAACGAGCGGCATCTACAATATCAGCTATGACAGCAGAAGAAGTAGGATTATCGCCCGCACCTTTACCGTACAGCATACTTTTTCCAAGCGGAAATGCTTCTACGTATACGGCATTATAAGATCCGTCAACAGAAGAAAGAGGATGATTAAACTCAAGCAATGCCGGATTTACTCTTACTTCAAGTCCTTGGTCTTTATCTCTTGCTATAGCAAGGAGTTTTATTTTATAGCCTAAATGGCGGGCATAATTAATATCCTTAATAGTTATATTTGATATACCTTCCACATGTATTCTTTTGTAATCTATCCATCTTCCGAAAGCGATGGAAGCAAGAATAGCTATTTTATGGGCAGCATCAATACCTTCGATGTCGAAAGTAGGATCAGCTTCTGCAAACCCTTTTTCTTGAGCTGATTTTAGAGCTTCTTCAAAAGCAAGCCCATTTTTTTCCATTTCACTTAAGATATAATTTGCAGTCCCATTGATAATAGCAGTAATATCTTTTATTTTATTACCTACAAATCCTTCTCTAAGAGCTTTTATTATAGGAATACCGCCGCCAACACTTGCTTCAAAAAGAAGTTCGGATCCTACGTTTTCTTTTAAAGCGCTCATTATTTCTTTTCCGCATTCTGCAATTAACGCTTTATTTGCAGTAACAACTCTTTTTTTATTATTTATAGCTTTAAGAACAAGATCTTTGGCAATTCCGGTTCCTCCGATCAGTTCTACAACAATGGATATTTCAGGATCATTTATAATTTCCATTGCATCATTAGTAAAGAGCTCATCCGGTAGGGATAGAGCAGCTTTATTCTTAAGATCAACATCGGCTACTTTTTTAAGTTCAAGTTTTACTCCTGCACGTAGTTCTATTAGCTCACGGTTCAATTGGTAGTTTTTAACTACTCCAGTACCAATATTACCAAGACCAATGACCCCAAATTTTATTATTTTATTTTCCATTTTATAAAGCACCTTTTTATTAATACTTAAAATCGGGGCGATTGGATTCGAACCAACGACTTCTTGAACCCCATTCAAGCGCGCTATCCGGACTGCGCTACGCCCCGAATCATAAAAATCAATGATTCTGATATAATGTAATAGTAATATTATTAAGTGTGAAAATATAACACAACATAAAAAGATGTTCAAGTCTTTATATATAGGAAAAGATTAATAATTAAGGTGCCCACATTGACATTCAAAAATTAGCCACGAAGGTACACATAGTTCGACAAACTCACTATCTTATATCCTGAGCAAAGTCGAAGGAAATAAACACGAATTAAAAGGAAAGAGTGTGTCCTCCATCCGCCTCGCGGATTGGCGGATCATCGTTAGGGGCGTACCGATATTTTTAATCCTGCTTGTCATGTGTTAAATTAAATAAAGCGCAGTTGGTCGAAGGATTAACAGGATAAAAGGGATTATAAATTCCAAGATCTTTTTATTTTTACTTGAGTCTTGTGGCTTTTTTCACCAGGAATCCAGCATACCATCAAGACCATCATCCATTGATGTATCTACTCTTTTTAATGTGGTAGATGTATCATCTCGTTTAAAGATAAGGTCACCCTCTTCAAATGATATTTTAAAATTTATTTTCTTATTATCTGTTTTGCAAGTAAGTTTTAATTTATTTTTTCTTAAGCGCCATCTTCCTTCTTTTTCTTCCATGTAATCAAAAATATACATCCTCTTAAAGAAGACACCATTATCTTTAAAAATATAATATGTTTTCTGCTCTTCAGGAATATCAAGCCCGGAGTAAGATACAACGATCCATGTACCTATGATCTCTTTTTGATATTGATCTACTTTTATCTTTTTACTTTTCGCATAGGCCAGATCATAGCTAAAAATAAAGAGAAAGAAGACACAAGACAATAAAAAATAAATTATTCTTTTATTCATAAATACCGTCAATTTTAATTGCTCTAACTATTAAATATAACACAACCCCACTTTATAAACTAGCCCTTAATACATAAGATTTTAAATAACAACAATTGTAAATACAAGTAAAATATTTATAGTTGTCCAAATAAAAGACAAAAGCAAAAAAAATGTCAATTATGTTACACAATACATATCAAACATTTCTAAGAAAACAATGGCTTCTTTCTAAAAAAAGTGTGGATAACTTCTCTAAAATATTTTTTCTTTTTTGTTATTTTGCTTTAACTATTTAAGGCAAAAACTTTTTCTTGAACACGTTACCAATTTTTCAGTTTTTTTTGAAATATTTTCAAAAAAATATTCAGCTCATTTTTGTGATACTATTTTTTTGTTAAAAAGATAAATAGTTTTAATTAAATTTGTTTTAATTTATAACGTCTCCGGCGACATTATTTTGATTAACCACAAATGTACATCGCAGATCCGCCTCTGGAGGACAAATAGATACAAATTAAACAGAAAAAATCGTTATTGCAGAGAGTAAAACGACGAAGCAGCCGCCACAGAATGTAAGAATAAAGAAAAAAAAGTTTTAGCTTTTTTCAACTTGAACTCTTGTGTTTACTTTCTACCCTTTTCTTCAATTTTCGTTTTTCTATTGAGTCTTGAATCCTGCGTCTGGAGTCTTTTTTTAATTTTGTTTTAGTTTTAAAGGAATTTTGGAGTAAGATTAAGAATAACGAAATAGGATTTATTATATATGGACTATTTCTTTAGATATTTAGTTGGTGTTACAATTTTAGTGGTCATTTCTTTTTGTGGTTGCGAAGGAAATAAACATCACTTTGATAAAGGATCTTATGCTATGAAGCGGGAAGACATGGTAAAAAATCAGATCGAGGTAAGAGGCATTTCAGATAAAACTGTATTAGAAGCATTACGTAAAGTGCCAAGACATATGTTTGTACCCGTTGAATCACAGGATTATGCATATAATGACCATCCTCTTCCAATTGGTTTTGATCAGACCATTTCCCAGCCATATATTGTAGCCTTGATGACTGAGCTTGCTCTTCCAAAAAAAAGTCATAAGGTCTTGGAGATCGGTACTGGTTCAGGATATCAGGCAGCAGTATTAGCAGAAATAGTCGGGCATGTCTATACAATTGAAATAGTCAGTGATCTTGGTAAAAGGTCAGAAAAAAAGCTTAAAGAACTTGGTTACACAAACATACATATGAGAATCGGAAATGGTTATCTGGGTTGGCCAGAAGAAGCTCCTTTTGATGCAATAATAGTTACCGCAGCGCCTGAAGAAATACCAGTTGCGCTTATAGACCAGTTAAAGATGAACGCAAAACTTGTTATACCTGTTGGTAAGGTATTTCAAGATCTTATGGTGATTACAAAGACTAAAGACGGCATCAAAAAAGAGTCTATAATACCAGTTCGTTTTGTCCCTATGGTTGGAGATGAAAAGTAAAAACTCGTGGTTAGTGCTTCGTTGTGCGTGATGCGTAAAAGGTGCACTTCCACCTTCGCCAATGCTTCTGCCTTTGCTAGCCTCCTTCGCCGTAGTAGCCTACGGCGAAGGAGAGCCGAGAAGCTTCGGCAAGACATGTCGTCAAGACAGGTCGTGCGATATTGTAGGTTTCACCACGAAGAGCACAGAGGGAAAAAACACGAAAACATACAAGGAGCGACGCTTGTTTTAATCCTATGAAAAATCAAAGGGCCTAAACCATGTAGAACTTTAAGAAAAAACATAAAAATGTCGTGATTGCGAGGAGCGAAGGAATTTAAGCGACACGGCAACCCCGTAAAAGCATTAAGTTTATTTAATTTTCTTTTTAATTTTTACTGATTTTATTTTGATTTATATTTTCATCTATGTTAATTTATATTTAAATTTCACATATTAGGATTTTGATATTAAATAATGGAACCAGTCGAAAAAATCAAACTTTTGATCGTAGATGATTCAACTGCCTACCGTAATATAATAAAAGCTATTGCAGGCAAAGATGAATCTATTGAAATAATCGGTGTTGCCAAAGACGGTAAAGAAGCACTTGAGATCATTTCCAAGAACAAGCCTGATGTCGTTACTCTTGATGTCGAGATGCCGGAGATGAACGGTATTGAAACGCTTAAAAAGATACGTGAAATCGATACAGAGATCCAGGTACTCATGTTGAGTTCTTTGACAGAGTTTGGCGGGCAGTCTACCATGAACGCATTAACTCTCGGGGCATCTGACTTTATGCCTAAATCTTTTATAGAAGGCAACATGGAATCTAATGTACAACTTATTAGAAAAGAATTGATGGAAAAGATAAAGTTGATGTATAAGCATAAATCGTTTCATTCGAAACTTGGAGAGGCAGAGACTACAACAATTACCCGTATAGATGATGCTATTCTAAATAAGATACCTGATGATATCCAACTTGTTGCAATGGGTGTCTCTGCAGGCGGGTATAATTCTATCCTCAGCATATTGCCAAAATTAAGCAAAGATTTCTCTATACCGATAATAATCCAGCAGCACATGCCTGCGCTTTACATAAAAGATTTTCTTGTCGAAGTAAAAAAGATAGGAAAGCTTCCTGCAAAACAGGTTCAGGACAATTTTCCTATATTTTCCAAGTATCTTTATATAGGATCTACGGATTATCTCATAGATATAGAAAAGCACGGTCGCCTTAACAGGCTAAAGGTATCAGAAAAATCACTACTGCCTGGAAAGGCAAAAAATCCTATAGACCATTTATTTACATCCATAAGTGAATTAGATAATTTTCGTGCTCTGGGAGTATTGCTTAAATTCTCAGGAGGAGACGGTATGGAGGGTTTAACAAAGTTAAAAGCAAGCGGGTCTTTTACTCTTATACAGGATTCCGAGATGTTGGGACTTGGTGAGACTCAGTTTGCAGATATACGGGCTCCTATAGGGTGTATTCCTTCAATATTAAATAAAGGAGGTGTAAAAAACAGTAAATAAAGTATTTTAAATATTGACAAAAGCTTGTAAAGATTTAAAATTACAATAAATTTTTTATAACTGAATATTAATAATACTAAAAGGAAGGGGATCTCAATGAAAAAAAATTTTCTGTTATCTCTAATTATGATCGTAGCTTTAATGCCTGCTACTTTTGTTTTTGCAGGCGGCGATGACACTGGTGATGGCGAAGAGCTTAAAGGCGCTCTTGAAGATGAAATTTACAAAAGACAGAATCTTGAGGATAAAGTCGCAGATCTTGAAAATCAGATTAATGACCTTAAGAACAGACCAGCTCAAATTATAGAAAAAGAAACTGTAGTAAAAGAAGGTGGCGGAGATTATACGCTTCCTATACATGGTTTTTTTAACGTAAACTATGCTGATCCTAATTATCCTGGAAGAGAAGGAACATTTGATCAGGAAAACTTCAATATATATCTTGATTACGTATTAGATGAAAACTTCAAGTTTTTCGGTGAAATAGGAACAAGGCATGGTGAAGAAATAGATGTTGATCTTACATCAGTCAATGGTGTTGGAGAAGTCAATATTGTAAGAGCATGGTTAGACTGGAAAAAAAGCGATGCATTAATATTAAAGTTCGGTAAATTCCTTACTCCTTACGGAAAATGGAATCTTGAGCACTCCCCTGCTGTTTATCTTTCTATTTGGGATCCTCTTCTTATAAGAAGAGATCTTTTCCCAAAATCAGTTACAGGTGTACAGCTTTATGGTACAAGACCTCTTGGAGCAGCAGACCTTATCTACAATGTTTATCTTGGTAACGGAAAAGGCTGGAGAGCCCACAGTGCAGATGATAATACAAATAAGGGCATTGGAACGCGCATAGCTCTTCTTACTAATTTCTTTAGTGCTGGAACAATTGAATTCGGTTTTAATGGCTACACAGGCCGTGACGGTACTCTTAATGACGAAGATGAGAACGTACTCGGTTATGATTTTATGATAAATGCATATCCTATCCAGTTACGCGGTGAATATGCAAAATCTGAAGCAAAAATAGCTGCAACAGATTGGGAAAGAAAAGCATGGTTTATTCAGACATCTTATAATTTCCTTGAAAAATACGATGCATATCTTCGTTATGACAAAGAAGAAGACAGTGATGTTGCTTTAGCAACTGAAAACGAGACATCTATTACATCATTTGGTATTAATTACAAACCAATACCAAAAGTTGCATTTAAATTAGAATACGACATACATGATCCACATGTAATAGGAACATATGAAGTGATTGCAGCATCTTGTGCAGTTGCTTTTTAGGACGGCTTATTGTAAATATAAAAAGAAACAGGCAGAAAATTCTGCCTGTTTCTTTTTTAAGAAATCAGTAAATTAAAAGGAGTAAAACAATGAAAAAGGATATTCATCCAAACTACGCCGAAACAACGGTCAAATGCGCATGTGGAGAAACGTTTACAACACGTTCTACCACAAATAATATACATGTTGGTATTTGCTCAAAATGCCATCCGTTTTATACGGGTAAGCAAAAGTACGTTGATTCAGCAGGTAGAGTAGAAAAGTTCAGGAAAAAATATCAGAAGAAATGAATCTGCTTGATAAGAAAAAGTTTTTTGAAAACAAAAAAGACGAACTTGAAAAGCTTTTATCCTCACCTGATCTGATAAGCAACCAGCAGCGTTATCAGTCAACAGCAAAAGATCACGCAGCTACCGCTAAAATTCTGTATTCATATGAAGATTATGAAAAATGTCTTGATGAATTAGAATCCAATAAGCAGATGCTAAAGGAAACACCGGATTCTGAAACCGAATTTTTATCTGTGATCAACGAAGATATTTTGAACCTCCAAGAAAAAATAGACTTCCTTGAAAAAGACATAATCCAGCGTATTTTGCCTAAAGGTGAAGATGAAGGTCGAAACTTGATCGTAGAGATCCGTGCCGGAACCGGAGGCGATGAAGCTTCTCTTTTTGCTTCAGAGATATATCGTATGTATTGTAAATTTGCGGAAAAGAATGATCTTATCATAGAGTCTCTTGAGTCATCAGAAAGTGGCATGGGAGGTTTAAAAGAGATCATCTTTTCTGTAAAGGGAAACGATGCTTTTGAAAAATTCCGTTTTGAGTCAGGCACTCACCGTGTTCAACGTGTTCCAGTAACAGAATCCTCTGGCAGGATCCACACATCGGCAATAACTGTTGCTATTTTACCTGAACCTAAAGATGTAGAAGTAGATATAAATCCAAATGACATAAGGATCGATACTTTTCGTGCTTCCGGTTGTGGTGGGCAGAGTGTAAATACTATGGATTCTGCTGTTCGTATCATCCACTTACCGACGAAGACCATGGTCTCGTGTCAGGATGAAAAATCACAGCATAAGAACAAGGTAAAAGCAATGCGTATTTTAAAAGCGCGTGTTTTGGAAAAGAAGCGCAAAGAGGATGCTGATAAAAGATCTCAGGCCCGTAAAAATCAGGTAGGAAGCGGAGACAGGAGCGAAAAGATACGAACATATAATTTCCCTCAAAACAGGTTCACAGACCACAGGATAAATCTTTCTCTTTATTCTCTAGATAACATTCTTGACGGACATTTAGAAGAAGCCATTATGGAGCTTTCAAAAGCACTTTATGAAAAACTAATGGCTGATAACGTTTTATCTTCCCAGTAATATTTGCCACTTCAAACTTGAAAAAAATAGCCACAGAGCCACAAAAGCACAGAGAAGGTTAGACGCGAAGAAGAGGAAAAAACAAAAAGTAAATCCTCCAAAAAGATTGGCGAATCGGCGATAAGTAAACCACGCGGCTTGACCGCGAAATCCAGAAAATACAATTATCCAGCAAAGCGTTTCTTTATTATCCATTATCAATTGCCTTCTAACTTTCTGCTTTTCCTTTAATATCACACGCCACGTGCTCCTTGAACCAATTAACGAGTTAACCAACTAACGAACTTAACAGTATTTTTCTTCAGGCACTTTTTTTCCTTGAATATATTTTTCTCATACATATACATATATATTTAACTTGACTTTTTTTTCTTTAAAGAAGAATATGTTTGAAACAATTTTTAAATATAACGTTATATTTAATTGCTATAAAAGGAGTTTTAGATGAAAAGGTTTTTACTAGTAATTCTCTTTGTTTTTTGTTCTGTAAATATTTTAACAGCAGCAGAGAAAGTCAAAAAAGCTGAAAAGCCTACTGTGTCGGCTAAAGAAGTTGAAAAGAAAGATACCAAGGAAGCAGCTGAAACAACAGAGGAAGTAAAAAAGACTGAGAAACCTGCTGTAGCAACTAAAGAAACAGCTAAGGCAGAGGAAACCAAGAAGGCTGAAAAACTTAGCAAAACTGCTAAAGAGGTTGAAAAGAAAGATGCCAAGGTGCCAGCTAAAGCAGCAGAAGAAAAAAACCTTGTTGAGCCTAAAATAGAAGTAAAGAAAATTGAAAAAGGTATTGTTATTATTACAGTTGACGGAACAGAGATCTATAAATCTGACATCAAAAAGGGTATCGAATACAACATGATGCAATTAAAATCTGTTTCAAAAGAAGAGTTTTCTGAGTTGGTTTCCACTGTAGAGAGTTTCATGATAGATATTGCACTTATTGATAACGAGACAGCAAAAAAAGGTATAAAAGTAAGTGATGAGGATTTCAATAAATCATATCAAACCCTTATCGAGCAGTATTACAAAACAAGAGAAAAATTCCTCGAAGTTCTTGTTCAAAAAGGTATGAGTGAAGAAGCTTTTAAACAAAATTTCAGAGAAAAACTTTCACGTGACGCTTTTTTCAAACAGGAACTTGAACCAAAAGTCATCATAACAGACGAAGAAGTAAAAAAGTTTTATGATGAAAACCAAAAAATGATGATAAAACCTGAAGCTGTTAATGTCAGCCATATCCTACTTCGTACGGATGATGAAGATGCTAAAAAGAAGGCTGAGTTAGAGGGATACAGAAAGAAGATAGAAAAGGGTGAACCTTTTGAAAAGATGGCAAAGAATTTTTCAGATTGCCCAAGCAGCAGAAAAGAGGGAAGTCTCGGTTATATTTTACGCGGCCAGACAGTTCCTGAATTTGAAAAAGTTGCTTTCAATCTTGAGGTGGGAGAATTAAGTCCTGTTATTAAGACACAATACGGTTATCACCTTATTAAGGTAGCAGATAAAAAACCAGAAATGACTATTCCTTTAGAAGAAGCAAAGGAAAATATTATAGCTCATCTTAAACAACCTAAGCGTAAGGAACTTTTTGCTGAATATATAAAGGTCTTAAGAGACAAAGCTGAAATAAAGATCTATGAGGACGAAAAGCTGATCTACGAAGAAATAGTCCCGATTAAAAAGCAGGCAAAAGAAACTGATGAAGGATCTAAAGAAACTGATAAAGATCAGGCCGGCAAAAAAGAAGCTCCTAAAGAAGTTGAGACAAAAAAAGCAGCAGAATAATTTTTCATCATACGGCTTCTCTTTTCTTGAAGTAATGATAGGATGCATTCTGTTCACGGTCGGTACACTTAGCATTTATTCTGTCTACAAAACAGGTGAGAGCTCACGCTTTTATACTTCCCAGCATATCAAGGCTATCTATCTTGCAAGCGGTGTATTAAACCAGATCGAGTCAAAAGATTATGAAGATATAGTATCTTCAGCAGCACCTTCATTAAAAGACTTTGAAGATTTTTCTATAAATATAGAAGTGGCTCCTTTAAAGATCTTTTCAAATTCAAAAGAAAGGGGTAAAATTGTAACTGTAAACGTCAGTTATGATATTCAGGGAAGCATTCAAACATACTCACTAACATCACAGTTTTTTAATTACCAATAATATGATAAAAAGAAAATATTTTGGGTTTACCTTAATGGAAATGACATTATCTATGGGGTTATGGGTAATGTTGCTTGGTACATTTATGGCATCTCTTTTTTTCGGCATAAGGAATATGACGACAAATTATTATGAGACTGGCGAGTACACCAATATAAGTCTATTCTTTGAAAATATGGTAGCTATTATCAAGGAAAATGAGGCATCAGTTAAAAAGTATAATGCAATAGATAACACCTTGATGATAACTGATAAAAGCGGCAATACATATGTTCTTTATTTTCAAAGTAATGATGATAAAGAACTAGATAATAATTACACTGCTAAAGATTACACAATAAGGCTTCAAAAATTAGATAAGAAAAATAAAGGTTTCACCTATGGTCATGGTAGATGGCTTTTAAAAGAGGTCGCTCCTCCACCTTTATCATTTATTAAATTAAATGATGGCTATATAGACTTTAAAATAAAGAACACCCATATCGGCTTCGGCCCCTTCCAAACGTCGATTTCTTATAAATAAGAAATCGTTGTGCGTTTTAGGTGTCTCCGACGGATGATCATAAAATTGGACGCAGATTTGCGCAGATCAACAGGATCAAAAAAGTAAAACGTTAAACGTGTGTCTTCCTAAAAGATTGGCGGATCTGCGATAGGGGGAAAACGCCACTTGACTGCGCCCGTGTAAACACAAACAAACTAGGCATACCGTGATCGCCTATTATAACTACTATTTCATCTATTCCATCTCTATCTATATCTATTACTACTGGATGATATGATCCAAAAATATTCTCCACGTCTTCCCAAATATATTTATCTGATTTATTGAATATCCTCATTGCAGTTATTCCATGATCTCCTGAGGCTTCATTGAAATTCAGATATCCTTCTTTTCCTTTTTCATATTTTATATTTTGTTTATCCTCTTTTTTTCTTTCTTTAACATTAACTTCATTAATATTACTTTCTTTCATTTTTAGTTCAAATGCAATTTCATTACCTTTTTTACTTACTATCATCTCATAAACATCATATTGCCCAGAATAGAGTTCATGAAAGAATGTGATCTTTGCTTTCTTTCCCCAAGATCTTTTTGATTTTATTATTTTTAAACTGCCCATCCTCATTCTATTATTAAATTTTAAGTTTTCTTTTAACACTAATCCATAAAGGTCTTTCTTAAAGTCACTGCTTTTTGAATCTCTTATGACCATCTCCTCCCAGGTAGGAAATAATCCTCCTAATTCATTTATCAGTTCTAAGGAATTTTTAAAATGTACAATTCCATAGGTATTGATAAATTCTATTTTATCTGCATCAAGATCTATTTTAACATCTTCGAAAGGACATACATCTTCAGTGTGTATTTCATATTCTTCTTTCATGGTTATTGTATCACCCATATTTTTTTTAGGATGATTTGAACCTAAATAAACATTGCTAATTCTTTTACTATAATATTCATCCGTGTCGTGTTTTCCTCTAACAAGTCCATTTATTGTATATTTATATTTATTATCAGGAAGCCTTTCTATTTTTAAACTTTTAGGAATATATTTGACTAAAATATCATCACAGGGTTGTCTTTTATAGTCTTTAGGAAGCATTATAAAACTGTCAGGTAAATTGTTTTTTTTATCAATTTCATCAAGGTAGCAAAAATCAAATAAATAATTGCTGTTGTTTTCTATATAATAAAAAAAATCTCTTACTGTCATGCCATCAGTTTCTACTACCTTTAATATAGACTCACTATTTTCAAAAGACTTATTTAAAAATTTAATATCCAAAGCACGCGACCTTAACATGGATTCATTATCAAATGATCCTTTTCTATCAATACTTCTTAAAATGTATTTTATTGCTGCGTCTACAGGAATATCCTTAAGACTTCTTGATGGCAGTTTTGTTTGTAAAAGTTCATTTAATATTTCGCTTTTTGAAGATAAATAATTTTCTGGAATCTTTAATCTTTTTTCTTCTTTAACCTTTTTGTTTTTACAAGTTAAAATACTTTCCGCTAAATATATTGCGTTTGGGATATCTTTTCTTCTATTCCACCTTTTTATCATCATATCAATAGTCATCTCATTTTTTTTAATAGATATAATATTTTTTCTATAATCAAAGAGAAAACCTTTTGCATCATTAAGATAACTTTGAAATAAATCTTTATTTTTTTGTAGAAGTTCAGCAATACGATTAAACTCTTTTTCCAATTTTTCTATTGTTATTCCATTTGCTATCATCAGATCAAGATTAACCAATAAATAGACAATACTATCAATATAAGCATCTTGCTTTGCGATATTTAAGAGTTCATCATCTTTCCTTTTTATCCATAAGGAACCAATATCAACTCTATCTTCATTAACATGTTTTTTTTCTCCAAATATATTTAAAATTAAAGAATAACTGGGGGGAAGATCATTAAAATATTCTATCCAGTATTTTCTAATTTCAATTTGATCTTCTTTATTAGCATATAATAGAGCTTTAATACCGTTTCTATAACATCTTAATGACCTTATTGTGCTATTCTTTCTCAGAATCCTATTTTGCTTGAAAAGTAATTCTTGGTAATTATCGATTTTTGAGAGATCTTTGTTACTAATCACATTTAAATCTATTGATATTAGAAGCCCAACTATATCTTTTTCATTTATTGAAAGCAATTTCTTAGAATAACTATCCAAGGAATCATAATCTTTTTTGATCCACATATTTTTAATATAATTTACATCATATTCCTTCTCTTCAGAAATACCGTTTTCAACAGAAAGAAACAAAAGAATTGATATAAGAACAAGAAATTTTACTGCTTTCATTGAATCCCCCCTAGAAAGATTTTCTAAACAAAGGGCGGATATAAAATCCGCCCTTACCTACTTTTTCGTTCATCATGAACCCCACGTGGTTCATGACTCTGTGTTCTCTGTGGCTATTATTACATCGCACGAAGTGCTCCTTGACCTATAACCCATCATCTATTGCCTAGCTTTTTACTTCCCGATCACAGCTTCAATAGAGCAAACGTTTCTGGATCGAATATCCTGACAAAGTTGTCCTGTAATGGTATTACCTTTAATTTTCACCCATGTGCCCGGTTTTGTTTCAACAGAAATGCTTGTGATACCTGCTTTCCATGTATCAAGGCGTTTTGGGTTTTTGTAAGTAACAGGGATAGAACCCAGAAATTTAAATGCAAATGCATTTTTTGGGATCGTCATAATATGTTCACGGCCGCTCTGGTTAAAATATTTAACTTCATTTGATCTTCTTGTAAAAAGTTCTCCCGGAAGCGCCGGTGAAAGGCTGAGCACTACATTTCCTTTTTTATCAAGAATGAACGGATTTGCTCCTGATACCATAACAAGCCATATGTGTGTCATTTCAGCAGTAGATCCGCTGAGCCTTGCTACAAACCCTCTTCCATGCATGCTTTCATCATAATATGCACTACTTACAAGGAAGGATGAGTTCTCTAGTATGCTTCTTCCGTATACATGTGCATCCATGTAAGGTATAAGTACATTTTTCTTTATTCTGAAAAACTCATCAAAAAGTCCTTTTTTAAGAAGTTCTAATATATACTTATATTGCATGTGAAGCCAAACGGATTCATTCTCTAGCCATCCTGCAGGGAATGTTTTTGTTCTTCCTATTCCATAACCCATCTCTTCTAAAGATGCGTTTACTTTATACATCTTCAGTTTTTTATCAAAAATAGGGCTTCTGGTAACATTGCGGTGCATTGTGCGTACTTTTTCTTTATCCGTCTCACTTCTCATTGCATGCACAGGCCCTTCCAAAAAGAGCGGAAGCGTAACAAGTTTAAATTTTTTGGGTTTAACAAGAGACTTAGGTGTCGTTTTATCTATTATTTTGTAATCTGTTACTTCATAAGAAAAATAAGTAAGTGGTACTTTATATTTTCTGCTTCGGGCTTTACTTATGCCTTTACTTAATCTTGAAAGTAGAAGGTCAAAGAAAGTTTTAAATTTTTTAATACTGATATTTACTTCTTCTCCATCTATACCGTCAATAGTCTTTTCACGGTAATTTTCCTTAATAGTATGGCTTCTATCCCAGTAAGCAAAATCCCCTGATTTTTTATTGCTAAGAACTGTAGTCATACTATTTAAGAAAGAAGCTATCTCTTTAGGAATACTTATGTTTGCAGTATCTGATATTTTTTCTTTTTTTATTATTTCTTTTAAGAACAGAACCAGCCTTTTAAGTTCATATGTCTCTGATATTGAAGATCCGAAAAGTCCCGGCAAACTATTTAAAGCATCATACCAGCCTGGCTTATCAGCTTCCATCTCGATCCCCATACCATAAGGGTCAAGTGTAGCTGACTTATTAAGCATAAGGCTTATAAGTTTCACAAAAAGTGTCGTGGTGTAGATGCTTCCTTTTCCATATTTTGTCCTGCAGGCATTAGGATTTATTTTTCTGCGTTTAAGTCTTTTATCTTTTACAGTATCATGAAGCACGCTATTAAACTGCCTTACACCTTTTTTAGTAAGAAAGTATTTCTCACTTCTTGGCTTTACGCTCACTGAATTTTCATAAAAAGTAAAATCTTTTTCTTCAAAAAGAAGTTCATGCTCTCTTTCTGGAAATACTGAAATATAGCTTTCAATAAGATCAAGGTTATATGTCCAGTGATCAGACCAAAACCCCTCTCCATGTTCAGCATCTTCCATTCTTTTACTAATTTCCAACACTTTTGACAAAAACTCATCACGACTTACTTTAAGAGAGATTTTTTCTTCCTCGATAAAGATAAAAAGATCGCCAGGTGTGAAATTATCAAGAAGAAATTTTTTGAGTTTGTCCGATTTATCATTAGTATATTCTTTTACTATTGAGGATGCTTTTGCTTCATTTCCTATCCAGAAATGGGATCCTTTAATAACAAGCGGGTTATATCCATCAAGCTGTATAAGGTTCATAAACGTTCTTATAGTACTTTCACCGGAATCAGGATTAAAGCGTATATCATTTCTTCTATTCTGGTTAACATCACGGTAATTTCCGTTTCCTTGAGAAAAGTAAGTAGGCATCAGTTGAAAGCGGTTATAATCCCTTTCAAGGTCTCCATGTCTTCTTGAGTATATGTGGAATACAACAGGGTCTTTATCCGTCTTTATACTGTATGGTATTCCTCCTCTAAGCACGTTATCAAGAAAAGTCTGTCTGCAGTAAGCATCAAACTTTTTATCACTGCTGAAAGTCATTACATTATCTTCCACTCTTTTTACTGCTTCGCGATTTTCATTCATCTTCTTTTCTATGTACGCGTTACTATTACATTTTCTTTTAAAGGCGCGCATATAGTCATAGGTTCTTGCATTTCCTGTTAAAGTCACAAAACTTATTTCTTCACTTGGCTTAAGACTATATTTATTAAAAGAGAATCCGCATGGGAAAATATTTCTGTTACGTTGTATTTTAGGTATTTCAAATCTTTTATTCTTTAGAAACCTATCAGGATGCTGAAAAGATTCTACAGAATCAAATACAGTTGTCGGGTCGATGATTATCGGAGAAAAATCACTTTTATTATCAAGGGTGCGTGAAAAATAGAAGTTACCCTGATGCAGCATTTCAACTTGTGGTTTATCACTCACTGCTATCTTTAATTTATAGAAAGGATTATTATCTTTAGCATTCTCAACCTGCACCCATGCTTCCGTTAGGTTTGTGAGGTCTTTTAAAAGAAAATGTACAAGCCCATTGCATACTATCTGTGGGAGCCCGTCAAGAACTTCAAGTTTGATCGGTTTTCTTTTAATATTTTTTATAGTTACTACTCTTGCAAGTGCACCTACAGGTTCATTAGGTATAGTAAAATAATTTACATTGGTCTGTATGCCTGATACTTTATTTATTTCTTCAAGTTTAAGTTCATAGGAGTTGGTTATCATCCTTTGCTGTATTTTACTGCTATCAAAATCTATATTTCTTTGAAATGGTTCAGAAAATTTTTCACCGTCTATCCGGTAAAAAGTCCTGAAACCTGTAGATGGTGTTAGCTGATAAGATCTGTTTGCAGAGAAAAATTCAACCATAGCGCTATCTTTGCCGTCAATACCAAAGCTTGATACTCCCTGTCCGCGGTTTACATAAAACACCCACATAGGTATCCCTAGTGTATCTGCAATGCCGGGTAAAAAACTTGCCATCTTGGTAGAATAATTATAATTTTCAATAATAAAATCCCCGGTTTCGTTCAGATTATATTTAAACGGCGTTTTTCTTGACGAACTTTTACTGCTCATTAAATTTTCCTCCTGTTATTACAAATGTTAAAAATAACTATTTTTTTAAAAAAATCTTATTTAAAGCAAAGACGCGATATACAATCAGTAAAACTCTCTGCACCTTTGATTATAGTTACATCAACTTTCAAGAAAAACGCTTTGTTCTTAAATTTAAAACCTTTGGGGATCTTCACCGAATCCTTTTCCGTCATTATTATCATACTAGCTTGTACTTCTTTACATTTCTTATTGATTTCCATAAGTTCATCTTCTGAAAAATAGTGATGATCCGGGAACCGATAAGTTTTTTCTAATTTTGCTCCGCACTGAATAAGAAGCTCTTCAAATCCCTGTGGAGCAGCAATAGCTGAAAGAGCAATTATTTTCTTTCCCTGTATTGACTCCAGTGGTTCTGGCTTTCCGTTTTCAATTCCGACAAATGATTTAGGGACATATGTTGTTTCAACAATAGAAGCATCTTTATTATAAATGCGGATATTATCTGATATTTTTTTAATATTACCGTTTGTTTTTGTCATGACCTTAGTAAGGAAAAACAGATTAGCACGTTTAAGGCTTGCAAGTGGTTCTCTTAGATAACCTGCAGGTATAAGGTTACCATTACCAAACGGATTATTAGCATCAACACATACGATGTTTACCCGTTTAGAGAGCGACAAGTATTGGTATCCGTCATCAAGAATAAGCGTATCAGCACCGAGTTTATTTATAGCATATTCTCCTGTTGCTAATCGGTCTTTACCGACAACTACGGGAATATCTCCAAGGTTACGTGCAAGCAAAAATGCTTCATCACCTACTTCATAAGGGTCTATCTTAGGGTCTTTCCCGTTAACAACAATGATGCTGTTTTTGTTTTTACTGCTTTTACGCCGGTACCCTCTTGTTAGAATAGCTACTTTTCTTCCTTCCATAGATAGAGCTTTTGCAAACACCTGTACTATTGGTGTTTTTCCAGTGCCTCCAGTGGTAATATTGCCAACACTTATAACAAGACACCCCAAAGTTTTATTTTTAAGGAATCCCCACTTAAAAAATTTAAGTCTTATTTTTATAATCAAGCCATAGATCTTTGATAGAAGCACAAGAAAGCTATAAACCATCTTTTCAGAAAAAGACCTGTCTTTTTCTCCTACAATATCTATAAGATAAGCAATGATCCTATCTCTTATAAGATGTGTATTTTTAATTCTTTTTCCGTTCATTTTTTAATCTTTATATTATTTTTTTCTTTTAACGAACCACGAAACACTTTTTTTTAAGAAAGCAATGTCTTTCGGATCGTTGTTTTGTCGTAATTCACAACTTCTTTTTCATAATATGAGAACAAGTATGAATCTTTTGTATCAATATTTTTACAAGCATGGCAAACGCCCATAGGTATTTGCACAAGATATGCCTTATCATCATCAAAATTCATTTCTTTTTTTTCACCATTAATTTCCCAGACAAATAAAACTTTAGCTCCCCAGCAAACTATCCATTCAGCAGTCGTTGTATGAATATGATTTCCTCTTACAGAACCCGGAGTGATAGATACAATATGCAAGTGTCCGGCATCACTAATTGTGCGGAACTCCTTGCTTAGCGGATTTATAGTCCAACCCCGTTCATCATGTTTTAATTGGGGTGTTATATTATATATATTAACAGTATTATCCATATAACCGATCTTTTGCATATAATAAGTTCTTTTGAAATTTCCGTCAAGGACTGGTTATGCAATATGTTGCATAAAATACAGAAGGCAGATGACAGAAGACAGAAAATAAACATTAATCACGAAAACACGAAAGTAAAAAAAGAAAACACGAAGGGAAATTTGCACAAAGGGCACAGAGGAAAAGAAATAAGAAAGTAAAACCTACCTGAACCACAATAAAAGTATAACGTTTCATTCTGTGAAAACAGCCCCCATAAAAGTAAAAAGGTTTTGGTTTTTGCTTTTGTTTTGAATTTTCAATTTGAGTTATTGAAATTTATTTCTAATTTGTTATTTTATTATATTGTGCCGTAAGGCACTTTTTAACTTTAGACACTTTAAATTTTAGCTCACTTTAGGCACTTTTTTTATGAATGATTTAAATAAATCAAAAGATTTAAGTTCCAAAAAAGTCTATTTTATATTAGGGATCTTGCTTGTATTTTTCTTTTTTCTGGCAGTTTTTTTTCATTCAGGGTTTTGATTTTTTCTGGGAAGATTTTACACTTTTCGGATTAGATAAGAATAATGTAGAGCAAAATCTGATATTACAGGAAAAATACTGCAGTGATATTAGTGATAATTTAAGTAGCGGGAGACTCGCCTTTGAGATCTTTAAACATTACGGTAAAGAGTTTTTAAGAAAGGAACGTTTTTTAAAACTTAGTTTTCATGCCTGTATTTTTAAAGACAGGCCTTATCAGTTCATAACTCTTGACCTTATGCGGGTATTATTTGGAAGAAATCTTATATTTTATAAAATATTTAATATCTTTCTTTTACTTTTCAACATTACCATTCTTTTTTTGATTCTTAGAAGATTGTCAATTCCTATAGCAGTTGCAGGAGTTTTTTTATATATAACATCTCCGGAAATATGGTTATCAACTGTTTATCATTCCCAACTTGGTTTATTTGCGCAAGGCGGCACATTTGCTTCAATATTTTTCTTCATAAAATTAATTGAAAAGCCAAGAGCCTTTACCTCTTTTTTTACAGTTTTATTTTATTATGCTCTTATTCTAATAACATCTAACAGTTCGGCTCTAACCAATAGTGACGGCAGGTATACAGCTATTATTTTTATTTCTTTCATTTTTCTATTTCGTAGAAAAGAAGCCTTACTTCACCTACCGTTTCTTGGATTTATTTTTCTTATGCAGGTACCTGTCTTAGGATATTTTAAAAAGTTTTTTTATGATCCTGCATTTATGCCGCTTGATCTTACATCTCATCCGGGAACTCATTCTTCTTCAATAGAAGCATTAAAGGTAGCCGCAAAAAATTACAGGTTTCCAATAAGGACATCAGGTCATTTTATTGTTTTAGGATTATTCATATCTTCATTAATAAATATTTATTTGATCTTAAAAAAGAAAATGCGATTTGCTCTTAAAGATCTAGGGAAGGGAAATATTTTTTATGAGATCATTTTTATTTTCTTCATGTGGCTAACAGCAACACTTTACATGACAGCAAGGGTAAGAGGCTATCATTATGATAAAAGCATTGCTTTTCAGTTATTTGATCTAATATATCTTGTGATACCAAGCATAATGCTTATCTATTTCTATTCAAATTTTATAGGAAATAGCCTTAAAGATAATTATAAAAAATGGTTTATAAGATTGGTCTCATTATTAATTATCAGTCAGATACTTTTAAATGCATTCTTGCTAAACCGTTTCCGCGGGCGCTGGGGTAACCATTTAGGAAGCTGGCAAAGTGCTAAAAAACATATTGAAAAACAAAGTAATAATGCTTTAGTTTTAGCTATCACCACCATGTGTTACACACCTTTTATGTATTATGACAAAAATATCACGGTTATGAATAATGAAATACATCCTACTAAAAACAGCTTTGCAGATCTAACTTATATAAAAAATAAATTAGAAGAAGGTTATGAAGATGTATTTGTCCTTCGTGCATATCCGATGAGTTTCAAGGGTGAGGAAGTAGAAGTAAAGTTAGTAGAAGATATTCTTATGAACGGTGATACCGGTGATATTTATGATTCCATAAAAAAGTTCATTGGTCGCCCCCCTACTTCAAGAGTTCATCTTTTCCACTTCAAACTTGATAAATAGGAACGCTTCCGACATGCCTAGGCTTCTGGCTTAAATCTTTCAGCTTATGGCTTACAGCTACTTATTAGACTGGATTTGTTTTTCACTCACAACTCACTACGATTTTAATACGCTTTTCACTTGAGTCTTGTGTCTGGTGTCTTGCGTCTATTTTTTATTTTATATTCTGAATAACTGAATCAGCTGCTTGCTTTGCCATTTTACAAATATTGGAAAGAATGTTTGTCATTTGAGTTTGTTTCTGGCTTATAGTCAGCTTCGTTTTGGAAGTTAGGCGAGAGACATTTAAGGATCCTACTTTATTTTCGTATGATTTTACTGCAAATGCAAAGCTTTGAAGTTGTGATGACATAGTCATGGTAGGTGTTACTTTAGGGTTTTTTAATTGAAGAAATATCGAATCAATGTTTTTCAGGTACTCGTACAAATATGTTACGTTTGACTTCCATTCATTATCAAAATTAAAATTAGGTGCAAGGTTTTTTGCTTGATTCTGCAGATCTGCCCATTGTTGATATTTATCATTATTCATTATGCTCAACTTACTTATGTTTGTAATTAAAGAGGTTTTATTAAATGTCCTCATTGGTTGTTCTTCCTCTTCTTGAGAAAATGCAACTGAGTTATAAGAGATAACACTGAAGATCATTGCTAAAAATAAGGCGGCCTTTATTATTCTTTTCATTTTATTCCCCTTTTTAAGATTTTACGGAATATTAGCACCTAAAAATCACGATGTCAAAGAAAGATGATATAAGAAGAGCCACAAAGACACAGCGGTCGGATTTGGAATCCACCCATACAAATATCAATATTGCTTTTAATGCTTTCACTTTTAATTCTATTGTTCATTTCCTTTTCAGGTAATGAACAACTGCATTTTCCATCTTGGGCCAATCTTTTGGCGGCCGGAACCGTCCTTCCCAGTATTTTGGCCCACGGCGCTGGAAATAAGTGGTCGGGTTTCCGTTCTTGTGTATAAAAGTAATAGAATTCTTTCCGTTAAAACGCCAATACGATTCATTATGATGAGAGTACCCATCAATAATGTATCCGTGTTCGCCTATCTTTCTCGTTAAGATCACAGTTCCGATACGGTTATTTTTGTTCCGTCCAAATTCCCATGCCCCCAGTATATTTTCAAAAGGGTCTTGCGGCGGCCTGACAGTCACAGGCGGATCGATTGTTCTGACAGGATTTGACCTAAAGGTTCCGTCAGCAGTCGCATATTGAAGATCAGGTATGTCATATTGCCCTGCAACAGCCATAACGATACCGTATTTCGTGTCAGGGGCAACGCGTACTTTGAACTGCACGACACAGTTCCCTCCGCCAGCAATATTTCCGCCAGTCAACTTCTGCGTGTAGACCAGTTTTGTGTTGTGATACATTAACAACATGACATTGACATTAGATACACCCGCGTCGGCAGCGTTTCTAATACAGCATTCCATAATATATTCATTAGGATCATCGGAAACGTTCTCGTAATAACCAAGCGTGGGTCTCAATCCTGTGAAAGTAGATCTCCAAAGGGTGGCAACATTGCGAATGGCATGGTCGATACCTAATCCCGGATTCCGGTGGATTTGAGAAATCTTCTGCCGTGTATATAAAGCTACCGCGTGCGTAAACAGAGCAGACTGTTTTGCCTGAGTTCTTATTGCATCTGTAAGCTCATAACTAGGGATAGCATTTTTCCAGGCAGGGTTGTAACGGCCGTCTCCATTAGGAAATATACCCGGATGAAAATGAGGATGCTTCTCGAATATCTTGTTTGCTCTGCTTTCCCAAAGCACATGGCTGGAAAGAGCAGATTCATTGGATTCACGCAAGCCATAGCCATTGGAATACCAGGGATCATACCAGTCAGCCATGCCTCCGGAATGATTATAAGAATAGTTTACAGTCGCATCCCAAAAATTACCATTCCCACCCCAACCCCTTGGAGGAAGCAGACCTTTCGCATTATTATCATACAAATAAAGAGGCCCTGTAATTTTCGGGTCCAGATATTTTTTTTGATTTGCATGAAAATCATAAGCATCATCTCTTGTCATGCCTACAACATGATACGGCACGCTCATATCTGCCAGAAAATGCGCGGCCCAGGCAGCGCCTTTTGCCCTGTCAACACCACCCGGCTGCATAAGTAGTTTAATGTATCCGAACAGCTCTGGGGGCAAATCCTTTCCATGTGTAAGGATTGTAGTAGTGCCATGAATATAGTGTTGCACCCTCTGCATCTGGCCCGGGGCCATGACCTGTAAAATCTAAATATGATTCTCTTATATCCACGCCCTCATGGGCAAAGATACTGTTGAAATTAAGAAAACCGCTTCCCCTAAATGCCGGATCCTTGCTGAGCAGTTTGTATGCCTCCGAGATTATCGCCTGATGTGTGGGACACCAGTAATTCACACCACCCCATGGGAAGACAAAAGATGCAGGTAAAAGAAAAACAATTAGAAAACTTAAACCAATTATTTTTTTCATTCCATTGCCCCTTTATCTTTCAGTATTTTTGTAATTTCTTTACTCTTTGAAAGTTTTAAAGGAGTGGTTGTATCTTTATTCTGAAAATTTACATTTGCACTAAATTTCACAAAAAGACTAACAAGCTCTGCATCATCCATCTTGCATGCTATCATAAGTGGCGTATATCCCATTTCATTTAAAGCATCTACATAAGCGCCCGCATCAAGAAGGAGTTTCATTAATTCTAAAGATTTTTCTTTATCATCCGTATATTTTTTAAGTGCACATGTAAGAGGCGAATTATAATCATTATCCTCTGATGACACATCAGCACCTGCATCAATAAGAAGGAATACAATATCTTTATATTCTTTATTTTTAAAAGCTGAAATGATCGGCGGTGTGTATGAACCATCTTTTTCTTTTGGATCAGCACCATTATCAAGAAGACATTTAACAATTTCCTTAGAACCTTTTTTGCACGCAAGTGAAAGAGGTGTATCGCTAATATACAGTTCATTCAGGTTTTTTTTATCCTGAACAATATTCTGAACACCTGCAACATCATTTGCATCTATTAGCTTCATAAGTAAAACCATATCTTCTTCTCCTGCATATAAAGAAGAAAAAATTGGTACAAGTAAAAATGCAGTTATCAATAAAACGATTTTATTTTTCATAATTATTACTCCTTTAAAAAAAAGTAAGTTTTACTTATCAAGTAGTTTTATGATATCAGGATATTTTAGCTCGCGGGCATAATCAAGCGGAGTTTTTCCGTCCTCTGATTTTATATTTTTGTTCGCACCATTATTAATAAGGAATTTAACTAGTTCGGGTTTTTCGTTAACAGCAGCATATAAAAGAAGTGTGTAGCCGGACTCATCTTTTGTATTAATATCTGCTCCAGCATCTATAAGAAGTTTCATTACTTCTTTTCCTTTATTGGCATCATTTCCAAAGAACCATTCTTTTGCAAACATAATTGGAGCTTCATTATATTTTGTAGTTTTGGCATTTACATCAGCCCCTTTTTTAATTAGAAGCGGCAAAACTTCCAGCGCATTATCTCTATTTACGTTGTAATGTAGAGCTGTGCTCCCAACATCATCTTTAAGCATCACATCAGCTCCGCGTGATAGAAGAAGCTTAACAACATTTGTCGCATCAGCGAGCATAAGCGGCGTTTGTCCTTTTTTATCATCAAAAAATCTAATATTTACATCCGTGCTGCTATCGAGGATCTCTTTTATCTGTTCTACATCACGCACAGCAATAGCCTGAAAAAACTCATACCATGAAGGAGTATCGAAAGGGCTTTTATCAGCATGTATAGAAAAAGACAAATTGAATAAAATTAAAAATAAGAACAGAACTCTTTTGAGCATATAACGGCTCCTTTATTTTAATATTATATATTTTATAAAAATGAAATATTATTCTATTCTCTTAAATTGGCCTAACATATCCTTTTCAGGAAAATATTCAACCTCCCCGAAAGTTCGCCATTTCCGTGTATTTTTTCCATTTTTCTTTACAATCTGAATCTTTTGTATCTTAAATTTGTTTGTGTTGCCAATACGCCAGAACTTAACTGCAAGTTCTCCTTCTATATAACCTTCTTTTTTCGAAATGGGCAATAATTTTACAATACGGCACTCATAATAATTATCTTTAACATGTACAACTTGCATGGATTCCCATCCTAATGTTCCTCTTTGAGTTTTCCATAATCCCTGAATGCCTTTAACAGGTTTTTTTATTATGACAGGCGGCACAGGGTCTATTATTTCAGCAGGTTTGGTCTTTAACATACCGCTGACGGTCGCATACTGAAGATCTGGTATATCATACTTCGCGGCAATAGCCATACCTATAAGATATTCCGTATCAGGCTCAAGTAACAACCTGTACTTTGCAGAACCTGTTCCTCCGGGAAAAATAGAGCCGATGCTCTTAACCTGTTCATGAATGAGTTTTGTCTTTTGTTGAATAAAAAGTTTAACCCGTACATTATCTGCTATTGAGTCTGCCGCATTCCTTACGCGGCATTCAAGCAGTGGAGAGCCTTTAGGATCTTTTGGAAAAGTATAGTGTATAGAAGGCCGGAGGCCTGTAATAGAGGCCCGCCAGAGCGTTGCTACATTTTTAATAGCATTATAGATCCCAACTTGTGGATTTAAATGAATATCCTGTATATTCTTTCTGGTAAATAAAGCAACCGATTGTGTAAAAACAGCAGCCTGTTCAGATTGAGCAACTGTTACGCTTTTATTAAAATTAAAATTAGGAACAGCATTTTTCCAGGCTAGGTTATACCATCCTTCTTCGTTTGGAAGCCATCCCACAAATGGATATTTCAAATATTTCTTATGCGCATCTCCTTCCCACAACACATGACTCGAAGTTGCTACCTCGTGGGAATTCCTTAAACCTGATCCATTAGAATACCATGGATCAAACCAGTCGACATAACCACCGGAATGATCATCAACAAAATTGACAATAGCGTTTAAAAAGTAATTCCTTCCACCCCAGCCTACCGGCGGCTGAAGTCCGGCCGCATTATTGTCATAAAGAAATAACGGGCCTGTTATTTCTTCTGATAATTCACCTGTATTTTCATTTTTATAGGCAATGGCATCATCACTTGTCATACCTACAACATGATACGGCACGCTCATATCGGCAAGAAAATGTGCTGACCATGCTGCAGCTTTAGATTTATCATTATAGTTCAACGGATCAATGAACTGCTTATAATATGTAAGAACAGCAAAGTCGGCCATGCCCTGACGTGTAATCGGATTATAATAGTGATATGAATACAATGATGCATCGTCGGCATCCGGACCGTCCCCTTTTCCTTCAAAATCCAGAAACATGTCACCTTTGGCTACAACGCCTTCATTAGATAATATACTTTCAAAAGGAAGAAACCCGCTGCCCTGAAAAGCCGGATCTTTAATAAGCAACTTATAGGCTTCAGTCAGGATTATTTGATGTGTTGGAGCCCAGTATTCAACCGACCCCCACGGCAAAGCTTGGGAAACAGGCATAAGAAATAAAAGAAAAATGAGATACAAAGATGTTTTAAACATGTAGCTATTACCTCCTAAAGTAAACATGATGATAATAGATTCTACAAAATATGTCAAAAAATAAGGGAACGCAGAAGAAATTAAGTAGTGACTAAAGTGCACTAAAATGCCTAAAGTACTTATCGCGTGACCACGTTGGCACGTGGAACGCGACTCACGTGGAAGTTAAGAAACGCTTCGCTGATGATAAAATTTCACCACGAAAAAGCACGGATAGACACGGATTTTAAAAAGAGCGTTTGTTTCTGGTTTTTCCCTTGTGTCTAATTAATAATATCGTCGCAGACACCATAACTTTAGGCACTTTAAGTAGTTCTTTTCCGCCGGAGGCTGATCCGCCTTTGGCGGAAGTACACTTTAGACACTTGCTTTTTTCCTTGCAGGGTTTTATAAATATTCATATTCTATATTGTCTTTAACTAATTATAAGGAATATATACTATGAATATTTTATACAGCAACATAATTGTAATTTTATTGGAGGTCATTCTATTAACGGCCATTTTCGTTCTTATAAACAGCGTAGTCCGTTTTATCTTCAAACATTTAAGATCTATTAAATTTTTATCAAAGTTTGAAAATAAGTTTGAAAGCTACCGTCGAAACATAAAGGGTATTCTTATATTACTTAATATTGCTCTTTGTATGACTGTTGCCGGCTATAACGGTTTTCTTCTTTATAAGAAAAAAGATCTCCTTGCTCACACAGGTGAGCTTATCATGCGTATACCATCTGATTTTTGGCTTCAGTTCGGTCTTGGTATTATAAAGATCATACTGGTAGTCGTAGCTGCCACTTACATGATCCGAATTATACGCCGTGTTTCAAATATTTTAATGGAAAAAGCAAAAGCCTATGAGCAAATAAAAGCAAACAATGAAAGCATTGAAAACTTCTTCACAACCTTAAACAACATATTTGTAAACGCTACTTGGCTGCTTGTTCTTATGCTTTCTTCGGTATTACTTCCATTCCCTGAAGTAATATCCAGTTATCTTTTTATAATCCTAAAGATCTATCTTATATTTTCTATAAGCCATCTTATTGTTTTTGCTGTTGCTTCCATTGTAGACAGTCTTGATGCTCTTAGCAGGAAATATTCAAGCCCTGATAACCTGCTTCGTTTTTATGAACACTTAAGAGAGCTTGTCCCTCTTCTAAAGAGTTGTCTTGAATACACCATTTATGTTTATGCAGCAACTCTTATTATGCTTCAGCTGGATTTTGTAGATGATCTTGCGCATTACGGCCCAAAGATAATCCAGATCATAGGCATTTTCTTCCTGAGCCGTGTTTTTGTAGAAATATCTAATCTCTTTGTCGATCAGTTTCTTGAAAGATCAACAAAACTAACTGCTGATGAATATAAAAAACGTATTACACTCTTTCCTATCATCAGAAGTTTTTTAAAATATGCTATTTACTTTTTTGCATTGGTCATGGTTCTTAAAGCGCTCGAGATAAATATCGGCCCTATCATTGCAGGTGCAGGTATTCTTGGTATCGTCATAGGTTTGGGTGCTCAGCCTCTTATAAACGATCTTGTTTCAGGTTTTTTTATTATTTTCGAAAACATATATCTTGTAGGTGACTATATTGAGACTTCTTCAGCCCGTGGTATTGTAGAGACCATCGATATTCGTTCTACCCGCATTCGAAACCCGAACGGCCAGCAGCATATCTTAAGAAACGGCCAGATCGGAGATATAGTCAATTTTTCTAAAAAATACGCCTTTGCAGTTGTAGAAGTCGGTGTTGATTATGGTTCAGATCTCGAACAGGTCTATAAAATTCTCCATGGTTCAGGGATAAAGTTAAAAAATGCAAATCCAAATATTCTTGAGAAAACAATTGTACAGGGTTTAGAAAATTTTGGTGAATCCGAACTGCTTATCCGTACCATAACAAAAGTAAAACCGGGCTGTCATATGCAGGTAGCACGTGACCTTAGAAAAATAATAAAAGAAGATTTTGATAAAGCAGGTATAGAGATTCCTTTTGCCAGGCGCGTTATTATTTTTAAAAACGACGATGACAAAAATAAATTGAAAGTACAAAAAAAAGAAAAAGACCGGATTAATTTTCCCGACACACCTTTTACAAATTAAAAGAAGAAAAAGCTAGCCACAGAGAACACAAATAAAAAATAAAAAGTGTGTCCTCCTAAAAAATTGGCGGTTTTTTGATAGGAAAAACGGCGCTTGTTTTATCCTAAGCATAGTCGAAGGGCTTCCGCCCGTGTAGAAAGTTTTAGGTAAAATATTCTGTTTTTGTTTGAATTTTTAAATTTGAATATTGGAATTTATTTGTTTTTTGGTGTTTTTTCTCTTACAGCTTATGGCTTACTACTTACTGCTTATTAGCCTGGTTTTGTTTTTCACTCAAGACTCAACACTTACTTAGTATTCAACATGATTTTATTCTTTTTAGTAGTTACTTTTACTTCTTCTTTGTCGGCCCTCTGTCTTCTTTCCCCATCTCACCTTAGGAAAGGTACGTTTATTATCCTTAACAGCAGGCTTACGTCCACGCATATTGCGACCAGACCTATTGCCTCTTGGTAAAGGCCGTGCTGCTGCACCAGTTGCATATTCAGAATCTTTAGAATGAAAAACATGATCACGATCAACCGGTATTGCCATACGCACCATCTTTTCGATTGCGCGCAAACCATCCCGTTCCGGTGCTGAACAAAAAGAAACAGCATCACCATCTTGACCGGCGCGTGCTGTACGCCCAATACGATGAACATAAGTCTCCGGGGTATCCGGCAGATCATAATTTATAACATGTGAAATAGATTCAACATCTATTCCACGAGCCGCAATATCAGTGGCAACCAAAACGCGTGTTTTTCCACGTTTAAACCTAGCAAGTGCCTCGGTACGTGCGGACTGACTTTTGTTTCCATGAATCGCTACAGCACTGATATTAAGCGCCTCCAGACGCTGGACAACTCTATTAGCAGTATACTTCATTTGCACAAAGACCAGCACACGGCTCCAATGTTTAGCCTCTAAAAGCTGGGCTAAAAGGACATTCTTATTATTTTTATCCACAAAAAACACCTTCTGATTAATGCGTTCTACGGCTGGTTTATCTGGAGTAACGCTGACAAAAACAGCATCATTGACTATCTTTTCCGAAAGCTTAACCACTTCCGGTGGCATCGTGGCCGAGAAAAAAAGAGTCTGGCGTTTTTTGGGAAGTTTGACAATGATGCGCTTGACATCATGAATAAAGCCCATATCAAGCATGCGATCAGCCTCGTCTAAAACAAAGATCTCAGTATCTTTTAATTGGATGTGGCGCTGGTTCATAAGGTCAAGCAAACGTCCTGGTGTAGCAACAACAATATCCACACCACGCGCAAGGGCATGCACCTGAGGATTCTGACCGACACCACCAAAAATTACCGTATGATGCACCTTTAAATACCGTCCATAAGTTTTAATACTGTCCCCTATTTGCGCAGCCAGCTCACGAGTCGGCGCGAGGATAAGTGCACGGATTTTATTCTGCACCCTGCGTCGTGGATTTTTTGTCAAATATTGCAAAACAGGCAATACAAAAGCTGCGGTTTTCCCGGTACCTGTCTGCGCGCAGCCAATGAGATCTTTCTTATCAAGTAAATGCGAGATCACCTGTTCCTGTATAGGCGTGGGTGTATGATAGCCATGGTCATCTACCGCCTTCTGCAGCTCAGGAATAAGCTTGGTAAATGCTCCATTAGTAAATGCTCCAGCTTTATTAGTATGTGTTTTTGATGATGTGTGTTTATGTTTATCCATTTGTCTCCATTGATTGTTTTATATGATATAGGTCAATACGTTTTTTATCTTTTATGTTTTAAAGCTTTTAAATAAAAAGCTTCGACTTTCTTCCTTGCCCAGGGCGTCTTTCTTAAAAACGTTAAGCTCGAGTTCAGACTGGGATCATTGTTAAAACAGCGAATATCAACATGCATCCCCAATTTTTCCCAACCATACCAAGCTTCCAGATCAGTAAGGATCTTCTTTAAAGTAATACCGTGTAACGGGTCTTTGTTTTTTATCTCTGACATAATAAATTTAGTATTATATTATTAAATAAAAAGCCTCCTTTATTCCTTCAATTATCTGGAACAAAGGAGGCAGTATATTCTTCTACTTTCACATTTTATCGTACTATTGGCGAATGAGTCTTTTGGTCTCTTGTATCTAATGCTCTACTTAATACTTGCAAGAGAACATGCTTTTACTCACAACCCACTACTCACTACTGCTTTTCAAAAGCTTATTCTATATTTGCGCCAACAATAGCAGCCATCTGCATCATGTTGATCGTCTGGCCTTCATTCATATTTGTAAGGTCAGTAAGTTTACCTGATTTGCTTGTGGATTTTGTGTTTTTGAATATAGGAAGTAATTTAGCATCAGCTACAATAAACTTGCCTGCGTTCTCTGGCTTTCCATTTTCAGTTTTTGTCTGAAGTTTATTCTCTTTAATGTAGTTCCATAGTTTTTTGGTGATCTCTGTTCTTGGAAGTTCTGATGCTCCCAGAAATTCTGCCAGTTCACTTTTCAGCTTTACAGGTTTGCTCAATCCTTTTGCTTCTGCCATTTTAAACTCCTTTGTGTTTAGATTTAGAGGAACGTCCCCAATTATCATTTTGGACATTTTACCACAGTATTTGCCAAAGGGAAGGGAAAAGTTATCAGCCACAGATTCACACAGATAGACACAGATAAAAAAAGAGGGGCATTTTAGCCACGAATTACACTAATTTACGCTAATTTTTTAATATCGCACGACATGTCTTGCCAAAGCTTTAGCAAAGGCAGAAGCTTAAAGCGAAGGCGGAAGTGCACCTTGAACGCTCAACGCTTTAACCATGCTTTTCTTTAAGGGACAACTTTCCTATGGTAATGGATATTGTTCCAGCTAAGATATTTGCTAAACATAACCCAACGAACAATCCGGCTAATCCTGCTAACCGGCTGCCGATCAATGCCAACGGAATATACAGTAAAAACATCCGCACTAAGTTAAGTCCAATAGATAGAAGAGGCTTATTCATCGCATTAAACACAGAAACAGTTAAAAAGGCACATCCACGCAACCCATAACTTATAGGTATGATCCATAAATACCATGTAATATGCTTTGCAACCTGGGCATCTTTTCCAAATAACTTTCCTAAAGGAACCGCAAGTGCCAAAAGCACAATAAAAGTGACCAAACCCCACCACAGAGAGAATATATTTGCTTTTTTTACTGCCTCTTTAACGCGATCGTATTTTTTTGCGCCCCAGTTCTGACCTACAAAAGGAATCAAGGCTGTTGCTAAAGCCATGATCAGTATGGATACAAACATCTCTATCTTTACGCTAACACCAAAAGCTGCAACAGCAGCATATCCGAATCCGGCAACAAAACGCATAATGACAGCCAAAGTGATGGGTATAAGTAACCTTGATACTGCTGAAGGAATACCGATATAAAAAATTTGTTTTACTGAATCAATAAGTTCGCCAAAAGACGGTATGGCAAAATCAATTAACTTTTCTTTAAAATGTAAAGTAAGTAAAGATAAAACCAATGCTACGCCACGGGCAATCACTGTAGCAATTGCGGCACCTTTTAATTCTAAACGCGGAAACCCACAAAGTCCGAAGATCAGTAAAGGGTCTAAGACAAGATTAACAAGCATCGAAATAATCATGATCAGACTAGGAAAAAGCGTATCACCACAAGCACGAATCGCATTGTTACCTACCATAGGAATAACTACAAAAGCAACTCCCAGATACCAGATGAACATATACTGTTTGACTAAGATCAAGGTTTGCCCACTGGCCCCAAACAAGCGAAACAACGGGTCCATTGAAAGTAATCCTAGAACAGCAAAAACAACCACAATAAAGAAAGAGATAATAAGACTATCTGTGGTAAGTCTCTGCACCTGGTGATGATCGCCTCTACCGATGGCGTTTGATACGACCGATGAAGTTGCAATACCAAACCCCAGCGCAATGCTCATAATGAACATAATAGCCGGAAAGGTAAAGCTCATGGCTGCTAATTCTTCTGTGCCAAGCCGGGATACAAAGAAGGTATCAACAAGGTTAAACACCACCATTGAAAGCATTCCAAATACCATAGGTATGGTAAGTGAAATAAGCTTTTTTGTAACTAGTCCTTCTGTAAGATGGTTTTTATTATTCATAACAAAGAGCAATCATTATATCACGTCAAACATAAATTAAAAGAAGCAATTGGATACAAATTCACATCGAAGATCCGCCTCGCTGACATTATAAATGGGACGCAGAGCTTAGTCCCCGTATCTTTGCTTTGCGAAGAAAAGCAGCAAGGGATAATAGCAAATTTTTAGTATCAGAGGAAAAAAAGCAAGTCGTAAGTAGTGGCGGCCACAAGCCTTCACCCGTGTAAAAGTAAAACGTCGTCATCCCGCGGCGAGACCGCGGGATCCAGGTAAATAATCAAATATAGCACGAGCACAGAGGAAAGAAGGTATTTAGATTCTGACTTACAGCTTAAAGCTTACTAACTATCAACTAACCAAATCAACTTTAGATCCACTTTCTTCAGGTGAAGTTATCCTTACGAATTCTTCATTTAATTTCACAACATATTGGTTAATTGATTGGTCTTGGTAGGAAACTTTTAAAGAATTAAATGGTTCAAATTGTTTTTCTTCAACTGGTTTTAACAGATTATTAATTCTTTCTTGAATGGAATCCACATTTTTTGACTCTTCATTCGTCTTTTCTTCAAGAAGATTTTTCAACCTATCTTGTGATTTCTTTATTTTTTCTTCAATTTCATGAAGTTCATTTTCCAGGGTTGTTAAAAGACTATTTGAATGAGAACGTCTATTTTGATTTTGTTCTCGCAAGTAAAGTAAAGTTTTTACATTCATTTCGAATGCTCTGGCTTGTTCATCATCCATTCCATATAAAGCATATTTAACGTAATGAATTTGGCTTTTTTTCCCCTGAAGGCTTAAATCCGTTTTCGTTATGGTTTTCACCAATCTTTCGAAAGGATTCTCTGCCTTTTTGGATTCTTTGGAAGAAACAGATGATTTATCTTCCGATAGTTCTTCTGTCTCCTTATTTCTATTAAATACACTATCCATTCGTTCTCTATTAAATTTCAAAAGAGCGGTAAGAGCCTCACCTTGTGAAGAATGAATTGAATCACTAGAAATCATTGATACCTCCCTATTATTTATCGGCATAATTTGAGGAGAAATTAACCCCTAATAAAGAAAAACTTACCACAGAGAGCACAGAGAACACGGAGGGTTTGTTTACTAACAACTAGGAAGTAAGTAGTAAGAACTAGGTAGTGAAAAGCAAAAAAAAAGTAGGAAAGGACTAAAAACTACCTACTAATAACTAAAAACTGCGAAGCTATTAGCCACGAAGGGACACGAATAAAAGAAGGTTTTATCACGAAAACACGAAGAGATAATTGTTTTTAAGACTTTGCTTTTCTCTTACAGCTTATGGCTTACTACTTACGACTGCATTCTAGACAGGATAGACGGGATTTAATAAATAAAAAGTGTGTAGGGTTCTGGCCTGCCTGAACCGCTGTAAACAAGATAAAAAGTAGAAAATAATTAAAAGATTGTTTTGGTTATAGATTTTGGCATTTCAACTCAAAACATCCACTAAAGTACAGATTCGCCGTAGAAAAACTGTAACTCTATAACACTTAACTTATTTACTCATCACGAAGGACACGAAGAAAAGCACGAAGGGATTGATTTTTGTTTTGCCATTGAGTCTGGTGTCTTGAGTCTATTTTTCTCTTACAGCTTATGGCTTACGACTTACTGCTTATTAGCCTCTTCCTCCGGTATTTCCTCCGGGTGATGGTGCAGGCTGTGAAGGTTTTTGGATATCTCTTACAGGTCCAACCATAACCTGATTTCTTGATCCACTTTTTCCTGCTGCAAAAGAATTTTTTGTCTGATACTGTGCTTTCTGCATTTTGCGTGCACTCGCACTTATTTCAACAGAATCTTTTTTTTGGATAGTTTTTTGCCTGTTTGCTTGCGCTTTTCTGTTCCTGTTTTGCTTTTGTGTTTGCGTTTGCATTTGAGAGTAGCTTCTGATTGCTTTTTGATTTTGACCCATTCTAGAAATACTTCCTGAAGGATTAATAGCCATGCTTTACACCTCCCAAAGTGAAATTGCATATAAAATATTATAACATAAATTAGCCACTCACACAAATGGAGACAAATAAATCAGGTGATAGGTCAAGGTCCTTCTACTCACTATGTTCAGTTCGACTTTGCTCACTGCAAGCTGCTCAGGATTTAAGCACTCCCGCCTACAGGAAAACTATGGCGAGACAGTCCGTGCAATGATAATAAAATAATTACGAAAACCAAACCACGATTCTTTTATTCATTTTCTTGCACCGGCTCTTTTGAGCATTCTCGCGATTTTTTTGAATCCCACATCCTCTGCAAACATCAGTGCAGTATATCCATGATTATCTACTGCATTTACGTCGGCACCATTTCGAATCAGTATCTCAACACCTCCAATATAGTCCTCTTCAGGATTTCCTCCCGCCCAAAAATCTCCACCTGACGTAGCCATCAGAGCTGTTATACCCTCTGAATCTCTTGTGTTCACGTCAGCGCCTAGATCGATCAATAACTCGATATTACTATCGCTTAGACCCATTGCTGCAAAAAATATCAGCATGGTACGTCCCTTTTCATCTTTCGCGTTTACATTTGCTCCCTGACTTACTAATTGCTTTGCTCGGTTTGTATCGCAGACCAAGACTGCCTTTGCCAAATCGTCATTTAAGCCGGCATAGACAACCTGTGTGCTATATAGCAGAGGAATAAATAATATGGTAAAAACACAGAATTTGATCTTCTGTCGGGTAGACATCTTCAAATACCTCCTTTAGGTTTACTGCTTATTCTCCAACTGCTTTATCCTATCTTGGATAGCCTTAATGTATAGCTTATTCTTAGGATTAGGTATAACGTGCTGAACGTAACCTTTGTAAGCTTCAATCGCTTCCTTCGTACGCCCTGCCATATCACAGAGACAGGCTTTGTTATAATAAGCATCAGCATACTCAGGCTTTAACTCTATAGCCTTATTGTAATCTGAGTAGGCCTGAGCAGGTTTGTTTTTATCAAAGTAGATACGCCCACGATCATTATACGCCTTAGCATAATCCGGTTTTATCTCTATAGTTTTATTGTAATCTAAGATAGCCTGGTCAAGTTTGCCTGTGTCATAATAGGCTTTTCCCCGATAAAAGTAAGCATAAGCATCCCCAGAGTCTATCTCTATAGCCTTACTGAAATCTGAGATAGCTTGGGCAGGTTTGTCTTTTTCATAGTAGGCTTTTCCCCGATCATAGTAAACATCAGTATCACTCGAATCTATTTCTATAACCTTATCGTAATCTGAAATGGCCTCGTCAGATTTGCCTTTGGCATAGTAGGCCTTCCCCCTACCATAGTATGCATAAGCATACTTCGGGTCTATTTCTATAGCCTTATTGTAATCTAAGATAGCCTCATCAAGGTCACTTTTGGATCTATAAATATTTCCCCGACTATAGTATGCCTTAGCAAACTCCGGGTCTATTTCTATAGCCTTATCGTAATCTGAAATGGCCTCGTCAGATTTGCCTTTGTTATCGTAGGCAACCCCTCGACCATAGTAAGCATTAGCAAACTCAGGGTCTATTTCTATAGACTTATTGAAATCTGAAATGGCCTCGTCAGGTTTGCCTTTGCCGTCGTAGGCAATCCCTCGATTGCTGTACGCATCCACATTCCTAGGATCTATTTCTATAGATTTATTAAAACTTGAGATGGCTTCGTCAGTGTTGCCTTTGTTATAATAGGCAATCCCACGATTGTTGTATGCCTCCGCAAACTTCGGGTTTATTTCTATAGCCTTCTCTAAATCTAAGATGGCCGCATCAAAGTTACCATTAGCTTTATAAGCATTCCCACGGCTGTTAAGAACAGCGCTAAGAACCTGCTTTTTGTTTAATGTTTTTAAAAACGCGCCATTCTCGATTGCTATGGGATGAATATTTAATCTTTCAATAATTTCCTTCTCAGTTATGAGAGTCCCATTATCTGTACATTCTATATTTATTTTTGTGTTTTTATCCTCAAATCTTACAAACATATGCTCAGGGGCAGAAACGCCGTAGAAAGGCAATTGCAGCCTCTCCGCAACAGACAAATACAGATACGAAAAACTCACACAGTTCCCGCTTTTATTATCAAACACATTATTTAGAAAAAATATGTCCTTTTTATCTACTATTTTTTTATATTCTAATTTGTTTTTTATAAAAAGATATTTACTGATGATTTCTATGATTTCGGAAGGATCTGTGATGCCTTGCAATTTAAGCTTTAGTTCTTTTGCCATAACATCGATTTGGTCAAGATATTTTTGTATGTCAAGTTCGGGATAAAAACCTTTTGCAATGATCAAAGCACCTTCTGCTATGTCTATTTTTTCTTCCGGCAAATCAAGGTATTCTTTTTCTGAGAGAAATACCTTTGTTGCATTTTGCCCTTTGGCTAAAGAACTGCAACAAAAAAACAATGCAATTGACAGCAGCATAAAAAATGTCTTTTTCATGATCTTTCTCCATTTTTTAATATGATTTCAATTTTTCCGCTAAATTTTTTACATCATCAAATCATAGAATGATTATTTTAAACTGAAAGCATAAATACTTAAACAGAAATTAAGCCATAACATGGCAGTTCAGTTTTGCCTTTGGCAAAAGGGGGAGTAGCCACGAAGGGACACGAAGTTTTAATATCGTCGGAGACTCCTTGAACAATACACGCTTGTCCTGCTTGTAGTGAGCTTGTCGAACTGAGCATAGTCAAAGGGAATAACAAAAACCGAACCACGATCCTTTTATTCACCACGAAGTTACACGAAGGTACACGAATAAAAGAAGGTTTTATCACGAAAACACGAAAGTAAAAGAAGAAAACACACATATTAGTTACAAATTCATTATGTACAAAAATGAGTAAAACTACTCTGCAGATTCAAAATCAGGAGTCAAAATGCCTTTTTCTTCAACTAATGGTTTTAGCCATTCAGGTTGTTTCGGACGTTTATCTGAATCCAGCATAGTTTTCCATTCTTTGTCATTTAATCTGGCATCACTAGCAAATTCATAATAAGGAAGCACTGCTCCTCTACACAATATTTCAACACCTTTCCATGGATAAAGAACATAAATAACTCTTGGTCTTGATATACCCACTTCCAGATATTTCCTTTTATTTGCAGCATAGTGTACATCTACAATACGCGGAGAATCATCACGAGGATTAGCATAAGAATTACCTCCATAAAGCATTATTCCGGCAAGATTTTTACCAACAGAACCTAAATAATCCTCATCATTTTTATTAAAAGGTATCCCTCTTAACTGTTTATTTGAAAGCGTTGCAAGATGCTGACATAATTCCGCTAATCGTTCCCATAATGATTTCAGATCTTGATCATGGACCTTCAACATTTCTTTAAAGAAACGGTTTCCCAATATTTCACCTGTTTCTATTTTTTTAAGTAATATTTTTAAAGCATCTAATATTTTTTCATCAGACTTTTATTGTCATCAATTTCTTCCTTAAAATATGATTTAGCAAAATATCCTAATTCATACATAGAGCTAAAAAAACTTCTTTCATCGTTTGTTAATTTTTTCATATCTTCATTTGTCTTTATATTTTCCATCAATTTAATAGCCTTTTTTATATCAGATATAAGACTATCCAAATCTTCTTCAAATGCTCCTGTATAGTTAAGAATAGATTTTGTTTGTTGTGTTAATCTGGCCATTTTTGAAAAGAATTCAGGTTCAGGTTCTACAAAGCCAACAGGATCAAAAGAAGCACACAAATATGTTACTGATTGTTTTGCCTGAAGAGCCCATGTATATCTCAATTGAGCCCACCCTGAAAGAACTGTTTGACAACTTTTCCTTTCCCAAATATCTGATGACATAAAAGAAGGAGCATCTTCCTCAGGTTTATTAACTAGTTCTTTTAAACATTCAAGATATTTGAAATACAGACTATATCCTTCAAAACTTTTTTGTGCTTCTTCAATTTTATTAATAATACTATTTCCATTTTTCTTTACTAATTCTTCTCTTGCAAATGAAGATCCAAGAACAGCACAAATATCCAATCCTGAAGGCAATTGTCTATTTTGACCTGTTGTTTTCTGAAAAAGGATTGCATCAGGAGTTCTGTATGGTGATAAAATTCGAAAAACGATTCTATCTTCTATTGAAGGTCTTTCATTTTTTAAGCCAATTTGATCATTTATCATTTCATATCTTTCAAGCTCAATAGAATCTTCTATAAGTTCTTCACGCATACTTTCAAGTTCACTTACATCTATTTCATCAAAATTAACCTGTTCTGCCTTTTCAATATCCCAACCATCTTTTTTTCCAATGAAGTGTTTGTATACCTTAAAAAAATAGTGTAAATCTATAGAATCAATAACATCATCATCTATTCGTGATGATTCAATTGAATTCCCTAACATAAGTATAGATAAGAATTCTTCATCTTTTGTAACTCTAAATGGAATCGACTGAAGCCAGCTTAAAGCACGAAAATATTTCTGCAGGCGCTCAGTTTTTGTATAAAAGCCCCTTGGTTTATATCTGCTATAATCTAATGCCGTAAATCCTGTATCAGGCTTACCGAGCCAATCAGGTTTTAAAACATCTTTCGCAGCAAGAATCTTATTTATTTCATCATCAACAATTTTAGAAATATCTTCTTCTATTTTAATATTTTCATTTCCGATTAACTTTAACCCAACCCCTATTATTATTTGAGCACGTTTTTTAGCCTTTTTTGCTAACTGAGGTTCAGCATTTTTTAAGGATTTTTCAACTGTTGATAAATTATTCCATACTATATTTAGAAGTCCTTTTAATTTTTTTATATTTGCAATTTCCATCCTCATTATTGATTCTTCATAGAGAACATGAAATGCATTTAGAACAGCATCAGACGTAACAAATATCGGAATTTTTCTGTCACCTATATAAGGTTCAAAAACTTGTTTATAGGTTTCATTTGTTACTAATATTTTGTTTTCTGCAATCTCTTTAATGATCTCTTTGCTCAATTTAAATTTCTTAGCTTTTTCTTTCCAATCATAAGTTTTATAATCAATCTTTTTTTCTTCTGCTATAATAGGATCAATGACCATAAAATAAACAAATATTAATAATATACACTTAATTCCTTTAATATTTTTCATCATAACCGGTTCTCATCCTTTTTTATTGTTTATATATATTCAAAGATTATAACCCAAATTCCTCTTTGAACAACTCAACAAGTTAACCAGCTAACCCTTTAACATTGTTTTTTCTCTTGTTTTTCACTTAAAACTCAACACTTAACACTCAACATTGCTTTTATCTTTTTCACTTAATTTTCTTCAACGATATTCTTTTTAGCTGGGCTTCTACTTTCAAGACTTCTACATGCACTTCATCACCAACCGAAACTATTTCATGGGTATTACGAACAAAACTATCACTTAATTGTGAAATATGGATCAGTCCATCTTGATGAACTCCAATATCTACAAAAGCCCCAAAATTAGTTACATTAGTAACAACTCCATCTAAGGTCATACCAACGGAAAGATCCTCTATAGCATTGATCGAATCTGAGAATATAATACTTTTAAATTCCTTCCTTGGATCCCTGCCAGGTTTTTTTAATTCTTTTAAAATATCCTTTATGGTAGGAACCCCAAATTTTTCTGTAACATATTTTTGAATATCTATCAAATCGATCAGTTCTTCGTTGCCAATAATTTTTTCCAAACTCACATTGTAATCCTTGGCCATTTTTTCCACTACAGAATAAACCTCAGGATGAATTGCTGAATTATCTAAAGGGTATGAGCTATCCCGCACCCTTAAAAATCCGGTACTTTGTTCAAATACTTTTGGGCCAAGTTTAGGTACCTTTAATAATTCTTTGCGGCGTTTAAACGGCCCTTTCTCCCGACGAAATGTTACTATGTTATTTGCCACGATCTTCCCAATACCGGAAACAAATGAAAGCAATTCCCCGGATGCCGTATTTAATTCCACTCCAACAAAGTTCACACATGATTCTACAGTTAGATCCAATGCTTTTTTTAAAGCATTTTGATTCACATCATGTTGGTACTGGCCTACACCGATTGATTTAGGATCTATTTTGACCAATTCTGCCAAAGGATCCTGTAATCTACGGGCAATATTTATTGCACCACGCACCGTAACATCCTGATCCGGAAATTCCTTAGCCGCTACTTTTGACGCTGAATATACTGATGCACCTGCTTCACTTACCATAACAGCATTTAATTTAAGATCATGTTTTTTTATTAACTGCCGAACAAAGATATCAGTTTCTTTAGAAGCTGTGCCATTGCCAATAGCGATCAGTTCAACCTTATATTTATTAATAAAATCCCCAACTACTTTTTCTGCCTGAATTTTTCGTTTATCTTCATGAGGATAAATGGCCGTAAACTCTTTAAAATCTCCACTAGCATCAATAACAACTACTTTACACCCTGTTCTAAAACCAGGGTCAATACCCATAATAACTTTATTGCCTGCAGGAGCAGCTAAAAGAAGTTTATGAAGATTACCTGCAAAAACATTAATTGCTTCCTTTTCTGCTTCCTCGATCTTCAATGCAAAAACTTCCCGTTCTATCGAAGGAAAGATAAGTCGTTCAAAACTATCAGCGACTGCATTTTCTAATTCATTTTTAAACAAACATTTTTTATTCTTAATTATTTTTTCTTTAATAAAATCAATAAACATCTCTTTTTCAATTTTAATTTTCCAAACCAAGATGCCTTCCAAAGCCCCCCTACGAATAGCTAAAACACGATGTGATGGAGATTTTTTTAAAACTTCAGAAAAATCATAATACATCTGAAATTTTGATATCTTATCAGCCCATTGTTTTTTCGCTTGGGCTTGCAAAAATCCTTTATCCCAAACCTGTTTTCTCACCCAACCACGAATAAAAGTATCATCTGCCATGATCTCAGAAACAATATCGCTCGCGCCTTTAATGGCATCATCATATGTCATGACTTGTTTTTCAGGATCTATATATATTTGGACGATTTTTTCTTTGGTATCTGCTTGTGTAATCTGCTTGAGCATAATTTCTGCTAAAGGATTTAATCCTTTTTCTTTAGCTATAGTTGCCCTTGTTCTTCTTTTTGGTTTAAACGGGAGATAAATATCTTCTAATTTATTTTTGTCCGTACATTCAAGAATCTCTTTTTGCAGCTCAGGTGTTAGCTTTTCTTGCTCGGTTATTGTTTTAATAATTGTTTCTTTTCTTTTTTCCAGTTCCTTGTAATATTCCCATTTCTCAAAAATAGAGCGAACCGCTATCTCATTTAGTCCCCCTATCTTTTCTTTACGATAACGGGAAATAAACGGAATAGTTCCTCCTTCATCCAATAAAGTAATGGTATTATTAACAGCTTTAAGATCTTGATTAATTTCTTTACTAATATTTTGAACAATATATTCTTTATCCATATTATCTACTCCTAGGAAGAAATAGTTTACCACGAAGGATATGAAATTAAAAAAAGAAAAAAAATTTGCACAAAGGACACGAAGAAAAAAACATTTATCACGAAAGCCCGCCCGCTTTCGCTAAAGCTTTTGCGAGACCTCATTATTTCGTCGTAGCCTTCTTGTCTAGACGAAGCCTTGTGCGTAGTTGGAGGCGTAGAACGGAAAAAAAAGAGAAAACACGATCTTTTCAGCCTATTTCAATACTCGTATAACGAAGTAGATTTATCATAATTAACACGTTTTATTCGTCGTCGTCATCATCATCATCTGTTCCTATAGTCAAAGCCAGCGTGATCATTACGCCTTCCGGCATGCACATAAAAGTTACAATAAGTTCCTGGTCATCTTTTTTAAATTCTAATGCTTTTACATTTCCATGATCCATTTCAGTTACTATTTCCCATTCAGCAGTTGTCAGACTACTTTTATAATAATCCATCACTTCTTTTGCCTGTTTCCCCTCAGCAGAAAGTATAGCATTGATATCTTGCTTGGTTTTAGCAGATGATATTACTGTGGATTCAGGGAACTGTTTTACGATAGCAGCTAGATCTTCAGGATACTCAGCTTCCTCGGCATATAATGAAAAACAAAACATACCCACTAAAAGAAATACAACGATTTTTTTGATATCAAACATTCATTTCCTCCTTGTAATTTAATTCAATAACGTGTTTATTTTATCCCCTATAAATCAATCAAAATTCAATATTAATACTTTTAACACCCCCCGTCAAACAGAACCATCCGGTAACGTAGGGAGTAGTCTTTTTTTATTATCTTGAGTATCGTTAGTATGGAAGTTATGCTATTACATAGCAGATAAATATTTTAAAGGAGATAAATATGAAAAAAGTTTTTTTATTATTAATTACTGTTTGTTTATTACTTTTTTGTGCATCTGATGCAAAAGCTGATGATTTTGGAAGTTATAAAATAGATTTTCCTCTGTCATATTCCGCTCCTGAAATAATAGATAATTCCCCTACAAAACTTGTACTTGTTATGGGACAGCTAAGAGCTGATGGAAGTCAATCAAGCATGCTTATAAACGAAATTGACATAAGCAAGTTCCCTCCTGAAAGACAGGCAAATATCCCGGAAGACCCGTTTAAGAATTTTGACGATTATCTTGGTACCATAAGACAAAGGTACGTAAATTTTAAAAGAAGTGAAGTAACAAAAGTAGATGTTAACGGAGTCCTTTTTGCAAGAGCCACATGGACAGGTACTATCAATCATCCAGAGTACGGATCTTTTAATATGCAAGGCCTTGTCTACATACATAGAAAAGGCAATATGGTATACCAGATCAACTTTATGGATTATGCTCAGCATGCAAACAATTCAATTGAAAAAGCTGAATCAGCATTTAAGACATTTCAGTTTAAATAGCGCAATTATATTGCCATAAAAGATACATTTACTTATTTTTTGTACGTTATACTCCACCCATCTTAGAAACACGTTGAGTATGGCACAAACACTCGCACAGGCGTTGTAGATTTACCTTCTATCCGCCTTTTCCCACACCAAAAAGATCTTCCACCTTTTAGGCAAAAGATTCTAAATCCTCAGTAATCCTTATGTATCAGGTTAATTGATGAACCGATATCCGGCCCCATGCACAGTGATAAGATATTGCGGACAAGAAGGGTCATTTTCGATTTTCTGCCGCAATTTAACGATGTGCTGATCAAGCGTACGCGTTGTTCCTTGATATTTTATTCCCCAGATCTCATCAAGAATTGTGGATCTGTCCAGGACTTCTCCTTTATGTTTTATAAAAAGCTGTAGAAGCTGAATTTCTCTTAGTGATAAAGAAAACTCTTTTTTTTCCTTCCGGCCTTTTAAAGTTTTCGGATCAACCGTTACATTCCCAAAAGCAATGGGATCATTATTCTTATTTTTAAGAGGTTTGGCATTAGCTCTTCGCAATGCAGCTCTGACTCTCGCCAGCAGCTCCTTTATGGCAAAAGGTTTCACAATATAATCATCCGCACCCATTTCTAAACCGACCACTTTATCTACTTCCTGTCCCTTAGCTGTCAGCATAATGATCGGCGTTAAAGGGTCGATTTGCCGTATCTCTTTGCATACATCATAGCCGCTTTTTTCAGGGATCATAATGTCCAGAAGAATGAGGTTCGGTTTTTCTTTTTCATAAAGCGGAAGGACTTTCCCTCCGTCTTTCGTGAAGGCTATTGTATACCCTTCTCCTTCAAGGAGGTCAATGAGTCCGGTTAAAATGGATGCATCATCTTCAACAATGAGTATTTTTTGTTTCATTTCTCGCTCCTATGCACAGGTAATCTTAATTGAAAAATACTTCCTCCTCCCTCATGAGGAAAGTAAAGGATCTCTCCTTTATGTGCTTGTGCTATCCTTTGCACAATAGTAAGCCCTAGGCCTGTTCCTCTGACACGGGACGTCAATGAATTATCAGTGCGGTAAAATTGCTGAAAAATCTTCTTGGATGAAGACGGATTTATCCCTATGCCCCTGTCTTTGATATTCACAACAGCCAAACCCTCTTCACAGAGAACTTCTGTTTCTATCTTCTTTATGTTGTCTGAGTATTTCTCCGCATTTGAAAGAAGATTCAGCAAAGCCTGCTTGATCGACTCCGCATCAATAAAAACAGGAAGCTCCTGACAAGAAACATAAAAATGAACATCAAAGCCGTTGTGTTCAAGCCTGACTTTTTGAGTCTCGATAATATCTTTTACAAGTTCAACCAGATCTACCGTCCTTTTGCTGTAGATATTTTTCTTTTTTTGTCCCATGCGGGAAAAATCAAGAACATTGTTGATCAGCCGCGCTAACCTTTCTGTTTCGGAAACAATAATATCAAGGTATTGCTGCTGTTTTTTCACATCAGGCTGACGTTTTTCTTTCAGCATCTCTGCAAACATGTGAATGGAAGTAATGGGTGTCTTCAGCTCGTGAGAAACATTGGCTACAAAAGTTGTTTTTTGCTTTGCAAGTTTCATTTCTCCATACATGGAACTTAAAACAAGAAACCCTCCGGCCAGTATGGAAACAAACAAGATAAATATCAATATGGACATTATCATTGATGTAAAATGAGCTCTAGATCTGATATGATCCGGATTTGACAAAAAGATAGCCGCTTCCCATCTGGGCAGCACCTCACCTATTTCTCTTGAAACAAATGGCCTTTTCCAATCGCGGTCAGTTTTATCATCGAATCGAACAAGCGGATTACCGTTTTCATCAAGAATATTCAATATGCGAAGCCTTGTGATTACATTCGGCAAAGTGTTTATAATTTTTTCCTTTAGGATCTCCTCATTGATAATACAACCTGCGATCCGGCCATTTTCAGCTTTTTTCCAAAAAAAATGTCTCAGTTTTCCTTCAATAAAACGAGGAATAATCCCTTCTGACTTATTTTTTATGATCTCGCTGAATTTAAATTCTTCCGCTATCAGGATCGATTGCAGCTTCTCAGTTTGCTCCATATCGTCTGCCACACGATTCCTGTCATTCAAAAGAACTGTTCTGTATGATAAAACATCACCTTTTCCTTTTGCCTGTTTATAAACCTCTTTTCGAACCGGCTCAGACTCTTGAAAAGTATTCAAAGCCTGCTGCTGTTCAATATTCGCAGACTGAGAGGAATACCGTGCCTGACTAAAACTGACATTCTTATCAGCATCTTTATAGTTATAGCCGAGGGTTACTTCTTTTTTTTTCTCTGCCAACCTATTTTTTTGCTTTAACTTCTTAGATTCAACAAGAATTGTATCTTTATAAGCATCAACAATATTTTCATAAACCGGTATGGGCTTCTGATCGCTGAAAAATTCCCAATTATTTTCTAAAAAAACTAATTCATCATTAGTAAGAGACTGATTAATATTCGGCAATAATACCTCTTTTTCTTTGGATAAAAGAAAAGGAACTTCCACTAAGCTCGAAGATTTCTTCCATTGTGCAAATACGGATAAAGCACCATTTTGAAACGAAGAGTCAAGAGTCAAAGATAATTCTTTTTCAATCTCATTTAAAATATTTTTCAAAAGGATAACTGTATGATCAACTTCTTCCAGAAGGGTTTTTTCAAGACGCTTTTCCAGATAAGCCTCTTCATGATTAACCGCTCGAACTGCCATGAGGCTAAGAATAACACTGGGCACAATAACAGCAGCAATAAAGAATAAGCCCAGATAACGTGTTAAATATGCTCGCATCATTTCTTCTCCCAAAAGAGGAGGTCTTCATGCCAAATATTATTAGCATTCAACACAAAGACCTCTTTTTACATTATGAACTTCCTTTATTTTGCAATGTATCCCTGCTGATTGATCGTTGTGTAATGATCATTCTTCAAACGTTTTCTCTGCTCTCTTGACAACGACTTATTAAAATTCAGCTGGCCGGATACCTCCTGACATTCTTTAGCCTTATTAATCAAATCTTTATCATTATCGCATTGTCTTGCTACTTTTTCAAGTTCCTCGCTATTCTGTTCTATCAAATGTGCAGCCTCCTTGTATTGACCTTTGTCCGCAAGAGCAATAGCTCTCGCCTTTACCTCAGCCGTTCTGTTAATAGCTGTATCTTTGAGAACTTCCTTGTCTTTTTTTGCCTCAACAGTTTTTTTGTTCTTCTCATACTGAATGGAAACATCCATTTTCTTGAAGACTTTTTTCTGCGTAAAAGGATCGTCATACTCTATGCGAATACGAGCAGCTTTCAGATTTCTGCCATCTTTGCCCTCAGGAATCTCCACTTCAAAAAGGGTATACTTTTCACTTGATCCGTAAAGATTTCCGATTATAACTTCCATATCTCTATCATTGACAACTCCTTTTCTTCCTATAATAGATACAGGCCTGATATTGTCAGGGCATTCCAGCAGAACACGAACATTACAAGCCATGAGAGTCATAGCTTCTCCGATCTCTTCGGCAAATATCTGAGGCAGTTCATCACTGTTTCTGGCAAAATACGAATTGCCGCTGCTTCTGTCTGCTAAAACTGTCATGAGGTCTTCATTATAATCCAGTCCCACACCGATCGTAGTTACACTAATCCCCTGAGATTCCAGGTTTTCCCCCAGACAAGCCAGATCCTCTGTAGACTGAGGGCCAACATTGGCAAGACCGTCCGAAAGAAGAATTATCCTGTTGATATAATTATCCGTTAGGTTTTTGTATATCTCTGATGCCCCAAAAGACACGCCGCCATAAAGAGCTGTTGAACCTCCGGAGGAGATACTTCTTATCTGAGAGATGATAGCTTCCTTGTTGATCACATGCTGGGCAGAAATCAGCGTGTAAGGAGCATTATCATAAACAATAACAGAGAGAATATCTTTGGAGCTCAACCTGTTTATGATCTCTATTGCACCTCTCTTGGCATTTTCCATTTTGCTCTGACTTCCCATGGATCCCGACTTATCCAGTACGATCGCGATATTCATCGGCAGACGTTTAAAATCAATGCCTTTGTCATCAGGGAAAAGGCCGACTTTGATAACAACATAGCTCTTCTGACCCGGCAGGACCAGTGGATTGTCCGGTCGTGCAATGACTCTGACTCTTTCTGATGTTTTTCCAAAAGCAAAAGACTGGCTGCAAAAAAATATAACAAGAATAAAAGAAATGATCTTTTTCATTTTTCTCTCCTTTTTTT
>JAGLFH010000020.1 GCA_023144635.1 Candidatus Auribacterota bacterium | reverse complement strand
TTGAGGGAAACCAGCCAGGTGAATAACAGCATTCCGATAAACAAGCGCATTAACGTTTACCTCACTGTCCTCAACATAGCACTCGCGTCCAAGATCTATAGCCTTCCTGGAGAAAAAAGTTTTATCGTGAAGCTTTTGAAGAAAGTGTATGGATGCTTCCTGAGTAACTGTGCCTCTGTCCTCACTGCTTATAGCAGAAAAAGCAGATGCCTTGAGGATCTTTGGCCATTTTTTCTGAAACACTTGCATGTTGCAAAAAATATCCACGCTTATGATCTTGCCGCCGACTCCTACAATTACGCCGACCGTGTCTTTTTGAAGCTGAGGGATATCATGGAGTTCTTTTTCAAAACAACCAACTTCTTTTTTGATCTCGGGCTTATCATAGATGTGCTGATAATTGCTTGTACGGGACGAGACTTTCATTTTCTTCTGCATGTTAGAAACATCGCTCCAGATATTTGCCTGCGTATTATTTTTTCCCATCTGAGCTTCTGCGCGAAGCTTTGATGTTCCCAGGTTTTCGCGGCTTGAGAACGTTTTCGACTGATAGCTCCATCTTCCCTGCTCAACGCAGTAGACAGGAACAATAACGTCTTTACATTTGGGGCCAAGCAAAACATCTCTTCCAAGGATCCTGTCCTGTTTGCATCCTGTGATAACTTCCCCTCCCATGAGGAAAATTGTCTTATTAGATTTGTTTCTGATCCTGACTTTGGGAACCTGCCCTCCTTCGACCTCACTGATCCCTATCCATTTTTTTTTGAGCGCTTCATCAAGAGTCACATAAGGTGTCCAGTCTTTGATCTTCGTATTATATACAGGTACCAGAGTCAAGTTCCTGTAATAAACAGACTCTCCTACTTCAAGATGCTCTATGAGCGTTGTTACATCTTTTTCTTGCCTGGCAAAACCGCTCTTAGGTATAGACGTCAGCAAAACACATGCGGCCAGTAAAAACACCAATTTTTTCATCGTTTCCTCCTTTTCTGTTTTGGTTTTAATTTTCTTCTCTAAAAAAACCATAACACTATTGAGGACCCCGGTTGTCATGAGCTTGTAAAAGGTTTGTAAAATATTTGTAAAAAAACAGAACATCTCAAACAATCCCCTTTTCTCCTCACATCCCCATCCCTCTACAAAAAACCTTAACCTTTTCCGACCACTCTGTCCGGTAACGTAGGGAGTAGTCTTGGGTACATTTCTGGATAGGTTAAATATTTATTTTTTAAACTTTTCAAAGATGCGTTAAGAGTGGTAAAAACGAGGCTTGGAAATGTTTGTGCGACGAAGGCGTATGTTTTATACATTTTCAAAATTTTAAAAACGTGTTAATAATGCTGAAGATACTAGACGTGCGAGGCGAAAATGAAGAAGGCGTATGTTTTATACGTCGATGAATTTGAGTCCGAAGCATAAGCGTTGTAGATTTATATTCCCTCTAGATTTTTATATCCTCTTTAAAAACGTGTCTAATTGGTGAAAGATACGAGGCATGCAAGTGTTTGTGCGACGAAGACGTATGTTTTATACGTCAAGGTGCGCAAATACTTGCATAACGAAGTAGATTCATCAATTAGACGCGTTTGATGGGAATGAGTGTTCGAATAACACCATCTCAGGAGGAAGAACCAACATATACCACTTATCATTTAATGGAAATAATTCAAACATATAGATAAATCCATTTGTAAATTTTATCCAAAAGTACCAGATGTTTTCATCTTTGTCAGATTTAATGATCTCATAATCAAAAGTAAAATTTTTTATTGGTTCTTTCCATGATTTTGACATCATTAGATATGTGCCCCCTTCCCTTTGTTTGAAACGAATAGCTTCTTGAATAGCTTTCTCACAAAAATACTTTTCATCCTGTATTTGATCTAATGGACTCTCAACGAAAACAGATAAAAGTGAAGAAAGGATTATAAATAAAAATATGCTTTTCATATTTCGATATTATCAAAAATCAGATGTGTGTGGTTTTATTTATGTTATTAATCACTATCAAACTCTTTCTATCATGAAAAGAATATTCTCATTAGCATTTTCAGAATAGACTTCTTTATGAGGATAACGATTTTTCCATACTCGAAAAACTTCATCAGCAAAACCCTGTCCTACTGTTTCTACATCACTAAAATCCAGAATTATCTTAGAAAACTTCTCAAGTCCGCTTAAGATCCTTCTTGCCTGTGAACGGGAAATAAAATCTGTTCCTATTTTATAAAGTTTTACGACCACTTTTGTTTTATCAAAATCAAGAGTATCGGGATTAGTATATTCTTTAAAAACTTTATCAAGTGACTGTTTAGAATCTAAAGAAATAGAAAAATTAATTTTTGTACCTTTTATAGTTTTAATATCACTAAGAAAAATATCATCCAGAAGATTATTAAAGACTATTTTCTTCTCAGAACTTTTTATAACAAAAACATCCGCGCATTTTGATGTAAAAAAAATACCCTCACCACTATGTTCAAGAGGAGCTGTGGTCTGCTTTCCTTTCAACAGGTCCTGAACAGCATCCATAATACTCTTCAGATCCTTTTTCTTCATAATATTCTTAAATATTCCAACACCCGCATCAACTATATTAAATCTTACATGCGTTTTATCCTTTTCAATAACTATATTTATCTTTTCTGAAAAAGAATGCTCTATTGCATTGTTCAGTATTTCAGTAAAAACATAATCAACAATGTTCGAAACATTTTTAGACAATCTTAAAAAGATTCCTGATCGCTTTTTTATATCTTTTAAGACTTTGTCTTCTGCAAGATCTTTATTGCTTAGGATCAACTTCAGCTTTTTTACTTCCTCTCTTGCAGAGATCATCCTTTTTTCTGTCGCAAGAATGTATTTAGCTTTATTTGCTTTTCCTATAAGCAATATCTTTCCTTCATCCCTAAGCTCCTGAAAGAATCTATTAATATAAGCACGGGAAAAGCCGATTTCCCTTATGATATCAGAGGCCCTCACCTCGCCTTTTTTTTCTAACATACTTAAAATAAGATCTTTAGCTTTCATTTAACACTCCATTTTAGTTTACAACTTTATCATAACATACATTTACAAAGTTGTCAACAAGCTGTAAACTAAAACATGCCTTGTATACAACTTTACATAAAAGCATTTTTATAAGTTATCAACAAGTCAACAACAATAGCTTTAGCTTTGTACTTAAAAAAGGAAATGTTGAGATAGTTAATATTTCAAAGAAAGAAATGGGTCAGCATAAGGGTCTGTATTCTGCTTGGGAGGCAGGTGGAAGTAGTTTTTGATTAAAACTAAAATGGAACTTTTTCAATATACCGAAATTCTGGTCTTGGTTGATCCCAAGTAATCCCTAAATATTTTGTTGCCCATTTTTCGACTTGGATTAGATTTTGTTCTGTCCAAACAATAAAATTAAATCTTGGTAACTCGTCTTTACCTACTTTTGCTGATTTTTTATATGTAACCTCAACATCTCTTCAGTTCTACATTGTATTTTAAGGGACTTAGGCAAGCTTAAGTTTACAAAACACCTCCGTCCCCGTTCATACGTCTTCTCTTTTCTTTTTTCTCTTGGTTCTAAACGAGTAAGAATGTTCCTAATACGAGGCATGCAAGGCGAGAATGAGGAGACGGCGTATTTTTGTATACGTCGACGAATTTGAGACCGAAGCATAAGCGTTGCAGCTATACATTCCTTTCACCCCAACTTCATAAACGCGTCAATTATGGTGAAAATACGAGGCTTGCAAGTGTTTATGCGACGCAGACGTATTTTTATATACGGCAAGTTGCATAAACACTTGTATAACGAAGTAGATTTACCATAATTGGCGCGTTTACCATGTTAAGACTGTGCCGAGCGAAGCCCCCCTACTAGTATAATCCTGTCTTATAATATTTGAATTATGATTTGATTGGCTATATCTTAAATAAACTTCACTCCAATTATTTACGGTATAAGAATATTTTGCTACAAAAGATAAAATATCGTCATTACGTTTTTTAGTAGTTTCTAATGTATCGTATCCTTTGTAATCATAGGTTGCATATGATAAGTATCCTGTAATTTTGCTCTTCTCGTTAAACTCATGTTTTCCGCTCATATAGAGTTTGTGTAAAGTATATTCCCAGCGGTCAAGATCAGGATTTGAGTTTCCGTATACGTAGCCAAAAGACACAAAATCTTTTGTATCAGGTATAAAATAGTATTGTGCAAGAGTAAGATTATGGATGTTGGTATCCTGATCAGTATTTAGCTTATTATCTGAAATAGTAAATGAATAACCTACTTTTCCATAAAAATTATTTTTCTCAGGAAAAAAGACATTAAGATTTATCACGTTCGAGTTCATATAATGATCGTTGTCTAAAAGGTAATAAGAAAAACCATAACTTGCAGTAAGACTTATATTATTTTCAGTTTTGTGGTTATAAATACCGGAAAAAGTGTGTCCCTGAAAATTAAGATGAGAAAAATCAGCATAAAGACTCTGGTAAAGATCATATCCAATGGTAATTTTTCTATTTTCATCCAGAGTAAATTTATAATCTGCACCCGCGATTATCTTGGTACAAAAATCATCTTCACGAACAGGGTCTTCAGCAGTTGTTACGGTAAGAGGAAGAGTGATGCCGTCTATCCAATCTTCACTTATTGAAAGACCAAATGAATAAGGTTTTTCTTGCTTAGAAGCAACCTGCGTAGGACGGCGCCTTGGAATATCCCCGTAAACTAAAATATAAGCAAGTGCAATATTAGCTTCATGGTCACGCTTGCGGGAAAGCCCCATTTCCTTTGCTCTTGATATTTCTACTGATGCTATCTGCCATTTTTTCTTGTTGATTGCAATACGGCCAAGGTAAAGATGTATCTCTGCTTCCAAAGAAGAGTCCAATTCATCTGCTCTTTTGAAATTTTCAATAGCAGTGTCATAGTCTTTATCATTGTATGCTTCCACACCATTATCAAAATGCCATTTACCCGTTCCCTCTTCAGCAGCAAAAGAAGGAAATGCCTGAAAGACAAAAAGTATTGCGAAAACAAAAAAACAAATTCTTAATTTAATCCCTGCACGGTAAAAACATTGTCTCATCTCAATTCCTCCTTAAATTTCAATCTCATATATTAATTCAAATACAAGTAATATCCGCTTTATCCGCATGTGCATTCATCTACTGGTTTACCACAACCGGGACAGGTAGCAACCGGTGTGTCATTCGTATCAACAACAGGCTCTGTAACAACCGGCTCGGCCACTACCACAGGTACTACACCGCAAGTACCGCCAAGACAATCCTCAAAAAGATTTTCAACATCTACTGTATACATATCAGGATCAGTATTAGAGGTTATTCTAAAACCTAAGACCGCATCTATACCAAATAAAGGAGAAACATATGTGCGTACTGAAAGACCATTAATACCGCCCAATGATGGATCAAAGCCCAATCCAACAGCGCCACTCTTATTAGCCCAGTCAGGCAGCCCTCCAGCAGGAATGGAAGGTTTAGGGTAATATCTTGCGTAACTCACCTTGACAACATTTTTTCCATCACCGGTAATATCGTAAGTCATACTTATACGAGGTGATATATTGCTCCATCTAAAACCAGTTGCAGGATCTGATTCTGGAAAAGGTGATTGCAGATCATCACAAACACCAGCTACACCCGGCAAATTTGTTAATCCGTCGCACCCCACATACCAATTATCACCACCATCATCACTGCACGCAGTACCGCAATTAAGATATTCAAATTCACTGCTATACTGACATTCACCTATAACATCATCAAGGTAAGGTGCAGGAACTTGCCTGCAAATACTTTCACCTTCACCTTGTGTACATACACCCGTATCAACAAAGAAACGCTGCGAGCAAGCGTCCCCTACATACCCATCACCATTTTCGTCAACACACGTACCTATTGTTTCCCATTTTAACCAGGTACTTCCTGAGGCAACATCACATACCGTATCATCAAAGTCTGGTCCATAGAAAAATATATTGGAGCTTGTTGTCGTGGACTTTTTCTTCTCACCATAATACGGCTGAATATATGGTACAACTGAATGCTCCGGATCAACTGGAATATCATCAGGAACATCATCTTTTTTATCTCCTCCATAAACGGGTGTTGGTGAAAGATTTCCATCCTTGTCATAGTAATCTGTGTTGATCGTGTTTCTGTTTTCATCGTAATGAGTGACAGAATATTTTGATCCGTCCGATCTAAAAGCTGTTCTTTTTGTTACATGAAAGTTTTTTCCTTTTCCCTTATGTTCTTCAGTTGAACGAGTATTACCATCTCTATCAAAATACGTTGATTTTGTTAAGCAATCATCTACAAAAATTTCTTCTTCTACTAAATCACCTTTAGAATTATAAATTTTTCTTGTCATCACATTACCATCTACAAATTCTTTATGTGTTGACCTGACCCCACCAGTATCAGTATGGTAAAAGATGATGGTACTATTACCGTCTTTGTCATAATCTTCTTTACTATATAATTTTCCATCTACAAAAATTTCATGATACTCAAGTTTTCCATTTTCATCATAAAGGTTTTTATTTAACAGTAATCCATCAGAACGAAACTCCTCATCCATAGCCTTTACGCCGTTTTTATCGAAATACTCTTTCTTTGCTACAATCTCTTCTTCATCAGTATAGTGTTTCTCGGCTATTTTGCCATCACTGTCAAGAATATCGGTGGAAGTCCAGTTTTCTTCACCTGCAAAAACCGTAACAGCACAAACAATGAAAAGGACTGCTAAAAAAACTGTGATCATTCTTTTCATAAGACGCATCTCCCTATATTGAATTTAATATTTCTATTTTATTTTTCTCTGTGTTCTCTATGGCAAACAGACACACCACTCCATTAATAAAAATATTTATTTAAATGAATTTATTTTTGAAAAAAACTGAACGCCGACTGCTGATAGCTGATCGCTGATCGCCGAAAGCTTAATACTGATTTGCTCTATTTTCATGCCCTTATGAAACATAACCTATCCCCTAAATAGATAATGTTCACATATAATAATATTTTATATATGTAATGTCAAATAATCCCCTCCGTACTTACATTTGACTACGGTTCAGGCAGGCCAGAACCCTACACACATCTAATGTTTTACTTTTTTGTTCATCATGAACCCCATTTATCCTGCCCCCTATGTGGTTTAGGACGTGGTTCATGACTTCAGTTGACAAATTTGAGTCCGAAGTATAAGCGTTGTAGTTGTAGCATTCTTACTCGTTAACTCTAGCTAAATTTTCTTTTACCACCTCTTCTATAAGTAAACGTGCGAAGCAGATGCATCGCATCCAGTTTTTGAAGAGCTTTAATAAGATATTTTCTGTTAGCCGGGGATTTGTACTGAATGAGAGCCCTTTGCATCTTCCGCTCCTCAGTACTTTTGGGCACATATATGTTTTTATCTGTGATAGGATCTCTCTCTGTATAATACTGACATGTAGATAAGGTCATGGGGATCGGAATAAAATCCTGTATTTGTTCTGGCGCCATGTTATGTTTTAAAAGATACTGCGCCAGCTCAAGGGTATCCATAAGAGAAGATCCGGGATATGCGGAAATAAAGTAGTTCACGAGAAAAAGTTTTTTGTCTTGAGCCTGTACTGTTTTATTAAACACGTTAACAAACGTATCGTATGATCCGAAAGATGGTTTTCCCATAAGAGAAAGAACTTTATTGGAACAGTGCTCCGGAGCGATCTTCATCTGACCGCTAATATTATTTTTACATATTTCCCTAAGATATTTCTTAGCTGCGTTATTTATTAAAAGATCATAACGAAAACCGCTTCCGATAAAGACATGTTTTACTTTTTTTATTTTACTTATCTTACGATAAAGATCAATAGACCTGTCATATCCGAGATTAAGGTTTTTGCATGTATGGGGTGTAAGGCACTTTTTATTTTTACAAAATCCTTTTCCGGTTTCCCAAAGCGAACAACTGGCTTTGTAGAGATTTGCCGTTGGGCCGCCAACATCAGTGATCGTTCCTCTGAAATCTTCCATAGAAGATATTTTTGTCGCTTCCTTTAAAATAGAGTTCTCACTTCTACTTTGAACAATTCTTCCCTGATGGCTAGAGATAACACAGAAAGAACATTCTCCGCAGCATCCCCTGTGTGCAGTAATAGAAAATTTTACTGTTTCATAGCTCTTCATTTTTCCACTGCCTGAATAAACAGGGTGACAAACCCTTACAAAGGGAAGATCATATATTTCATCAAGCTCTTTTGTTTTGAACGGATTTGAGGGCGGATTCTGTACAACAAAACGATTACTGTGTTTTTGTACAACTGTTTTTGCTGTGAAAGGATCTTGTTCCTTGTAAGCCAACATAAAGGCTCTGGAAAAAGATTTTTTACTTTCAAGTATTTCCTCAAAAGAAGGAATGGTAACAAAATCCTCTAAATAACTGATATCGTTTTGTACAGATACCGTACCCCGAATATCTTTTAAGCTTTTTATGTCTTCACCCTTAGATAATCTTTCTGCTATTTCTAAAACTTGACGTTCTCCCATTCCGTAAACAAGAAGGTCAGCACGCGAATCGAGCAGCATGGACCGCCTTAGTGAATTAGACCAGTAATCATAATGAACAAGACGCCTTGTACTTGCTTCAATCCCTCCAATAACTATAGGTGTATTCTTATAAGCAGATCGCAACCTGTTCGCATATACAAGAATCGCTCTATCAGGCGCTAGGCCTGTTTTTCCGCCTGCAGAATAATCATCAATTCTTCTTTTTTTCTTATTGGCAGTATAATTAGCGATCATCGAATCTACATTGCCTGAAGTGATACCGAAAAAAAGTTTTGGTTTTCCCAAAACCATAAAATCCTGCTTATTTCTCCAGTTCGGCTGAGCAATGATCCCCACCCTAAAACCTTTGTGCTCAAGAAATCTTCCTATTAAAGCAGCTCCGAAAGATGGATGATCTACATAGCTATCCCCGGTTATCAAAATGATATCCAGTTGCGACCAACCACGCTTCTCCATATCTTTTCGCGATATGGGTAAAAAAGTATTGTTTTTCATAACCATATTATTTGCTCTTCTTTAAATTGTTACAGAAGACATAATAGTCATAATATAGTCTACTTTTCAACAAAAACCCCATTTTCTGTTTATGAAGACGGTGTATTTTTGTATACGTCGACAAATTTGAGATCGAAGTATAACGAAGTAGATTTGTTTTTTACTTCCTTATCACATAAACGCGTCAAAAATGGTAAAAATCTTTCTTTCAAAACGAGTAAGAATGCTGCAGATACAAGACATGCGAGGCGAAAATGAGGATGGCGTATTTTTGTATACGTCGACGAATTCGAGACCGAAGCATAACGAAGTAGCTGTAGTATTCTTACTCGTTTACCTAATTTTAAAAAAATGCCCCGCTTTATAGGCGGGACATTTTTTTATACTTAATTATTATAGCTTGGTTACTTCTTACCTTTAGCGCTATCTGTGCGTTTATTTTTATCTTTCCATTCTTTTACTTTATCTTTAAAAAGCTCTTTTGCTTTTTCTTTCTGCTCATCGTTGAGAACACCTTTAGTATCAACAAGAGCATTTATAACAGTTTTAGCCTGAACTTTTTTGAGATCATATTTCTGATCAATAAGTTTTCCTACAACCTCTTTATCAATATCATCTGAAAACATAGCTGCTTTGATATCAACATCAATGATATCTATGTCTGCTTTAGTTTTAATAAGGCTTTTCCTGGTCTCGATCATTAAAGCCTTTATCTTATCTACCTGTTCATCAGTTAGTCCCAGTTCTTCCTTATTTCTCATAAGAAAATGAGCTTTTCTCATAAGTTTTTGCTGTAAATCACCTCTGTTACCTTGATGCCCATCGCCTTTACCTTTTCTGTAACCATCTCCTTTTCCATAACCATCAGCCACAACTACAGGTACGATAAAACTGAAAGCCACTATTAATGCTACCAAAACTGTTAATACACCTTTCTTTTTCATTACAATTCCTCCTTTTAAAGTTTAACTAGCATGCTATTAATAATACGGACTAATATAGAAATTATTTTAAAAAAACTAATAATCTATTTCAGCTTCTTCTGCCTCATTTTTTTCGGTTTCACTGATAACTGGTTTATCAATGTTCCCCTTTTTCTTCTTAAGAAAAAATCGTATGAGTTTCTTTGATATATAGATAACAAGTAAAATTGCAATAATTGCAGCTGCAAAAGGAAAGATAAGAGCAAATATTGTAGCAAAAGCAGAACTTGCAAGCTCTACTGTCGAGATTATAGGATTCCCGCCGCCTCCAGTTGTTACCAGTGAAGTTGCTCTTATTAAAGCTGTACCTCCCTGAACGATACCTGCTGTTCCTCCTCCTGCTATCAGGGCAAGTGACCATCTTAAAAAAGGATGTATATCACCAATAACAGATGCTGTAATAATAGTACCTGCAACAATAGCTGCCGGCGATTCTATGGTATCCATAAAATTATCAACTGCTGGTATATAATAAGCTGCTACCTCAAGGATTGTCGCTACGGCAAAAGCTGTTGTTGCAAGAGGCGACCCTATCCACTCAAAACCTGACATAAGCTCAACATGACCTGTCATGCTCGCAATACTTATCCCAAGTAGAGGTACAAATATTCTGAAACCGCATGCAGCACTTAGCCCAATACCAATAAATATTCCTAACAGATCTTCCATTTATTTTTCCTCCATTAGTAGATCTAAATGACCACTCTGGTTATTTAACTATATATAGACTTCTATTATAGGTTAAATATTCGTTGATTTTAGCAAAAAAGAAAAGAATATAACTTTTTGGTATAACAGGATATCACTATTTTTACATTCTAAAAATTAGTTATAAATCCCATTCTGCTGTTTTCATGAGATACAGGTTATAATGATCTTACCCTTGCAACATAACCTACAACCAGTTTCAGTATTAAAGATACAATAGATACTAAAAAAATATAGTAATACATTCTATTTACCATATTTGAGGTAATAATATAAGCTATTAAAGAAGCCAACCCTACATCAATAACAGGTATACGGCCCCATTTTTTCACCATTAACACCGATACACAAGTAGTAAACAATATAATCGGACTCGCAAGTACAGCTAACACCCATTCAACAACTCTAAAAGGTCCATCAAGATGAACAGGCATGAAATAGCTCTCAAAAGCAGATATAGGGCTAGTTACTTTAATAGGGGGTGCTATTTTCTTTGAATTTAAATAATTTTCATTCGATACACTAAACTCGGCTAAAGCTTTTAATGCTTCTATATCTTTTTTATTAGGAGGAGTCTGATCAGCCTCATTAACCGGTTCTCCGGTTACTCCCTTAAGACTACTTCCGCAAAAAGGACAGCTAAAAATTAGAATTGATACAGGCTTTGTACATTTAGGACATGCTATTTTATCAACCATTAATATCATCTCCTTAGCTAGGAAAAATACTTATTTTTCTTTTGTATAAGGCCATACCATTATACCGCCTTCTAACACTTTTACATTTTTACATCCGTTTGCCTGCAGGACTAAAGCTGCTTCATATCCTCTTAAAGAAATTTTGCAATAACATATTATCTCACGGTCTTTTGGTATTTCATTTATTCTTTTTCTTAAAACACCCAAAGGTATTAATGTTTCACCTATTCCCAATCGAGTCTGTTCAAACTCATCTGCTCCTCTTACATCCAGAAGGAATGGTTTTTCTCCATTATTAAGTTTTTCTTTTAATTCCTTAGTGCTTATTCCGGTAAAAAGGCCTCTCATTTTATTCTGTATAATATGGGAAGTAGCAATAAAATGATCAATCGCCAGAGAAAACGGCGGGGCATATGGCAGATCAGCGTTAACTAAGTCATTAACTGTTAACTTTCCAAGAATAGCCATAGCTGCCTGAGAAATTAGCTTGCTTACATCTCCAAGCCCAATACATTGCACTCCTAAGACACGATTTGTTTTCTTATCTACCACCATTTTAGAGATTATGAGCTTTCCATTCATAAATCCGGGTTTATCGGGACTCGCATTAATTACAGTAATAATATCATAACCCAACTTCAATGCTGCCGTTTCAGATAAGCCCGTTGCACCTGCAGAATAATCAAAGACCTTACATATTCCCGTTTGTATAGTGCCGGGGAATTTTGCATTGTTTCCTAAAATTATATTTTCACCTGCTGCGCGACCCTGAAGATTAGCAAGATCACCATAAGGAGCATGTACTTTTTTATTTGATATTCTATTTGTTGTTTCAATACAATCTCCTACTGCATAAATATCAGGATCTTTTGTTGTCAGAAATTCGTCTACAATGATGCCGCCGGTTTCTCCTATATCTAATCCGGCATCTTTTGCTAACTTTACATTTGGGCGTACGCCAATAGCAAGAACAGCTAGTTCACAAGGCAATTCGGTACCATTTTTTAATTTCACACTTTTTAAAATTCCGTTTTCACCTAAAAACTCTACGACAGGATTTTGTGTTATTACATTTGCAGCTTTGCTTTTAACATGATTTTCCACTATCTTTGCCAATTCCCAATCAAGAAAAGTCAATAACTGCGGAAGAAGCTCAATAACAGTTATCTGGATTCCTGCAAGCTGAAGTGCCTCACAAGTTTCTATACCTATTAATCCGCCGCCTATTATAACTGCTTTTTTTATTTTATTTTCATCTCTTATTTTTCTCAAATAATCAGCGTCTTTAATAGATTGAAGTGTAGTAATACCTTTTAATTCTATTCCAGGAATATTAGGAATATTTGGTACTGCTCCTGTGGCTAAAACCAGTTTGTCATATTTGATCTCATTTTCATCACCTGTTTTTAAATCTTTATACTTTACTGTTTTATCATTTTTGTTGATACTAATTGCTTCTGTATCTGTTTTCGCAAAAATTCCTTTTGCATTAAGAAAAAACTTCGGATCGCGTGTTACACCTGTAGGTGTTGATACAAGCATATTACGGTCATCAAAAAAACCTCCTACATAATATGGGTAACCGCAAGAAGCCATAGAAAGATCAGATTCTTTTTGCAGTATTGTAATTTCTGCATTCTGGTCAAACCTTCTTGCACGTGCTGCACATTTAGGGCCGGCAGCAGAACCACCGATAACTACTATTTTCTTTTTTTCGCTCATTTTTATCCCCTTTTTCAAATATTATTAGAATACTTGTTCTTTAAAGTTAAAGGAAAAATACTACCATATTCTACAGGACAAATAAAACAGTAAAAGATCATTTATAGGCCTCAAACAACTTCATCATCTCCTGCCCTATTTTAGGATCAAGTTCTTTTAGATAACAATGAAAAAACACCGGCAAAGATCAATTCTAATCCTAAAAAAAGCGATACCGATGGCCCAACAGAAAAATCTAGCTGCTGAGCAAATAAAAAGCCCATGATCACTGCTCCAATACCTACTCCCCAGGCAATGAATAATCGTTTTTTCCAAGAATTAGAAAAAAGAGCTGAAATAGTAGCCGGTATAATAAGAAAAGCAAATATTACTACTATACCTCCGATCCGAACAGAGACCGTAATAACAATACCTAATAACGCATAGAACAGAAAATCCCATAAAACAACTTTCATACCTTTTTTATAAGCATCATTATAATTTTCAGATATTCTTTTAAATGGATCTCTGAAAATATAAAAGCAAATACCAACTCCTGAAAAAATGATAAAACATAAAAGAATATCTTTCCATGTAGTCCACAAAAGACTTCCTGATAACATGTTTTGAATATGAACATGTCCACCCGGTGCTACACCTACTATAAAAAGTGCTGCTGCTGCTGCGATTACATAAGAAACACCGATAACTGTTTCTAAGGATATCTGATGAATTTTTCTCCGGGCAAAAGAATAAAAAAGAGCAGTTATAAGAACCAGAATAAAAGCACTAATATAACTTTGCAGAGAATCGTCATGCACATGAAAAACAATATGAGCCATAATAGCTCCCACTGCTGATATTTGGGCTAATGAAATATCAATAAAAATAACTTCTCTTTTCAAGACATGAAGCCCCAAATATCCCAGAATTCCAAGCATAGTAAGACAAACAAGTATAGGTTGCCCGAATGTCAAAAAAAACTGTGACATAATTATATCCTCTCTTTTTTAATAAAAACTTTTTGTGGCAAAAACACCCTAATAATAATTGCCAGAATAAAGAATAAGCCTAGAGAGAGTATCAAACTTGGTCCGTAAGGAAAATCAAAATTAAATGAACAAACAAGACCGATAAGACAAGCTATTAGCCCCAAGCTCCATCCTAAGATCAAACTTGGTACCCATTTGTTTGTAAACAGTAAAGCAATTGCTGCAGGTATCATAAGGAATGCATATGCCAGCAATACTCCGGCAATAGGAACTACAAGAACTGTTATTATCCCTTGAGTCGTAAAAAAGAGAAAATCCCAAAACTTCTCTTTTTTAGAATATGAGTTATTCCCTGTTAATCCGATGAACTTCCTGCGAAATATATAATGAAACAATAGAAGAACTATATATACAATAATAGTTACAATTACTATTGGCCATCTTACCCAAAGCATGCTGCCTGTTAGTGTTTTTGTAATATGAGCGCTCCCTCCGGATAGCTTATCTGCCAGAAGAAGACAGGCTACAAGAGCAAGAGCGTACATGATGCCTATAATAGCTTCTCTCGGGATCAAACGGTTGCGAGGATTGATAAAAGCAAGAAGCAATGCTCCTATGATAACAGCTATCATAGATACAAAATAGGATCCGGTTGTTCCATATTGAATACCTAACGCAATTCCGATCAAAGCTCCAAAAGCTGCTAATTGATCAAGAACAAGATCAGAAAAGATAAGAGTTCTTTTAATAATATGCAGGCCTAAATAAGTATGCAATATAAGAACAACAGACAAAAAAGTTATCTGTATGATAAAAAACCTTGCGGCCTCAGACATCCTTACCTCCTTTACTATTCTCTTCTAATGTATTAAATCCTTTTTTCTTGCTGCTGCAACAAGAGCATTCGTCCAATGATCAACAAGCTGAAAATAATCATCAACGCCCTCTTCCCCGCCAACGTAAAGAGGTACAATAACAGCTTCAGCATCAACACGTCCTGCAACTGTTTTAATCTTCTGTTCATCAAAATAATTAGCTCCAAGCACAATCTTTATACCATGGGTCTTTATAAAAGTAACAAGCTCTGTTACGTGTTTGGGTGATGGTGGAATTCCGGGTTTTGCCTCAATGGTCGCGGCTTCTTCCATACCAAAAATATTTAAAAAGTAAACCCAGTTTTTATGATACGTGACTATTTTCATACTTCTTAAAGGAAGCATTCTTTTCATCCATCCACCCAAAAGGTCAATAAGCGGAGCACCCTTCAGTTTTTTATCTTCTAAAAAAGGTATTAAAGTTCCTTTTATCGTAAGCTGGCAAAGAGTATCTCCTCCAATGATCCGGACAAGTTCATCACCAAAAAGACGCACATCTATTTCATTAAGAAGTCGTTCAAGATTTTCCTGATAATATTCCTTTCCTTGCGCGTCGTTTTTTATAAAGCCTATTGCAATATTCCTTGCAGCTGTTTTCATGTTAATAGGACTGCAAGTCACATGGGGGTTTCCATAAACATGAACACCGCCTTCGATCCTTGACATTGTCTGTGGTTTTTCCAAAAGATCCATACCCTGCGATGTAGAAACATATCCAATTTGTCCGCTTCTTACATTCGTATTTCCTGATTTATCCACAACTGTAGGAAGCCATAGTTCAAGATCAAGTCCTGTAGATATAAGAACATCAGCCTTACGGATCATGCTCACAAAAGAAGGTTTTGGCCGAATAAAGTGTGCATCCTGATTTCCCTGAACAATATTTTTAACAACAACGCGCTCCCCTCCAATTATCTTTGCAAAAAAAGCATAATCAGACAAAGTTGTAACTACGTTTAATTTTTCTTCAGAAAAACAAATGTTTCCTGATAAAAAGAACAGGATGAACACAAAAAATATTTTTGCTTTATACTTTATTATTTTTTTCATACTTAAATCTCCCCTTATCAAATTTCATTAAATCCAAATTTCTTAAAAATAAAAAAATAATTCTGAGTGTTTAGTATCGTTCATGCTTGTGCGGCCCTGCTGCAAAAACAGCCTGTAAAAAAATCCTGTTCTCAGATGGCAGCATTCCTTTTCCATCCTCATGATTAAATTCCAACCTGTACTTTACAAATGGGCTCTGGTGCCATGTCACATAAAAAGCTGTAAGCCATCTATAAGCACTGTCTTCTGTAACTGCGAGAGGATATAGTGAAACATCTGACATATCAGCATATTCTTTTGTCTCAGGAGAATAATAGTCAGCACGAAACCCTATATCAACTACACGGGAGATCTTTGATTGAAAAGAAGTATATGCACCCCAAGGATTCAGTTCATCTTTTCCTGAAGCATCGGAAGCAAAGATCTCTTTATTGACATAATATAATTCTGTTCTCCATTCAAAATTCCTGTACCGCATACGGCTCGCAGGTTCCCAAAATAAAGTCATATCTGCTCCATACACCTGTACATTTCCTTTTTCACTGATGCTGTCGCTATCTGCTATTCTCCAAGTATCATTCCAGCCAAAGAGGCCTGTCAGACCAAATTCAAAATAAGTATCAGCTGAAAGATCACGGTAATTTTTGTAATGAAGTAGTATGCTGGGTCTGTTTTTGTCATTTTCTCCAAAGATCCTACCATTTACACCATCTGTAAACTGAAGCACGAGTTCCTGTGTTGAATCTCCTATTGTTCCGCTCCAGTCAAAAGAAAGTCCTGTCTGATTAAGTCCTCCTTCTCCAAAAATCATTCTAAGAGGCATAGGAAAATCTATACAATCAAGTGCATGCTTGTGCCAGCGGTTCACAACACCAAACTGCTGCCTGAATTTTCCAAGCGTCAGGTTAAATGATTCCATTATCCCGTAGCGTGTAAAATAAGCTTCTCCAAGTTCTGCTCCACCTTCACTTACAGGCACAGCTGCTTTAAAACGAGTATAGGGATCAAGGTAAGATTCAAAATGCAGGCCAAGACCGCGAAACATAAAATCAAAATCCTGAGCAACAGCATCTCCCGATTTATATGTTGCAATAAAATCACCTGTTACGCTGATCTCTGGATTAAGCGTTTGAAGAGAAAGTCCACCGGATTTAAATGTCTTTTCTTCCGCTCTTTCTTTAAATTGATCATCTTGTGTTGCCTCTTTTGCTGCAGCACGTAATGCTTCGATCTCGTTCTGAGACACATCTTTGATATATTTAGGACTTTCCACCTTTTGCTTTTCCAAAAGCATCATAAGCATATTGACTTGTTCTTGAAGTCTCTCGATCTGCGTACTATGTTCTTCACGCTGCTCTTCAAGTTCATCCCGAAGGCCTTGGATCTCTTTTTTAAGAGTTTTCATCTCATTATTCCCCATGGTCCTTTCCTGCGCTGATCCTAATGAGACAATAGATATTGATAAAAAAAAGTATGTAATAAATAAAATCAACTTAGACTTTTTCATTATTATTAGAGCTCCTTTAAATGATTTTTTTGTAACTAATAACTAAAATTTAAAAATAGAAATAACTACTTTATTAAGGAGCTAAAGGAGGCGAACGAAGATGGTGAGAAAATAAAATTATTGTTTTATATGGAATAAAACAATTTTCAGGAAGAATGAATTTAAAGCTCAGTTCTGAATAAAAAACAATAAGACAAACCACAATATTTACTGTAGAAGCTATTTTAAAAGAGCAAACAGGACAATTTTCTTTATCCTTATGATCTTTGTGACTATGATATTTCTCAATAGCAAAACTAAATAAAAGCAGTAATATCACAATAAAAACGATTAACTTTTTATTATAGCTGTCTCTTTTATAAAACATGACTTTCTTCTTTTTTTCACTTTCATTTCTTTTTTTTTAGCGATCACAACAAAACCGCTTTTACCAAAACACTTCTTTTCTATTATATCTATTTTGCCAAAAATACACTAATCATAATTTAAACCCGGCACAATTACATATTCTAGAACCAGTCATCTTGGACATATTTTATTAAAGTTTCTTTATATATTGTATACTCATATTTCTATTTCTTCACCTACATTCACATCAATAAAGTCATTTCCAAAATTATTTTTAAATATTTCTTTTGTCTCTTCACCGCTGCAATGACAAGGAGCAGCTTTCTGTATATTCATTTTCCTGAACTGCTTGGCAATATTTTCTATTGAGCTTTTTTTATGCTCTGTCAGGTGAAATCCTCCTAAAACACAATGGATGTTTTCTTCAGGAAATCTTTTTTTTACGATCTCAAGTATTTTTAATATACCCGGATGTGCACAGCCTGTAATAACTGTTATCCCTTTTTCTGTTATTATTATAAGAGCCTGTTCTTCTATAGGCATGAACTTGTGTATTCCATACATTTTTTCGGTAAGATACATGTTATCAGATATCTTTTTAAGATCACTATTTTCAATAAAACGGCCATTATCTACTGCTACTCTTTTTTTAAAAACAGAACTAAATCCGGGACAACCATAAACATCAAGATCTTTTGTGTTCTTAAGCAGTTCCCATAATCCCCCGGTATGGTCCCAATGATCATGTGAAATAACGACCTTTTCTATGTTTAATATATCCACTTTCATTTTATTCATATTACTTAATAAGTTTTCACCATTTTCACCTGTATCAAAAAGGATATTGTCATTAATAAGGCAGGAAAAACCCCATCCATAAAAAAGCTCATCATCTAAAGTAGAATTATCATAAAGTATTTTTATATTCATATATTTATTCCTCATAAACTGCCTAATAGAGTATTTATTTAATAATCAATAATAAGCTTTCCCTTTAAATGATCGATCTCATGTTGAAAGACTCTTGCTAAAAGTCCTTCTGCTTCTATTTCAATATTTTTCCCTTCATCATTTATGCCTTTAACTAGTATTTTATAAGCTCTTTCTATTTCAACTACATGATCAGGGACACTAAGACAGCCTTCGATCATTTTATCAATTCCGTTGCTCTCTTTTATTATAGGATTAGCAAGCTTAAATGTTTCACGTCCTATGTCAACAACGATCAAGTTTTGCAAAATGCCTACTTGCGGAGCAGCAAGCCCTATTCCGTCAAAATATTTCATTGTAAAAAACATTTTTTCAAATATGTCTTTTTCTCTTAACGTAATTTTTTCCAGAGGTGTACATGTTTTTCTCAAAACATCATCCGGCACTTTTTTTATTTCATACAGAGCCATGATTGCTTATCCTAAATTTTACCTCTCCTTCTTAAAGTATCTTCATCACTCAAAGAACTGACTTCTTTTTTTTCTTTTTCATATACGTTAATAACATTCATCCCTTTAAAACATTTTGATATTTGTTTCATTTCTTTTTCACCAAGAGGCTCTACTTCACAAGGTCTTAAAGGAGTATTTATTTGAACTTCGTCAGGCTTTATTTTTTTTGCAATTTCAGCTATTTCTTCTGCTTGGTGTTTGTTATCTTCAAGAAACATAATCTGTAAAGCAAGCTTACCATTAAAAATACTTCTAAAATCATATATAGCTTGAATAATATTTTCTAATTTAAATTCATCCATAGGACGGTTGATCTTTTCAAAGACATCCTGTGAAGCAGCATCTAACTTAGCCACCACAAGATCTGCCTGTAAAAGATCGTTTTGAACATCATTTCTATCAAGCAGTGTTGAGTTGGTAAGAACAGCTATCTTTTTATTCATCATCTTTTTTGTTTCTTTAATCATTTTTCCAATATTTTTAGCCAACGTAGGTTCCGCAACCCCTGAAAAAGTTATATAATCGATCTCTATATCAGGCAATGTTTTTAGTTCGTCAATTATTTTTTTAACCGGAACAAAAACACTTCTTTTCTTACAAAAATTCTTTGTTTTCCAAAGTTGACAATAAGTACAGTCAAAAGTACAAATTTTTTCATCCATTGAAACAGGATCTATTCCTAAAGAACTTCCTAGCCTCCAGGAAGGAACAGGACCATATATGTATTTATATTGTTTCTTTTGCATCTTGATCTTTCACATTCAAATTCTTTAAAAAGAGTCCTTTATTTGATCCCAAATTTTCTTTATCTCTTTTGATATTTCGTTATTAGAAAACTCTGTAAAAGGTTTCATCTTTACAACAGATTGGGTGACTTCTTTTGAAAAAGGAATGCTTCCTATAACAGGCACTTTTTTATTTTCACAAAGTACTTCTATTTCTTTTGTATTATCTATATTCAGATCAAACTTGTTGATAACAACACAGGCTTTTATCTTAAAATGCTGCGTAAGTTCAAGCACCCTTTGCATATCATGCATACCGGAAAGAGTAGGTTCTGTTACTACAACAACAAGATCAATGTTAGCTAAAGATGCAATAACAGGACATCCTGTACCCGGAGGGCCGTCGACAATGACATAATCACTATTTTGTTTAAGGGCAAGTTCTTCTGCCTGTTTTCTTACCAGTGATACAAGCTTTCCTGAATTTTCCTCAGCAATACCAAGTTTGGCATGAACTAAAGGACCGTATTTTGTATCTGATATAAACCATTCTCCTGAAACATTATCTTCCATTTTAATAGCATCCACAGGACAAATATGTTTGCAAAGCGCACACCCTTCACAATCTATCGGGTCAACAATATAATCTTGACTAATAGCCTTGAACCTGCAAAATTTGATACACTTTCCACATGTAATACAAAGATCTTTATCTATAACAGCTGTTTGCCCGCTTTTAAAAATATTTCTTTCCTTTATTGTTGGATGCAAAAGAATATGAAGGTCGGCGGCATCTACATCACAATCAGCCATGATTTTATTTTTAGCCAGTGCTGCAAAAGACGCTGTTAAAACTGTCTTTCCTGTTCCGCCTTTTCCGCTAATAACAAGTATTTGTTTCATTATAAACTCCCCCTATTAAGAGAAGAATTGTCCTCATCAGTATTTTTCGTTATATTGCACTTTATTTCAGAAAACAGATCCTGGAAATTTTCTTTCCAAACAGGTAATGCCTCGATAATTGAAATACCTTTTGAGTATGCAAAAGCAATTTCTCTTTTAAAAGGGATTTTCATAAGGATTGGGATCTTTTCTTTTTCGCAATATTCTTCTGTATGGTTATCTCCTATATCACTTCGATTAATAACAATACCAAATGGAATTTTCATTTTTTTCAAGACCTCTACCGCCAGAATAAGATCATTCAACCCAAATGGTGTTGGTTCAGTCACAAGAATACAATAATCACTTGCCTTAACAGTTTCGACAACAGGGCAAGAGGTACCCGGCGGAGCATCAATGATAACTGTTTTTTCAGGTTTTATATGATCTTTAACCTGCCTTATTAAAGGCGGAGCCATCGGCTCTCCAATATTGAGCTTTCCATGAACAAATTCTATATCTTTTGCATTCCCTATCTCTATAATCCCTATCTCTCTATCCACTTCTTTTATTGCATTTTCGGGGCAAAATAATTTGCACGAACCGCATCCATGGCAAAGATGCGGAAACACAATAATGCTTCCATCTTTATCACTGTTTCCCTTAAAAACGGCAAAAGCATTATAGGCGCATACCTCTTTACATTTTCCGCAGTAAGTGCACTTTTCCTCATCAACTTCAGGTACAGGAATACAAGCAGATATTTTTTTATTCATCTCCGGCTTTAAAAATAAATGAGCATTAGGCTCTTCTACATCACAGTCAATAAACTGTACATTTGAAAGTGATAAAGCAAGATTAACTGCTATGGTCGTCTTACCTGTCCCGCCTTTTCCACTTGCTATTGAAATTATCATTTTATACCTTACTTATTAATCATGAAAACATCCTGATATCTGTTTCCATCTTTTTTATACTTCATTCTATTTTTGGAGATATTTTATATGATTTTCTTTTATTAAAGTTTTCATAACTATTTCCTAATCATTTTTGTTCCGCACTTAGGACAACTCACAGAATAACAAGGAACTCCTGCTTGATGAAGTGTTTTTTCACCGCATTGAGAACATACACAATAGCCACTTGGTCCTGCTCCGGGACTATTACCGCCCATTCTTCCTCTACCTCCTCCACGCCCCATTCCTCTTCCTGTTCCGGAGCCATTTCCTAAAGGGCCCGTTCCATCACCATACGGCATTTTAAACCTCCATGTTTTAATTTATTTTATAAAGAAATAGCTTCTACCGGACATGCACCTACACATGCACCGCAATCAATACAAAGATCATTTATAACAGCTTTTCCATTCTCAATTGTTATTGCTTCTACAGGACACACACCTACACATGCACCACAACCTGTACATTTGCTGCTATCTACTATTGCTGCCATATCGAATCTCCTTAGTTTTGATTATTATTTCATGCCAAAATGCGAATCAACGCTTGGCTTATCAATTGGTTTTAGTTCACCTTTTTTATATTTATCAACAGCATCGGCTATACTGCCTGACATGCCTGTTATAACCTCAACACCGGCTGCCTGCAAAGTCTGAAATGCATTTGGGCCGACATTTCCTGTTAAAACTGTTTTTATTTCTTTTTCTGCTACAAACTGTGCTGATTGTATTCCTGATCCTCCTGTAGAATCTATATAAGGGTTTTCATGATCTTCAAACTCCATAGATTCTACATCAACAACAATAAAATTCTGGCATCTGCCAAAACGCGGATCTATCATTGCATTTAGACCTTTTCCTTTAGATGTTATGCATATTTTCATAATTTATTCCTTTATTTAACAATGTTTTTCGTTCCCATGATCACACTCTGTTTTATCAATCCCATATCCCTTACCGGCTCCGGGAGAACATAGACTTTCACCTCCACTAAGACTACCTGTGTTGAGCTTTTCTATAACATCATCTATATTGCCGGTAACACCTAATATCGTTCCAATTTTAGCGTCATTAAAAAGCATTTGTGCTCGTTGCCCCATACCTCCTGCTAAAATAACTTCTACACCTTGATCATGAAGAAATTTAGGTAAAAACCCCGGATGATGCCCTGGATTATCAATAATAGTCTTTTCTTTAATTTTCCCTTCTTTAATATCGATAATTGTAAAAGAAGGACACCTTCCAAAATGTTCAGACACATTCTCCCCATCAGTAGAAATAGCTGCTTTCATAATTACCCCTTATATTTTCTAACTTGTTACTTTAATTATTCGTTTTCTTTTGTCTTTTCAAGTGAATTAATACGTTGTTGCAGGTTTTCCATTTGTGCTTTAAGTAAAGACTCTTCATCTTTTAAGATCCGCACTTCTTCTCCTGCAGTTAATTTTTCATAATACGTATTACCGTATCCTCTATTTCCTCTTACCCATCCCGGCAGTCCGGTTTCAAAAAAACGGTTTCTAAAACCACGACCATAACCTCTTCCGCCGCCGCCTCCACCAGCACTACCGCGACGACCGAAAAAGCCTCTTGATGGTACATTGTCAGCAGGCATTGCACAATATCCTCTTCCGCCACCAGTCATCGGTCCCATACCATTAGGTCCTGTTCCATTAAAATTTGCCATTTTATTACTCCTTTCTTGTTATTGATAATCATTCTCATTCATAAATAAAAAAATTTACATTACTATTACTACTGACACTTTTTGCAAAGTCCATAAAACTGGATCACATGATTATCTATTTTAAAGTTATACTTTTTTGAAAGTCCTTTTTCTGTTTTATTAAGAAGCTCGATTTCATCACCAATAAACTCTGTATACTCGACTACTTTTCCGCAATCATTACACACCAAATGATGATGATGGTCTTTTTTAGAGAACCTCTCTGCTAACTCATAACGTGCTCGCTTATCACCAAAATCAAAACTCAACACAACAGCCATACCCACAAGAATCTCCAAAGTACGATAAACCGTTGCAAGACCTATTGAAGAGTGTTTTTTTTGTACAGCATTATATACTTCCTCCGCACTCATATGGTCACTTGTAGAACTTAATGCTTCAATAATAGCCTGTCTTGATAAAGTCCAACGGTATCCACATCCTCTAAAACGTCCCTCCCATTCAGATCCTTCTTTTTCTCTTCTACAAGACATCAAAAACTCCTTATTGATATTGATTCTCATTATCAATATAGTCCATAATAAATCCTATGTCAATAGAGAATATGAAATAATTTAAGGGGAGTTTAAAAAAAGGTTCTAGGTCCTGACTAGCAACAAAAACCTAACACCTAGTACCTTGCGAAGCAGTTAACCACTAATTACGCGAATTACACTAATTTTTAATATCGCACGACCTGTCTCGTCATAGCTTAAAGCGAAGGCGAAAGACACCATTGAACACACAACGCTACACGCATAACGCACAACTGTTTTTATCTTCCACTTATAGCTTACGTCTTAAACTTATAACTGCTTTTATTTGCCACGAAAAGCAAAAAAAAAATGTAGGAGCAGGAGCAGAGACTTTGTCCCCGCTCCATACTCCTCTTCAGCTGGGGGGCTGAAGTAATACGTCTAACTTATCTGCATTAATCCGCGCATATTCGCGTTTTAAAAGTCTTTAAAATCATCATCCTCAAGCGGTATTACTTCGCTTGGTTTTACAAGTTTTTTATTCTCCTGTCTGCCGCTTCCGTTATTTTCCAACCTTTGATGCATTTGATTTTTCAAATAATGTTTTCCCGTATCAGCTACAGATATCTGGCGATTAACATGTTTTGCCTGATATTTCTGGGCTGTCATTGTATCATTACTATTATCGGAGTTTCCATTAACAATTCCTACAAGCTGCTGTACCATAGCATTCATCTGCTGTGCTTGAGCAGAAAGCTCTTCACTTGCTGATGCTGATTCTTCTGCATTTGCTGCATTTGACTGAGTAACTTTATCCATCTGAGTAACAGCACCATTTACCTGCTCGATTCCTTTTGACTGCTCATTTGATGCAGCAGCTATTTCTCCAACCAGATTAGCCACTTTTGTAGAACTTTCTGTGACATCTTTTAATACATCACCTGCTTCTTTGGCCACCTTGGCACCGTTTTGCGCATTATTTATAGCTGTTTCTATAAGCTCTGTTGTATCTCCAGCTGCTTTGGCTGATCTCTGAGCAAGACTTCTTACCTCATCAGCAACAACAGCAAAGCCTTTACCGTGTTCACCTGCGCGTGCAGCTTCAACAGCTGCATTCAAAGCCAGTAGATTCGTCTGAAAAGCAATTTCTTCTATGGCTTTGATAATTTTACTAATATTCTTTGCACTTTCATTAATAACATCCATAGCTTTAACTGTATTATTGACAGATGTAGCACCCTTTTCTACAGAAGACTTAGCTTCAGCCATTAGATTCTTGGCCTGATTGGAATTGTTAGCATTTTGTTTTGACATACTCGCCATTTCTTCCAAAGAAGAAGAAGTTTCTTCCAAAGATGCTGCCTGTTCGCTTGCGCCTTCAGCCATTTGCTGTGATGATGAAGCAACTTGTTCGCTTGCTGATGATGTCTGCTCTCCACCACTTCTCAAACCATCTATGATTTTATTAATAGGCCTTGTAATGCCAATTGTTATAAAGAAAGCAAGTAACACTCCAAGTATAATCCCGGCAATTCCCAGTCCGATCATCAACGAATTGGCCCTATTTGTTGCTATGACCATCTTTTCTTTCTGTCCTGCACGAAGTTCATCGGCATGTTCTTGACAAACCCTTGCTGCTTCCACCATTATTTTTTCTTCCGTCTTTTGCTCTTCTACTTTTAAAACAAAGTTATCAAAGGATTTCTTGTATCTTTGCATAGCAGCAATAATTGCATCAACCTGTCTTTTGTTAATATCATCTTTGAAGCGCGTTTTCAAATCCTCAGCCAAAGAAATGATTGCTTTCACTTCTTTTGCAACATTATCAACATACTTTATATCCCCTCGAATAATATAGTTTTTCTCATTAGCACGTATTTCTAATGCCACCTGAAATAAACGATTAGCATCGGCTGCTTTTGCAAAACGTTCTTCTACAACCTTAACAGCCAGCTGCTGATCGATCTCTTCAAGTAATTTTGCCTTCTGATCATCCCACATTTTTTCTATTTCTACAATTGCCTCTCTCGCACCCTCTACCATACCTGCATCAGCTTCCACCTTCATATCTTCCAGTCTCACATATTCCTGAAACGCTTCCTTCCATTCATCTATATTATGTACAACCTCTTTGACAAACGCCTTGTCTTCCGGTACTTTAAGTTTTTCTTCCAGCTCATTTGCTCTATCATGAAAACCACTTACTATCTTAAGCCCTTTTTCCAGATACTTTTTGTCTTTCCTCAACATAAAGTTTTTCTCATCCATGCGCGCTTTGTAAGACTCCTTAATAAGCCAGTTAGCGTCATCCGCGTTCTCCTCCTTCTGTTCCACTATGTGAAGCCCGTTATACCCGACAAAAGCCACTACCGCAAGTACAACAAGCATTATGACAAACCCTCCGGATATTTTCTTTCCTAAACTCAAATTTTTAAACATCCTTAACCTCCCCTATTTTATTTTTCTATTTTCTGTATGCTGACAATTTCTTCATCAGAGAATATTTCATTGATATTGAGAAGCATTTTGACTCCGCCTCCGACTTTCCCTATGCCGCTTATAAAGCGGGCCTTTATGGTAGTACCAAAATCAGGCCTTTCATCAATATCTTTCTCATCAATATCAATGACCTCTGAAACACTGTCAACCACAATGCCCATGGAAAGATTTTTTTCACTCTTTTTAACTTCCACGACAATGATACAGGTTTCCTTTGTGTGCTCCATTTCAGGAAAGCCGAACTTTATTCGAAGATCAACAACAGGAATCACCTTGCCACGCAAATTTATAATACCCTTCAAAAATGTCGGCGTCTGCGGAACAGGAGTGATCTTTATAAGCCCCATGATCTCCCTGACCTTTAGTATCTCAAGGCCGTATTCTTCCTTGTCGAGCACAAAGGTCAAGTATTTTCCAGCCTCTGCTTTTGAAATTATCTTTTCCATCGTGGCCATCATCCCCTCCTTTTTATATCTAAATCATTTTGTAAAATGCAGTTTTTTCCATCTACTTATTTCATTGTATTCGTCATCCCTCATATTTTCACCTACCTCAAACCGCAGATCAAACGTTCGACCAAAGCATTCATAACTCAGAAAAACAATATGGCCATATACGTCCAAAAACTTAATATTTTTCCTCTCTATCCGTAGGTCTCCTATTATAAAATTCTTCATCTTTCATCCAGTTTTTATTCCTTATTACCCCTAGAAAATTTTTTCTCGTACACTTTTGTGCTTTCTATTGTTGTGAGAAGTTCGTTGAGGTCTATAGGCTTTAAAAGATATTCAAAAGCTCCATAATGTTTTGCAGATCTGGCATTTTTCATTTCACAATAGCCTGTAATAACTATGACTTCCGCATTAGGGTAGACGTCTTTAATGGCTTTCAAAATCCTTATCCCGTCAAAATCAGGCAGGACAATATCTGTTATAGTAAGATCTATATCTTTTTCAATAAAAATGTTAATCGCCTGCTCGGCAGTAAAAGCGCTAAATACTGTGTAGCCCTGTTTTTTCAGAAAGCCACCTATGGTTTGATGCAAAGTCTGGTCATCATCAATAAATAGAATATTCACTGTCCCTCCTTGCTTTTGATCACACTTGCCTGCAATAAAGCAAAAACCACGCACAATGCATATAATTCTCTAAATTATTTATACAGCAAAAAAACCGGATAAAACATAACCCAAAGAGGTTATTTTTTAGTGTTTTTTATAGTACTAACGAAGATAAACAAATGAAAATCTCTTGTAGTTAAAAAAAATAATGCTAATATTTTTTTAACGATTATCAGGAAATAAATGAAAAAATCTGACAGAAAAAAAACGGATAAAAAAAAGACCTGTAGCCTGAAAAAAAACATTTCAGATGTAAAAAGCACCAGGCAAAAAAAAGGAGAAAAAGGACTGAGAAAAAAGGATATTGTTCTCAAAGAACACGTAAAGAAGCTGGACTGCCTTAACTGCCTTTGCCAGATCGTGCAAAATCCAAATATCAATTTAGAAGAAATCTTCAAGAACATGGTTGATCTGATCCCTCCTGCATTGCAGTATCCTGACATTACCTGCGCTATAATTGTTTTCAAAAGAAAAGAATTTAAAACTAAGAACTGCAAAAAAAGCCGGTGGAAACTGAAAACTAATATCAAGTTGTTCGGAAAAAATGCAGGCACAGTAGAGGTGCGATACCTAAAAAAGATGCCTGATGCCGACACGGGGCCATTTCTTAAAGAAGAAACAGCACTCATAAAAGCCATAGCCAAAAGACTCGGAAGAATTGCAGAGAGAAAAAAAACCGCGGAAGAGCTTAAAAAGAAATCATATGATCTAGATGAGCGGGTAAAAGAGCTGAACTGTTTTTACGGCCTTTCTAAACTTGAAGAACAGCCCGAAATAACTTTAGAAGGGATTTTCAGCGGCATGGTCAAACTGATCCCTCCTGCATTGCAGCATCCTGACATTACCTGCACTATAATTATTTTTGAAGGAAAAGAATTTAAAACTAAGAACTGCAAAAAAAGCCGGTGGAAGCTGAAAACTAATATCAAGTTGTTCGGAAAAAATGCAGGCACAGTAGAGGTGCGATACCTAAAAAAGATGCCTGATACCGACACGGGGCCATTTCTTAAAGAAGAAACAGCACTCATAAAAGCAGTAGCCAAAAGACTAGGAAGGATTGCAGAGAGAAAAAAAACCGCGGAAGAGCTTAAAAAACATCAGCGCCTGCTTGAGATATCTGAAAGAAATCTTAAGGCTTTCTCACAAAACATATTGCATCTAAGAGAAGAAGAAAAGAAAAAGCTTGCCGTCGACCTTCACGATGAGCTTGGATCAAGCATGGTCAGACTTAACTCACATTTGACTATTACAGAAGAAGAGGTCAAAGACAGAAACTTGAAAAAAGCCTTTAAAAGCATAAAAGACACAAAAAACACCCTGAAGTCAGTGATAGAAAACCTGAAGAAAATAGTGTCAGGACTCAGGCCTCCTGCCCTTGATATCATAGGGATCACGGGCACATTGAAACAATATTTTTCCATCATAGCAAAACAGGAAAAATTCAATTGGAACTTTAAAGCAGACTTAAAACATAAAAAACTCAACGATGACATTTCTATAGTGCTATACAGGGTTGCTCAGGAAGCTCTAAACAATATTATAAAACACTCTGATGCTAAAAATGTAAAAATAGATCTGTGTTTGGAAGCAAATGACATTAAGTTTCGGATTTATGATGACGGCAAAGGGTTTGATACGCTGGAAAACATTTTACAAAAAGCCGGCATTCTTAAAATGGGTATCCGCGGAATGATTGAAAGAGTAGAATCACTGGGCGGAGTGTTCAGTATTACTTCAAAATCAGGGAAAGGAACGAAGATAGATATTATTTTTTCTAATTACAGGACTTACTTAAAAAGGATTACCGTATGAGCATAAGAATTTTTCTCGCAGATGATCACGCTGTTGTTAGAGACGGTATTAAAGCTGTTATCGAAAGGACAAGCAACGATATAAAAGTTATCGGCGAAGCTGATAACGGAAGAGAAGTGCTAAAAAGCGTAAAAACACAACATGCTGATATTTACATTCTTGACATATCAATGCCAATCTTAAACGGCATCGAGACAACCGACAGGCTTTTGAAATTGCTTCCGCGATGCAAAGTCATTATTTTAAGCATGCACGATGACAGGATGTTTGTCGAAAAAGCAATGGAGTGCGGCGCAAAAGGCTATATCCTCAAACAAAATACAACTGAAGAAGTAGTGCACGCTATTCGCGAAGTATACAGGAATAAATTTTTTTTAAGCCCTCAGGTAACAAAATATATTGTGCACGGGTTTCTTGGAAAAAAGAGCAGCCACAAAGAAAAGAAAAAAGTGGTCGATCTTACCAAGCGGGAAAAGGAGGTACTTCAGCTTATTTCAGAAGGGCATAGCAACAAAGAAATCGCTAATGAATTTAATCTTTCGCTTAATACGATCCACGTTCACAGAAATAATATAATGAGAAAACTGGAAATTCATAAACAGGCCGATCTCATCCGCTACGCTCTGAAAGAAGGCATCTCAACCCTGTAATCATAGTTCTTGATAGTTACGCATCTAATATTAAAACATTGTCGACCTGTCTCGCCATAGCTTAAAGCGAAGGCGGAAGACACCTTGAACGATCCACGATCTTTTATTCACCACAAAGAGCACGAAGGGTTTTAGGTTCTAGATTATGATTTTGGGATTTGTTATTTGGTGCTTATAATTTTGTTCCATGAACTAACAACTAAAAACTAATTACTAACTACTGGCGCAGCCTATTAGCCACGGATAAAAGCACTATGAGGCATAAAGGTAAGAATAAAAATTTTCTTCATAATAGTTTACCGGATTTTCTTGGTCGGGTCCTGTTTCTGTAATACTTTTTTATTTCTTTTTCCGGCAGCATTTTCAAAGCCTTTTCTAATAGTTTTTGCAATTCCTCTAAAAAAGCATAACTTGGATTAAATGTATATATCCTTGTATTACCTTTTTTTTGACTTACAAGAACTCCACCCTCTTCTAACCGAGACAACTGCTGCTGTATACCATTTATAAATATACAAAAAACATCGGACATCTGCTTTGCATATCCGTCCTTATAGGTAAACATAAAAAACAACACTTTTTCTATTGTACTATTACCAAATATAGGTTCCAGCATAACCCCTCC